>CAZRMJ010000014.1:0-8021 GCA_964601175.1 Candidatus Woesearchaeota archaeon | reverse complement strand
AAGCCCGCGGGTGTAACAGCACAGGGCTAACGTGCCAACTCGCCTACATAAAATCGATAATTAGAAGCTTTTTAAGATTTGCTAATCCTTGTCAGAAACTTCATCTTTAAGATCTGAAAGTTCTCTACTCAAATAATCTTTTTTTGGCTTGCTATGGCTACTCAGTCCCGCAAATAAAAGCAAAACCACTAAAATAATTGCCGAAGCTCCAGTACTCATCAAAAGCATAATTTCCAGATTCATGGGTTCCTAAAATTATTTCTGTCTATTTAAACTTTGTTTTCCAAAACTATCTAATAAGTTTTTTAACCGCATCAAAAACATCTCGTACTTTTATTGATTTTATAAGTTCTTCATTTAATTCTTTAGTATAAAAGAATTTTTCATATAATGGGCTTACTATCTTAGTCATTCTTTTGTAATCATATATCTCATAAGGTGAAGTACAGTTAAACAATGAAACCACTTTTTTCTTAAGCGCAAGAGCTATATGCATTCCAAGAGTATCTCCGCAAACAATTAGTTCGCAATTATTTATATCATCTATATGCTCCTTGATAGAATTCCTCTCAGATAAATTAATAACATTAAATCCTTCATTAGCAAGCATCTCTTTTAATTCAGAATATCCCGACCAATTTTTACTTGGCCAAACTTTACCACATCTATCTATTATTCCTATATTCTTATTTGAAGATTTCTTTCCAACATATCCTAAATCATACTCTTGACCAACAAAATCTTTTCCAAGCATCTCAATAAACATCTGATTGTGAGATTTTCTATTATTTTTCTTCAACAGATCAGCTTTTTCCTTACCATATTTGCTTGAAAGAGACATGTCAAACCATTCTCTGCCTTGCTCAGTATAATCAACTTTACCATCTTTAACAAAAAGACCGATTAACTTTTTAGTCTTAATTTTACTAACAATCTTAAGCAATTCAACATCTTCCTCCAGACTCAAGACTAAATCAAAATTGATATTGAAAAGAGATTCAACATCTTGAGAGTCTTCAATAAATATCTTCCTTTTTATCTTATGAGAATTAAGAAGATCACTAGCATTCTTGGGAGTAATCCAGTAAACCTCGCCATTAATTTCATTAAGCAATATTGTAGTTCTTAAAACATCTCCGAGAGCAGCAGTCTTAATTATCAAAGTTTTCATATTACATTTCTTTCAAAACAGGGATTCCTAACAAATTCAAAGCATTTCCAAGAACTTGTACAAAAGAACTAACAAGTTCTAATCTAAAACCTTCATGATCTGATCCAATTACGGGACATGAATGATAAAATTCATTAAAAGTTTGACAAAGATTATACGAATAATGTGCGATGTTACTAACTTCATAATTTAAACAAGAATCCATAACTATATCTGGAAATCTGGAAAGTTCATTAAGTAAAAGCCTTTCGCTATCATTGATTTTACTAATAGAATATTTAAGTGGCTTTTCAGATTTGCCCAATATCCTATTAGCACGAGCATAACTATACAGCAAATAAGGCCCGGTATCTCCTTCAAATCTAACTGCTTCATTTTTGTTAAATATAATCACTTTGTTTAGGTCTTGCTTAAGCATAGTATACTTCATTGCAGCAATTCCTATTGCAAGAGCTCTTTTCTCAATCTCTTTTTTATCTAAATCAGATCTTTTAGATATCTCTTCTTTAGCAGCATTAACAAGTTCGTTCCTAAAATCTGCATATAAAATATTATTTCCAGTTCTAGAAGACATTTTACCCTCAGGGAATCTAACTGCTTCATAACCTATATGATTATAGTTTTCCCAATTTTCGAACTTCATTAATTCAAGTGTTCTTTTAAGTTGCTGAAAGTGTAAATTTTGTTCTGCAGCTGTAATAACTAAAGACTCATCCATTTTATATTTAGAAAATTTTTCTCTTGCCAATTCAATATCCTTAGCAGAATAAAGGACAGTTCCATCTCTTCTGAGTAAAACCCATACTCCAAGATTCCTATCTTTAAGATTCATAATTGTAGCTCCATCAGAAATTTCAGCAATACCTTTTTTTACAAGTTCATGGGCTATTTTCTTTCCAGCAGCTTCAACTTGGCTTTCAAAAAAATGTTTATCAAATTCCACTCCAAGATCTTGATATATCGGTTTCCAAGCAGATATAGACTTAGACCTAGTATTTTTCCATAGATTAATTAATTTAGAATCTTTTTTTTCGTCAAGTTTCTTATTTATTTCTAAAACTTGGGTTTCTCCTTCAATATTTTCATCCAAGTTTTTTATAGCTTCAACATAAATATTAGCAAACCAAGATTCATCTTTTTCTATTTCTTCTCCCTTATGGAATTTATTATATGCCCAAATCCACTTTGCTATATGCATTCCAGTATCTCCAGAATAGTTTGCTCTAATCACTTTATATTTAGAAAATTCTCTAACTCTTGCAATGCTTTCCCCTAAGCTTGTTCCTCTAATATGCCCTACATGAAAAGCCTTGTGAGTATTAGGCTGTGAAAATTCAATCATAAAAGTTTTACCCTTTCCATAATCATTCGATCCATACTTGTTCTTCTCTTTAGAAATTCTAGTCAAAATTTCCCTAGCATACTTTTTAGAATCTAAAAAGAAATTAACATAAGGTCCAACAGCAACCACTTTTTCAAAATGATCTGATTTAATCTTAGAAGCAATGTCTTTAGCAATTTCAACAGGATTCTTTTTTAATTTTTTAGATAAAACAAAACAAGGGAATGCGAAATCTCCAAGTGAAATATCTTTAGGTATTTCAATCAAACTCTCTAGCTCATTATCACTAAGACCAGTAATTTTCAATGCAGACAAAATTTTAGACTTCATTTTAACCTAAGCAAGAGTTATATTTAAGCAATTTATGATATTTCAGAAAAAGCATCATTTTACTAGAATAAGTTTCAAAGCTAATTTCTTTATTAACATAAGCTTTCTTCAAAGCACCACATAATCCAAGTTCTCCAATAACATTTTCATAGCCTTCAGGAAGAAATATCTTAATATCTTTTTTAGCATCTTCAGATTTTATAGGAGAAACATCTCTTCCGTTTATCTTATACAAGTTATCGCCTATAGCAATTTCAACAGATGCGCCTCCAGGAAGATCATTTATTGCAGGATTGGTCTCCAAATATACAGGGAAAGAATCAGCACTTACAACTAGCCCAGTAGCCTCACTTATTCTAGAATTAAATGAATCAATAAAGCTAAACATCCAAAAAGCCAGACCAAGGAATAAAACTACTATAAACACAAGCAACTTTTTAGACATACAATTTAAAAAATACGCAGGTTTTTAGATTTTGTGCCTCTATAGCTCAGCGGTAGAGCACCGCTTTCGTAACCTCAAAAACACCAGTTTTTGAAGGTGTTCGTATTTGTGTGAACAATCGAGACAAGCGGGGGCCGAGGGTTCAAATCCCTCTAGAGGCTTATATCTTACGGCTATCATAGGCCCAATGCAATAATGCTTGTCTTTGCCTTACTCTACAATTCATATCTTTTGGAGAACAATTCTTTTTCAATGCACCAACATGTCTAGCAATGGCCTTCCATCTTTTTATCTGCCTTTTATCTTCTAAAGGAATTCTTCTTCCAAGATAATAACGGCAATACCACTGAAACCATCCCCTAGGATCTTCCTTGAATATCCAGCATTTATCTATCCAAACACTCAATGGTTGAGAAGCATTTACTTTAAAATAATTTAAATTTGGATCGTGAAATTCAGAACATAGTTTAGCATTAACAAACCAACTTTTAGGAAATTCATTTTTACAATCAGTCATATACTTCCCTCCAAAAACTCCCAATTCAAGCATTTCCTTGGGGGTTAATTGTGGCTTGAATTCTGGATCAAAATTCTTGCCTTCTTTTTCAGATAGATAATAGGAATAATTTTTCTGCATTTTATCATTGACTACGATTTTCTTCATAGCTTTTCCTAACCAGAAGTAAGCCCAAAACTAATAGTTCCCTTAGCCCACAAAATTAGCAAAATTCCAAGAGCAACCATTATCAATCCTATGAACAACCTCATCCATTTCTTCTGTTTATTCTTCCACTCTTTAATCGCAGAAGCAGAAACTCCAAAGCCCACTAATCCAAGTATAACTAACAATGGCAGTACAAATATAAAATTATACAATATCAAAAGCCAGAAAACTTGCATTGTAAATCCTATTTTTGCCAATAAAGTAGTTATTGCAAGATAAGGTCCTCCAGTGCAAGGAAGTTCAACGGCTGCAACAAATATTCCAAGAACAATACTTCCAGGAATTGAAACTTTCCTCATCATCTTCTTTATTTGTTCAGCTCTTCTAGCAGGAATTGAAAGAGTGATACCTTTTCCATACCAGAAAAAGTCTTTCATCTCTATAAGTCCAAGAATTATAACCAATATTCCAACTATCCAACTTAATTGTTCGGAAATATTAAATTTCTGTATAAATGCAAGCAATCCAAACCCTGCAAGAAGATATGTAACAAAAACAGCAGCAATATAAATTAACCCTGTAAATATCATTTTCTTCTTATTCTTAGATAGTCCAAGTAAGGTAGCAATTAACAAAACTAAAACTCCTATTGCACAAGGATTTATAGAATCAACTAATGCAGTAGCTATAACAACAGGCAATGTAGGCAAAGATATTTCAGAAACCATATTACTTAGCTTGAGGAGCTGGACATCCAGTAGCAGCAGCTAATTCCTCAAATGAAGGTTCTCCAACAAGTCTCGTCTCAGGGTTGTTATTAAATTCAAATGTTGCATAATTCTCTATACCTTTTTGTATACAAAGAGTAGATTGTTCATTTTCTCCCTTTGGATCGCACTCTACATAATTAATATATCTAAATGATTCTCCAAAGTTTTTCTTAACTCTTGAACAATGCGGACACCAAAATGCTCCATACATTACAGCACCTTTTTCAGTTAAACATTTAGCGAAAGCATCTACATCACTAGAAGAATAATTCTTACCAGATTTACTTATAAGAACAATAGCAACAACTATCAAAACAATTACAACAACTCCAATTATCCAAGATTTACTTCCTTTTTTAGATTTATTTTTTTTAGCCATATTATTTTTTAATTTTAAATGAAATTACTAATGATGCAATTATCATTAGGTCTAAAACAAGACAAAATATGCAATATGTTTTGAGAATGAAATGTTGTATTAGAAATAGATAAAATCCGTAAATCAGCCCAAACACCAATATTCCCCGAATCCATTTAACATTATCCCCTTTACTTATAAAAAGAAACTTGACCTTTTTATAGTTTAAGTTAACTAGCAAGACAAACAACAAAGTTAGCAATCCAAGAAATGCATTACTAGTTATAAAATCGAAGAACAAATTTATTCCTGAAATATCAATTAATGGAAGAGGTAAATTAAAGTCTATAGTCAATAAATATGAAATCCCATCAAGATTTGCGTAAGGGCTCTTGTTAACGATCCCACAATCAAAACTGCTTCCAAAAGTACAGAATTTACTAGCACTTTCAGAAAAATGCTCATAAATCAAAAAAGCAGCAACAATCATCCCTAAAGCAAGAAAAACATTTAACCAAAATCTCTTTTTATCCATCATCAAACCTCTAAGTAATAACATAAGGTTCTTTTTATATATTTTTAGTAGTAAACTAAGATCCCTAAAGAATAGAATATCTTTTTAAATCAAACAACATTATATTTTCATGATTCAAAAAGGGTATCTCTTTTTAGGAATTTTATTATTGGTTCTAAGTGCAGTTTCTTTATCAAATTCTCAAAATATTACAAGTTTAGCAATTTATGATGGTTTTGATTTAGATTTAGGATTCGGAGGAGTAATATTTTTCTTAGGAGGAATATTCTCTTTAATTTTATCAACTAAAAAAAGAGTCAAGGGACAAGCAGCAATAGAATTTTTAATGACCTATGGGTGGGCAATCTTAGCAGCAACAATAGCAGTAGGTTTCTTAGGATATTTTGGAATATTTAATCAGAACTCTTTCAACAATCCAGTTGGAATTCTAAATAATCCTTTTTACCTTAATGCATGGAGTTTAACAGATTCAAAAATAGATTTAGAAATAAGAAATTCAGGCTATGAAGATAATTCAATTGAAGGTGTTACCATTTCTTTTGATGGAGGTCAATGCACCAACTCTTCATCAATATCAATTCCTTCAGGAAGCACAAAAGTTGTTTCAATACCTTGTGATCTTCAAGTAAACAGTAATTTCAAGGGAGATATTTCAGTAACCTACAAGAAATCCTCTTCAAACCTGCAACAATCAACTCAGGGATCAATAAGATCCAAAGTATCTCAGTCAAATCAGGAAACTCCACTCCCTCCAGTAAATTATACATTAATTGTAAACCTAAATGGTCAAGGATCAGTATCTTGTAACGGAGCTAGTTGTCTTTCAAAATATGAAGAAAATACTGCTCTTACATTAACTGCTCAACCAGCCTCACAATATGATTTCACCGGATGGAGTGGATCAGGATGTAGCGGAGTTGGAAGTTGTTCAATAACAATGACCTCAAACAAAACTGTAAATGCAACATTCATGGCTCAAGACCTAGGAGTAGAACCACTATAATTTTCTAAAATAACAAGTTAAAATAAGATATTAAAAATATAAATGCTATAATTGTTAAAATAACAAGAATGCCTATAGTGTTTACTAAAAGTAAAACTGCTTCTTTCTTCTTACCATCAAGGTATAGCATAATTGGTTTCCCAAAAACCAAAAATCCAGTAATCGAAGCAGAACAAACAAGAAGCAAAATCATGGCAATAGGAATTATCAATGAATCTTCTGCTTGAGGAACAAAATTTCTAAGGAAAAACAAGAGTAAAACTACAAAAATTACATACAAAAATGTTCCAATAGAGTTCAAAAAAGCTCTCTTTAGTGTCTTATTCATAAATGATAAAACAATCAAATGTTTAAATAAATACGCCCGGACCAGGATTGGCATATTTCCGTCTCACTCATATATCTTTATATATGATAATTTAGATGCTTTTTTATGGTAGCTGAGAAAAATAATATCCATTCAACCAACATAGAAAGTAGAATAAAGAGCTTGAAAAAATGGAAAATTGATGAAAAAGAGAAGAAAGACATTCTCCGATTCCTTGAAGAACTTGAGTTAGGCAAAGTAAATCCTGGAAAAAAGATTTCTCGGAGGAGACAGGCAAAATATCTTGACTCCCTAAAAGTTCCTCTTGAGTATTTTGTAAAACCTACATCCAAACTAACTATGGCTGATATGGAGTCATTTGAAAAAGACTTGAGCTCCGATAAGATCAAGAGTAAACTAAAGAAAAAACCATTTGCTCATGAAACAAAAGTTGACATAAAAAGAGCACTGAAGATTTATCTAAAATGGAAATTAGGTTCAGAGAAAGGGCATAAATTCACCAATTGGTTTGATCTAAGAGTTCCAGAAAAAACGCCAGATTATTTACCCGAAAGCGAAGTAGAAAAGTTGTATAAGGCAGCAACAAATTCTCATGAGAGATTTCTCATTGCAGTTCTTTTTGACTCTGGAGCAAGAGCAGAAGAGTTTCATAATATTAGATATGAAGATATTCAGATGCCTGTTGGAGAAGTCAATCATCCCAGAGTAGCTTTGAAAGAGGAATACTCTAAAACGAAAGGGAGAGTTATTGGATTATATTGGAAATACAGCTTAGATGCAATAAAAGAATTTATGGAAGAAAGAAAAAAAGACGGAATAAGATCTGAGGAGATAGTTTTTGATAAACAATATAATAATTCAAGAAAAATCTTGCAAAGATTGGGGAGAAAAGTTCTTGGAAGACCAATACACTATCACTTATTCAGACACTCGTCAGCAACTCATTATGCCAAAGAGTTCAATAGGCAGGAATTATGTTACAGATACGGTTGGAAGTTTAGCTCAAGAATGCCCGATACATATATATCCCGTTCAGGTATGATGGAAACAAAAGCAGAGAGCAAGTTCTCAACAA
>CAZRMJ010000013.1:0-11656 GCA_964601175.1 Candidatus Woesearchaeota archaeon | reverse complement strand
TAGAGCACTGCTCTGATACGGCAGGGGTCCCAGGTTCAAATCCTGGCACGATCATGCAGATAATTAGCTTTTTAAATCGATTTTTTCTATATATCCCCCCGAAAAATGGAAAGCAAAATAAGACAACCCCAAGAATTTCCTGAAAAGGTTCATGCAATAATAGAAATTCCAAGAGGTTCTGAAAATAAATATGAAATGGATAAAGATACAGGTATGCTTAAACTAGATAGGCCTCTTTTTTCATCAGTACATTATCCAGGAGATTATGGTTATGTTCCAAAAACACTTTGGGAAGATGGAGACCCAATAGATATTTTAGTATTTACATCCCATCCAGTATATCCCTTAACGTTAGCTAAAGTTAGAGTTTTAGCAATCATAAATATGATTGATGGAAAAGATTCAGACTCGAAAATAATTGGAGTATATGACGCAGATCCCAGGTTTGGAGAATATCAGGATTTGAAAGATATTCCAAAACATAAAGTAAAAGAAGTAATTCATTTCTTTGAAAGCTATAAAAAATTACAAGGAAAAGAAGTTAAAATTTTAGGAGTGGGGGATAAAAAAGAAGCAATCCAGGCAATAATAAGATCAAAAAAGAACTATGAACAAAAAGAAGGAAGAGACTAAAATCCAAACCTTTAAAGAGCACTAAAAATTCATAAAATAGCGCGGGGATGCCGGAGTGGTCAAACGGGCTGGATTTAGGCTCCAGTGTGCTTAGTGCCTACCTAGGTTCGAATCCTAGTCCCCGCATAAATTGACTAGGATTCTTCGAATACTTCAATCTTGTAAAAGTTGAAGTTGCCGCAGAACTTGTTCTGGGAGCACCTAGTCCCCGCATAAAAATCTTAAATCAAAAAGCTATATTATCTAATCCAAATTCCATTGTCAACTTATTGTTTTTAATAGAGTATTTTTTCAAAGGAAGATTAATTTGCAAACTATTGAAATAAATTTTCTTCTTTCCCAAAGCCTTAACTTCATAACCCGATTCAACTTTTGAAACAAAAATATCTTCGACAGTTTCAACTCCAGGAGTTGAAAGTTCATAAATAACTTTATCACTTAATCTTCTAACCTCTGCTTTAGCTTGACTTCTAGGAAGTTTAGCCATCCTAGCCTTTTGATCTTCATTAATAACTCTTATCCTAGAATCTTCTGGAGCAAGATTATTTTTCTTAGGCCCTATTTTTATTTGAATACCATTAGGCAACTGCGTAACTTCAGGTTTAGAGTCTCCAAAATCTACCTTATCAATATTCAAACCCTTCATCTGACCCTCCATCATTTTCATAATGTTACTAAAAATTGAATTAAATATAGAGTCCCCTATTCCGGCAGCACCACCTCCGACTAAAGGAGCTCCAAAGACAGAATCATTTCTTCCAAGCATACCAAAATCATTCATATCAGCATCAGGATTACGCAAATCAAGCCTACAATAAGGGCAAAAACTATAATTAGACTTAATTTTGCCTTCACATCTCTGACATTTTTTTGATGAAAACATTGGATATACGAAGGCTTTAAACCTTTTAAAAGGTTATTATAGCTTCAAATAATGATTATTTCTTGCCAGTCTTATTTAGAAGATGAGGTTGCCAATGAGAAAGCTGCCTAACCCAAATAATGGCAGAATTTATGGTTTTAGCAGATTTAGTAGCTTCAAAGTGTAATCCTTCAAAAGAAACATTATCTCCTTCTTTAAGCTTAGGTAAAAAGTATAATGAAACAACTATCATCATAACAGAAGATAAGATGAAAACAAAAAACATAGGATAAATAAAGCTAATATGGGAATATTGAACAATCCATCCCCCAATAAAACTTCCTAAAAGAGTTCCAAAACCTATAAGTAAAGCAGAATAAGCAAAACAAAAACCTCTTTTTTGAGGAGAAGAAGCGTTATATGAAAAATCAGTAGTACCAATTACAAATGCTGAGTTTGCTAATCCAGATATTAATCCTGGAATTAAGATTAAACCTAAAGGATTTTCTAGGAATATCCATAATATTGGAACAATAGGAAACAAGAATACTGCAAAATAAATTAATTTCAAATTTCCATATTTATCTGAAAATTTACCTGCAATTGGAGCAAAAATCAGATAGAATAAAGTGGAACTTAAGGACACTATTGTATAAGTTAAATAACTAAATTTTAAATCTTCTAACATTCTCACGGCAAAAAATGGAGCAGAAAGCATTATAGCAAAAAAGAAAAATGCTTGAAAGAAAGCAAATTTTCCATAATTATCATACCTTTTAATAAAAGAGATAAATGAAAAATAATTTTTCTTCCTCACCCTAAAATAAGGGTTAAAAATTTTCTTGGTGTAATAAGCTGAAGCTACTCTGAATATCATAGCAAAGCCAAATAATGCAGTAAAACCAAGAAGAACATACCCTCGAGTTTTAAATAAATCTAAAAACAACCCAGCCAAAAGAAAACTAATCAATCCAACAAATCCAGTCACCCTATTTCTTGAAGCAAAAAACTTTCCCTTTATATTAGATGGAACTATATCTCCTAGCCAAGAAAGCCATGAAACATAACCCGCACCATAAATAAACGGAATAAAAACTCCCCAAAGTGCTATCATTATCCAAGGTAATGCAGAAACAAACAATCCCTTGAAATAAAAATAAATCAAAGCTATAACTGGTAACTGCAATAAAACTATCCATAATTTGGCATGCATCCACAATCTTTTTCGTGAATATCTTGCCATTAATTTGCTTCCGGTAATCTCTCCTGCTGGATCTGCTAGACCGTTAAGAGAGTTAAGAAGCCCTACATGAAAACTATTTCCCCCAATCGCAAGTAAAAGAGGCGTCAAAAATCCAGAAGACATATTGACTCCAGCAGCCTGAGTACATCCTTCTTTCATGCTGGCTTTCAATGCATGCTCTTTAGAATGAGTCAAATACTTAGATTCAATCTGATCAATATCACCCATGAATAAAGAATATGTAAAATCATTAATAAACGTTATGCGCCCGCCGGGAATCGAACCCGGCTCTTCGGCTTGGGAAGCCGAAATCTTAACCGATGGACCACAGGCGCCTAAAAATAGCAATAATAAGTATTTTAAAAACATAATCCTAAACTAAATAATGAAAAAGAGAACAAAAGAGAATTGGAAAAAATTCTTCAAATATCTTTGGAAAACAATTTGGACTATAATAAAAATCCCTTATTATATAATTAAGATAATTATAAAAATATTCAGAAAAGCAGAAAAACAATCAGAACAACACAAAATAAAAAAACAAAGAGAGTCTAGAAAGGCAATATACCAACAATTCAAATTAATACAAACAGATTCTGGAAAATACAAAGAATATGAAAAATATCTATTAAGCAACAAAAGCAAGATAGGAATAATTTTAGGAGCAAGAGGAACTGGTAAAACTGCAATAGGAATAAAAGTTTTAGAAAATATATATGCGAAAAGCAAATCAAAACTTTATGCAATAGGTTTCAAAGAAGAAGACATGCCGTCATGGATAGAAACTATAAATTCAATAGAACAAATAAAAAATAATTCTACAGTTTTAATAGATGAAGGGGGAGTATTATTTAGCTCAAGAAAAGCGATGACAAATCCTAATAAAATGCTAAGTGATTTAATATTAATAGCAAGACACAAAAACTTAAGCATTTTATTCATATCTCAAAACTCTTCAAATTTAGACGTAAACATATTAAGACAAGCAGATCATTTAATCTTAAAACCCACCTCATTACTACAAGAAGACTTTGAAAGAAAGAAAATAAAAGAAATTTACGAAGAAGCAAAAGAAGGCTTCAAAAAGCATGAAAATGAAAAGGGGCTAACTTACATTTACTCGGAAATATTCAGAGGATTTGTATCAAATCCATTGCCTTCATTCTGGTCTACGAATATCTCGAAAAGTTTTAGATAAAGCTTTAAACCAAGAATTTATCATCAATATATGGCAAAACAAAAGTTCTACATAACCACCACAATTCCATACGCAAACGCACCACCACACATAGGATTTGCAATGGAGATTATTCAAGCAGACGTTTTAGCTAGATGGAATAGACTGCTGAAAAAAGATGTATTCTTCCTAACAGGAACTGACGAACATGGTTCAAAGAATTATAAACAAGCAAAAGAAGCTAAGTTAACCCCTCAACAGTTTGTTGATAAAAACTCAGCCTTTTTTAAAGAGTTAGCAGAAAGATTAAACATTTCAATAAATAATTTTATTAGAACGACAGACAAAGAAAGACATTGGCCAGGAGTCATTAAAATGTGGAATAAGTTGTCAGAGAGTGGAGATATTTATAAGAAAGAATATGAGGGTAAATATTGTAATGGATGTGAAAGGTTCGTCACTGAGAAAGACTTAATTGGCGAGAGATGTCCAGATCACCCTAATTTGGTTCCTGAAACAATATCTGAAGAAAATTATTTCTTCAAGCTATCAAAATATTCGGATAAGATAAAAGAACTAATAAAAGAAGACAAAATAGAAATAGTACCAGAAAAAGCAAAAAATGATTTTCTTTCATTAATAAGTAACGGTCTAACAGATGTTAGTTTTTCAAGAGATAAAAAGCACCTACCCTGGGGGGTCCCAGTTCCGGGAGATGAAAACCAAGTTCTATATGTATGGGGAGACGCTTTAGTAAATTATCTTACTGGAATAGGCTATCCTGACAAAAAATACAAGAAATACTGGCCAGCAGACATCCATGTTGTGGGAAAAGACATGTTAAGATTTCATACTGGAATTTGGCCAGGAATGTTACTTTCTGCAGGCATAGAATTACCTAAAAAAGTGATTGTTCATGGATTCCTCACAGTCAACGGACAAAAAATGTCTAAATCTTTAGGAAATATAATATCCCCCTTAAAGTTAAGAGAAAAATATGATTCTGATATAATAAGATATTTTCTCCTAAGAAATATCCCATTTGGGGAAGACGGGGACTTCTCAGAATATAGACTCATAGAACGCAATAACTCAGAATTAGCGAACAAACTTGGAAATTTAGTAAGTAGAGTTTCAGCACTAGCCGAAAAATATGGTTTAGAAAAAACAAAAAGCAATTTAGAAGTAAAACAAACATTAAATGAAGTAGAAGATCATTTCAACAAATATGAATTACATAAAGCAATAGAAAAAATATTTGCATATATAGATAAAGCAAACGAATATATCCAATCAAGTAAACCTTGGGAAACTCAAGACAAAAAAGTGTTATATGAAATAGCATTAGCAATAAAAAATGCGACAATATTACTTAGCCCATTTATGCCAGAAACATCAAATAAAATAGCAAAAACATTTAATTTCAAAATAGACTTAGATGAATTAGACAAACCATTAGACACAAAAAAAAGTATTAAAAAATCAGAAATCTTATTTCAAAAAATACAATGAGCGAAAAAATACCATTCACCGACTTTGAAAAATTAGACTTAAGAGTTGGAACAATTCTAGAAGTAGAAAATCATCCAAAAGCAGACAAATTATATGTCCTAAAAGTAGACTTAGGCGAAGAAACTCCTAGAACCATAGTAGCAGGATTAAGAATACATTATAGGCCTGACGACTTAAAGGGAAAACAAGCAATTTTCGTAGCAAATTTAGAGCCCGTTAATTTAAGAGGAGTAGAAAGCAATGGAATGATATTAGCAGCATCAAATATTGAGAAAACCGATGTTTTCTTTATAAAACCAGAAAAAACTATAGCACCGGGAAGCAAAATACACTAAAATTAACCTAACATTTTTTTCCAGAAACCAGGTTCTTTATAATTAACTCCTGCAATCTTTGCAGCAATCTTCTTGTAAGCAACAGCAGATTTAGTATAAGGGAACATATGAGTAACAGCATCTTTATGTCTTAAAGAAGCTAGAACTTTCTTATCTTCAGGAACAACACCTAAAATTGGTAAATCTAACATCTCTTTTACATTAGAGATAGACATTTCATGAGTGTTTCCTGAAACTCTTGTAACTATAACTCCTCTTATCTTCTTTCCAAGTTCCTCAGCAAGTTTAACAGTCTTTAGAGCATCGGTAACTGCAGTTATTTCAGGATTTGTAACTATAACTAACTCGTCTGCAGCTTCTATAGATCCTACTGCCTCATCCCCCAAACCCGCAGCAGAATCAAACAATACAAAATCAGCCATTCCCCTAAGCTTCTTGGCAACATCCTTTAGCTTATCATGATTAATTTTTCTAAGCTCTTTAACAGAAAGAGAAGAAGGAATAACCTTCGTGCCAGAATCATGCTCATAAATTGCATCAGCAACCTTTGCTTTTCCTTGCATAACATGATTAAGATTAACAGGTACTATCGGAGCCCCTAAATGAAGACCAACATTAGGAGTGGTAAGATTAGCATCAACAATAATAACATCTTTCTTAAATGAATTCAAAGCTGCACCTAGGTTAATAGTAGTGGTTGTCTTTCCGACACCGCCCTTCCCAGATGTAACCGTAATAACTGTCATAAGTCAAAATAACCTCGATATAGGTCAATTACTTAAGATAGCTTATAAATCTTTCTAGAATCTGTGAATAAATTGCAAGTTGTTCAAGATTAATATTAACAGTTTTATCCTTATAATTCACTCTTAAATTAACTCCTTTTCTAAATTCATTCTCTCTAGCCTTTTCAAGAGCCTCAATGTCTCTAAAAAACTCATAAAGTTCCAAAGTAGGAGCAACTTCTGGAACATCTGAATATATCTTCTTAAGCTGCACAAGCTTAGCCCTTGGAGCATCTGAAACTGGCTTCCAACTCTTTCCAGCCTTCTTAATCAAAAAAGCAAATGAAGTATCGATCATTATCTTCCATCTAGATAACAAATTAAGAATAACATCACACGTCTTAGTGTATTTCAAACTCACATAAAGTAAATGGTCTGCACTAATCTTTTCCTTTATAATCTCATCAATTAACATAAACATACATCCTAAAGGACATATGTAAGCAAAAAGTTCTTTTTATATCTTTCTAAATGTAATATTTATAAAGGACTATATAAATCAAGACAAATCAACTATTGTTTGAGCTATATCCCCTCCATTTTTTTCCAAAATTGCCTTAGAATCTTCGTAACTCTTGCCTGTTTTTTCCATAATTAAACGAACATCTTCTTCAGATGTAACATTTGAAGCCTCTTCTATAGCATCTCCTGTGATTTGCCAAGATTCCTGACCTTGCATTTTTATCTTAACCACATTAGGATTATTAATCAAAATCTTACCACCATCATTTTTTTCTATAATAACTCTAGCAGAATCAACTTCCTCTTGTTTAATCCCCATCTGTTTCATAACAGCTTGCATCTTTTTAGGGTCTAATCCTCCAAACATAATTCTCAATCGTAAGAAAGGTTATTTATAGCTTTCCCTCATTAAATAAAAAGCAATAAAATATCAAGTAAAAATTCCTAGGCAAAAACGGATTTAAAAAATAAAATCACTTAAGTCCCGTCTTAGTGCCGCACTCAGAACAAAACTTCTCATCGCCTTTCAAAACAATGCTGCATCCGGAACACCTAACTGGTTCAACCTTCCTTTCTATAACCGTCCTATACCCTTTTTTACCAGAAAGCAAAAAACCAAAAGCATCAGCAACTGAATCGCTGTTCATCTGTTCTCTTAAGTCACGATTACTTCCCATTTAACATCACCTCTTACAAACTAACTCGTGCATATTTAAACTTTATTTAATTAAATAAATAAAAAATCTAAAAGGAAAAATTAACCAGAAACAGGCCAGAAAATTCTTAAAACTATAACAAAAGCTATAGCAGCAACCAAAAATGCAACAACAGCTCTAGGAGAAAGCATAAGTTTACTAGAATACTCTGCATCATAACGCATTATTCCACCAAATGCACCAGGCATTTGAATTTGATTCTGTTGAGCCATAAAAAGCAAAATAGAAGTTAGTATAAAAACCTTATTATCTAATATTATTTATCGAATCAAGCAGATTGTTCTTAATTTTTCTCGAAGTATATTTTTTACCAAATCTAACTAAAATTGGATTAACTCGAGACCAATATTTTCTAGGGAACAATTTTTTCAAATCAGCTTCGACTTTATGAGGATCCTTTTCATGAGACCATCCAAGTTTTCTAGATATCTGATAAACGTGAGTATCAACAGCAAGACCATGTTTACCATTCTCAGATAAAAATACATTTGCGGTCTTGCGACCAACTCCTGACAATTCAATTAACTTATCAAAATCGTGAGGAACTTTGCCATTATAATTAGAAATAATCTCTTTAGCACAGGATATCACATTTTTAGCTTTAGTTTTATTATAATTAAGACTCTTAAAAATATTCAAAACATCATTATATCTAGCATTTGAAAGTTTATTCAAGGATTTATATTTATCAAAAAGCTTTTCAGCAATAACAATGGTAGTTTCATCCCTTGATTGAGCGCTCATTATAGTAGATATCAAACATTTCCAATCTGAATCCCAAGACTCTGCAGCAAGGCGCATAGACCCTCCAAGCCTCTTAAGCTCCTTAAGTTGCCTTAAAACCCTTTCAAAATCCATAAAAACCATAAAAGAAAAGTCTTAAAATACATTTCCTTCAATAGATAATATGGCAGATAGCTCTCAAAAACAAATAGAAGAAAAATGGCAAAAATATTGGGAAGATAATAACATCTACGCATTTGACCAAAAGAGCAAGAAAAAAATATATTCCATAGACACCCCTCCACCAACGGTTTCTGGAGAAATGCACATGGGACATGCATGTTCCTATTCGCAGCAAGATTTTATAGCAAGATACAAAAGAATGAAAGGATTCAACGTCTTCTATCCATTTGGTACTGACGACAATGGTTTACCTACAGAAAGATTAGTAGAAAAAAATAAAGGAGTAAAAGCTAAAGAAATGTCAAGAGATAAATTTATTCAACTTTGTCTTGACTTTCTTAAAATAGAGCTTCCTAAGTTCTCTCAAGACTGGAAGAACATAGGAATAAGTTGTGATTGGAATCTTAAATATTCTACAATAAATGAACATTCAAGAAGAATAGCTCAATGGTCATTTTTAGATTTACATAAAAAAGGAAGAGTTTATCGCAAAGATGCTCCTGCAATGTGGTGTCCAACATGTCAAACAGGAGTAGCTCAAATTGAAATTAAAGATAAAGACTTTGATTCTACATTTAACGATATTAATTTTGAAATTGGAAAAGAAAAGTTAACAATAGCTACAACAAGGCCAGAACTTTTATCCGCATGCGTAGCTTTAGTGTTTAACCCTGCAGATAAAAGATATAAAAAATATCTTGGAAAAAAAGCAAAAGTTCCATTATATAATTTTGAAGTTCCAATATTAGAAGATGCAAGAGTAAGAGAAGATAAAGGAACAGGGATAGTTATGTGTTGCACATTTGGAGATCAAACAGATATGGAATGGCAGAAGGCCTATAACCTTCCAATAAAAATTGCAATAAACGAAGAAGGTAGAATGACTGAATTAGCAGGTAAATACGCTGGAATGCCAATAAAAGGTGCTAGAAAAAATATTATTATTGACTTGAAAGAACATGGTTTCTTAATTGGTCAAAAACCAATAAAACACGCTGTAAATGTACATGAACGTTGCGATACAGAAATAGAATTCATAAAGAGCAAACAATGGTTTGTAAAATATCTTGACTTGAAAGAAAAAATGCTTGAATGGGGCAATGAATTAAAATGGCACCCAGAACATATGAAACATAGATATGATAACTGGGTTAAGGGATTACAATGGGATTGGTTAATTTCTAATCAAAGATATTTCGGAGTTGCTTTTCCTGTTTGGTATTGTAAAAATTGTGAAGAAATAATATTAGCAAAAGAAGAAGATCTCCCAGTTGAGCCGATCAAAGATAAATCACCAGTTTCAACTTGTCCAAAATGTAAATCAAAAGAAATCATTCCAGAAACTGATGTTCTTAACACATGGTTTACATCATCAATGACTCCTCAAATAGCAGCTAAGTTAATCAAAGATGAAAAAATCCAAAAAAGTTTATTCCCTATGAGTTTAAGACCTCAGGCCCACGAAATAATTTCATTTTGGTTGTTCAACACATTAGTAAAGTCCAGATTACATTTCGACAAAAATCCTTGGAAAGAAGCAACAATATCTGGATATGTAACTCTTGGAGGAGAAAAAATGTCTAAATCTAAGGGAAATATAATTAGACCTCAAGAAATAACTCAAAAATATGGTGCAGACGCTATTAGATATTGGGCTGCAACTTCAAAATTAGGAGAAGATGTGGAATATAGAGAAAGTGATGTTATTGCAGGTAAAAGATTTGTTAACAAGCTAATTAATGCAGCTAATTTTATATTCCAAGGTTTAGAGCATCAAATTAAGCACCCAACATTAGTTGAAACAGATAGACTATTTTTAGGCCAACTAAACAAATTAATACAAAGTTCAACAGAAAGTCTAGAAGAATACAACTACTCAAACGCAAAACTTCAAATAGATAATTTTTTCTTCAAAAATTTCGCAGATAATTATTTAGAGATAGTTAAAGATAGAGTGTATAATGGCAATAAAGAAGAAAAAGCTTCAGCTTATTATACTTTATATCAAAGTTTACTAGCCATTGTTAAACTTATGGCGCCATTCACTCCTTTTATAACCGAAGAGGTTTACCAAACTCACTTCAAGAAGTATGAAAAAAACAGTTCAGTCCATTTAGAAGAATGGCCCTCTAAGATAAAAATAAAAGAGAATAAAGGAGATCAAAATGTTTGGGATAAATTATTAGAAAAAATAAAGGATGACAGGCAAGCTAAATCTGAAGCTAAAAAATCTATGAAAGCTCAAATAAAAAGAAGTATGCCTAAAGAAGACATAGTTATCCTAAAAGAAGTAATGAAAGATTACAAAGCAACTTCCGGAGTAATAATTGTAGAACCGGGAGCAGATAAAATAGAATTCGTTTAGCCCACAACCTTTATAACCAATAATCTTATTCTTGAAATATGAATGACAAACAAAAATTAGAACTCCAAGAAAAAATAGAAGAATTAGAAGCAGTTAGAGGAAGACATACTGAACTAGTTACAGTTCTAATTCCAACAGAATTCAATATACACAGTGTAACAAAACAATTAGAAGCAGAAAGATCAACTGCAGAAAACATAAAATCAAAACAAACAAGGAGTGCAGTTATCGACGCAATAGATATGATTGTAAGAACCCTAAAAAACACTAAAGCAACTCCACCAAACGGACTTGCACTATACGCAGGAAATATATCTCAAAAAGAAGGAGTCCAAGATATAAAAATGTGGGCAATAGAACCGCCAAAACCGTTAAGAGTTAGAATGTATAGATGTGATCAAACATTTGTAACAGAACCATTGAAAGAAATGTTGCAAACAGATGAAGTATATGGTCTAATAGCAATAGATCGTCAAGAAGCCACAATAGGGCTCTTAGAAGGAAAACAAATCAAAGTATTAAGACATTTAACTTCAGGAGTTCCAAGTAAAGTAAGAGCAGGAGGTCAAAGTTCTCAAAGATTCCATAGAATTACTGAAGGCCTAGCAAAAGAGTTTTTTAGAAGAACTGCAGAGTCTGTAAAGGAATTATTTTTTGATT
>CAZRMJ010000012.1:6837-13348 GCA_964601175.1 Candidatus Woesearchaeota archaeon | reverse complement strand
ATTCATAAATGATAAAACAATCAAATGTTTAAATAAATACGCCCGGACCAGGATTTGAACCTGGGAATCCTTTTGGGAAACGGGATTAGCAATCCCGCGCCGTAACCGCTGGGCCATCCGGGCTTATAGCTTCACAGCAATAACCACTTTTAAGGTTATCCTTTTGAAAAAGCATACCCTTATATACTCAAAATTAGCCTAAAGAGAAGGCGAGAGCCAGAATAAGTGACAGGAGGATATAACAAATGGAAAGACAGTTTGGCGGCGAAAGAAGATCATTCGGCGGTGGACGCAGATTTGGTGGACCAAGAAGATTCAATTCAGGTCCAAGAGAAATGCACAAAGCAGTATGTTCAGAATGCAAGCAAGAATGTGAAGTACCTTTCAAACCTACAGAAGGTAGACCGGTATTATGTTTGCAATGCTTCAAAAGCAAGAAAAACAGCGAAAACGGCTTCAACAGAGAAGCTGCTTAATTAAGCAATTAAAAATTTATTATTTTATTTTTTCTTTTAATGCTTTCTAGTTCTTATAGGGTGAATTACCCTTTCCCAGGCAATTCTAATTGCAGATACATCAGGAAACTCATCTCCGAGTTTCTCTTCAGGATCATAAACTCCACAAAATCCAGCATGAAGTGCAACCTTTCTTAGTTTGTTTTGCCTATCAGTATCTTCAGTAAATAGAAAAGGTTTTTTACCAATTACCCTATCAACTTCGTCTAACATAAAAAGTGAATAGGGAGAATATTTGCTTAAATGAGGATCAGCATTAAATTCTCTATAGGCTTCAACTTTGAGCCTATCTGCTTCAAGGGCCGTAAGTTTTCTAGTAAAAACTGGTTTGCCCGAACCACTACTAAAATCCATAAAAACAAGACCTAATTAGATATTAAAAATATATCTCAACCCCTTTTTGCAAGCTTTTCAGCCCTAGTTATCATCTCCTTCTTAAGACCAATAAAAACTCCTCCATCCTTAGATCCAATGTAAGTGTTTTCTCCAGGTTTGATTATTTTATTCAATTCATCCAATTCAATGTCAATATGAGTTACTGTAGCTCGGGACTTTCCTTTCAAATGAACATAAACATCAGCCTTTCCTATATGCACCTTTCCCTCGCCAGGACCACTCATAAAACAAGGAGTCTTATCTACTTTATAAAGCCAAGGTTTAAAAGTCTCCCGAAGTCAATATCAATATAGCGGGGTGGAGCAGCCTGGAGTGCTCACCGGGCCCATAACCCGGAGGTCGCGTGGTTCAAATCCCGCCCCCGCTATCTTTATATTATTTAAAATCAAACAAATATATGGGCTTCATAAAGAAAGCAGGTGTTTTCATAATATCAATAGTCTCAATAATACTAGTAATATTGATTTCAATGAGCTTAACATTGAATTCTTTTCTTTACCCTCAGATATATTTCAAAGCATTTGATGCTTCTGGACTGTATGAATCAATAGAAAGCAACCTTCAAAACGCTCAGGATGCAACTTTCATAAAAATACCTGAAGAAGGTCCAAGATCTCTTGTAGAAAATCTTTTATCAAGTTTACTTTCATATATGAGGTCTGACACAGATAACTTAACTTTAGAAGTCAAAATAGACCAAGATAAACTAAGAAATTTTTTCCTTGATTCTATAAATAAAACTCAAGAATGTAAAATAGGTCAAAATCCATTTGGAGAAAATCCTTGCATACCAAAAGGCGAATCTCCAGAACAATTTCTAAATGAATTCTTAAAAGAAAGAAATTTCAGCTTCTTTGAAAAAGATACTGTAGATTTAACAACTGTTTATGGAATAGATCCAGGATCGCAAGGAAGAAAAAACCTTGATAATATAAGATATTACATAAGTTATTACAAGTATTCTATAATTATATTAATTTCATTATTAGTGATATTTATTTCACTAATATATCTGTTAGAAAGGCCAAAAACAAGAAAATTTCTAAGAGTCTTAGGAATAGTTTTGATAATACCCTCATTAATAATCTTGCTTATGATAACTTCAATAAATAATTTAAGATTGCTATCAGATATAAACGATCCTCTTGTAACATCTATGATTTCTACAGTAAAAAGTGTTCTTACAGATAAATTTAGAATATTCTTTTATACTACATTAATATTAGGTTTAATCTCAATAATTTCATCATTTTTCATAACTGAAAAAACAACAAATAATATAAAATCAAAAGGTAAGCTAAAAAAATGAAAGTTATATTAGTTCACAGATGGTCTGGAAATCCAGATAGCGATTGGTATCAATCAGTTTCAACCTCATTAAAAGAAGAAGGTTTTCAAGTAGAAATTCCAGAGATGCCTAATACAGATAAACCAGAAATATCAGAATGGGTTGGAAAATTGAAGGAAATATGTCCAAAACCAAATGCAGAAACTCTCTTCATAGGACACAGCATAGGATGTCAAGCAATTCTAAGATATTTAGAACAATTAGATAGCAAGATTAAGGTAGGAAGGGTATTGTTTGTAGCTCCTTGGTTCAATTTGCAAAATTTAGAAGGCCCAGAAGAAGAAAAGATCTCAAAACCATGGGTAGAAAATTCAATAGACTTAGAAAAAGTAAAAACTCATCTAACTAGTATAACAACAATATTCTCAGACAATGATCCTTATGTTAGTTTATCTGATAAAGAGGTTTTCAAGCAAATATTGGGCTCAAAAGTAATAGTAGAGCACAATAAAGGGCATTTTACCTCTGAAGACAATATAACAGATATGCAAATAGTAGTAAATGAGCTAATTCTGTAACTACTCTATAGAAACCAAAACAGATACTTTTATATATAACAAAATCTAGTAAATATCATGTGTATGGCATGCGGTTTAGTAGACCATGAGGGTAATCAAAAACAGTATTCTCGTAATAGTGGAAACAGTGTACCTTCAATGAGAAATGCTTATGGTTCACAAGCAAGACAACAAGAAAGTCAACCAAGAAGGCGCGGATATTAATCTAAAAGCCTTTAAACAACAAAATTCTAAATCTTTCATGTACCTTTTAGGAATAGATGATGCAGGTAGAGGACCAATTCTAGGCCCAATGTATTTAGCAGGAGTATTAATAAAAGAGTCAGAAGAAAAAAATCTCAAAGAAATTGGAGCTGCAGATTCAAAACTTCTTTACCACAATCAAAGAATAAAAATTGCTAAAGAAGTAAAAGCCATTTCTAAAATAGAAGTAGTTGAAAGTCTCCCTGATGAAATAGATGATGCAGTTATAGGAGGAGCTAATCTGAACAGCTTAGAAGCAAAAAAAGCCGCTGATATAATAAACAAACTAAATAATAAAAAAGATAAAATAAAAGTAATAGTTGATTGTCCTTCAGTAAACACCGTTACATGGAAAGCTAAGTTAGTTAGCTTCATAGATTATAAAGAAAATTTAGATATAAGGTGCGAACATAAGGCAGATTTTAACCATCCAGTTGTCGGAGCAGCATCAATTTTAGCAAAAGTGGCAAGAGAAGATGCAGTTTCAGAAATAAAAAAGAAATACGGAGACATAGGTTCGGGCTATCCTTCAGATCCAGTAACAATAGATTTCATAAAATCAAAGGGTCAAGAGTTAAAAAAAACTGGAATTGTTAGAACTTCATGGGCAACATGGAAAAAACTATTTCCTGGCCAGTCAGAACCTCAAAAAGATCAGGCCTCTCTTAAAGATTTCTAGGCCATCAATATTTAAAATATCAACAATCCATCAACTTATATGACTTATATAAAGAAGATGGTGATTCAGGGGTTTAAGTCATTTGCAAAAAGGACTGAAGTAATCTTTGATCCTCAAATTAATCTAATAGTCGGAGCTAACGGGTCTGGAAAGTCAAATGTATCTGATGCTTTATGTTTTGCTCTGGGTCGTTTGTCCGCAAAATCCATTAGGGCAGAAAAAACTACAAGTCTTTTGTTTTCAGGATCTAAATTGGTGAAACCTGCGAGAGAAGCATTTGTAGAGGTTACTTTTGATAATTCAGATAAAACTTTCAATATGGAAAATAATGAAATTGTCATTACAAGGATAATAAGGAGTAATGGACAAGGAATATACAAAATAAATAATGAAGTAAAAACAAGAGGAGACATAATAGAAATGCTGGCACAAGCAGGAATAGATCCTCATGGTTTCAATTTAGTATTACAGGGTCAAATACAATCAATAGTTAAAATGCATCCTGAAGAAAGAAGAAAAGTAATAGAAGAAGTTTCGGGAATAGCAGTATACGAAAGCAGAAAGGAAAAAGCAATAAATGAACTTCAAAAAACTGAAGAAAGGTTAAAGGAAATATCTGCAGTTTTGAGAGAAAGAAAAGCTTTTCTAAACAATCTAGAAAAAGAAAGGTCTCAAGCATTAAAATACAAAGATCTTGAAGAGACAATAAACAGATGCAGATATTCAATATTAGTTAGAAAGATTTCAGATGTGCAAAAAGAAATAGATTCTGCAAAAAAATCCTTAGATGAAAAGAAAGCCCAAAGAGAAAAAATAAAATCAAAGCTTAATGAAATGCAATTAGAAATAGATTCTATGAATGAACAGATTTCAAGTATGAATGCTTTAATTAAAAAATCAAGCGGAATTGAAAGGGAAACATTACAGGAAAGAATAAACACCTTAAGGGGAGAAGTAGAAGGTCTAAAAGTAAGAATTGAAGCAACGCAAAAAAGAAAATTAGAATTCGAAAGAAGAATTATGCACCTTAAAGAGTCAATTCCAGAATATAAAAGAGAAATTGAAGAGTTAAGCAAAGAGTCTCCTTTATTAGCTAAAAAACAGGAAGAAATAAAGAAGAAAAAAGCAGAGCTTACAGATCTTGAAGAACAAAAGAACAAACTTCTCTCTGTCAAAACTGAACTTTACTCATTAAAGGAGCGTATAAAGGAAAAAGAATCTAGGTCTCACAGATTAGAAGTAGAGTCAGATTCTTTATTAAAACAAATAGAAAACTTATCCAGAGAATTCTCATTTAAAGATGAATCTCATTGTTTGGAGCAAATATCTCTTTTAGAAAAAGAGTCTGTTAAAATTAAAGAAGATTTAGAAGACCTATCAAATAAAGAAATAGAACACAATAGAAATCTAGCTGCTTATGAGGCTCAGATAAGAACTGCTGAAAAAATCAAAGATCAAATAACTAAAATCGATGTTTGTCCTCTATGTCAAAACAAAATGACTAAAGAACATTTAGAACATGTAACTAACGATTCTTTAAATAAAATTTCAGAAGGAAAAAGTTCTATAGAACAAGAAAATCAAAACATATTAAATGTGAGACAAAGTAAACAAGAATTATCTAAGAGATCTTTAGATTTAAGTCAAAATATAAGTAGAGCCAAAAACGAGTATTCAAATCAGAAACTAGTAAACGAGAAGCAAAAGTATCTAAAATCCACATTAACGGAAATAGGTTCATTAAAAAAAGAATTATCTTCTCTTAATGTTAAAAAAGAGTCTTTAGAAAATAAAACTATAGACGTAACATCAATAACGGAACAATATAATTCAAAATTAAGAGAAATAGAAGAAATATCTTCTAGAACATCAGAAAATGTTGATCAGACTTTAAAATTCAAAGAACATGAATTAGAAAATATTCTTGAAAATATAAAAAATAGTGAAAAAGGCCTAGAAGAGTTAAATGAAGAAATAGTTGGCATGAAAGAAAGACTTGAAGAGAAATTAAGCTTCTTACAATCAAAAGAAAAAGAGGAAGAAGAAATGAGTAAGAAGTTTAAGAAACTATTTGATGATAGGGATAAAATACAACTAAAAATCCAAGAGCTAAACTATGATATCTCTGAAAAGAGAACTGAAATATCTCAAATAACTGAACAAATAAACTATATAGAAATAGGGGTCGCAAAATTATCTGCATCTCAAGAGTCTATACAAATAGAATTAAAAGACGTTCCAGAAACTGAGCCAATAAAAGCATCTTTAGAAGTTCTTCAACAAAAGCTGGATAAAGCAAAACAAGATTTACAGAATGTAGGGGCAATAAACATGAGGGCTCTAGAGGTATACGACCAGATAAAAGAAGAGTATGATAAAGTAACTGAAAAAGTACAAACTTTAGAAAAAGAAAAAGAAGACATCTTAAAAATAGTCGCGGAAATAGATAACAAAAAGAAAAAGACATTTATGAAAACATTCAAGGGAATAAATGACTTATTCTCAAGAAATGCTTCTGAGCTATATAGTAAGGGCAAAGCATTTATGCAAATAGAAAACGAAGATAATATTTTTGAAGGAGGAGTAGAAATAGTGATTCAATTAGGAAAGGGAAAATACTTCGATTCTACATCTTTATCTGGAGGAGAACAAACACTTATAGCACTGTCCTTATTATTCGCGATACAAGAATTCAAACCATATCATTTCTATGTATTTGATGAAATAGATGCAGCATTAGATAAAAGAAACTCCGAAAGGCTGGCAACTTTATTGAATAAGTACATCAAAGCAGGGCAATACATAATTGTAA
>CAZRMJ010000012.1:0-6827 GCA_964601175.1 Candidatus Woesearchaeota archaeon | reverse complement strand
GTAAGTCACAATGATGCATTAATTATGAATTCTAAGTATATTTACGGAGTAAGCATGCATGAAGGAATATCTAAAATATTAAGTTTAAAGTTAGACAAACCAATAAATAAAGAAAATTCACAAAACCAAGATCAAACAAATTAATACACAATTAATTTATCTAGGAATATCAAATTGGTTAATTAACCCAGAAACCTCTAAGTTATACATTAGCCGAGCATCTACTTGTTTTGCTTCAGCAAAGCGTCTGAATTCTGCGACAAAAATCACAAAATCTCTATTATTAGTTAAAAGAACGTCAAGTTCATTTTCACCTAAATTCTTAACTAAATCCTAATTTCCAGAATCCTTCCTCGAAGTTCTAATGCAGATCGACCTCCAAATTTACCTACAGCCCCTTCTACTAAATGGTGTAATGTGATTTTTGATATATTTATATTTCCGATTTCTGATTTAAAAATTAATGTGTCCTAAAGGCACATTGACTTTTGACTAAATTCCCAAAATAAAAAATAAAAATTGGGTATGTTTAGTAATAGCTTTCGCTAGATTCTTCCGCTTTAGCAGGTTTTCTAGTTAGCAATACGATTAAGACCACAAGTAATACAACAAAGATTATTGCAAGTATTATTGTAAGAACAACTGCAGCGCTTCCGCCAACAGCTTTTCCTTCAACATTTGCAACAAAGTTCTTTTCACCAACAACATTGTTGTCAGAGTCAAGAACGGTAACTTTGAAGTTATAGTTTCCTTCTCTAGCAGCAACAGCTGTCAAATCGACAGATTTGCTTGAACCAGCAGGAACAACTATAACAGAATCACTAGAATCAACAGTTAAACCGTTGTCAGATGATGTTACCAAGTTGTATACCAAGATCTTACTTCCAGAGTTCACAATTGTAAGTGTATATTTGCCGTCTGATCCAGCAGAGAATGTTCTGCTAAGAGGAGATGCAACTATTCCACTGTTTGAGTTACCGCTTACAACTTCTACTTTTCTAGCAGAAACTGTTTCGGTGTCAGCATTGTATGCCTTAACTTCAACTGTGTAGAGGCCAGGAGCCGCGTTAGATGGAATAGCAAGCATTATTCTGCCTTCTATTGCGTCATCTTCTATTTCGTTATTTGTTGACTCATTAGCACTAAGGTCTTCTAAGAAGATCTTCTTGCTTATGCCCAATTCAGGGATGCTTGCGATAACAAATGTATCTTGAGCATCATAACGACCACGGTTTTTTACAACAATATCTATAGGAAGAATTTCTCCAGAAGCTATTCTTGATGCACTTTCAACAGAAAGGAACTCAAGAGCATAGCTCTTTCTCTGAACAGCAAATGTTGCTGTCATCTGGTCTCCTCCATTCTGGTTTTCAACTCTTACTTCCAATAAGAAACTCTCACTAGGATCGATATCATATGGAACTTTGATTGAAAGCCTCTTGCTGTAAACTCCACCACTTATAACGTCGAAACGTTCAGTAGCGTCGTAAAGACCTGGCTCTCCAAGAACTCTAGCAGTTACACGCACATTGTTTTCACTTGCTATAGCATCAAAGACAACATTCAGATCGAGTGATTGTCCTGCATCTACTGCAAATGTATCTCCATTGTTTATTTGATTGCCTTCAGTGAAGACATGCAAATTGCTAGTGAAACTAGCGCTAACAATAGGAACAATTAACGCAATTGCCAAAACAAATAAACCTACTAAGTTTTTTGCTTTCATTCTTGGTTATATCCAAAATTTAGTTAATTATCCATCCAATGGGTATTTTATAAACTTTATGGTGACAACATTTTCATCTTCTTCCAGAGTAACAAAAAACTTTATTAAGTATACCTATAGATACTTTATATGGAAAATCAAGGTAAAATAACCACTATAAAGCTGTATAAGGAAACAAAAGTTCGCTTAGACAAGCTAAAAATACACCCTAAAGAGAGTTATGATGAACTAATACAGAAAATCCTTCATATATTAAGCCTGTGTAAATCAGGGTCAAATGAAGCTAAAGCAAGACTTTTAGCAATAGATAGCGCCAGAAAAATAACTAAGCAGTAATCTCTTGCCTAATCTCTCCTATATTCGTAACTATGTACCTGTATAATCTATCTATAACTATGCTTTGAAGACCCTCTTTTAATTTACCTGTACATGAATCAAGATTTTCTTCAGGATAGCCCGAAACATCAGATGAGTAAGAACAAATCATTTTTGCACCCTCATATTTTCTCATATCAATATTACTTTCTTTAGCGATAAGCAATTTCACTTCAACATCACAACTATTTTCAGATTTGCCAATTATCTTATAATTCCAACTAGCCTCAACTTGATCATTAACATAGTTTGCAGGTTTGCATTTCATTGCATGAGCTTGAAAACAAGCAAAATCAGAACAATTCACAGGGGAAAAAGTATAATATAACGCAAATATACCCAACACCAAAATAATCCCGGCTAGCAACTCTTTTTTATGCTTAAAATCTCGCATAGTTATATCTAGAAAAATAAGTATATAAATTTGATTCTTACAATCCTATAAGCTCTATATTTGTTTCCACGGCTGCAAAGTTATTGGCGGCAATGTAAGAAACTCCTCTTTCTTCAGAAGCATGTATTACTTGCTTGGTTGCAATACCATCTATTACTAATGCTTTAATTTGATTTCTTGATCTATTTAACACTGGAACAATTTCAGAGCTAGAAATTACTTTCAAAACAGATAAATCTGCACCCAATAAAATTGCTTTCTTTGTACCCTTTATTTCTTTATATTTTTCCTTCAATTCAGCGTTAACATCTCCACTAAATGGAGTTACTTCAGGCTCGGATGAATCAGAGTTTCTTCTAAGAAATTCATTAGCAGGCATCTTTTTACGAAGGCTCAATAATATTTCTTTTCCAGTTAATTCTTCAACTTCCTTTCCATCAGGAGCAGTTGCTATGTAAACAACTCTAGCATTTTCACATACATTCTTAGCAATAAGTTTACCGCCTCTATCTCCATCTACAAATAATGTCAATTCTTTATCTCTACTCAATTTAGATATCTCCTTAGGCAATTTAGCCCCATTCATACCAATTACATTATTTACTCTGTTCTTAAGTAAATTAACTACGTCTGCTCTTCCCTCTACAACAATTATCTCATTCCCCGATAAGTCCCCAGCAGGTAATTGTTCTTCTCCATACTCTTGTATTTTAGCAGCTCTAGTTTCTTCTTTCAATGTTTTAGCCATTATGTCTCCATCTCCAGAATCTAATCCTTCAAGAAGAGCCTTAGCCCTTTCAATAATATAATCTCTCTTGCTTCCCCTAACATCTTCTATTTTAGTTACAGTAACTTTGGAATCGCTAGGGCCTATCTTATCAATTGTTTCAAGAGTAGCAGCAATTATTGTAGTTTCAGATTTATCCAAAGCACTAGGAAGTTTAATTTCTCCAACAGTTCCTCCATCAACAGTATTAAGTTCAACTTCTATACGACCTATTTTTCCTTCTTTTTGAAGTTCTCTCATTTCTAATTCTGTACCTAAAAGACCCTCAGTTTGTCCGAATATAGCTCCAATAACATCAGGTTTTTCAACAGGTCCTTGAGAGACAAAGCTAGCATAAACCATGTACTTTATCGAAACCGGACTTACTTTTGCCATTTTGTTAATCTCTTGATAATTAAGGTAGAAATTTTAGTTACAAGCGAACCTTGAGCAAAAAGCTCAAATAAGCGTGATTGTGATATTGATATACTAAGTCTACCAGAGTATTATCGCGATATAAAAAAGTCAATTTCTACATATTTAAACCTTTCTGAACTAATCAGAATTGTAGGCAAATATTTATTAATCGATAATTCTCAGAAAAAACATGGCGGGCAACATAGAGGTTTTGAATTCAAATAATTTTGACAGTTTTATTTCTAAGAATTCAGTTATCATTGATTTTTATGCTGAATGGTGCGGTCCATGTAAAATAATGGGACCTCACTTTGAAAAAGCAGCATCTCAAGTTTCAGGAGTTAAATTCGCAAAATTAAATGTTGATGGATCTCAAGAAATAGCAATGCGTTACGGAGTAATGAGCATCCCAACTACAATAGTATTCAAGAATGGCCAACCTATAGATATGAAAGTTGGAGCTCTAAGCGAAAAAGACATAATTAAGCTAGCAGAAAAAGCGAAGTAATTTAAACCGATTTTCTAAATTTTTTGAATGACCACAAGAAAGATTGATATATGGAAACATTATGCCATTAGAGATGTCGAGCCAAAAGATGAAGAAGATTTAAAACATTATTTTTTAAGTAAAGCAATATCTCGAGACCCAGTTTTATCTTTAGGAAATGATCCTCTAAAAGACCAAGGACATTTTAAACAACTATTCAGTGTATGTTTAAATCAAAAAACTTTTGAGCCAGGAAATAGAGTTTTTGATGGGTTGGTAGTAGAATCAACTTATCATGAAGAGGGTATTTTGTACTTTGCAGGTTTAGTATATCCAGATTCTAACGGACCTCCAAGTTTGGAACTTCATATAAGAGAACATTTTGCAAAAGAATATAGTAACTATCCAATATTAGAGTCACTAAGAGACATTTGTTTAATAGGAATTGATCAAAATAGGGAAACTGAGATTCACGCAAGACTTGTATCTGGGGGAAGATATTTATCGCAAATGTTAAGAAAATTAGGTTTTCAACAACTAGATGTCAATAATGAAAAAGATATCTGGTTTTATGCAAAGCGTAAAGATCTAGACGATAGAGTTTTTAGTTAGAATCCTAAATTCATGAGCTCGCTAAAGATTTAAATAATTATATTTTGCAACAAATATAATGGCAATATTAATAAAAAATTCAAGATTTGCAGTAAGAGATCTGGAAGAAAGAGATTATGGTCAATTTAGAGATATGCTCTTAAATCCAAAGGTACGCGTACCAATTTCCATTTCAGCAGAGATTGCAACAGAAAGAGATATGATGTTCTGGTTCGGAGATTCTATTAGACAAAAATCAAGACCATTAGAAAAAAGAGCATATGATTCTTTAGTAGTTGAACTGGCGCAAAAAGGTTCTGGAACAATAGCTTTTGTTGAAGTTATTCCTCAAAATAAAGGAAATTATACGGTCACTATATATGCAGATCCTTCAGGACTAACAGATTATCCCATTGGAAGAGCAATCAGATCAATTGCAGATCTTTTAATGTCTCGTAGAAACGCTAGAGAAGTTCAGACATTTCTTGACAAAGGAGAAACAGAATTAATTTCAACAATTGCAGATAATGGTTTTGAGGCCAGGGAAATATTAAATGAGAAACTAAGATATTCCATAATTTATTAGACTTATCCTAAATTACCTAAAAAATCAATAAGACTAATCTTTAAATACATTATTTTAATTGAAGTCATAGAGAGCCCATAGCTCAGCCCGGTTAGAGCACTGCTCTTATAAGAAAGTGTTTCATGAGAAGCACTTGTTCGTGCAGATATTGCTAAGAACAGCAGGGGTCCCAGGTTCAAATCCTGGTGGGCTCATATGCATTCTGCGAATGCATAATCCCAGAATTTTAATCAGTGTCTAGGTTCAAATCACTTCAAAATATACTTGTTTTGAAGTTACCACAAATATCAATTTGTGAGAACTGGTGGGCTGATTATATTAATGAGTTTTATTTTTTACAAACAACTAAAGCATATTCTTTGCTTTTATCAATTATTATTTTGGGATCTTCAAAATACATTTTGCAGAATTTTTCAAAGTCTTCAGAATAATATTTGTACAATGCAGCAACTACAAATTCATCTCCTGATTTAAATTCAATTAGCTTACCATCTATCTTCTTGCTAAAATCTTTATTAATCCTATAAAAGAATTCAACTCTAGAGTTTCCAAACCTAGCATCAAATGTAATATCAGATTTATCAAAACCCATTGACAACATTACATGCTTAAACCAATTATCAAAAGAGGACTCTTTGTATTTTTCAATATCTACTAGTCTCTCCCCAGTTCTTATTCCATTTCCAATTATCAAAACATCTCCTTTGTGTAAATCTCTGTTTAATTCAAACAAGTATTCATTAATATCAAAGCAAGCTATAACTCCCCCAAGTATTGCGACAACATTTTTCTTATACTGGCCGGATTTTAGAAATGCAGAAATATTTCTAAGACATCTGCTATCTCCGGATGAAAGAAAAGGCCTATAGTCAGTTACATTAGGAATTCCTGCTTTCTTAACATTTGAAACAGCCAAATCAAGTAAATGCTGAGAGGCATTCAACGGACAATAACATATTTTCAGATCTTTATTCTTAGATACAATCTCTTTAATTAATTCTGTAGCTTTGAAACCGTCCCCGCAATATATATCTATTAAATTAAAATGTTCATTGCCTATATTTTTAGATATTAAATCTGCTTGTTCTTTTATCAATGCCAGTTCTAGTTCAAAAAATTGTTTCCTGTAATCAGGTGTCATCGAAAAGGATAGAAATCCTTTAGCCATATCATCAGTCAAACTAAGATATTGAAGCTCAGTCAATTCCCAAGACTTATTGCCATTCGTCTTTGCAAAACCATTTTTAAAAAAAGCAGATAACAACAAGTCTTGCAACCATTCAGCCTTGTTTGGCTTTGTTGTCATACAAAACGATGGGAATTGTAGTTTTTATCTTTTTCGTATGATGTTTTACTATTAACTAATGAAACAAAATAAATAAAAAAATCTATAGAAAAAGTTAAATAACAACCAAGGAAAAACGTTTAAAAGGCATCTTCGTCAAGTAATTTTACCGCCCTAATAGTCTAGTGGTCAAGGACGCG
>CAZRMJ010000011.1:8090-14812 GCA_964601175.1 Candidatus Woesearchaeota archaeon | reverse complement strand
AAGGGTCTTGGAGAAATGAATCCTGAACAGCTTTGGGAAACAACAATGAATCCTAAAACAAGAATGCTTAAGAAAGTCAATATAGAAGATGCAGTGAAAGCTGATGAAGTGTTTTCTAAATTAATGGGTGACGAAGTAGAACATAGAAAACAATTTATTGCTGAAAGAGCGTCGGAGGCGCAAATAGACATATAATGGCTGAAGAAGAAAATGAAGAAATTGAAGTGATAGATGTTTCTCTTAGCGAAGATGAGATAGATGAAGTTATTGCACAGTTAGTTGAACTTAAAGAGAGCAAAAAGAATGTACAATTTCCTTTAGCATCAGATCTTGATTTATCTGTAAACTATGTTGAGGGTGAATCAGTTGAATCGGATAAGGAAATGGAGGAAGTAAAAAATGGCTGAAGAGATCAAAACAAAAGAAGATATTGCTGAAGAAGAAGTTTCTGATGCTGAAAAGAAGAGAAGAGAAAAAGAACAAGTAGGCACTGAAAAAGGAGTTTTTGGCGCGGAGATAGTTGAAGAAATGGAACAGGCATTTATAGATTATGCAATGTCTGTCATAGTTGATAGAGCTTTGCCTTCTGTAGAAGATGGTTTGAAACCTGTACATAGGAGAATATTATATGCTATGCATAATTTAGGATTAGACTCTTCTAAACCTACAAGAAAATCTGCAACTGTAGTTGGAGAAGTTATAGGTAAATATCACCCTCATGGAGATATTGCAGTTTATGATGCTTTAGTTAGACTTGCTCAAGATTTCTCTTTAAGATATCCTTTGGTTCATGGTCAAGGTAACTTTGGAAGTATGGATGGGGATAGTCCTGCAGCTCAACGTTATACTGAAGCTAAGCTTAGTAAGATATCTGGAGAATTGCTTGCAGATATGGAAAAAGAAACTGTAGTTATGAGGCCTAACTTTGATAATTCTCTTAAAGAACCTGAAACTCTTCCTGCTAAGCTTCCTAATTTACTTTTGAATGGAGCTACGGGAATAGCAGTTGGAATGGCCACTAATATTCCCCCACATAACTTGAATGAAATATCTGATTCAGTTATTGCATATATAGATAATCCAGAGGTTGATGTTGAAAGCCTTATCGGAATAGTAAAAGGTCCTGATTTTCCTACTGGGGGAATTATTACCGGTCCTGGAATTAAACAAATGTATAGATCTGGAAAAGGTAAAATAATAATTCGTGCTAAATCTGATATTGAAGAGGATAAGAAAGGAAAGAGCTCTATAATAATTACAGAAATACCTTATATGGTTAACAAGGCTGATCTTGTTAAAAATATAGCTCAATTAGCTACAGAGAAAAAACTCCCTGATGTTTCTGATCTTAGAGATGAATCTGCTAAAGGTAAAGTTAGAATAGTTATTGAATTGAAAAAAGGAGTCGATCCTAAATTTACATTGAATCAACTTTACAAATTAACAAACATACAAACAAGTTTTGATGCTAACCTTCTTGCTCTTGTAGGAAAACAACCTAGAGTTTTGAATTTGCTTGATATAATAAGAGAATATGTAAACTATAGAAAAATTGTTGTAAGAAAAAGAAGTGAATTTGAGCTTAACAAAGCTAAAGAGAGATTAGAAATTGTATTGGGATTATTAATTGCATTAAGATCTATAGATGATGTTGTTTTGTTCATAAAGAAATCTGAAGATGCAAAGGCGGCTCAAGAAGGCCTTATGAAGAAATTTGGAATGACTGAAAGGCAAGCTAAAGCTGTTTTAGAAATAAGATTGCAGCAATTGACTCATTTAGAAGCAGAAAGACTTAAAGATGAAGAAACTAAACTTAAAGAATCAATTTCAGAATTAGAGAAAATATTGTCTAGTGAAAAAGAAATTTTGAAAGTTATTAAGAAAGAAGTTACTGAAGTTAAGAATAAATTTGGTGATGATCGTAGAACTAAGGTAATAAGAGATGTTGAAGAAATTACTGAGAAAGATCTTATAGAAAAGAAAGATGTTGTTGTAATGATTACAAATTCTGGTTACATAAAGAGAGTTGACGTTAAAGCATACAAAGAACAGAGACGTGGAGGAGTTGGAGTTACTGGAACAGATTTGAAAGATGAGGACTTTGTTACTAGTTTGATTACTTGCTCAACTCACGATTATCTTTTGTTCTTTACTTCTAGAGGAAGATTATACTGGTTAAAGGCTAATGACGTTCCTGCAAGCGAAAGACAAAGCAAAGGAAAAGCTATAGTTAATGTCCTAGATTTGAAGAATGAAACTATTGCAAATGTTATGTCGGTTTCTGATTTTACAAAAGGATATTTGATGTTTGTTACTAAGCTTGGAGTCGTTAAGAAAATAGCTGCTTCAGATGTATCTAAACCTAGAAGCACAGGAGTTAGAGTGATAAATATGCCTGTTGATGGATCCGATTCTTTGATAAGTGTAATGCTGGTTTCAGATAATCAAGAAGTTTTAATTACAACTATGGAAGGAAAAGCAATAAGATTTAATTCTGATGAAGTAAGGCAAATGGGAAGATCAAGTTACGGAGTTAAAGGAATAGAATTAAACACTAAAGATGAAGTAGTCTCTTTAGTTCCAGTACCTGTTAAAAATCCTGAGAAGACATCCATACTTACAGTTACAGATAAGGGATATGGAAAGCGTAGTGCTCTTGAAGATTACAGACTTACTGGAAGAGGTGGAAAGGGAGTAATAAACATAAGAAGTGAAGATAAGAACGGGGAAGTGGTTAGATCATTACCTGTGACTGAAGAAAGCTCTATAATTGCCACAACAAAGCATGGAATGGTTGTTCGTATATCAATGGTAGATCTTAGAGAAATGGGAAGGGCTACTCAAGGAGTTAGAGTTGTTAAGCTTAAAGAAGGTGACAAGATAGCTGATGTTGTTCTTGTACCTGATGAAGAAGTCAAGATTTGATTTATTTAGCCATTAGAAAGCTTTAAATTGGAAAGATATTTCTTTTATTATGCAGCCATTTAAACGACATAGCATGTTGGTCCTAGTGATCTTGTTTTTCTTCCTACTAGTAGTCGTTTCTGTTCTTGGAAAACCTACTGTTTTTAATGGTCCTGTGCGTATGGCCAATGCTACATCTAATAGCACATTTCTTGGAGGTAATTTAAAAAATCTTGAACCTGCATGTAAGACTCCAGTATACTTAGGATCTAATGTAGCCCCATTCTCAGTATATGGAAGAAACTTAGTTTATTATCAATTAAGCAATGTAACTTTTCCGATTCCAACAGATATACAAAGCTTTTATGTTTGGGATCTTGGGGCAGATCAGAGACCTAACACCGGGGATGATGGAAGAGTTTCTCAAATAAATGGAAGTCATATTCAATATCAGATATCTTATGAAGACTCAAACATAATGCCTATGATAAATGACAGATATTTAGTATGGATGGATGGAAATGACACTTCATCTTTCATTAAAGTTATTGATATGGGTTCAAATGGAAGACTTGAACAATCAGAGATAAATAATGCTGCAATTATTTTCAACGATGATGATTATTCCATATCCTCAATAAATTTAAACAAAAATATTCTTGCATTTATTTATGAATATGATGCATTGTATCTTCACTCACAGAAGATGGTTTATTGTGATCTATCCCTTCCAGGTAATGTTAACAAATCTTGTTTTGGTTTCGATACAAACAAAGTGGTAGTTCGTGTAAATGTGCCAATATACTCTGGAATAAGATTCTCAGACATCTTTACAGATAATACTTATGGTTACGATTTAGTACTTTGGAACCAATATATAAACGTATTCCACGGACGAGTTTATACACCTTATCACTTTGATTCCTCTACTGGATTAATAACACAAAGACGTTTAAGCGTTACTCCTGGCTCAAATGGAGAGACTATTACTAGCGTTTCCAATGGCATGGTAACTTCAGAATATAATGGAATAGTTTATAATTATCTTGGACCATTATCTAGCACTCCATTTTTATCATCTAGTGGTTCAAGTGATTATATGAGCTCAGGGAGTCTTTCATCTGAATTATCTCCGCTTGGCAATTATCTTACATTATATTACAAATATAATAAAGGTAAATGGTTCCTTGGAACTCTTAATGGAGTAGAATTAAAGACTCCTTTCTCAGATGTTTATTATATGCCTGCATTCTATAGTGGATCTAGAGGTAATTTTGTATACTTGACAGATTACTTCAAGAGATTTTATTTTGATGAATGTTATGGAATTTAATTTATACGCTATAACATTCTAAGTATTTTAGAGAATATCTGTTGTTTGAATCAAAAAATGGTGCATAAATATGGTTTCCTGAAGGGGATACATCTAGAATTGGGTTTTGACTAAATGAAATTGGCACTTTAAGTTCAACATTTCCTGACAATGATCCCAAGTATAAACTAGATCTTCCCAAGTTCATTTTATCATATATAACTAAGTAGTTGTTTCTAGATGAGGCAATATTTCTTGAATTAACTTTTGCATTGATGTCTGAAGGACCATTTGAAATTTTTATTAATGATTGAGGAATTTGTGCTGGGTAAAAATACCCGTATATTTTATTTCTATAGTTTAATATTATTATTGATTCGTAAAAATCGATGATGCTCATTGAAGTACCTAATGTGGTAATTGATCCACTTGAAGTGTCTAGAACTAAAATTGAATGATCAATTGGGCCATTTGACATTAACTGCGGATCAATATAGTCCCTTTCATTAAGGAAGACTTTGTAGCTTCCAGCTATATGATCAGCTAAAAATGGATAAGCATCTCCTACCATTTTTAGCTGATCATATGGCCCTAGTTGAAAATTATTTATATTGGATGGATTGCATGATCCCAAACTATTTTGTGGCAAAGACAAATCACAAAAGAATATCTCTTGAGATCTTGGTCCAAAAGCAGTAAAATCATAATTTATTGTAAAAGATAATTTAGTTCCTTTTAGACTTAAAGAATTTATTTTTTCTAAAGGCACTGTAGAATAGACCGTTGATATGGATGTTGCTTCTGTAGAAGTTAGAATTCCATCTGTTCCCAGATCTACAAATTTTATACTATAAGCATTATTTTGTGCTTTCTCAACCCATACAATATATCTATCATTCATCTTTGGAGATAAATCTCCGTAACTTTCTTCTGGTGCGGTAAATAATATTCCTTGAGAAGAGATTGAGATTGATCCCCTATCATCTCGAGTATTTGGCTTTTGATCCTGGCCTATATTCCAAACATTCAATCTATCTTGTTCAAATAGGCCATAAGTTGAGTTTAATAGATTTGAATACAATATGTTACTTCCATAAACTGCCCAGGGATATTTATCTGTGGAAATTGTTGTCGGATTAAAACATCCTGGATCCAGGACTCTAATTGGAGATGATGTTCCGTTTTTTATACTGAGACTTGAAACTAATGAAACTGTTAAAAAAGCCAAAGATATCAAAAATAGACCCAATACTATTTTTTGGTTTAATCGCTTATTATTCATAATAATCTCTTTACAATTTAATATTTAAATATGATTAATAGGGGGCTGCGAACGCTGTTGCAGTTATTGTGTCTCCCAGAGCTCCAGTGAAAGAGTCTGATGGTACTACAACTTGGAAATCTATTAAGATTGCATCATTACTATTTCTGAAACCAAAAAATCTGCATATCTCTGCACTAGTTGCATTGACACTTGCATAGCTATCTGAGAATTCTCTCGATGCACCCGATGCATTTAGGCAAGTAGCACCATTTTCTCCGGTATTTAAATTGAATAGCCAGTTATATTGAGGGCCAGTCCCTCCAATCATTTGGGCAGCGGTTTTTGTTCCACTCATATTTAGAGTTACATTTAGATTTCCTATATTTTCAAGAATTAAACCTGTGTCTACTGTTGTCCAGTTTCCATTTACGACAGATCCCGTTCCTTCTGTTGTTTCTAGGGTTGCGTTTGGAGCCCCATTGTTTACTCTTCCTGATCCCCAGTTTATATGGGCATTTGTAAAGTTAACTGCAACTACAGTTTCTATTGTTAGATTTGCTTCTCCTGTTGAAGTTGCATATCCAGAAATTACGTTAAAAAGAGTTTTTGTTGAATTGAAAACAAGACCCATAGAAAATATTGATGCAGTTAGGGCTATTAATGCTAAAAATGTTATAACTTTTGAATTTTTCACTTCATCCTCTTAATGTGCTAAAAATCCAAGATATATAAAATTTTCTATAAATTTCATTCAATATGGAGCTGCGAATGCTGTCGCAGTTATTGTGTCTCCTAGAGCTCCAGTGAAAGAGTCTGATGGAACTCTAAGTTGGAAGTCAATTAGTAATGAGTCTTTACTATTCCTAAAACCAAAAAATCTGCATAATTCATAAGGTGCAGTTTGAACATCTTGGTACTCTCCTGCAAATACAAGTTGAGATCCTCCGGAATTCAAACATGTGTCAACCGATGATCCACCCTCAAGATTAAACAACCATCCATAATATGGATTTGTACCTCCTAACAATTGAGCTGCAGTCTTTGCCCCAGTTATGTTTAGAGTTACATTTAGATTTCCTATATTTTCAAGAACTAAACCTTGGCTAACAGTTGTCCAGTTTCCATTTGTGACTGTTCCAACATTTGTGTCCAAAGTGGCATTTTGAAATCCTGCAGCAACTCTTCCAGATCCCCAGTTTATATGGGCATTTGTAAAGTTAACTGCAACTACAGTTTCTATTG
>CAZRMJ010000011.1:0-7990 GCA_964601175.1 Candidatus Woesearchaeota archaeon | reverse complement strand
AGTTGCATATCCAGAAATTACGTTAAAAAGAGTTTTTGTTGAATTGAAAACAAGAATGAATGACATGATAGCTGCTATAAAAACAATTAATGACAAAACACCCAGTTTTTTAGAAAATATCATTTAGACCTCTATTGATCTTAATGAGCTTGATTCACTATATAAAGATTATTTGTAGGTTAAAATAAACCCATAGAGGAGAGATCACAACCGTCAAAAAGATAGCTATGACGTCTCCTCCTGGGAAAAAGAGGTGATGATATTAAACCGAACTTAAGCTACTATTTAAACCTTTCGATTATGTTCTTATTATATAGTTACAACAGACTAACTTAGTATAGATTTATTTAATCTTAAGATAATTAGGTTTATGGGCATTGATGGATTGGAAATTGGTGAAAATGAAGCTAACGATGTTAAGGAAAGAGTAGGACAGGAGCAAATACATGATCTTTTGTTTGATGATAGGTTGAGTTGGCAAGCAATTATATATGATTTGATAAATTCTGAACAGTTAGATCCATGGGATATTGATTTAACGATACTTTCTAATAAGTATATTGAAAAAATACACAAGCTGGAGGAAGCTAATTTCTTTATATCCTCTAAGGTATTGCTTGCTGCTTCGCTTCTTTTGAGGCTTAAATCTGAGATTGTCTTGAGTAGAGATTTAATATCTTTAGATGAAATACTTTATGGGAAGAAAGAAGAAAAATCATATTCTCAAGAAAGAATTGAGCTTGATGAGGATATTCCTGAACTTATTCCCCGTACACCTTTACCTAGGCATAAAAAGGTATCCTTACAAGAGCTTATGCTTGCCTTGAGTAAAGCTATTTCTACTGAAAGTAGAAGAGAAAGAAAAGCTTTGATATTGAAAGAACATGAACTAAATGCTTACTTACCAATTCCCAAAAGATTATTTAATTTACAAGATAAAATAAAAAGCGTTTATCAGAAAATAAAAGATCTTTTTGTAAATAGAGATGAAAGAGTTGCTTTTTCTGAACTTTCTTCTCTTGATTCTGAGGAAAGATTGTTTAATTTTATTTCTTTACTTCATTTAGATACTCAACAAAAAATATGGCTTGAGCAAGAAGGCCATTTTGAAGAAATATGGATTCTACTAAAAGAGATGTATGAAACTAAGAATAAAGATTTAATAGAAAAACTAAAGAAAGAAATGGAAATGCTTGAAGAAGAACAATTAGTTGAATCTAAGATTGAAGAAGCTACTTCTTAAGTTTAGAGATTATACTTTTATCAGTAAGAGAAGATTCTTCTCCAGATTCCATGTTCTTTATTTTGTATTTTTTCTTTGAGACTTCATCTTTTCCGACAAATATTGCGTAAGGAATATTATAGTAATTTGCATATTCTAATGCTTTTCCAACTTTCTCAAAAGAGGTTATGCAACTGATATTGTTTTCTCTTAGACTTTTGGATAATTTTGTAGCTTCCTTGTCTTTTTCTATTGAGATTACTATAGCTTTTGTTGATTCTAGTTCTAAGGAATCTATTTGATTCTTACACAATCCAATTAATGATTCTATACTAAAAGAAATTCCAACTGCAGGGATTTCTTTGTTAAGGTATTTTCCAACTAACTTATCATATCTACCCCCTCCAAACAATGATGTTTTTCCTACGACTACTTCAAATACGTTTCCAGTGTAATAACCAAATCCCCTCATTAATTTAGGATTAAACTTAAGTCTTATTCCATAATTGGCGCATTTTTCTATTAGCTCAATTAATTCTTGAGATCCATCAAACATGTTATCTTTAAAGAAATCGACATCTTTTTCCATTAACTTGAATAAACTTAAAATTTGATTTGCGTCTGCAAATCTCTTTAGATTCATTTTTACTTGATCCTCTCCTATTTTGTCTATTTTATCTATTTCCCTTAGAGTTTGTTTTTTTTCTGCTATTTGTACAGATTTTATTATTTCATCTACTAATTTCCTATTATTAATTTGAATTTCTATATTATCTATTTTCAATTCTTTTAATATGTCATAAACTACTGCAATACACTCTGCATCGGCATTTATTGATGGGTCTCCTATGATATCTATATCACACTGAGTAAATTCTCTGGTTCTTCCAACTCTTATATTCTCATCTCTAAAATTTGTTCCTATTTGATATTTTTTGAAAGGCAATTTAAGATTTGGATTTTGTTTTAATATCCTAGCTAACTGGAATGTGAATTCATATCTTAGTCCAAGATTCCTATTGGCCCTATCTCTCAATCTGAATCTATCTCTTACTGCTTCATCTTCTTCTCCAATACTATCTGAACGCATCAATTCGTCAAATTCTATGGTTGGAGTTTCTACTGGCAAAAATCCGTATAACTTGAATATTTTTTTTGCTACTTCTTTTACTTTTTCTCTCTTTTGAGATTCTGGAGGAAGATAGTCTTCAAACCCTTTTACTGTTTCTGGTTCATATATCATTTTATATTTTAATGGCTAAAAAGCGGAAGGTGAGAATCGAACTCACTCCAACAGCGCCACAAGCTGGTATGCTACCATTACACAACATCCGCCATATTTAATTTTATCTTTATCTTTGGTATATAAAGACTTTGAGTTTCTTCCAAAAGTAGAGTTAGAACTAGATTTGCTTTCTTTAGCAACTATGAATAAACCTCTTGGATTGTATATTCATGAAAAAGCTTAATTTGATTAGTTTATAAACATTAGGTTTAAAGTTTAATTGAATCTTCGAGATCATAGGTTTCTCTTTGTCTCTTTAGCATCACCAGCGTCAATCCCAACCCAGAAATACTTGATCCAATTAAACTTGATAGTACTTCCATAGAATCCATATTATCAGGTTTAAATCCGCCTCCTGATTTATCCCATATTGCTTCTAGCGCCCTTATTAAAAATGGATTTAAAAAATCAACCTCATCAATTAGATATTCAGAGCCTCCAGGAATATTCCTTGAATCAAATATATATTGATACCGAAATTCTCCTGCCATTTGATCAGTTATCTTTGGAAACCCATCTATTGAAATTTCTGCTTCTTTGTTCCCTGCGTAAACTAATGCTTGATGAGTCATTGCTCTTCCAATCATAAATTCCCTTCTTAAATAATCCACAACACCTTTTTGGCCCAAATCAATTATTCCATTTAGAGACTTAATCAATATTCCTTGCCCCCTCTGCTTATTTGCATAAGACCTTCATCTAAACCAATATCTTCTGTCAAATCCTCTAAAGAAATTTTATCAAAAGATCCCACTATATGCTCAGATAACCTCTTAGTTATCTTGGGAACTCCCCTTGCGACATATCTTTCATCATTTATCATTAAAATTCTCAAAAATTAATATATTTAAACATTACTAATTGTAACTACTAAATAGTTAATTAAAGATAATTATTACTTAGGTTTTTATTCAAAATATTATAGGGCAACACTTAAAAACCAAAACTAAATAGAAATTTTATGGTAAAGTTAAGAGATTGTGCTAGAGATACATTTCTAAATTGCAAGCTTAGGCAGGCAAGGGAAGAAAGGGGAATCAGTATAGGCGAAGCATCTAGAAGGTTAGGCATTGAAGCTGGAACATTAGAAGCATATGAGAGATTAAGATGCTCTCCTGGAGGTCAACGATTAAGTAAACTGGCGGAATTTTATTCTTTAGACCCTGAAGAAATAACTCCCGATCCAAATTTAGTAAGAGAAATAAGGAGATTTAGAAGAGGGTATGATCCGGCGCCATTGCGCGAAGATTTGCTCCCTTTTGATAAGTTAGATAAAAATACTTATGAACCCTCGGGAGAAAGCTTTGAAGATTTAGAACATAAAAAAAGACAGTTAGATTTACTAAAAAGAGCATTATCTTTTCTAGAGCCTAAAGATAGACTGCTAATTGAATTAAACTATGGTTTTAATGGACAAAATAAACTGGACCTTAAAAAAGCGGGAGCAAAAGCATATGGTATAGATCTAACAAAACAGGCAGTATTTCAGAGAATGTTCAATCTTCATACAAGATTATCTATTTTAATGAAATTGATTGATGAATGGCATTTAGATTAGATAACCTTTTATTATATATTGCATTTGATATTTAATGAAATATAGAAAAAATAGATTCAAATTTTATGCATTAAAATTGTGCGGAATTATGTTCGTTATTTTTTTAATTCAAATTTTATTTAAAGGATTTACAGAATTTTTCTTACTAGATTCTAAATCTGATATTGAAGTTTGGAGATTTTTTACATCCATATTTTTACACGGAGGATTTGCTCATTTACTCTATAATGTTTTTGCTCTTGCTTTGTTTGGAAGTATGCTTGAAAGATTTATAGGAAGCAGAAGATTTTTGATAGTCTTTTTTGTTACAGGGATATTAGCTAATGTTGTTTCGTTTAACTTTTATGATTCTTCACTTGGAGCTTCTGGTGCAATATTTGGAGTCATAGGCGCGCTTATAGCAATAAGACCTCTGATGTTTGTTTGGGCATTTGGATTTCCAATGCCTTTATTTGTTGCTGGAATCATTTGGGTAACTGGAGATTTGATAGGCATTTTTGTTCCAAGTAATGTTGCTAATATTGCCCATTTAAGTGGAATGTTCTTCGGATTAATATTTGGATTATTGTATAGAAGAAGAGCATTAAAACTCTTAAGCCCTAGATAATTTTATATAAATCTTAAAAGATAATCCTATATGAGTTTAATGCCTGTATTATTCGTGGGACATGGATCTCCTATGAATGCAATAGAAGATAACGAATTTAGTAAATCGTGGAAAGATCTTTCTAAAAGAATACCTAAACCTAAGTATATCATTTGTATATCTGCACACTGGCTTCGTGAAGGCACTGCAGTTACTGGAATGAACAAACCTAAAACAATACATGATTTTTATGGATTTCCTGAAAAACTTTACTTAGTGGAATACAAAGCTAAAGGCTCAAAAGATCTGGCACAGGAAATAAAAAATTTAGTAAGGGAAGATTCTATTAGTATAGATAATGAAGGGGGATTAGATCATGGAACATGGTCTATTCTAAAAAATATGTATCCCAATGCAGATATTCCAGTTGTTCAATTGAGCTTGAACTATCAAATTTCTCCTCAGAAAGCTTATGAAATAGGAAAAGAGCTGAAGAAACTTAGAGAAGAAGGAGTGCTTATTATAGGGAGTGGAAATATTGTTCACAATCTTATGGTGATGGGAGATTCATCTAAACCGTATGCTTGGGCTGAAGATTTTGATAATGAAATAAAAAACCTTATTCTGAAAGAAGATCATAAGAAACTTATAGATTACACCAAATTGCCTAATTCAATAAAAGCTCACCCGACGAATGATCATTACTTGCCTCTTTTATATGCTCTTGGTGCCGCTGGAGAGAGCAAAGCTTCTTTCTTTACAGAAGAGATAGTATTCGGATCTATATCTATGAGAAGCGTGCTTTTCGAAGAATGAATTAGTGTGTATGCCCCAACCGGGATTCGAACCCGGGTTTCGGCCGCGAAAGGGCCGCGTCCTTGACCACTAGACTATTAGGGCGATAAAGTTATTTGTTTTAGATGCCTTTTAAACCTTTTTTAATGCTATTTTAATACCTATTAATAAATAGTAAAACTGGATACGTAAGAAATAAAAAGGATGATTCTTCTTGATTTGTATGTCTGGAGCTTCGAAAGGCCAAAACCTGTGGTTACACGACATGTTATTATCTGCTTTTTTTAAAAATGGTTTTGCCCAAAAGAATGGAAATAAGTCATGGGAATTGACTGATTTACAGTACCTTAGTTTAACTGATGACCTCGCTCGCGGATTTCTTTCTTTCTCAAAAGACCCAAGATATAGAAAACAATTCTTTGAATTAGAGGTTGATATGCTTAAGCAAAATTCCAAGGAAATAGTCAGCTCTATAGGATCTGGAGATTTCAATTTGGTAGATATTTATTGCGGTGATGGATTTAAGGCTATAGAGTTCATTAAGGAATTTAATTTAAAGACTGGAGGCAAGACTAAGATTAGATATTGCCCCCTTAACGCTTCTCAGTATCTTCTTGATTTAGCGGTAAAAAATATGAGCGCTGCTAAAATTCCTAATGTTGTTGAATGTAGACCTTACTTATCAAGCGGCGATGGAAGAGCATTAAGGCCAATTAATAAGGAACTTAAGTCTGGAAACTTTAAGAAAAACGTAGTTGTTCTTTTTGGGGGAGTAATAGCTTGTTTCGATATTAATGAATATTTATTTGAACTTGAGAGAGACATGCACAAAGGAGATGTTTTAATTATAGGGAATAGTGTTCGTATTGGAGAAAGGCTTGTAGAAATAGACAAATACAAAGACCCTATGTTTCATAACTGGTTCAAGCATTTGATGCATGGCTTAGGATTTGATGAAAAAGATATAGAGTTTGATGTTAGATTTGGAGAATCTCACTTTGAATTTTTTTATAGGATTAAAAAGGAATCTACTAAAAAAATAGATGGAAAAAAAGTTACATTTAAACCCGGAGACGAGTTTGTTGTTGCTTTTCTATACAAATATTATGCTGAAGAGTTTGAGAAATTCTGTAAGATGTACTTTACAAATTCTAAAGTAATCACTGATAGAAATAACGAATATGCTTTGGTCATTTCTAGTAAGTGAGATAATCTTATAAACAAGTTTTTGTTTTATTATATATGAGAAAGCTTTACTTTTTTATAGGCCTTGTTTTGACTATAATAGGGATAATTCTTGTTGTTAAATCATTTTCTAGGTTGACCGGTTATGTAGTTTTAGATGAATATTCCAATCCAGGCACTACTATCTTAGGAATGTTGTTATTCTTTGCAGGAATATCTTTAATGAGAAATAGTACTAATAAAGCTCAATCCTCTATGGAATTTTTAATGACTTATGGTTGGGCTATTATGGCTGCCGTAATTGTTATAGGAGTCTTATCTTATTTTGGAGTTTTTAGCGGAGATTTGGGAACTAATGATGTTGCTTTACTTTCTCCACCGTTTTATATTTCTGCTTCTAGTGTACAAAAACTTGTTTCCGATCAAGGAGATGTTTTGGGATATAGGGTAGGGATTCAATTATCTAATGGAGGTTTTGATGCTTCTGAAATAACTTCAATAGAAATAAGATCTAAAGATGGTGCTCTTTTATGCTCATACAATCCAGACACCCCTTTGTCCATGATAAATGACCAGAAAAATGATGTATATTTAGATTGTGAAAATTTAGATGGGTCTTCTTTAGACGGCGATTTTCTTGTTAATTATATAAAATCTGGGAGTAATTTGGTTCAGACTTCTTCTGGAACAATTAAGGGAAAGATAAAATCTTTTAATTATTCTCCGCCAGCACAAGGAGCTGTTTGTGGTAACGCTATTGTTGAGCAAGGAGAGGTTTGCGAATTATTGGGCACCAATTCATGTACTACTATCGAAGGATATTCAGGAACTCAAGAATGTAATGGCCAATGTAATGGTTACGATTCATGTGTTGCTAGCGAATATTGTGGGGATAGTATTATTAATGGTAATGAAATTTGTGATGGTGATTCTTTAGAATGTGTTTTAGATGAAAAGGGAAGTCTTGGAATTCAAGAATGTATGCCTGATTGTAGCGGATTTTATGATAATTGCATAGCCCAATAATATCCTTTATACCTAAACAGAAACATTAAAAAGTCAGGTTTTAATCACATAATTAACAAGGTATAAGATTGTTATGAGCTAAATACTCAACAGCAATTTTTTACTTACGAGCCCATAGCTCAGCCCGGTTAGAGCACTGCTCTTATATGAATAGGCCTCGAATAGAGGTTTAGTGTTAAAGCTACACAAGCTAAGAACAGCAGGGGTCCCAGGTTCAAATCCTGGTGGGCTCATTATAGGATTTGAACATCCTGTAGTGAGCAAGTCACAACAGTCCCTTAAACTTTACAAGTTGAAGGAATCCCGGTGGGCTCATTAAGAATTATCCAAATA
>CAZRMJ010000010.1:0-18547 GCA_964601175.1 Candidatus Woesearchaeota archaeon | reverse complement strand
TGGCATTTTATAGGAATAGAGATAGAATTGAGAATGAGTTAGAAGATGAGAAGAATCCATTTAAAAAATATTTTTACATTTTGTTCGTTTTTCTTTTCATTCTTTGGTTATTGAGGGCAATAAATATTTTACCTTTAATTAGGATGTCGATTGAAGAAGGAACCTATCTTTACACAGGGTTATTGGTGTTTAAAGGTTATGTTCCGATAGCAGACTTTTTTAATGGGCCTGGAATTGTTTGGCCCTATGTTTATGGTTTAATGCAGTTTGTTTTTGGACAAAGTTTGATTTTGGGCCGTTGGACATCCTTAGCATTCACCATAGGAGATGTAATCCTTGTCTTCTTAATAAGTAAAAAAATATATGGTCTTAGAGTTGCATCCATCTCTGTTTGTTTTCTATTTTCTTTACTGACCCTACATCACCAGATAATTTCTAATTCTTATTCCCTGGCATCTTTTCTTGCATTACTTTCCATTTACATTTACCTAATTTCTAATTCTAAGAAATCTTTAGAAATGCTTTCTGTATCAATTATGTCTTTTTCTGTAGGTGTAAGAATAACTATGATTGTTGCATTATTTTTTCTTTTACTTGTTCATTATTTATCATTTAGAGATCTTAGAAGAACATTGTTACTTATAGGAGTTTCATTTATAACTGGGTTTATTATTTTCGGGATAATATTTTTAATTAATCCAAAATTGTTTATTTTTAATGTTTTTGGCAGAGTCTCCGTACCAATTGATCTATTTCTTACAGCTTATAAACCTCAATTAGAAAATTCATTTCAAATAAAAATTAACGCCATAAAAGATCTTTATACACATTATCCTTTTGATTTTTTAAGCTTAATACTTTTTAGTTTAATAATTATTTATAAATTATTTTTTAGAAAATGGAGTTGGTTTAAAAATGTGAAGTTTAGTATCTTAATTTACGTATCTATAATTGGAATAATGACTATCTCATTATTGCCCGCCGTTACAAATTATTTAATGTATGTTTTGGTAGCACCATTTGGTGCAATATTAAATAGTTATTTTATAATGAAACTATTTAGTTTTCAAAAAATTAATTGGAGATTTGCAATTATCATCTTTTCGCTTTCGTTATTGATAATATTTTTAACTGATTCAGTTTCTAAAGATCCTTATTTATATAAAAAATCACCGGTAGATGAAATTAATGATGTAGGAAATTATATCTCTAACCATACTCCAGAGGGTTCGAAATTACTAACTTTTTATACCCCTTTAAATATTGCTTCTAAAAGAGAAAATTACATTAACTTGAATAGAGGTTATTTTTCTTACTACCCATTTGTTGATTTTGATAGAGCTAATGGATTAAAGATAATGTCTACTGAAGAATTAATCGAAATTATAAGTACTAAAAATCCCTCTGCCGTTGCATTGGATAAGTTATATTTTTATGATAGAATGTCTCTTGATAAGGAGCAATTCGACCTTATATTAGACAAAATAAAAGAAAATTATTATCTAGATAAAGAGTTCTATGTTCAAGGTATAGGAAAAATAGAGGTATACTTTAAGAAGAATTAAATTTTTTTAAATAATTATTAATTATTCCAATTAAAAACATCACTATTGTAAACAAAATATTTATGATGTGGTAGCTAAATCCAGTTATAATTGCCTGCTCCTTTGATAACCCTACTAACATATAAGACACAGTCCATGCTGCTTCTAATGTTCCGAAATTAAACAATCCTTGTATTGGGATGATAGTTATGAAAAATGCTAGTGTTCCTCCGACAAATATTGCCCAAATTGATAAGCCTACTCCAAAGCTTTTCATTAGTAAATATCCAAATATGAACATTAGACTATTTATTGTTAGAGAAATTAGAACTATCCTTACTTTTCTTGATAGGTTATACTTTGAGGATTCTAGTACTATCTCTGAAATAAAGTTTTTAATTTTTACAAAAATTCCGTTTCTAAATCTAAGTTTATTTAAGAAATTTATCTTCTTTATAAATATGAAAAATAGAAATAATAGGCTTAATGAAAAAATTGAAGCAGAAAGAGACAATATTTTATACCTAATATCACTTAGATAAATAGATAGTGAAAATAGGAATAGGGTAATTATTCCTCCAAGATCCATTGCTCTTGCAACTAAAAGGTTAGAAATCGATCTTTGATACCTTATATCAGAGCTTTTTTTTAACAAATAAGAGTATGAAAGCTCCCCTGTTTTAAGAGGTAAAGCCATATTCATAAAATTATGTATACAAACAATAGGGAATAATTTTTTTAAACTTAAATGATCTTCTAACAATTCCTTAAACCTTACTGATCTTAAAAAATAAATTGCTAAGTATATAGCAAAAGACAAAATCAAATAATTAATGTTTGAACTTGAGATAGTTTTAGATATCTCTTTTATGGAAACATGAGAAAATAAATAATATACTAAAACTATCGTAAGTATCGCTGAAATTAAAAATGTTTTAGTTTTAGAGTTCATTGTAGACCCCCAAGGTATTTTTTATTGAATTTTTTAACGAAAATTTTATCACATTTCTACTTCCATTTTTAATGAGCTTATCAATTAATTTTTTACTTTTTATTACTTCATTTACCTTGGATGATAGTTCCATAGGGTTTTTTGGGTTTACAAATATTGCTCCGTTACCACCTATTTCTTGTAAAGATTCTATTTTTGAAGAAATTATTGGGACCTTCATTTTTTGAGATTCCAGCAAGGATATACCAAAAGATTCACTTAAGGATGGCATTATAAATAGATCAAATATTCGGTATATTTTCTCTGTTTCTTTAATATATCCTAAAAATTTGATCTTATCATTTAGATTCAAAGATTCTGACAATTTCTTAAGATTGGACATTTCTAAACCTTCTCCCACTATCAAGCATTTATAATTAAATTTTAAATTTGGCAAACTTCTAATTAAATATTCACAACCTTTGACTTTAGCCAATCTACCAACATACCCTATTACAAAATCTTTACTTTTTATGCCCAATTTTTTTCTTTGAATTTTTAGATTAATTTTAATTTTTTTTGGATCAAATCTTTCTAAATCTACAAAATTGTATACCACCCTTATTTTTTTTCTAGGAATTTCTGATTTACGCATTAGTTCATTTTTTGTTGAAAATGAAACTGCTATGAATAAGTCTATTTTTTTACTAAACAATTTCAACATTTTATGATAAATCTTATTTTCTGTAAATATTCCGCTATGTTCATGATGAATTATCTTTAAGTTTGGCAGAAAAAAACTTTTCATCAAACATCCGTATAGAGTGGACTTATCTCCATTCATATGCAGAATATCTATATTATATTTTTTTATCAAATTCTTTAGCTCAAAAAATGATTTTATTCCGTATCTTGATTTTGATTTTGAATAAAATACGTTAGACTTATCAAATTTTTTAGTACCAAATTTATGATCTACATCTCTTAGAAAGAAATAGTACATATTTACGCCTTTTATTTTTGATTCTATTAATTTATTCGCTATTGTTTGAACACCTCCAAAACCTGTTTTGTCTACTAAGAACAATACATTTTTCATTTCAAAGCCACCTCAATATTTCTAGCAAGATCTTTTACATCTTTATGTTTTGCGAAAAACATTTTTGATTTCGGATATTCTTTTTTTATTTCTCTTGTTTCTGGCATATCAAAACAGGCTACTGGTAAACCCATGGCCAAATAATTGTAAATCTTAGCATTTGCTTCTCCACTTTCAAGAGTTTTTGGAGAAACTGCTATATCTCCTAACTTTAGATAAGAAGGTGCTTTTTCGTAAGAAATTTTTCCAGTTAGAGTTACTCTATCTTTTAAGTTAAGCTCGTCCACTTTAGATTTTACATAGTCTAGAGGATACCCCATTATAAGAAAATGTATTTTTTTATTAACATAGGGGATTGAATTCAAAAGATAATCTATCCCTTTGTATCTCTGTAATCCTCCTAAATAAACCGCTATCTTTTTACCCTTAGGTAAATTTAATTTTGGGAGTTTTACTTTTCTATTAAAGAGATCCTTATTAGGAAAGTCCTTTACTACTTTAATTGGTTTTTCTATTTTGAGATCGTTTAATATAAAATTTTTCAAACCTTCTGTGCTTGTAACTATTTCATCTGGTTGTTTTGTTATGAATTTCTCTATTTTTAATATTAAATTGGAAAGAATAGATTTCTTTTTTAGTTGTCCTCCTGCTTCAAGTTCCCCAACTAAAGAACCTTGACTGTCAAAAATTAACTTTTTATTAAACTTTTTTTTCAAAAAATATCCAATTAAGGCTCCCTCATGCAAATGAGAATAAATTAAATCATAATCATTTTTTTTCATCTCTTTTTTTGCTTTAGAAAGCATTAATAGATCTAAGAACGGTTTGTATACTGAAAATCCTGGGCTTGTTTTTGAGTATCCCGGAATTTTAGAAACCCTTATGGGCTTAATTTTTAGCAGATCTCTTCCGATTGGATATGTAATCAAAGTTATTTCATTACCTTTTGATTTAAGGTCCAAGTAAGAGTTTAGAACTCTTATATGACACCCTCTGTCTGAAAAAAAAGGGGTTGGAGCGATCATAAGAATTTTCATAACATCTTGGTTTGAACTACGTATATAAATCTTATTTTACTTGATTACTCGAACATACTTTAATCACTATTTAGGAATTACAATGCAAATGTTTTTAAACACATTTTATTCTGATTTTTTATGAGTGAAAAAAGAATTTTACCTTATGTTGAAAGGAATACATTGGATAATCTAATTGATAGATTTGAAAATAGGAGGATGGAATACCTACGGCATATTGCTGGAAAAATGATTGCTGATGGAAATAATGTATTAGTTCCACCTGTTCCTTCTTTAGGCGTCGGAGTTTATGAGCTATTATCTTTGTCATTAGGGAAAGGAAGAGAGTTGCCGAGAGTTAGCCCAAAAGTATTTTTACAATCGACTAAGCCTGAAGCAATTATTAGTAGAATTGAGGAGGATGGAATCTCTTTAGTATATGATAATGGAGCCATTGTAATGGAGAGAAATAATAATGTTAATGCTTTTCTTGATTGGGTCAAAAAGAAGGGTACTGTAAAGGACTGTGTGGCCGGTTCTTGGATTTACAAAGCTTTAATGGTTCAGGCCCATGAAGATGAAGAAAGAAGAATTGCAAGACTTAATTGATTTAGTTGGATAAATAATTTATGAGCCATTTCTGATTAAGCCTCAATACCTTAAGGTTGTATCTATAACCTTCTAACATTTCTTTTGTATCGGAATCTAAAACAGGCGAGTCTAATTCATCATCTTCGTCAAATGACATAATTGTTTCAATGCAGCCTCTTTCGATACCTATCAAGGCATCTATTAGTTTTTCTGGGGATCTTAAGTCAGCTAAAACTGGATCCGCAGTCATAACTAAATTAAGAGCAATTTTCCTTTGAACTCTTGGATTGTTTAAAGTTCTTTCCTCTTTTGCGCGTTCATACATTTTTAGATTATCGGAAGGTGATTCTAAACCGCAAAGCAAAACAATTTCTTCAATTGTGGGCCCAGATAATCTTAACCTTTTTATTCTTGGGCCTTCTTTTCCATTGACTAGGTAATCCGAATATTCTTTGGATGAAGATCTTAAACTTCCTAGGGGATCTCTACCTCTAAATTTTATTTTTGAAGGGTCTAAATCTCTCTTAATAGCTTCTTCACATTCTCTAAAAGTCACTTTTTTGCCTAAACTTAAACTTCTTAATGGATTCAAATAAGAGCTTGAGTTATACTTAACTGTTAGATAAGGTTCTCCTGATGAAATTATTTCTGATGCAGCTATTCTGAATATTAAATCTGGATTAGATGATTCTACGATTTTTTTTGCATATCTCTTACAAAATGATTCATAATCTAATTCGAAAGTTGGAAGAAGATCCTTATGATGTTTTTCTAGATATTTAGGATTTAAATCTTTGATTATAGCTATGGGTAGTATATCTACTTGCATTGGTTGAAAAGATCCTTCCTCAAAAAGGGCGATTCCTTGTCGTCTACGATATTCCGCTAAAGTTTGATAGAAAAAACCTTGGGCTTGATGGCATATGTTGGATAACTCTCTCTCTGTGGGATTTCTTCCTTGAGGCCAAATTTTTTTTTGTAACTTTCCTAATCTTTCTTTTCCTCTTAAATAAAGAAGTGCATCTTTGCTACCTATTCCATACTCTAGCTTTAGTTCTTCTATTTCTTTTATTGAATATGCCATGAAATTCCTTCATTTCTAGGATATATAAAACTATGTAAAGTTATTACTCTAAAAGAGTTATAGAAATGATTAAAAATACCCTTATTACATTCAGATTATGGCAAGATCAAGATATTCCGTTAAAAATTCTATTGCATTACCATTTTCGCTTGGAATTTTAAGCGTTTTAACTTCTTTATTATTCATTTGTGGCAGCAAGGCATTTAATTATCGAAGAGATAAATTGTATCGCGAGGCTTCTTTTGCTATTGAATTATTTGACGGAATACCTTATACTACAAGAGATGATTGGAAAATAGCTTATGAAAGAGTTCTTTGGAAATACTCGCGATCCAAGTAATGAAGAACTTAGAGCAATAATTGGTTATGCTAGATCTATCGAGAATAAATAAAGTTTAAATAAGGAAGTTATGGTTTGAGTTCATCGATTCTGCAGAAAATGTTAAAATGGTCGTTTTTTCTAGAGGAAGATTTTTTCCTGATCAAGAGGATATGAGGGCTAGTTTATCTAAATGGAATTCCAGAGATTGTCCAATTGTTGGTGCCAATTTTACAATACCATTGATGAAGCTCTGGCTAAAAAGGTTGTTGAAGGAGGTAATAGAGTGGTAGATTACTGTTGGGTACATTGTAGAATTGAAGATTGTCCTACTTATATTGCTGAACATAGGCTTTAAGTTTGAAAAGATACTTTTAAAAGGGAGGTTTTCATGTGTTTTACATGAGTCTTGAAAAGATGTCTGACGAAGATAATAGTAGATCCTTGTCAGGGTTATTCCTTAGAGGTTTTTCCTTAGGTTTGGGTTCTACAATTATTTCATTATATGCACTTCCAAGCATTAGAAGAATTTCTGGATTGGCCGATATATCACTTAGTGATTATGAAGATCCTGATGGAGAATCAGATACTTCATTAGGGGGTATGGGGATGGTAGCAGGCGGGGCCTTAGGAGCACTTGCAGATTTGGCGCAGGCTGGTGTTGCTGGATATCTTGCATTTAATGGATCTCCTGAATGGGCAATTGGGATGGGAGTTACAAATGCTTTGTCTGGAGCTTATGAAACAGTTAGAGGAAGAAGATAATTTTGAATAAAGATTAGTTTTATTCTGTTTATGGATCTTGAAAATAGGTCTTTAAGTTCTGGTTCTTCTGATAATTTTTTGGGGAGTGCTCCAAGTGGTGTTGCATTAGGAATCGCAACTGTTGCTTCTTTTGTTTATACATTTACTAGTAGCTCGCAGATAGTCAATTATGTTGCAGACAGGCTTAAAATTTGTGAAGATGATCCTGAAGGATTTAGAGGAGGATTTATTGATCTTGAATTATGGGCTGGATTTGCAATTGGAGGAGTTTCTGAATATAGGATGTTTGATAAATTTGGAGGAGCTCTTACTCTTGGAGTAACAAATGGATTATCTTTAGCTTGTAGTCTTTTTAGAAGAAGTAGATAGATTTGTTTTATTTTTCGATTATATCTCTAATATAATATCTGTTTTCTACCGGAGATGTGTTCAGATTAGTTCTTATTGTTAGATCCATTAGGATTCCGAAACAGAAGAATATTGCTCCTAATGTCATCATGAAAAATCCTAAGAAAAACCATCCGCTTCTATTTATGGATAATCCAGATGAAACTTTTTCATATACAGAGATTAAAGTTAAAATAAATCCTAAGAATGCTGAGGCTAGACCAATTCCTCCAAACATGTGTAATGGTCTGTTTGAATATTTGTTTAGAAACCAAATGTAAATTAGATCTATGAATCCCTTGTATGCTTTTTTATAATTATATTTTGTTTTACCATGGGTTCTTGGTCTGTGATTTACAATTACTTCTCCTATTGTGAAACCTTTCCATCTTAGTATTGCTAGAATATACCTATGCATTTCTCCCCATAGATCTAGAGATTTTGCTGCTTCTTTTCTATAGACCCTTAAGGTGCATCCTGTATCATGGACTTGATCGTTGATGATTAATTTTCTAAATAGTCTTCCAGTTTTTGTTAGAATCTTTATTCCGGATTTGTCTTTCCTGTTTTTTCTCCATCCGGCCACTACATCAAGATTTTCTTTTTTTAATTTGTCAAGTAATTTTGGAATGTCTTTTGGATCATTTTGTAAGTCTCCATCTAATGAAATAACTATTTCTCCTTTAGAAGCCTTGAATCCTGCATCTAAGGCTATTGATTGCCCGTAATTTCTATTTAGATCTATTATCTTTACAGATTTTAATTTATTTAATTCTTTTAGGGAATTGTCTTTACTTCCATCATTTATGTAAATTATTTCATAATCTCCCAAAGAGTCCATTACAGATTTTATTTCTGAATCTAATTGTTTAATATTTCCTTGTTCATCATGTATTGGAACAATTACTGAATAATTCATCGATAAAATCTAAAGAGCCTTTATTATAAAGGTTATTATTCTGTTTTTGACTCTATGCCTGATCTTGAATGGCTTTTTCTTTGAATTACTACCTTATCTATTATATTACTTGTTGATTCACCTGATATTTTATTTAGTGTTATTACATCCTCTGTCCAAACATTTACTACTACATATTCTTCTCTTTTTGATTCTGTTGGAGTCTTTTTACCGTTTAATACCCTTTCAACAAGAAAGTAAGGTCTGCCTATTAGAGGAGTTTGTGCTTGATTATTTTTTGAATATTCATTATAAGTTCCATTTTCTAAGATAAGCAAGTCGTATGCCATATTCTTCTTTTGATTGTTTTATATTTAAAGAATTAGTTGTTTTCAAAGTTTATACTTCAGGCTACAAATGTTTATATACTGAAAACATGAAAATTAGCCATGCAAAAATTGAGTGATTATTCTATGAGGCCAGTTTATAGGGCTGGAAGAACTAATAAGTTCATTGGAGTGTTCCTTACAGTTTTAGTTGTTGGCTTGATTGCTTTTGTTGGCCCTGTTGATGCTTATAGTCTTCAAATCTCTGGACTTAAGCATACACCTTATCAAGTTGGAGAGACAGTTAATTTCCTGGGTAAGGTCAATATTAACAATGGAGAGATAGCTTCTGTAAAGAAAATAAATCTTAAAGTCAATGATCAAATTGTTTGCGTTTTTGATGTTCAAGGAAATGCTCTTGCAGGTTGTGAGGGCGTTGATCTATCTTTAGTTTCTGGAAATACTGAATTTGGATATGGATATGGTTACAGTTCATTCCAAAAAGCTTGGAATGGAAATTATTACTCTCATAATGCTGGAAATTATTCTGGATATGGTTACGGCTATGGTTATGGACTTGGACCTGGAGAACTTGTATATAATATAAGCATACATACACCTCAATCATATTTGCACTTCGGAGGAAATAACAGAATACAGCTTTCTACAGTTACTGAGAATCAGATATTAGATTCAAAGGTTGAATTAATTTCATTGAATCCAAGAATGGCTGGAAATGGAAACTTCTTGCTTGGAACAGATGACGCTGGAGCAATATTCTGGGGAAGATTCAATAGCACGGATCATACATTTGCTGGAGAAGTAGAATGGCTAGGAAATTCAGCAATTAGAATGGTTGGAGTTGGAACTTACGATCCTAAGAATGCTAACTCTGGGAGCTTTACAGTTCAATTTTACCACCCTAATGTAATTGATGAAGGAATCATTTGGAAAGGAACATATTCAAATGGAAGATGGGACATGGTAGATACTCAAGATACTAGAATTAGTCTTACTGGAAGAGTATTCTCTGGATTTAACTGATAAAGTATTTAAAATAGATTTTTTGATTTAGATTTATGGATGAATCTCAAATTCCTGATTTTAGAAGACACGTAACTGAATATCTTGATGTTGAACCAGTTCTTATTGAAACTGAATGTCCTGGAGTTGGAGAGATAACTTCTGCATTGAGAGAACCTTGGGCTAATTATCGACTTGAAAATAGAGAGATAGGAAGATATTTAGAATTCTTGGGAGAATTTCCTGGAAGGAAAGAGAGTTTTAATTCTCAAGCACTCTTAGATATGAGGGATTCTACTGGAGCTGTTGATAAGTCTGTTCGGGGATACTCATTCTCTAAATTTTTTGATGTTCTTGCACTTACAACTTTAGTTGGAGGACTCACTTCTGGAATTTTTGGAGCAATTTATGGGAATCCTATTATGGAGATAATTGCAGTTTCTAATTTTGTGGCTGTGCCCGCTTTTCTTGGAATTTCTGATAAGTTTGATTGGAATTTGGAGATAATTGAAGCTTGGAGAGATGCAATGGTTAGAGCTAGAACTAAGAGAGATTTATTGCGTAGATGTGATGTTGCAGATAAAGAATTGGTTAGAGCCTTACCTTCTCTTTCAGCTTAAAACTATAGATATTGAAATTTAGAAATGTTTAAAAACCTTGAATTTTATGAGGTGATGAAATTGGAGAGATCAAGGAGATATTACAATTAACCTTTATCTTGTCAGTATTACATGAAGGAACGAGAAAATAAAGATCAAGAAGAATATGCAGAGTTTAATTCTAATGGTGAGACTTCTAGTAGAACTGTAGTTGTTCCTGGAGAAGTTGTTGCTTCTGGAGAAGACTTTTTAGCTGGAGAAGGTGCTAGAAGAGAGGGAAACGATATTCTTGCTTCTCGTTATGGATTAGCTGAAAAAATAGGCAGAGTTGTTAAAATAATTCCTTTCTCTGGAGCTTTTGTTCCTAGGAGAAATAATGTTGTAATTGGAAGAGTTTCTGATATGATACATTCTGGATGGATTGTAGATATAGACTATGCTTCTAATGGATTTTTACCTTTAATGGAAAGTCCTAGATTTGTTAATAAGAATGAGATGGATCAATTTTTAGCAATAGGAGATGTTATTGCTGCTAAGATTTGGAGCGTTAGTGCTAGAGGAATTGACCTTGCTATGAAAGGAAAGGGTCTTGGAAAATTAGAAGGTGGATTTGTATTTAGAGTAAATCCTTCAAGAGTTCCTAGAATTATAGGTCGTGAAGGAAGTATGATCAATTTGATAAAAGAAAAAACTGGATGTAATGTAACTATAGGACAAAATGGATGGATATGGATAAAAGGAAATGATGTTAATTCAGAGCTTAAGGCTAGAAGAGCTATAGAATTTATAGCTGACAAAGTTCTTGTGTCTGGATTAACTGAAAAAATGGAACAATGGTTCGGGGAGAATAAATAATGGTTGGTAAAAGAAAAAACGGAAGAAAATTTGATGAATTAAGACCGATGAGTGCTAAAGTTGGAATTATTCCTAATGCCGACGGAAGTGCAATGTTTTCATTTGGAAAAACTGTTGCTATTGCCGCAGTTTATGGTCCAAGATTGCTGCATCCTCAACACATGCAAAATCCTGAAACTGGAATATTAAGAGTTAATTATGATCTTTTGAGTTTCAGTGTAGAAGATAGAAAGAAACCTGGACCATCTAGAAGAAGTCAAGAAATTTCTAAAGTTACAGAGATGGCTTTGCTTCCTGCTTTGGATATCAAGGAATTCAAGAATACAGTTATAGATGTTCAAATTTATATATTACAAGCTAACGCTGGAACTAGAACTGCTGGAATAAATGCAGCATCTATGGCTCTTGCAAATGCTGGACTTCCAATGAAAAGTTTGGTAACTAGTGTTGCAGCTGGTAAACTTGATAAAGACTTAGTTTTAGATGTAGATGATGATGAAGAACATTTTGAAGAAGGAGAAGGTTCAACTGATTTCCCTATGGCTAAAATATATGGAACAGAGGATTATACTTTAATGCAGATGGATGGTAAATTACAACCTGAATTAATGTCTAAGGCTATGGATATGGCAGATAAAGCATTTGATCAAATTTATGAAGTTCAGAAAAAAGCACTTAAGGAATATGTTTCTGGAGGAGATGAAAAATGAGTAGCATGAAGACTTCCAACATTACAAGAAATACCCTTAGAAAGATGTTTGCTGAAGGAAAAAGATTCGACGGAAGAGGATTACTTGAATTAAGAGACTTTGAAGTTGAATATGGAGTTTCATATAAAGCTGAAGGAAGCGCTAGAGTTAAGATGGGTAAAACTGAAGTTGTAGTTGGAGTTAAGATGGAACTTGCTCAACCTTATCCAGATTCCCCTAATAAAGGAAATTTGATGGTTTCTGGAGATTTGTTGCCTTTGGCTTCACCTAGATTTGAATCAGGACCTCCTAAATTTAATGCTATTGAATTACCTAGACTTATTGATAGAATGGTTAGAGAATCTGCTATGATTGATTTGTCTAAACTTTGTGTTAAAGAAGGAGAATTGGTTTGGACAGTCATAATTGATATTTATCCTATAAATGATGATGGAGCATTAATTGATGCTGCAAGTATAGGAACTATTGCTGCTCTTCACAATACTAAGCTTCCGGGAATAAAGAATGATAAAGCAGATTATGCTAACAGAACTGAAGAAAAACTTCCTTTGTCTAAAGAAACAATTCCTATAACATTTACATTCTATAAATTAGGAGATTCTTTAGTTTTGAATCCTACAAGAGAAGAGGAAGAAGCTTGTGATTCAAAGATCACTTTTGGAATTTCTAAGTTCAACAAGCAACATGTTTTGAATTCTTGTCAAAAGGGAGAAGAAACTCCTTTCACAAGAGATGAGATACTGAAAGTTGTTGGAGAGCTTCCAAAACTGTATGACGATACACTTAAAAAGCTAAAAAAATTCCTGGATTAACATGAATTCACAAGAACAACAGTTTACAAGGTTTGAAGTTGCAAGAATAATTGGAGCTAGAGCGCTTCAAATTGCTATGGATGCTCCTTTATTGATGGAAATTCCTGAAACTGAACTTGAAGGTATGAGATATGATTCTTTGAAAATTGCTGAAAAGGAATTCAAATCTGGAGTTTTACCTATATCTGTAAAGAGGCCTATGCCTTCTAAAACTGGAGCTAAATTACAAGTTGTAAGAGATGATTCAGTTGATGATGAAAAGATAGTTCAGAAGGAGAAAGAAGTTGAGGCTGAAATTGCTGAAAAAGCTGAAGAAATGGGCCTTGTCAATGAAAATGATAACGAAGATTCAATAATAGATGATAGTTCATCTGGTTCTGAAGAATAATTTTATCTTACTATTTTAAAGAAACAAGTTCTGTAAGCATTTGTTAAGGCGTTGTATTTTTGGACAAATAATTGCAAATCCTCTTGAGGTAATTTGAAATACATATTATCAAGGTAATCTGTAAATTTTGATAGCTCTTCATAAATAATTTGTCTGAAGGGTTCAAAGCTAGGGCAATCTGGATTTCTATTGAGAAAGTTTATGTTTTCTAAAGAACCTTCTAAATCTCATTTTAGAATCAAATATTACTCTTTGTTTGCTACTTAAGTGATCTCTTTTCCCAAAAAATGGTAATCCAAACATCTTTAGGATATTTTGATACGATTTAAATAGATTCGTTTCTTTTTGATATTATGATTATTAGAGAAGTTAGGGCTGAAATAATTAAAGATTCTAGGAATTGCGATACTATATCTGTTTCAGTTAATGGATGTGAAAGTGCGTCTTCTCCTAATGGAAAATCAACGGGAGATTATGAAACTAAGCCATATTACAGGTCATTGAAATTTTGTGTTGATTTTTTAAATAGATCTAATTTTAAAATTGAGATAAATAAATTTGAAGATCTGATTAAAGTTGAGAAGGCTATTTGCAAAAGCCTTAATTTGAAAAAAGCTTCTAATTTTGGAGCAAATTCTTTGTATGCTTTTGAGTCTGCAATCCTTAAGGCTTTAGCTTCTGAGAAAGGAAAAGAATTATTTGAAATTATTTCTTACGGAAGTCATAAAATTCCTTTTCCAGTTGGAAATGTAGTTGGAGGAGGTTTACATAGTTCATCTTTAGATAAAAGACCCGATTTTCAGGAATTTCTTGTTATTCCAAAATCTATGAAATTTTATTATAATTTTAAGGCAATGAAATATATTTATTCTTTGATTAAAAAAGATCTTAAGGCTTCTAGAGTTAATGATGAGGGTGCTTGGTTAGTTTATTTAAAAAATGAAGAAATATTTGATTTGTTAAATAAAAGAAGATTTATTGCTGAAAAGAAGTTTAATATAAAAATAAATTTAGGAATTGATGCTGCTAGCTCTTCTTTTTTCAAAAATGGAAAATACAATTATATTGATGGAAAGTTGAATAACACTCGACAACTTGCATTTATGGAGAGCATTGTTGTGAATGATCAATTAGAATATTTAGAAGATCCATTTCAACAGAGAGATTTTTCTAATTTTTCTAAATTGCTTAAAAAAACTGGAAAGGAATGTATGATTGTAGGAGATGATTTGACTGCAACACAATATGAAAGAGTGATTAATGCTATTAAGAAAAAATCAATAAACTCGATTATAATAAAACCAAATCAGAATGGATCTCTTATTGAATTATCCAAGATATTTAAATTGTGCAAGAAAAATGGAATCAAAACTGTGATGTCTCATAGATCTGGGGAAACTATGGATGATGCTATTGCTGATTATGCTGTTGGTTTTGGAGCAGATTATATCAAATGTGGAGTTGCTACAAAATGGAGAGATGTTAAGCTTAAGAGATTGCTTGAAATTAGTAAAAAATTGTGAGATTATTTGCAAAAATCAAATTTTCCTCGATTAGGGGGTTCATAACCTGCTTCTCTAAGAATATTTCTTGCTTCTCTTAAACAATTTCTTGCAACGTATAAGTCTACACCTTCTGATCCCCATTTTCTTGTCATTAATAACACTTGTTCTTCCATGTCGGTTTTATTTTTTGAGGTTTTATAATCCTTGCCATTCCGACATGTTTAAAAACCCTTGAAATTAGTTCAAATTGTAAATAGCAGGTACCAACTGAAACAACTTGGATACACTCCTGCACTGTTTATAATTAAAATGGCAAAGACAACAAAGAAGAAAGAAGAATCTATAATTTCTAAGGTAGCTCATGCAGCAGAGCATGTTGTTGAAGAAATAGGCGAAGTTGCTGAAAAAGTTGTTGAAGATATAGTTGATGTTGTTTCTGGAGATGAAGAAAAACCTAAGAAAAAAGTTACTAAGAAAAAGAAAGAATCTGAAGAGGTTGTTGAAGATAAACCTAAAGCAGGTAAGAAGGAAATGTCTGAAGCTCTTAAAGCAAAACTTAAGGCTCTTGAAAGCAAGTTTAAAGATACAGAAAGTATAGACATTAAAGAAAAAGTTACTGGAGAGAAATCAGAACCTTCAAACACTCTTGTCCCTATAGAAGATTATCTTAAGAGTTCTATGCATCTTGGAACTAGAGTTATTACTCCTAACATGCGTAAATATATTTACAAACGTAGAGCTGATGGACTTGCAGTTTTCAACACTGCTATGCTTGACACTACGATGCGTGAAGCTGGAGAATTTATTTCAGAATATGCTCCTGAAGATATAATTGTTGTTTGTAAGCGTGAGGCTGGATGGAAAGCTGTTAGTTTATTCTCTGAACTTCTTGGAATTAGAGCATTTACTAAGAAATATCCTGCTGGAATCTTAACAAATACTAATTTAGCAGATTTCTTTGAAACTAAATTAGTTTTCATTTGTGATCCTTGGCTTGATAAAAACGCACTTACAGATGCAAACAAGATTGGAGTTCCAGTTCTTGGAGTTTGTGATAGCAATAATTATTCTTTCGGAATAAACAAAATTATTGCTGGAAATAACAAGAGTGCTAAAAGTATTGGAATGATAATGTATCTTATTGCAAAGATGTATATTGAGAATAGAAAGATGGATGTTCAACTTCCAGAAATAGATCAGTTCATTGATGACTGGGCTAATCTTGTCCCGCCTAAGTAATTTTATTTATTTAATGACTGCTTTTAAGACTGCTTCAAGTCTTGTATCGTATTCTCTTTTTGTCCGCCAGGTATTTGCCGAAGTTAAGGCTATAGATACTCCTTGGCACCTCATATAATCTGATAGCTTTCTGCATTCACTATCTTCTATTCCTTCTAAAAGCGACTGAGTTGCTCTAAGAATTGAAGGAAACCTTTTGTCTCTTGTAATTATACAAGTTCTTTTTCCATCTAAAAACCCCTTATAAATTGCTTGTGCAATTATTTTTTCATCGTCTAAATTAGTTAGATCTGGAGAAGTTGCCATTGCAAATCTTTCATAAGATCTTAAAATTGCTTCTTCTGATGGATTTGCTGGATGAAAAGATTTTTCTTTTAAAATATCTTTTATTTCTTTTTCCTCAAGATATAATTCTTCTATATAGTCCATCACGGTTTCATTTAATTCTGAAGGCTCTTTTAATAAGTATGAATTTCTGAATCTTACAAATTCTGCTCTTCTAAATTGAAATTCTTTATATACGGTTGGGCAACATTCAACTCTTGGATCTTCTAAAATTGTTCTAGAAGTTTTTGAACCCAATATTGAATTTTTTAGAGCTCTTGCCAGAGAATCGCCTTGAAGTTCTTTAGCATCTACTAAGTCTTTTTCTCCAGTAATTAATCTGCCTAGCATGTTAGTATCTAAGAAAAATAACTGATTTGATCCATGATCCATAAATCCTTGGATCAGATTTATTGCTTTTTCTGAATGAATCATATTTACTGCTTTTCATGAATTGTTTTAAATATTTGGATAATTTTGGAACAATTATGTTCTCTGAGATAATATTGTTTTTATACTCTTAAAAATAGCTTATATTTTGATGGAGCATTTTATAGAATCTCAACAGCTTACTCCAGAAATAATATTTGAAATTTTTAATATAGCTGATGAGTTCAAAATGGATGAATCTTATGAGCCTATTTTGAAAGATAAAATAATAGCGACTCTTTTTTATGAACCAAGCACTAGAACTAGATTGAGTTTTGAAACTGCTGTTCTTAGACTTGGTGGAAAGGTTATTACAACTGAAAATGCGAAGGATTTTTCCTCTGCAGTTAAAGGAGAAACTATTGAAGATACTGCGAGAATATTATCTTCTTATGCAGATGCAATTGTAATAAGACATTATGAAGAAGGAAGCGCTAAAATTGCTTCTTCAGTAAGTAAAATTCCTGTAATAAATGCTGGTGATGGTAAGGGTCAACATCCTACTCAGGCATTACTTGATATTTATACAATTTACAAAGAATTTGGTAGGCTTGATGGATTGAAAATTGCTTTAGTTGGAGATCTTGCTTCTGGAAGAACTGCAAGATCCTTATGTTATCTTTTAGGAAAATTTCCTAGGAATGAGGTGATATTTTTATCTCCAGAACATTTGAAAATGAAAGAGGACATTAAGGAATATTTGACCAAACATGGAGTTAGTTTTAGAGAAGAAAAAAATCTTGATGAAGTTTTACCTGAAGTTGATGTAGTTTATATGACTAGAATTCAAAAAGAAAGGATTACATTAGATGAATACAATAATGCTAAAGGGAAATATGTAATTAATTCTAATAATATTGGTTTGTTAAAAAAAGATTCAAGAATTTTACATCCCCTTCCTAAGATTGATGAAATTAATTTACCAGTCGAAGTTGAACAAAAAGATCCTAGAGTTGCTTATTTTAGACAGGCCGAAAATGGATTGTATATTAGAATGGCCTTGCTTGCTTATTTATTGGCCGGAAACTAATTATTTGAAGATTTAAGCAAAATTAACTTATGTTTTCAAGTATATGCTTTAAACAACTTCAAGAGTAAGGTTTATATAGTATATTTAGGAACATTCATCATCAAGATGGAACACGTTATGAGTGTCTTACGTTTAGCGTCGAATTCATCTATCGACAATTGCGCTGTAAGATATGAGGTATGCAATCGGTTAATTTAGTATTCTACTATTCAGAAGTTATCTAATAACTTCTGACAGGTTAAAATTTTAACAATTTTAACATAGCTTTATTTTTTGGAGCGAGTGCGAAATTAACTTCTATTGAATGTTAATCTAATAATCATAAATGCAATCTTGCCATGCGGAAATCAAAGATTTCTGCTTCATTAAATTTCTAACGAAATTTAAGAGATGCATAACGAGATCGAATGGATCTAAATCCAGTTGATCCCGCTGGCGGTTGCGGCTATCTGGTTTGACTTAGCCATGCAAGTCTTTCCGTAAGGAAGGCGAACTGCTCAGTAACACGTAGCTAACCTACCCTATCGCCCGTGATATCCTCGGGAAACTGAGGTTAATAACGGATAGGCGCCGACTACTGGAATGTGTTGGTGCTCAAAGTTTGCGATAGACTGGGGTTGCGGTGGATTAGGTTGTTGGCGGAGTAATAGCCCACCAAGCCGATGATCCATAA
>CAZRMJ010000009.1:20721-21281 GCA_964601175.1 Candidatus Woesearchaeota archaeon | reverse complement strand
CTTAAGGTAGCGTAATGCCTTGTCATCTGAATGGTGACGTGCATGAATGGTTTAACGAGATAGTCACTGTCCCTACCCAATACCTTCTGAACTCACTTACCGGTGAAAATGCCGGTGACGCCTTGTGGGAAGCGGAGACCTTGTGGACCTTTACTGCAACTTGTTGCTGTAATATTATGGGGAGTGCATAGAATAAGTAGGAGCATCGAACCTTAGCTTAGGCGAAAGGGGAGCGCAATATGTAATACTACTCATTTTTTGTGATATTGCTCACCTCGCGAGAGGGACACCAGCAGGCGGGCAGTTTGGCTGGGGCGGCACCCTGGAGAAAAGATATCTCTAGGGCCTAACGGCAAGCTCATCCGGGTTGGAAATCTGGAGTTGAGTGCGAAGGCAAAAGCTTGTCTGACTGTATTCCGAACGGCAAGGGATGCAGAGATGAAAGTCGGGCTTAGCGACCCCACGCAGTTTCTTAATAGGACTCGTGTGTGACAGAAAAGGTACCCCAAGGATAACAGGCTTGTCGCGCCCGATAGTCCATATTGACGGCGCGGTTTGGT
>CAZRMJ010000009.1:0-20711 GCA_964601175.1 Candidatus Woesearchaeota archaeon | reverse complement strand
CAAGGGTGTCGGAGTTCACGCATTAAAAGGGATCGTTAGCTGGGTTAAGAACGTCAAAAAAGCTAACGCGCATTTATCCCGTACCAAAAATTAATTGTTATTGACAGAGGCTCATCCTAGAAATCAAAAAATTCTATGAATTTTTGGATGATCGAAGTGTCGATTTAAGAGACACTTGCGACATAGGAACTGTATAAAAGAGCTAATAGAAATAACTTGAAATTTATTTACCGCATACTATCAAAATACGGCGTTGCATCCAAGTAATTGGATGAAAAATAAAATCAGCTCATATCGGTGAAGGCTTTCCCGCTATAGGGAATGGTAATACCGAGGGAAGTTTTATCCACGAGATAAAACCCCGTAGAGACTTAGATCTTCCTGAGATGGATAGACACACGTCAAGTGTTGACAAAATCTGGAATCATCTGCGAAGGATTGATGTCCTTCAAATGATTAAGTTCAAGGATGGTTAAGACGCTGATCTCTCTAGAAATAGAGATGAAGGTATAGTCCATACCAATCGAAAAAATTAAGATTGGAGTATATACGTGAGACAGTTTGTATGATATCTGCAAGGCGCGTTGTTGTTTGAGTGGAACGAGGATTTAGTACGAGAGGAACGATCCTCGGATGCCTCTGGTAAGCGGTTGTTATGAAGCAGGCCGCGTAGCTACGCATTTTTTGGATAAGTGCTGAAAGCATCTAAGCACGAAGCCATCCGCAAGACGAAACAACTAAGGCCGTCGAAGAAGACGACGTTGATAGAGTTGGCGTGTACGCCTTAAGGCAACGAGAGGTTTAGCGTACAACTACTAATAGCCTCAAACCAAAAAATTTAATAAAATTTTTGGGTGTTCAAAGTGTATCTTGATAGAACACTTTGACATAATGTTTAATATAAAATCAGAATTTAGGTACTCACAAGTTTAGATTTGCAAAAGTTTTTCCTGCGTACGTGCGTTATTTGTTGTTTTTTACTAATTAATTTGGGATATTTTTGTGGTACAATACTTGGAATTTACAGTTGAACGCATAAATCCAGATAATGGAAATTTAGATGGCTCAATACATTTATGTTTAGGACCTTTATCTTATGTTGCTAGCCCCATATCAATAGATTGCAGAGTAGAAGAAAATGATGTTGTAGAAGCTGCCAGAGCTTTCTTATTGATGGGATATTTTGAAAGGGATTATTCTCTTTATCCTAAAAAATTTAGAATTAGAGTGCCTTTTATTGAAGATAATTGACTATTTATTATCTGATTTTATGAAATAGTAAATCATATATCCTAAAGCGATTATAGCACCTATTGATATAAATGTTGTAGTATAAGCCCCTTGATACTTTCTTGTTACTGCGTACGAAACTGCAATTATTCCCCCTACTCCTAGAATTCCTCCCAGATGCTTATTACCCCTCATGATATATCTTATCCAAATTAAAAATAAGGTCAAAGAAATTCCAGACATTAAGCCAAACAAAATTTCTTTCATTGCAAATGTGGATCCCGTTTTTACGCTTAGAAGATACAAGAATAATTCTCCTAAGATTATGAAAACTATTCCAGTAATTAAAGTTATTTTGTCAAATATCTTAATTTTATCAGGTTCATCATCACTATCATCTTCATAACTATCTCTTTTCTGTGCCATTTATTGATTCTAGAATTGTTGATTTATATATCTTTATGGGATTTTTTGGCTTTAGAATTTCTTAACCATATATATAATGCATACACTGAACAACCGAATACTCCGAATGCAAGATCTGCCATTGTGTCGTCTAAAGGATTCAAGATTAGATTAAATTTATTGAGTCCTGTAACATCTCTTAAGAATACTCCTTGAAGCTTAAAATTGAACAATAAATCTAAGACATATTCTAATATTTCAAATACTCCTAAAAGTCCTATTACTCCTAAAACGGTAAATGTAATCTTCCATTTTAAATCAATTTTTAAACGATTTACCATAAAAAACATAATTGAACATATAAATATCGGGAGTGCAAAATGTTGAACTTTATCATATTGCGGATAAACAAAATATAGATTGCTCATTAAAATTGTAGATACTGCTATAATTATAACTAAAATATAATGTTTGAGTTCAAACCTTACATCAAAAAGAAAATCTATTAGATAAAAAGAAACCATTACTCCAAGAAATGTAGAATATCTTAAAATTACTGAAGAGGAATCTTTGAATAAATATATTGCAATTAATGAAAGAAGTGATAGTGTTGAAACTATTATTCTCTTATGTCTGTATGCTCTATGAATTTCTTGCTTTATTATTGATTTTATTTTTTCTCTTTTCTTAACCATTTTTATGTTTAATTATAGGGTTAGATAGCTTTAAATACCATTTCAAAATTTATTTTTTGTGAGTCGGGCAGCTAACTCCGGGATGGGCCATTCAGTTGGCAAGAATTTTAATGAATTCTCATCTTGAGGAAGGTCCGGACATCAATTAGAGCGACTGCTTGAAAGAGCAGCTGTCGCGAGGCAGAGCTCCGCAACAGAAACGACACAGCTTTCGTCGAGAAATGAACCGTGAGGGAATCTACGAAACGAAAGATATGATGAAACGGAAAATTCGTTAGAATTTTCAATTCATAGAAATATGAATTGGCGACTTCGCTGATGCAAGTGCCATAGCCGCACGCTAAGAAAGATGTTAGCACGCAGCTTTCTTCTCTTTGAGAAGAGCTTCGACAGAATCTGGCCTATGCCTGACTCACTTTATTATAATTGTTTAGTGGTCAAGATAATTTATAACTCGAGCAGATTTATCTTTTTATGATCCTTAATAATAACAATGCCGAACTTGTAGGGGTAGTGATGGGAGATGGTTATATCGATAAAAACTTCAAGAAATATAGAATTGGTTTTGTTGGACACCCAATCACAGATAAAGAATATTTCGAATATTTGAAGAGGTTGATTAAGACTGAATGGGGAAAAGAGGCTAAAAGTAGTGTAAGGATGAGAGGCTTAAGAATGGTTATTTCTTCTAAACAAGTTTGTAATTTTTTGACAAATGACTTAAAAATCCCTTATGGTCGTGGGAAGAGCAAAAAAATTGAAATTCCCCAAAAAATATTATCTAATTGGGAATTAGCAAAATGTACTATTAGAGGGATTGTTGATACTGATGGTTCAGTTTTCGCAGTTAAAAAACCTAGGGTCGATAGATATCCTAGTATAGAGATTACTACTATAAGCAAAGTCATGATCTTGCAGCTTAAGCAAATCTTAGAACTTAATGGTTTTAGAGTTTCAAAAATATGGCAGTTCAAGTCTAAACTATCAAAAAATATTGGATACAGATTTGGTTTAAATGGAAAACAAAATTTGAAAAAATGGATCGAAGAAATAGGATTTTCCAACCCTTATAAGTTGCAAAGAGCATATGAATATCTTAATTAAAAACATTTAAAAGACTCTTTAAACAGTGATTTTCGTGGGCAGGTAGCTCAGTGGGAGAGCACACGGTTATTTGATGCAATGCATGGAATAATGTGAAACTGAAGTCTTAGACTTCCTACTCTCGCTAGCAGTTGGAATCATGGGCAGTGCTCGTGGTGTCGGGGGTTCGATTCCCTCTCTGCCCATTTTTTAGAATGGAACTTAAATTGGTTAATGGCAAAAATCTTAGATTTATAATTTGTCAGAATAATGCTACTGCAATAATTTTTGTTGGTGAAACTAGCAATGTAAGAACAAAAAATGGAGAGCTTAGACTTTTATCAAGCTCTTCTCCAAGCAATGTTGGCAGAAGAAAATATACTTATGTTAGAGCTTCTTGTAAACTTCCTGAAGATTTAGATATTAAAGATGGTGAAGTTCTTAGTATTTCTAATAGAGGGGAATCATTTAGAATATTAGTTCATCCAGGTGTGCAAGTGGACTACTCTGCCGATGGGAATGAATATGTTCCATTTAATAGAATAAGGGGAGATTTTATCGAAGAAGGAAAACATCATTTAGATATAAGGGAATTGAATTTACTCTGGAACTGGATTAATTTATTGCTCTTCCAAAAGAATGATCGCATAAGGATATTTTTTCTTGACTATTTTTTATCATTGGAACTAAAAATAATTTTTTATTTTCCAAATTAGAAGTTATTTGAATTGATGAAGATTCCCCTTGATTTAACTTTAAATTTATTTTTTCTACATCAATTTGATCAAATTCATCTTTTATTTCTAAATTGAATCCTTCGATTATTTCATTCCCTAAATTATTAATTTCTAAATTATTTTGATAAATTCCAGCTTCGAATGAAACACCATCACAATTAGGAGATGGAGATAATTGAAATATTGAGTCTTTACTAAATGAATATATTATTGTTCCCAAGGTTACTGTAATTGCGATTAATAGAACTGATGCAATTATTTGAGAGACCCCTTTTTTCATTTTATTTACTAGATTATTGATATAATAAACCTTGCGGATAAGACTTAAATACTAAATAATATTTATATTATTTATTACAGGAATAATATAATGGGTAAGAAAGTCTTAAGCGCGACTATAGAAGAGAAGATACTTGCTAATTGGAAGAAGCATGTTGAAGATGAGTGTGTAAACTCTTCAAAACTAATTGAAAAACTTCTCAAAGAACATTTGAGAAGAAGGGGTAAAAATGTTTAAAATAGTTAAATGCTTATTTTTACTAGCTTCATTAATTTTCTTTTTGAATTTAGCATCTGCTGCTACAAATATAACCTCTTGCGGAACAACTATCTCAAGTAGCGGACAGTATGAATTAAACCAGACTCTAAACGGAACAGCTACATGCTTGACCATAGCTTCTAGCCATGTTTCTATAGATTGCAAGGGAAATCTAATAAACTACGGTTCTAGTGGAGGTGCATCAACTATAGGCATAAATGCCATATTTGGAGTAGTTCCTATAACAAACTTGACTATAAAAGACTGTATTTTGAATGATGTAAACGCTTCTGGGGCTACCGGCTATGGCATAATGCTCACAAGGTCTTCAAATTCATATATATTTAACAATACCATTAGAACTAATGGGACTGCAACAAATCACGGCATCTTCTTAACAACAAGCTCAAGCAATAACCTAATAGAGAACAACACAATCTATGCTTTAGGGAGCACAACTGGAAATTACGGAATACATTTAATAAGTAACTCTAGATTTAATATTGTTAGAGGCAATGTTGTTAATGCTACTGGAACTACAACAAGTTATGCTTTGTTTGTTTCAACTAGTTCTGGAAGCTCCACTATTTTAAATAATACATTCACTACTACCTCTACTGCGGCTTCTGGAAATACGGATGGAAATACAGTTTATTTCTTAGGTTCCAATAATAATATTATCAGAGATAATTATATTTATGGAGATTCTCGAACTAGAAATTACGTCGCATATTTCTCAAATATTGATAATACCACATTCTCAAATAATCAGATTACATATTATGCATCAGGTACAACAAATTATGGAATTTATGGACTTTATTTATCTAATTCTGCAATTGAAGGAAACACAATATGGGTCAATGGAACAACTACTAATTATGGAGTTTATTTATCTTCTTCCACCCATAGTACGATAATAAACAACAGCGTTACTGCTATAGGAACTTCTGTAATTGGAATAAATGAACTAAACTCATACGATATAGAAATTAATAATAACATAATCTCTGCTGCAGGGTCTGGGGCTACTAATTATGGAATTCAGGAGTCTTCTTCTTATAGTTCTGCAATTAATAATAACACTATTAATGTAACTGGAACAACTCCCCTGTATGGAATACATATTACTTTATCTGAAAATAATGTTATATCTTATAATGATATCACTAGTTATGGAACTACTGCAAACAGTCCATTGGCTTTAACTATTTCTTCGAATAATAATCTTGTTGCAAACAACACCTTAAGATCAAGAGGAAACAGTACCCTTAATTATGGAATCTATGTTACACAAAATATTGATAATATTATTGAAAGCAATAACATAACGACTAACGGAACAACTACTAATTATGGAGTTTATTTACTAACTAACGTTAAAAATACTAAAATAAAAGATAATACAATATCCACTTATGGAACAACTACTAATTATGGAGTTTATTTATCCGGCTCCAATGAAAACCTGATAATTGGGAATAATATTACTACTAACGGTACAACAAAAAATAGTGCGACTAACAATTGGGGCATTCATTTAGCAATTAATTCTCAAGATAATACAATATCCAATAATACCGTAATTACTGATGGAGGTGCTCTAAATTATGGATTGTATCTTATTACAAATTCAGGAAACAACATATATTCAGGAAATTCTTTTTATTCTGGGGGAAATAGCATAGGCAATTACGGAGCTTACGTTTCTGAAAGCCATAATAACTTATTTAATGATAACCTATTCTCGACCTCTGGAAACGGTTCAGAATACGGAGTATATTTACATTCAAGTTCAAGAAATAATAATTTTACAAATAATAATATCACTACTTCTGGTGGAACTGACTCCCATGCATTCCACTTTTTATTTGTAACGCCAGGATACCCTGAAATAAATAATATAAACAGAAATTATTTATACAATATATCTGGAAGAGACTTTAATTTTGCTACTGCCTCAATAAATGGAACTACTTTTATTGATCAAAGTCTTGAAAATTATTCATTTACTGGAATCGGAGGGCTAATAACTGTAAGAAATACTTCTGCGGGACAAATAAGATTCTTGAGCTTTGTAAACGGAACGAATACTACATTCAGCAATAAGGTATTTGTAATAAATAATTTTGCAAAGATAGATGAGCTAACTAAAGAATTAAATAAATCTGCTGAAATAACTCTTTACAACCTGCCTACGACTTCTACAGAATTGCAGATTTTAAGGAATGGTGTTGCTTGCTCTTCTGCAATATGCACTAACCTTACAAGTCTTCAGGCAGGAAATGTTACATTTAATGTTGCTTATGGTGGAGAATATTCAATTAATTCCTCAACCTCAAACCCTGTAATTACTTTAGGGGCTCCACCAGATTTATTTAATTCCACCAATGAATATATTAACTTTAATTTTACTGCTGCGGACGATATTTCTAGTTTATTAAATTGCAGCATTTATTTGAATAACTCCTTGAATATTACTAACAGCACGGTTTCAACCGGCATTTTAACCAACTTCCTTATTCAGAATATTCAAGAGGGCAATTTTTCATGGTATGTTTCGTGTTTTGATGAAGGTCTGAATTTAGGACAGTCAATTATTAGAAAAATAAATATTAGTTATATTACTCCGTCTGTTGTCCTGAACAGTCCCTCTAATGAGAGTTACTTCAATAATGCAAATAGCATTAACTTAAATTTTACAGTTTATGACCAAAACTTAAACAATATGACTGTCTGGGTATATGGAAATGGAGATCTACTAAATACTTATTATAATCTGACAAACGGATCAAACATAGCACATACTTGGGAAAATCTTTCTATTAAACAATATAATTGGACAGTTATTTCTAATAATGGATTAAAGAACTCTTCAAACAATTATAACTTATTCAATGTAATTAACTTAACTATGAATTGTGAGACTGGAGGACCCTATCAATCAGGGGCTCTTGTTCTTGCTCAGGGAAATATTTCTGACGGTTTAAATGGATTAAGCCCTTTAAGCATTAACATTAGTGCATACAATTCTGGAGTTATCAATGCTTCTAAATTAATAAACTCTTCTTATGGGGGAAGTTTTCAGACAACTTTATCCAATCTAGCTAATGGAGATTACACCTTAAACGCATCTTTCTCATATCAAGGATATAACAAGACCTGCTCTAATTATTTCAATATAACCTCTGGTACCTCTTCTACTTCAGCTTCTCTGGTTTTAGATAAACTTGTTTCGTTGAACTCTATTAACTCTACCGAGGTAATTTATAATGTTAGTCTTTTTTCTACTAATATGGGGGGTAGCAATGCAAATAATGTTTTGATTAATGATACTGACTCTTCTTCTCCATACTATCTTGGGACCCTCCCTTATGGAACGAGAAATCAGACGTCTTATTCGAAGAGTTATTTAAGAAATTCTACAGGCTACAGCGTAACTCTTGCTGTTGCTAGAATTAATGGTACTGACGCTTATTTAGGAAATGAAATACACTCTAACTCAAGTTCTATTATTTTATTTGTTCCTGCAATTAATGCTAATACTAACTTGACAATTATAAAAAATGCTCAATTTAGTAATGAGAATGCAACTTCTGTCACCTATAATTTAACCTCTACCTTTGTTAATTCAGGAGGTTATGAAATATCTTCTGCCAATATAAGTGATGCCGATATAAATCTTAATGCGCTTATAGATTTGAATATCTCTCAAGGCTATACTACAACAGGTCAAAAAACAATTAGTAAAACTTCAAGTGTCCAGATATACAACTTCCTTGAGGCTAATGCTACTCACAATTCTGTATTATACGAGTCTAATCAAATTAGTTTGCTTGTTCCTTCTCTAAGCCCTTCATCTAATTTGTCACTTTATAAGTCAGCTTCTGTTTATTATTCCACAAACACTAATGTTACTTATAATGTTAGTCTTGGTTTGAGCAATTTAGGGGGCAGAAATATAACGGGAGTTTATATGTCCGATTCAAATTCCGTATTCAGCCCTTATAATATCGGAAATTTGACCGCTTCTCAGATTTCATTAAGGTCTTACCTGATTACTTTAAATAAAAGCTCATCTGAAGCCCATTACAATTTGAGCGTTGCAATGGCTAATGGTACTGATTCTGTATCTGGTGAATTAATTAATGTGGGCTCGGATTTGATAACTCTGATGGTTCCTCCATTGCAAAGCTCAGCTTCTCTGGTTTTAGATAAAATCGCAAACATTCATAATTTTACAAATGAAGAATTCATTTACAACATAACCTTAAGACTTACCAACAAAGGAGGGAGCAATTCAATAAGCACAAACATAACTGATTCTAATTATAATAACTCTTATTTTGATTTAGACAATTTATCTTACAGTTCTATCACTAGCAGAAGCTATTTACTAAACTTCAGCAGAAACTCGACGACCTACTACTCTTATTTAAATATTGCTCAAGCGTTTGGAATAGATTCTTATTCAAATTCCCTTATAAATGCCAATTCTACTACTACAAATATTACAATACCTTCTAGTCAGACCGGACAACAGATTACATTAGTTAAAAATGCTTATTTCAATTCTGAAAACTCTACTGCAATAAATTATACATTAAACTTGGACTTAGTGAACTCCGGAGGAGTTGATTTAAGCTCTATTACGGTTATCGATACTGACTTAGATATAAATAATAATATTGACCTTAATAGAACTGAAAATAAATCTTTTTCTGGAATTTTAATTATCCAAAAAGCTGCTTCAAATACTGAAAAGACTTTTGTTAAAGCAAGTGCTACAATAAATTCCGCCACTTATCAGTCTAACCAAATTAAAGTTAATATTCCGGGTTACGGCGGCCCTGCAGATACTGTTGTTTATGCTCCAGATTCGGTTAACTCTTCAAGTAGCTTTGACACAATTATAGAAATCACCAATCAAAATCAGGAAATGGGGCAAAATTTTGTAGTAGATTATTGGATAACCAATGAAGCCGAAAATACTAATTACACCTCAGGACAACAAACTGTTTATGTTGCTGCGTTTGGAATAACAAATGTTACGGCTACCCTTACTTCTCCTTCTGTTTCCGGAAACTATAGATTTAGGGCTCTGGTTAGCTATATCGGCGGACCCGATTTAGCATTTGATACTTTCGAAGTGACTTCAAATTCTTCTGGCGAGACTACTGGAAGCATAACAGGTTCTGGTAGCAGCGAGAGCGGTGGAAGAATAAGCGGGCAAATCGTAGGCAATATAATTTGTAACGAACCATATATAAGACATGCTGAAGGATGCTGCCTTGATAAAAACAACAACACCGTCTGTGACTCTGATGAGCTGGCTAAAATTCCTTCTAATGAAATAGGTTCGGAAATAGAAATTCCTTCAAGCATTAATAAAAAATTTAATATAAAAATAAGGGAAATGATCGAAAGTATAAAAGACTTGTTCTTATCTAATCTAAAAGACAAGAATAAAAATATTGTAATAATTATAGGTTGTCTCATTCTAGCAGCAGTTTCTTCAATAATAATATACAAAATTGTTAGATATAGAAATAGAGAAATTAACAGGCTCAATAATATAGTGGGCATAAGAGTTTATTCGTCTAATGGAAACAAGATTGGAAGAATAAATAAAGTTTATATTGATCTTTCAAAATCAAGAATTTACGGATTACTTGTTAAGTTGGAAAAAAATATATATAAGAAGTTTGGAAGTAGAAACATAATTATTAAATATAAACACATCAGATCTATTAAAGACGTTGCAGTAATTGATAAGACCAGTTCAAACTATCTTGAAAGAATTGGAGAATCTACTGAAATCTAAAGGTTCAGGTAATATTTATAAACATCCATTAACCTTTTTGATTAATGAAAAAAGAAATCAAATCCATAGGAATAAAAGAGACAAAAATTTATGATAATAGTTCTGGAGTTGTAGGAATTGTTTTAGGTATTTTATCAGTTTTGTCTGGAGTTCCTGGAATACTTTTAGGATTTGTGGGATTTTGGTTTTCTTTTTATCAATGCAAGAAGAAGAACAATAAATGGGCAACATGGGGGATGGTTCTAAATGTGATTGGATTTATTTTGGGAGTTGTTTTTGCATATTATGTTTATTTAGGATTTAGTTCACTTTCTGGATTACAAGGAGTACCTGCCTAATTCATTAAAATGGCTGAAAATAGAACTGGAGCTCTCGAACTTTCTATAGGGACGATTGTTGTTATAGTCATTGGAATGAGTATGTTGATATTAGGATTAGTTTTGGTTAGAACAATATTTTCTGGATCAACTCAGAGCGTTAGTGATTTGAATGATCAGGTCAGAAATGAAATATTAGATTTATTTGGAGATAAGGAAGGCAATCTTGTTGTTAGGCTTGGATCTGCAGATACTGCAAAAATTAAACCTGGTTCTGGACCATTCAAATTGGGAATTGGTGCAAGACATCCCGATGGGACTGCATTGACAGGAAGAGATAGCCTTCAATACAAACTTACTTTAGCAGATGATAGCGATAATAATTGTGTTAGAATTTTAGGGAAGGATAGAGCTGAAAAATTATTTATTACTAGGTTGAATACATGGAATTCTTTTGATGAATATTCTGGATCTACAGCTTTTGCATTGGTTCAAATAGAAGCTCCTAGCGGAACTTCTAAGTGTACTCAAAAAGTTAATGTTGACATGAAGACAAAAGAGGCACAGAATCCTAGCGACGGAAAATCGTTTATTTTAGAAGTTTCTAGCGCTGGATTGTTCTAATTTATGGAATATTTATAAAGACTATTTGTTTGTTTCATTTATGAAAAAGAGTGTTGAATGGTATCTTGACTTTGTAGATCAGTCATACAAACCTTCTAAAGATGAATTGATAGCATTGTTTTATTTTGAACCTGCAAAAGGAGTATCAGTTAACGAAGCTATTGGAAGAATTGCTTCTGAAAGTTCAACGGGGACTTGGACAACTTTATTTAAGATGCCTCCTAGAATGAATAAATTGAAAGCTCATGCTTATGAGAGAAGCGGAAATTTTGTAAAGGTTGCATACCCATTAGATCTTTGGGAAAAAGGAAATTGTCCTCAATTGTTGAGTGGTATTGGGGGAAATATTTTTGGAATGAAAGCTCTGAATAATTTGAGATTATTAGATATTCATTTTCCTAAAGAATACATTAGAAGTTTTCCTGGACCCAGGCATGGAATGGAAGGGGTTAGAAAAATGATGAATGTTTATCATAGACCTTTGTTGGGATCAGTCCCTAAACCAAAAATAGGTTTTACTGATGCTGAACATGCTCAAATTGGTTTTGAGACCTGGATGGGCGGATTTGATTTTGTAAAAGATGACGAAAATTTGACGTCTACTAAATTTAACAATTTTGACAAGAGAGTAAAATTGTTGGCTAAACTTAGAGACAAAGCTGAAAAAGCTACTGGAGATTTGAAAGATGCTTATGTTAACATTACTGCAGAAACTGATGAAATGAAAAGACGTGCAAAGTTACTTCATGATTATGGATTTAGGTATGCCATGATTGATGTAGTGGTTACTGGATATTCTGGAGTTCAAACATTGAGAGAAACTTTGGGAGACTATGGTATGGCTATTCATGCACATAGAGCAATGCACGCGATGTTTGATAGAAATCCAAAGCATGGAATGTCTATGTATATGCTTGCTAAATTAATGAGGATGATTGGCGTCGATCAAATTCACGCTGGAACTTCTGTTGGTAAACTTTCTGGAACAGCTGAAGAAGTTAAAGGTGTGAGCGATACATTGAGAGATATTAGAGTTTCCGAAAGGAAAAACGTTAGATTCTCCCAAGATTGGCATGATTTGAAGAGAGCTTTTCCAGTAACTTCTGGAGGGTTGCATCCAGGACTTGTGCCAGATTTGCTCAAACTTTTTGGAGATGAATGTGTAATGCTAGTTTCTGGAGGAATACATGGGCATCCTAAAGGCACTAGGTCCGGAGCAATGGCTACAAGACAAGCAATAGATGCAGTTCACGAAGGCGAGGGTTTACAAGAACATGCAAGATATAATCCTGAATTAAGACAAGCTTTAGATAAATGGGGCGGTTTGCATCCTGTTTGATTTAGAAGATTTAATATACTGAATTTAACTTTTATAGATATGATTGATTATAAAAAATATAAATGGTTTTTTACCAAATCTGGAAAGTTAGTTGTCGGAGGAAAGAGTGCTGAAAGCAATGACGCTTTATTGACTGAATTAAAGAAAATGAAAAAAGATCTGGTTGTTATGCATACTCAATCTCCTGGAAGTCCATTTTGTGCAATTATTTCTCCTATTGATCTTATTGAAAAAAGCGATTTAGATGAATGTGCTATTTTTACTGGATGTTTTTCAAGAGCTTGGAAAGAAGGCAAAAACAAAACAGTAGTTCATATGTTTAAATTAAACCAATTGAATAAAGAAAAAGATATGAAGTCAGGTACATGGAATGTTAAAGGTAAGATTAAGAATTTTAATGTTGAACTTAAACTTGCAATTGCATATCAAAATGATGTTTTAAGAGCTGTCCCTATTAGATCGGTTGCTGATGAGGAGATAATTTTTATTGTTTCTCCGGGAAAAATTGATAAGACTAGTGTTAAAATTGGAGGGGCTAAGCTTAATAAGGAGCAATTAATCTCTGCATTACCTGCTGGAGGAGTTAAAATTCTCAAATGAAATCAGATACACTTAGTTTTCAAATAGGTAAGAATGGTTTAACTGAAACTGGAATAGATCATTTAGCAAGTGCTTTCAAAACTCGAAGAGTCATTAAAGTTCAACTTTTGAAAAGTGCAGTTTCAGACAGGGAAAAAATAAAAGAGATTGCAGAAAGATTAGTTGAAGAACTTCCCGGAAAATATAATTACAGAATTATAGGGTTTACTATAATTTTGATGAAAAGAAGTAACAAAAATTAAGCAATATTTATAAAAGATTAATTGTTATTCTTATTATGGTTTCTAGGAACAGGAATTATGGCCATTCTAAGGCAGATTTGGATTCTAGACCTTCTAGAGCTTCTAATGGTACTAATTTTTCAGGATCTGGTTCTTATCATGCAGATGGAGTAGTTCGTGTTCTTGATGGTCCTCCTGAAATAGAGTTAAGTGAGTATGAAGTAGAGTCGATTGTTGAGGATTATAGGGCTAGACATCCAGCCCCGGAGAGGTCTTTTAGAAGATAGACTTAATTGAGAGTATTTTGCTTCATGAGGAAGTTTTATAAAGCATCTTTTTTAGTGATAGTCCATGAGCGCAATTAGAGATATTCAAGCTGGAAAATATAATTCTTTGTTAGCTTCTGCCTTGAAAGAATATAGTGAAATTAAGGCTCCTGAGTGGGTTCTTTTTGTAAAAAGCGGTCATGGAAAGCAGAGGCCTATTGAAGATGAAGATTTTTGGTATAAAAGAACTGCTAGCGTTTTAAGACAAGTTTATCTAAAAGGAGTTGTCGGTGTTGAAAGACTAAGATCAAGATATGGAAATCGTAAAAATAGAGGAAAGCAACCTTCAAAGTTTGTTAAATCTAGTGGTAAAATAGTAAGATTAATTTTACAACAGGCTGAAGCTGCTCAACTACTTACTAAATCTGAAGGAAAGGCAAAAGGAAGAATACTTACAGATAAAGGTAAAAAGCTTCTTGAGGGAATTAAGTAATATGGGAGAATATCATAAAAAAGTTGTATTAGGCGTTCATACAAGAAGAACTAAATGGGCCCCTGTTTGGGCAGTAGTTAGAAGATTTGGAAAAGGTAAAAGGGTTCATCCTTCTGCAATTACCAAAATTAGAAGAAATTGGAGAAGAACTAAATTAAAGATTAAACCTCGTAGAACTACGAATAAACACCTAGGTTAAAATGGCTGAAAATAAAAATTCAAATGTGCTTGAAAGAGAATATACAATCCCTCTTAGAAAAGAGTGGACTAAAGTTCCTAGATACAAAAGGACTGCTAAGAGCATAAAGGCAATAAAAGAGTTTATTGCAAAACATATGAAAGTTCCTAACAGAGACTTAGATATGGTTAAGATAGATTCTTACCTTAACAACGAAGTTTGGTACAGAGGCTCAACTAAAGCTCCTGCAAGAGTTAGCGTTAAAGCAATCAAATCAGGGGATGTAGTTAGAGTAACTTTTGTTGAAGATCCTGAAAGAGTTAAATTTGCTCGTGAAAGACATTCACGTAAACACTTCAAGACTGAAAAGAAAGTCACAGCTCCTGCTCAGGAAAAGAAAGAAGATGTTAAGACTGAAGAAGAAAAGAAAGTTGAATCTGAGAAGGAAAAATCTGCTGCTATTGCAAATGAAAAATTAGCAGAACAACAGGCTAAGACTCAGAAACATGTTGCTATAGATAATAAGGCCAATAAGAAAGCTCCGGTTCAAAGAAGAAGAACTATTGCTTCTAATTGATTTTATTTGAAATCTGAATAAACATCTCTTCGATGTCCCACGTGATGAACAATTATTTGTTCTGGATTTTTAGAATATATTACTCTGTAATTATTAACTGCTAAAGTATAAAATCCTAATAATTGAGCAACTAATGCTTTTCCCTTTAGTTGTCCAGATGCAAGCTTTTTTAGATATTCTTTTACTTCTTTTTGAATATTGATGTGTAATTTGTGCAATGAGTTTTTACCTTCCTCTGTAAACTTAATTTGTAACTGCATCAAACCTCATCAATGTCATATAATTTCACTTTCTTTATATCGTTTAAACTACGCGCTAATGAAGCCATAACCTCTGGATCAGACAGGATTGATATAGTGTCATTCATGGAATCTGCATCTTCTTTGTCTTTTTTAGACAAAACTCTGCTTAGCACATCATTATAAGATTCTCTACGTGCCTTTTTTAGACTATCAAGAATCTTCTTAATTCTTAGATCTATTGTTATTGTTGTTGTATCCATTAGATCTCATGAGTACTCATATATTTAAACCTTTTTATTAATTATTTTGCATATTTATTTTTTTTCTTTTATAGATAAAAAATAAACCTAATAGCAAAAAGAGATTTAGTATAGTTAATGGCATAAAGATATTTACTGAACCTAATGTTCCGGATTCATTTATGCTAAATCCAGTTATCTTACTTGCTTCACTTTTTTTTGAGATATTTGCATTTAACCATAATCCTATGTTTAAGTTTTTGTCTAAGGCTTGAAAAATTAAAACTCCTTTGAAGTTACCTGCATCTTCTGAATTCAGACATATTTTTAGATCTCTTTTATTACCCAAGGATATTTTATCAGGATAATTTAATTTTAAATTTAGGTCATTGCTGCCTAATCCATATTTGCTAATTTCTTTGCTATATTTTTCTAAGGTCCACTTATCCATTAGATCTATATCAATTTGATTTAAAGATGAAAAAATCTTCACTCCCTTGCATATTTCTTCTCCTTCTAATCCTTCAAATGTCAATTCAGCCGGAGATATCCCAAATTCGAAAGCGGATGTTAAAGATAACAACATTAAAACTTCTATGCTAAAGGATAAGATAATGATTAAATTAGGATTACGCTGCGGCTGCAAAGAATCTAACATTTGTTGTATGATTGATTATATCTGAAGTTATGCTTTGAGTATTGTTTCTTAAATCTAAAATTATATAGAAATATTCACTATTGAACGTTTGTCCTGAAGAGGGTTTGGTTACGTTGAAACTGAAGTTACCTATTCTCGTATAATTTACTGCTACTCCTCCGCTGGTCCTGAATTTTCTTAAATATAAATTGCTAAAAATTACCTCGCTTCTATTAACTAGATCTGGCGTTACAACTATATCCACATTTCCTGTATTGTTAACATAAACTTTTAGTTCATTAGAAATATCAAAATTGCTTACGTTTCCGAAAAACAGATGGTCAGGAACTTCTACCCTTATAATTGATGAATTTCCACTATTATTTCCGTTTGCAAAAATATTTGCTTCTACAGTCATTGTATCAGTTAATGCTGAAGATAGATAGAACAGAGTAATGGATATTGCTAGTATTAATGCTGCGAAATAAACCTTATTTTTCATAAGCTATGATTTTACTAATGAGGTTTTATATATAAAGATTATTTCCCACTCAAGAATAATATCTTTTAAAGATCTCTTGCTTGAACTGTTCTTCTGCCATTTGCTTTTGCTCTTTCAGCTGCTTCTTGTAAAATTTTATGAACTTTTTTATTTAATGCGTCTGGAACTTCTCCTGCGACAGACATGTCTGGAACTGCTGACTTTATTTTGCTTTTTATTATTAAATCTATTTCTTCACTCATCTTTTTTCTTTTCAGATTTATTTTCTGGCCTCATTAGCGGGAATATTACTGTTTCTCTAAGAGGTTTTCCTTCAAAGAAAGCAAATAGCCTTTCAGATACTCCAAATCCGCATGTAGGAGGCATTCCATACTTTAAAGCTTCAACGAAATCTGTATCATGTTCTTGAGCTTCTTTATCTCCTGCGTCTTTCATTTTCTGTTGCTCTATGAATCTTTCTTCTTGATCTATAGGATCATTCAATTCAGAATAACCATTTCCGACTTCACTTCCTCCCAATAATACTTGAAAACGTTCAACTTTTCTTTCATCTTTTGAATCTCTTTTTGCTAATGGAGATACTTCTACTGGGTGCCCTATTAAAAATGCAGGCCCACTAATTTTCTTTCTGCAATATTTCCATAGAGAGTCTATAAGATTTTGTCTTGATTGATTTGGTTCTAAAATTCCATTCAATTCTTTTAACTTTGATTCCATTTCTTTATTAGTTGTTTTGAATATGTCAATTCCGGTTTCCTTTTTTATTGTATCACAGTAATCTATTTTTTTCCAAGGTTTTGATAAATCAAATGTATGCTCTCCTATAGTGAACTTAGTTTTACCATATACTTCTTTCGCTAATTGTTTATACATTTCTTCTACTAATTCCATTCCCGCCTCATAATTAACATAGCCCCAATAAAATTCCATTTGAGTATAGTCTTGAAGATGTTCTGCATCCATTCCTTCATTTCTAAATTGTCTTCCTATTTCGAAGGTCTTATCAAAGCCTGCAACCATTAAACGTTTCTGCCATAATTCTCCCATTGAGATTCTTAGATAGACATCTATATCTAAGGCATTATGATGAGTGTTGAAAGGGGTTGCCGCAGCACCACCTGCAGAAGTTTCTAAAACAGGAGTTTCAACTTCAATAAATCCTTTATCTATCAAGAACTGCCTCATAGTATTCCAAAACTTAGCTTTTCTTAAGAACATATTTTTTGTTTCATCCGAAGTTAATATATCAAGATACCTTTTTCTAAGTCTTTCTTCATCGTCCTTTATGCCATGATATTTTTCTGGCAATGGCAATATTGATTTTGACAATAGAGTTATTTTATGTGCTAAAACAGATAATTCTCCCTTTTCAGTTCTTATTACTGTTCCTTCTATTCCTATAAAATCTCCTGAATCTATCCATTTAGTAAAGAACTGTTTAACACTATCTGGAGTCAATCCGTGCTGCAAAGTTACTTGAATTTTTGCTGAACCATCTTGAAGAACCCCGAATGAAATTTTACCAAAATCTCTTACAGACATAAGTCTCCCAGCAATTTTAACTTTGACTGAAGTTTTTGAACCAGGTTTTAGAGATTTATGTTTTGAAATTAAATCTGATGCATAATGAGTTCTTTCATATGAATTAGGATACGGATTTATTCCTTCTTTTTTTAAAGATGATAGTTTTTTCATCCTTTCTTGAATAATTAGTTCTTCTCTTCCCATCGGATTTTATGTTATATATGATTTATATTAGTTTTGATTGCCTCGTTTAAAAGTAAAATTTATACAAAGTTAATTGAGATTGACATGCTTAAATTTTGCATTTAGAGCAAAATTTAAATAGTTAGATCTTAAATCTCAGGCATGGCAAAAGAGTTTGAAGAAGACGATTTTGAAGACGAAGACGACGAAGATGAAGAGGATGAAGAAGACGAAGAATATTGATTGTTAAAAATCCATAATCTTAAAGTCTTTAAAACCTTGAAATTTTTCTTCCTTTTCATTTATGTTCCTTATCATTGCGTGTTGTGGTCCGGTTTTGCATTTTAAAACCATATCATTAACCTCATTTACATTTCCTTCCGCAAATATCTCCATGATCCCATCTCCTTTATTTCTTACAAACCCTTTTATTCCAAGTTTATCTGCATTTTCTTTAACAAATCTATTGAAGAATACTGGTTGAACAGACCCTTGTATTGTAAGCCTTACAGATTTTTTCATGATCTTTATTATCCTCGAAGGTTAATAATCTTATTTATTCTCTATTTTTTCTATTAGATTATCGACTGCATCATCCTTTTTAGGAACTTGAGAGAAGCTTTCATCAACTAGCCTTAAGTGAGCAATTTCATTCCAATCCAAGCTAAATAATTTTGCAGCTTGTTTGTCCATATCCAATGGTTTGCCAATTATTAAGAAACCACTTTCTCCCGCATCTATTACTGCTAGATCAGGCATTTTACACTTCAAGATATCATGTATTTGATATTTTAATGGATAGTCCCTCAACTTTTTCTTTGTGTTTGAAAAGAAACCCCTATACTTGTAACCTGGAAATGCTCCTAACATTGTATCTATTGATGCAGATAGTCCTAATTCGTTATGGGGCCTTGCAGGGGATGCAGTAATAACCATGCTATTCAAAAGTATTTCTGGATAATGAATTGACTTGAATCTCAAAAACTCAGGATTTTGAACTTCTACAGATGAGGCCTCATTTAAATCAATAAGGCCAAGGCTGTATTTTTCAGCTAACCTAGTGAAACCATATTCATCAAATAAATCTCTAGTTTCCGCACCATCAGAGCCTTCTGCTAAGATTATTGTAGTCCCTTGATTTTTATTTGCAATACAGAATTGAATTAAAGGTTCTACAAATTCAGTTTTGGTAGAATTTTGAGGTTGCCCTGGAACTAAATTGACTTTTATCACTATATTCTTATGCTTCTTTAATTCATCTGCCAGCTTGATCATTGTCAAAACTTTAGGAATAGTTTCATCATAAGACTTTAATTTGACGGCTAGACCCTTGACCATGCTACATTCTCTGGCCTAGAGTTTTTAACCATTATTGTACCAAGACTCTTATATGCTAGAATATAGATTGAGTCTTGGATATCGTAAAAGCCCTAAAAAACTCTCGATTAATGATAGAATTTTAGATGATTTGATATAGCTTTTAATTAAGTAATTAGATTCCTCTTCTATCTAACTCGTTGTTAACTATTGCTACTGTTTGAGATGCAAAATAAGTATTTGGCCCTATTGTGACTGGCTTGCATATTTTAGACAAACGCTTATATTCTTTATCTGGAAGACCTCTATGATCTCCTAAAATAAATACTGGATTGTCTTCTATTTCTATATCTCTTATATCTTCTCCTTTTGGATCCAAAACATAAAGCTTTTTTCCTTCATTGTGAATTTCTTCTACTAATTGCATGAAATTCTTTTTTTCTACCCAATATCCTGGGAAGACTTCATTTTTCATTCCTTGCTTGTACTTGTAAAGCATTTTTTTTATTACATCTTGTACATTTTTTTTACTCAAGTATATTTTATCTATCCCAGTTTTTCCTTCAGTTACAGGTTTTAATTCAAGATGTTTAACTGGATCAGGTGGACCTCCAAATAATAAGTGAAGTTTAACATCTGTCCTCATTTTATGACTTAAAAAGAAACAGGCAATTACAGAATGTATTGCAATATCTAATCTACCAGATTTCATTAAATCTTCTTTTATTTTATGTCCTGCCGTAGGTGCGGTTCTTGAGTAATATATGAATTCTCTCATTTTTATTTTACATTTAATTAGTTTATAATATGTTCTAGTTGTTAGGTGCTATTGCTAGTCTGTAATTTGATCTGGAGGCTTCTAAAGCTTCATTGTCGCATGAAATTCCTTTTCCAGATACGCTAACTGAGGATATTTTTGCATGCCCTGGGTACCATGTTC
>CAZRMJ010000008.1:0-23103 GCA_964601175.1 Candidatus Woesearchaeota archaeon | reverse complement strand
TTTTGTTATACGGTCCTCCTGGAACAGGAAAGACATTACTTGCAAAGGCAGTTGCGACAGAATCTGAAGCAAATTTCATATTGTTAAATGGTCCAGAAATAATGTCTAAATTTTATGGAGAATCTGAAAAAAAGATAAGAGATTTATTTGAAGAAGCAGAAAAAAACGCCCCATCAATAATATTTGTAGATGAAATAGATGCAATAGCTCCAAAAAGAGAAGAAACTCAAGGAGAAGTAGAAAGAAGAGTAGTTTCACAATTACTTACAATGATGGATGGATTAAATTCAAGAGGAAAAGTAATTGTTATAGGTGCAACAAACAGAATCAATTCTATAGATCCTGCCTTAAGAAGACCTGGAAGATTTGACAGAGAATTAGAAATCTCAGTTCCAGATAAAAAAGGTAGATTAAACATTCTAAAGATTCACACAAGATCAATGCCTATGAAGAAAGATGTTAATTTGGAAGAATTAGCTGGAAAAACACATGGTTTTGTTGGCGCAGATTTAGAATCTCTAGCAAAAGAAGCAGCAATGAGTGTATTAAGAAAAGCTTTGCCAGATCTAAACCTCGATGAAGATAAAGAAATTCCTCAAGAAGCATTAGAAAAAATGATAATATCTAAAGAAGATTTTGAAGCAGCATTGAAAACAGTAAGACCTAGTGCGATGAGAGAAGTTCTAGTAGAGACTCCTAATGTAAGTTGGGAAGAAATTGGAGGCTTAGATAATATAAAACAAGAATTAAGAGAAGCAGTAGAATGGCCATTGAAACACAGAGAAAGTTTTGACAGAATGGGAATAGAACCTCCAAAAGGAATTTTGTTATACGGTCCTCCTGGAACAGGAAAGACATTACTTGCAAAGGCAGTTGCAAAAGAATCTGAAGCAAACTTCATCAATATAAAGGGTCCTTCTTTGTTAAGCATGTGGGTAGGAAAATCTGAAGAAGGAGTAAGAAAAGTATTCGAAAGAGCAAGACAAGTATCTCCTTGTGTAATTTTCTTCGATGAAATAGATGCACTTGCAGGAAAAAGAGGAATGGAAATGGGATCAAAAGTAACTGAAAGAGTATTGAATCAAATGTTGTCTGAAATGGATGGAATAGAAGGACTAAAAAACGTAGTAGTAATTGGAGCAACAAATAGGCCTGATATGTTAGATGCTGCATTAATGAGACCTGGAAGATTTGATAGAATTTTACTAGTAGACATTCCAAATGAAAAAAGCAGAGAAAAAATAATAGAAATTCACGCAAGAAAGATGCCAATATCTTTAACAAAAGAAGAATCTGAAGAGATAGAAAGATACTTTGGAAAAGAAATTAAATTAGACATAATATCAAAAACACCTCTAGTTCAATCAATAAGTAAAGAAGTTAAAAAAGAAACAGATAAAGTAAGTATCAAAGATTTATCTGAAAAAGACAAACTGATACACTATCTAGTCAAGAAAACAGAAGGATTTGTTGGTGCAGATATTGAAAACTTCGTAAGAGAAGCTGCAATAGTAGCATTAAGAAAAAACATAAACTCAAAAACAATAACATTAGCAGACTTCAATGAAGCTTTAGCAAAAGTAAAACCTTCAGTCTCTGAAGAAACAGCAAAGCGTTACAAAAAAATAGAAGAAAACTACCTTAAGAAAGCTAAAATAGGCGGTCTTGAGTTCGGACCGATATACGCAAATTAGGAGATAAAATGGGATTTTTTGATGACGATCCTTTCGAAGATATCGTAAACCAATTTTTTGGAAACCAAAGAGTCAGAAGAAGAACAAGAAGTCAAAACTATGAAGAAGAAAAAAACAGCCAGTTTATAGAAGAAGACAATTATATCTATGTTATAATAGAACTTCCAGGATATGAAGAAAAAGACATCAGCATATCAGTAAAAGAAAACTCTTTAATAGTTTATGCAAAAAGTTCAGAAAAATCAGAATCTCAAGATTACCTTGCTCAAAAACATAAAGAAGGAATAAAAATGGAACAACAAATACCAAATAATGCAATATCTAAAAAATTTAGTAAAACATTTAGAAATGGAGTGCTAGAGGTCACATTTATGAAAAAATGACTGATAAAATAAATCTTGAAATAGCAGAATCATTGCAAGAAGATATAGACAAAGGAGTCGCAAGAATATCCTCTAATAATCTAAAGAAATTATCTCTTGTATCTGGAGATATAGTAGAAATAAAAGGAAAATCTTCTGCAGCAGTAAAAGTTCTTAGAAGTATTTCAGCAGATTATGAGAACAACATAATAAGATTGGATGGGTCTACAAGATCTGCAATAGGAGCATCAATAGGAGACTCAATAGAAATTTCAAAAACAAATATTGCAAAAGCAAAATCTGTAACTCTTTCTCCAATTAAAGAAGTAAGATTTAGTAACGACCCCACTGAATATTTCCATAACAAACTTTTAGATAAACCATTAACAATAAATCAAAAAACAGTAATCGATGTTTTTGGAACAAGATTAGAATATATCGTTTCAAAAATAGATCCTAAAGGATATGCAATAATAACTCCGGCAACAAGAATAATAGTTTCTGACAGCCCCTATGCTGGAGATTTGAAAGCAACAGGAGTTTCATATGAGGACATAGGAGGATTGCATAATGAAATAGACCTCATAAGGGAAATGGTAGAACTTCCTATGAAACATCCAGAAGTTTTCCAAAAACTTGGAGTTGGTGCACCAAAAGGAGTTTTATTGACAGGTCCTCCTGGAACAGGAAAGACATTACTTGCAAAGGCAGTTGCAAATGAAACAGACTCGTCATTCTTTTCAATAGCAGGCCCAGAAATAATGTCTAAATTTTATGGAGAATCTGAAAAACATTTAAGAGAAGTCTTTGAACAAGCAGAAAAAAACGCTCCATCAATAATATTCATAGATGAAATAGATTCAATAGCTCCAAAAAGAGGAGATGGCACTGACCAAACAGAAAGAAGAATAGTTGCACAAATATTAACATTAATGGATGGACTAAAATCAAGAGGTCAAGTGGTAGTAATGGCTGCAACAAATAGGCCAGATGATATAGATTCTGCATTAAGAAGACCTGGAAGATTTGACAGAGAATTGCAAATAAATCCTCCAGATGAAAGAGGTAGAAAAGAGATATTGAAGATACATACAAGAGGTATGCCTTTGGATAAAGACATAAATCTAGAAGAGATAGCAAATAAAACAATAGGATTCACAGGAGCAGATATAGAAGTATTGTGTAAAGAGGCAGCATTAAAATCAATAAAGCCTTACTTTGCACAACTAAAAAATCTACAAGACAAAGTACCAATACAAATACTTGACAAAATAAAAGTTTCAAGGCACCATTTCATGGATGGATTAAAACAAGTTGAACCTAGTGCGATGAGAGAAGTCCTAATACAAAAGCCAAATGTAACTTGGAATGATGTAGGTGGATTAACAGAAGCAAAAGATAAATTAAAGGAATTAGTAGAACTTCCATTATTACATCCCGAATTATTTTTGGAAGCTGGAATAAAACCATCAAAAGGAATACTTTTATCCGGACCTTCGGGAACAGGAAAGACCTTACTTGCAAAAGCGGTTGCAAATGAAGCAAATGCTAATTTTATTTCAGTAAAGGGCCCTGAATTAATAAGTAAATGGGTCGGAGAAAGTGAGAAACACGTAAGAGAGATATTCAAAAAAGCAAGACAAGTAGCTCCAACAATAATATTCTTTGATGAATTCGATTCAATATCAGGAACAAGAGGGCATTCACTATCTGATGCAACGGAAAGAGTAGTAAATCAACTTCTTACTGAACTTGATGGAATAGAAGAATTAGAAAATGTAGTAGTAGTAGCAGCAACAAATAGGAAAGACCTAATAGATCCAGCACTTTTAAGGCCTGGACGAATAGACTCAATAGTGGAATTAGGAATCCCAGATAAAGAAACAAGAAAAAAGATATTTGAAGTACATACTAACAAAATGCCATTGGACAAAAAAATAGACCTTGAAGAATACGTATCAAAAACTGAAAACTTTACAGGTGCGGATATAGAATCCATATGTAGAAATGCAGGAATAATCGCAATAAAAGAACATTATGCTAAAAAGCAAAAGCAACCATTAAAAATAACAAAAGAAGATTTTGATAAAGCATTAGAAAGTGTATCAAAATCAATAAACAAACCAATATATAACAAAGAGAACAAAAAAGAAGAAAATTCTAAAAAATAAATTAATTTTTAGTTGTCACAAATTTAGTGCCATCTTTAAGCAAAAGAACAGTATGTTCTGCCTGTGCAACTTTTCCGCCAGACGCTTCTATAAGTTGAGGGTATTGATATAATATTCCAGCTTGTTCAAGTTGTCTTAATGCCAACATTCCTCTAGCACCAAATTTTTTGTAAATCCATCTTGAGGCAAATGGCAAACTCTTATATTCATCAGCAATCCATGCTAAAACTTCACGAGCAAATCTATCTCTTATATTAGAATCAGAATCAATTCTAAGTATTCCTGACTTGCCACCATCTCTAACTCTTCCATGACCATTAGTAGCAAAAGGTTCAGTCGCATAAAGTCCTTCTTCCAAAATATCTGTCTGTCCAGAATCATAATTTGGAACGGTCCATCCAGCGTGAACCACAAACCTTTCAATACTATGACCCGATAAATTAGAGATAGAAGTAAAACCATTCTTAGCAATTTCATCACTAATCTTCTTTCCAATATCAGTAAGCTTCTTTCCAATATCAAATTCGGAAACTGAAACATTAACTGCAGCCTCAGCAGATTCAATCAATTTTTTATTTTCAGCACTATTCTCTAAATCAACGCTAAATGCAGTATCTGCAATATAACCATCAACGCTAATTCCAATATCTATCTTAATCAAACCATGAGCAACACCAGAATCCCCATAAGAAGGAGTATAATGTGCTGCAACTTCATTTATGCTTAAGTTTACAGGAAAAGCAGGTTTAGCACCAAGAGAATGAATTTTATCATCTATAAGAATAGCTATTTCATACAAACTCTTTCCTTTCACAACAATTTCTTTTGCATATCTCCTTAGTTCTTGAGCAATTTTACCTGCTTTGATTATTTTATCAACAATTTCCTGTTTCATGTTAAAAGCTAAAAAACATCCTTTATAGAATTAACCCTTCCTTATCCTTCTTTCTTTTGGAACAAAATTAATCAAGTGCCTTCCATCCGAAATAGTGCATCCCAAGAAATCTCCATTAAATCTTATAACATAAACTCCCTTATCCATAGAGACATCTAAATTATGCCCTCTCATCCATAAATGAGCTTGTTCTTGATTTATGTCAACTATCCCGTTAACAACTTGATTCTTAAATAAAAGAGTGCCATCAAAACCCATCCTAAGATGACCTAACTCCCTCTTAAACAGATAAAGCCCTAAAAATTCAACATTTGCAAGTTTATCAATAAGATAAATTTCATCGACATTCAAATCTCCAGAAAATCCTCTTATTTTTTCTTTACCAGTTTCAAAAAGAACTTTAGGAATTTCAGATATTCCAAATAATTCATTAAGCTCTGAAGTTAATTTTTTCCTTCTTTTAGAATCATAAAAATCAAATTTCATTTTTTCATTTCCCAATATTTATTTAATATATCTTTATGAGTAAAAGCTAAATTCATTTTAGAAACATCAGATTTAGAAAACCATCCATACTCTAAAACCTCCCAATTTGTTTTAAAATCTCCTTTAAAATCAGATTCATAAACATAAACATTAGCATGTAAATTAAGTCTCTTAACGATCTCTTCTTGAACAAAAAGAAGTTTAAGATTAGAAGCTTTCAAACCGGTCTCTTCAAAAAGTTCTCGTTTAGCTCCATCGATAGATCTTTCCCATTTGTTGATCCCCCCTCCAGGCAAACACCATTTACCTCCTTCAACAAGTAGTTCTGATCTCTTAGTCAAAAGAATCTTTCCATTATTTTTAACTATGATTGCAGATGCAGTTTGAATTCCAAGTAAATGAATTATAAATCTTTTAATCATTTATTTCCTCCAAAAGTTTAAGCTTAGAAACAAAAAAGCCTTCACTGTCGTTATCTTGAGGATAAATTCTACAACATTTCTCAACATTAGAATCATAATCAGTGCCCTTCCAGTTTTCAACTCCGGAACGACATTTTAAAGGAAGGCTAATATTTTCTATAGAAACTGGAAAATTTTTCAAAGCAAAATCGACAACAGCCTCATTTTCTTCAGGAGAATGAGTACAAGTAGAATAAACTAAAGTTCCCCCAACTTTTAGGCACTTTAAAGCATTAGCAATTAACTTTTTCTGCTCTCTTGAAAGTTTATCTACAACTTTGATATTCCACATCAAAAAAGTCTTAGAAGAACTTCTTAAAGTTCCTTCTCCAGAACATGGTGCATCAAGCAAAATTTTATCAAATTTAAAATTATTTTTTGAAAGCCTAGAACACAAACCTATTCCATCATTTCTAACAAGCAAAGAATTCATCACCCCGCAACGTTCAAGATTTGCAGCTAGAATACGAAGCCTATCAAGTTTAATGTCATTAGCAATTATAGTCCCTTTATTCTCCATTGCCGCAGCAATCTGAGTAGTTTTACTTCCCGGACTAGCGCATAAGTCCAAAACTCTATCTCCAGGTTTCGGATCAAGAGCTATTACACTCATCATACTACAAACTTCTTGAATATAATAATAACCCAACAAATGTTCAATAGCATTTCCTAACTCTCCAGGTCCAAGATCCTGATCAATAAGCATTATTTCAGGGTTTTTAGGAAAGGGTCTAACGACTTTCCATTTTTCATTTAATCGTTTAAACAAAGATTCACAATCAATCTTCAAAGTGTTACATCTAACATAATTCAAAGGCTTCTTATGTATAATCTCATTATATTTTGCAAAGTCATCTGCATCTGGCAAAAGCTCTTTCATACGTTCTTCAAAAAGAGCTTTCATTTCAGGTTTAGCCATAAATTAAACTAGAATAAATAGGTTTTAAGTCTATTCTAAGCCTTTAATATCAAACTCTACTCTTCCTCTAAGAGCTCTTGGAAGCTTATCATCTGGAATTCTTTTAACATTATTGGCAATAAGCCTATGAAAAAAATCTAAGCCAAAACAACCAGCAAATCTAGTTACTCTAAAAACACCGCCATCAGCAAAACCATTTCCAGATAGATTTCTAGCGATTCCAGCACAATATCTAGTTTCACTTGAACCTGTAGAATCATTTCTATAAGGATAACTAAATACTACTAAAGTACATTCAGGAAGCCCGTTCCTTAAGGAATCTATAGAAAACCGTTCGACATCAGAAGTATATTTTGAAGCTAAAGAACTAAAATCTGCGGACACAAAACAAGTAGCATGACTTGTTTATATTATTATCTAAACTACAGAATATATTTCACAATTTAAGGAGTTCGCAACAATTATATACCTCTCAACTTAGCCAATCATATGGCAGTAGAATCTTTCATACCAATATCGGAGTCAAAAATAACAGTAGAAAAACAGGTGAAACAAAAGCCATCTGCAAAAGAACTAACTAAAATAGAAAAACCTGGAAATCTTCAAAACGATATAGAATTAGATCTTCCTAAAAAAAAGCAGAAAACACAAAAGCCAAAAGCATCTCCAAGAGTAGAAAATCCAAAAAGAGATACCACTTTAATAATAACTGAAAAACCACAAGCGGCACTAAAAATAGCCCAAGCATTAGGAAACGCAAGAAAATACTCTGAAAATAAAGTACCTTACTATGAATTAGAAAGAAATAATAAAAAAATAGTAATTGCATCAGCAGTTGGACATCTTTTCAATTTAACTTATAAAAAAGGTCAAACAGGTTGGCCAATTTTTGATCTAGTTTGGCAACCATCTCATGAAAGCAAATCTGCAAGTTTTACAAAAAACTACTACAATGTCCTAAAGAAATTAGGAAAAAAAGCAAAAGAAGTGATCGTTGCAACAGACTATGATATAGAAGGAGAACTAATAGGATGGAATGTTCTAAGATTCATAGTAGGTGAAAATGATGCAAAAAGAATGAAATATTCTACCTTAACTAAAAAAGAATTAGAAAAATCATACGAATCTCCTATGAGTACATTAGATTGGGGTCAAGCATTTGCAGGAGAAACAAGACACAAAATAGACTGGTTATATGGTATAAATTTGTCCAGAGCTCTAATGTCTGCAATAAAACAAGCAGGTTCTTTCAAAATATTGTCAATAGGAAGAGTTCAAGGCCCCGCATTAAAAATAATAGTTGAAAGAGATAATGAAATAGAAACTTTCAAATCGCAGCCATATTGGCAAGTTTTTGCAAAAGTAAAAGATACTGAGTTAAAACATGTAAAAGACATATTCAAAAAAGAAGAATTAGAAGAATTCAAAAACATAAAATCTGGAATAGCAGAAACAACTGAAAAAGAAGAGCATTACCCTTCTCCGCATCCTTTTGACCTAACAACATTACAAAGAGAAGCATATGCACATTTGAGATTAAGCCCTTCTAGAACATTACAATTAGCACAATCATTATATCTAGATGGAATAATCTCTTATCCTAGAACTTCATCTCAAAAAATACCAAAAGAAATAGAGCCAAAAAAAATAATATCTAAATTAATTAAAAATTTCCCTGAAACAAGATTGGCAATAAAAGAATTCCCTACTGAAGGAGAAAAATCTGACCCTGCACACCCATCTATATACCCAACAGGAGATTTTAAACAGTTAAACGAAGAAGAAAGTAGATTATACTCTTTAATAGTCAAAAGGTTTTTAGCATGTTTCACCCCGGATGCAAAAGCAATAACTAAAAGGATACAATTAATTTCAGACAATCAAAAAAAGTTTACTTCTAATGGGCTAACTATAAAAGAAAAGGGATGGACTCAAGTTTATCCAGCACAACTAGAAGAAAAACAAATACCTACAATAAATGGAAATGTAGATGTAGAAAAAATAAGATTTGAAGAAAAGGAAACTCAACCTCCAAAAAGATACACTCCAGCATCACTCATAACATTATTAGAAAAAAAGAATCTGGGTACAAAGGCTACAAGATCTATAATAGTAGACACCTTATTTGATAGAGGCTATTTAGATGGCAAAAGCATTCAAGCAACACCATTAGGAAAAAGATTAATCGAATCCTTAGAAAAGTATTCCCCCATAATAATTGATGAAAATCTAACAAGAGATGTAGAAGAAAAAATGGAAGAGATACTAAATGCCAAATCTTCGTGGCAGGAAAAAGAAGACAAAACAATAGCGCAAGTTGAAAGACTAATAACAGACATATCTAAAGAATTCAAAAACCACCAAACTCAAATTGGAAATCAAATCCTTTCAGGAGTAAAAGACTTAAGAGAACAACAAAAAGAACAAAGCACGATAATGAAATGTCCTAAATGCAATTCAGGAAATTTACAGATAAGATTCTCTAAAAAAACAATGAGATCATTTGTAGGCTGTAGCAATTATCCAAATTGCACAAATACATATCCTCTCCCTCAAGGACTAATAAAAAAGACAGAAAAAATCTCTGAAAATGGTCTTCCAATATTAATGAGCTTAAGAAAAGGAAAGCGTCCTTGGGAATTTGAGTTTAATCCGAATTGGAAGCCTGATCCAAATTACAAAAAGCAAGAAAAAGAAGAATGAAATAGAAAGCATTAAAACGCATATTCTACTATATATTTAATGAAAAGCAAAAAAGAAAACTTGGATGTCAAGTATATCCTAAAAACTTATTGGAGTTTTGTTGGTAGATATAAATCGCTATTTATTACAATAATAATATGCGGAGCATTACTTTCAGTAATTGGACTTTCACAGCGCGCACTCTTTAAAAAAATAACCGACCTAGGAGAATTATTTGCTAGAGGAGAGATCAATATATTAACTCTGAAAGAAGGGATGATAATAACTCTTGCTATATGGTTTGGGGTAATAATAATTAGAAGCATTGTAAGATGGAATAGAGCTCATTTTCTAAATAATTTAGAAGCAAAATCAATGAGAGATTTAAAACAGCATTATTATAATCACATCCTAAAATTATCTTATAAATTTCATACAACTCATAAAACTGGAGCACTAATAGCAAGGATCAGTAGAGGAAATTCTGCTCTAGAAAGATTAACTGACTTTATTAGTTATCAAACACTTACTCTAATATTTGAAGTAATTGTGTCTGGAATAACCTTAATTCTTATAGATGTAAAAATTGGACTGATAATATTAGGTACTGGAATTTTATTTTCAATTTTGAGCAATAAAATTCAAATTAAAGAAAGAATATTTAGAATAAAATCTAATGAATCAGAAGACGAAGAAAAAGGATTTACAGCAGATACTTTAACAAATATAGATTCAATAAAATATTATGGAAAAGAAGGTTTAATACAAAATAAATATGCATCGGCAACCGAGAATACAAAAAAATCTTGGTTAAGAGAGCTACAGCTGGGAAGGTGGAGTTCTTCAATAGAAGCAATAATCATGGACATAGGAGGATTACTAACTTTAACTGCAATTCTAAAAATGTTTATAGCCGGAGAAACTACTTTAGGGACAGTAGTTTTTGCCTGGACATCATATTGGGCAATAATAAATAGCGTACAAAACTTTATGGATGGATTAAGAGGATACAACCGTTCGATAGCAGATCTAAAAGATTTATTCGAATATGGTAAAATACAAAACGAGATTAAAGACAAAATAAATGCAAGAAACTTAGAAATAAAAGAAGGATCTATTGAATTCGAAAATGTAAGCTTCAAATATCATGAAAAAGATTTATTCAAAAACTTTAATCTAAACATACCTCAAAACAAAAAAATAGCATTAGTTGGACATTCGGGATCTGGAAAATCAACATTGTTAAAATTATTGTACAGGTTCTACGATATAGATTCAGGAAAAATAAAAATAGATAATATAGATATAAAAGAAGTCAAACAAGAATCATTAAGATCTGAACTTAGCATAGTGCCTCAAGAATGCGTACTTTTTGATGACACAATTTACAACAACATAAAGTTTTCAAATCCTAAAGCAAAACACGAAGAAATAATGAAAGCAATAAAATTTGCACAACTGGATCAAGTAATTAAGAATTTCCCAAATAAAGAAAAAACAATAGTCGGGGAAAGAGGGGTAAGATTATCTGGAGGAGAAAAACAGAGAGTATCTATAGCAAGGGCAATATTAGCAAATAAAAAAATACTTGTTTTAGATGAAGCAACATCAGCACTAGATTCTAAAACAGAACATGAAATACAAAAAGACCTTCAAAATCTTATGGAAGGAAGAACTTCAATAATAATAGCACATAGACTATCTACAATAATGTCTGCTGATCTAATAGTAGTCTTAGATAAAGGAAAAATAGTCCAACAAGGAACCCATAATCAGTTGATAAACAAACCTGGAACTTACAGAGAACTTTGGAACCTACAAAAAGGCGGATATATCAAATAATATAACTTGAATATTGAGGTCTATTTAATTCCAAAAACGAAGAAGGAATTCCTTCATTTAAAACCAAATCTCTCTTTATAACCAATGATCTTTCAAAATCAAAAAGATCATCAAGAGAATTCCCGGAATAATGAGGAATCTGACTTCTAAGAAACCTAAGATCTTCATCAATCAAATCAGCAACAGCAACTCTTTCTTGATGAGTCCAATCAAGGCTAACTTTAACCTTTCCAGACAAATTATTTTCCTCTTCTATCCCAAGCTCTAAGAGAAGGCCTTACTTTCAACTTAGGACTATGACCTCTCTTAGTGATCAATCCTCTAGACTGCTTAGCAGCAGAAGTCAAACCTCTCTCAACTCTTCCAGTATTAGTTCCAGCATATAACCATCTCATTGTTCTATCGCTCTTTATTTCAGAAATATTAGGATCTACCAATATAACCTCAAAGAAGTAATGCTTTCCGTCCTCTCCAATCCAGTATGAATTCAAAACTTCTAAATTGTTAAAGTACTTTGAAGCCCTCATTTCAGCAACCCATCTATAACTCATTTTCAAAGTCTTTCTAATTGTCTGCTTCCTAGTTTTACGACCCTTTACTCCAGCCCTCTTTCTAGTTCTACCGCCTCTAAGAATTCTAACTCTTGCAACAACAAATCCTTTCTTTGCCTTATAACCAAGAGATCTAGCCCTATCAAGTCTAAGAGGTTTATCAACAACAGAAATAGCTTCTCCAGCTCTCCAAGAGATCATACGTGAACGCATAGTTTCAGTATCTGGCTTTCTCCAAGCTTCTCTCATATAATGATATGAACTTTTAGACATGACTAATTTTATAAAACACCATTTTTAAAGCCTTCTATATGAAGGTTAATTCAAAAAAACAGTATCATTTACTTTATACAATGAGTTAGTCCCCTGATAAACATCTCCTACAACATCAGAAACAGGCAAAGCAACTGCATGCCTTCCATCATCAGTCCTTACATAAACCGAATTTTCAAGAATATTAATCTGATAATCATTTCCGGCTATATTGAGAGGAATAAAAAAAGTCCTAAAATAACCATCCGGAGAATTAGAAGCTAGGTTTATTTCATCCTGGACTGTAAGAGCAACTTCATTAACTTGAGCAGAAATTGATTCGTATTTAGAGTCGGAAATTTTACCATATACAAAATAAAGAAATCCTACAAACAAAAACAGAACAGCAGTCACTATAATAACAAATTCTATGGCAGATTGCCCTTTAATTTTAAAATTCGGAAATAGAAACTTCATCTTGTTGTGCAATAACGCTTATCCTCTTCACACCCTCATTAATAGAAACATTTCCTGATAACGGAACATTACTTGAAAATGAAATCTTGGTAACTCCAGAACTAGTAGATATACTAGCAACTATTTGATCAGACATTATCTCAAAACTTCTTACGCCTACAGGTAAATATCCTGTAAGAGTCAATTTTGAAGGCTCGCCTGAATAAAATACCGATTCTGCACTGGAGATTATCTTATTTGCAAGATTTGAAACCTGTGAAACTTTAATCTGATCGTTTGTAATGGAGGTATAAAAAAAAGCAACTCCCAAAACTGCAAGAACTAAAAAAGAAACAAAACCTATGACTATAAGATATTCTGTACTTACTTGAGCTCTTTTATGCATAAAGTATATGAGCAGACAAGGTTTATAAAATAAATGACCTCTATGTTATGATGAGTAAAGGAAGTGGTGGTCTGAAGATAGTCATATCTTTGGTAGTTCTAATAGCAATAATTCATGCATCTGTGCATGTAATAATTTTCAATACTAATATCTCTTTAGCAAAAACAATAGGCTTATCAGGGTTAGCAATAGGGGAGACAAATACTGAAAACATAGAAAACAATCTAAAACAAAATGAAAGTATTCCTTTGCCTTCAATGGTGATAATAATAACTGAATGGGTATTGGTTTTCTCGCTAGTAGCCTTATCTTCTATAAAAAGAAAATTAACAGAATCAATCCAGAAAGCTTCGCATGTAGAATTAGTAAAGAAAAAAAACAAATCAGATACCGAGATAGATACGATGTATGAAATGCTCAAAAAAAATAAAAAAATAAGCTTAACAAAATTAGCAGAATTATTCAAAGTAGATAGAAGAATAGTCGAAGAATGGGGCAAAATACTTGAAGAAAATGGGCTTGCAGTAGTAGATTATCCAAGATTTGGAGAAATTGAAATAAGACTAAAGGAAAATGAAGAAACACAAAAAGGTTAAGATAAAAAGAAAAGTTATGAGGAAGAAAATGAATAAACATAGTAAGCACATTAAAATTAAACCAAAAAATAAAGAAATAATAAGAATAGTAAAACCACAAAAAAGATCTGTAACAATTCCTAAGAAAATTGAAAATGTAGATAAAACAAAAAGTCCAGAAACCGAAACAAAATATACTTTAGAAGTAGATGGAGCAAAGGTAACCGTAGAAATAAAAAAAGAAGAAAATAGCTATACCTATAATCTAAACGTTCCAAAATTTAGTGTAGGTACAGAATCACTTTTAAGATATATAAAAAACGAGTTGATATCTAGTGCAACAATAAGCGTACAAGAATTATCAGAACAAGAATCTTTCTTCAAAATGAAACAGAGATTTTTGGGAGAAATAACTTCTCTTCTTAAAGAAAAACTACCTCATATTGAAAAAGAAACTGAAAACTTGTTAGCAGGAATATTAATGCAAGACATGCTTGGTTTGGGAAACATAGAATTTTTGATAAATGATCAAAACCTAGAAGAAATAGTAATTCAATCTTCAAAAGAGCCAATAAGAGTTTATTCTAAAAAATATGGATGGCTAAAAACAAACATCTTCATTCCTACTGAAGATAATATTATCAATTATGCAAACATAATAGCAAGAAGGGTTGGAAGGCAGATAACAGTCCTAGACCCATTATTAGACGCACACCTTTTAACTGGAGATAGAATAAATGCAGTTTTATACCCTATAAATTCAAAAGGTAGTACTATAATTGTAAGAAAGTTTTCTAGAGACCCTTATACTATAATAGATCTAATAAAAAATAAAACCTGTAGCTTAGAAATAGCCTCGCTATTATGGGTGGCAGTAGAGTATGAAATGAACATATTAGTATCTGGAGGTACTGCTTCAGGAAAAACTTCTTTCCTGAATGCTTGCATGCCATTTATTCCTCCAAATCATAGAATAATAAGCATAGAAGATACAAGAGAACTAGTTTTACCTGATTTCTTATACTGGAACCCTTTAGTTACTAGAACATCAAACTCAGAAGGTAAAGGAAAAGTTACAATGTTAGACCTTCTAGTAAACTCTTTACGTATGCGTCCCGATAGAATAATTTTGGGAGAAATGAGAAAGCATGAAGAAGCGATGGTTCTTTTCGAGGCGATGCATACAGGACACTCTGTATATGCAACAGTTCACGCAGATTCAGCTCCGGAAACAATATCTAGACTAACAAACCCTCCGATAAGTATCCCTGCAAATTTATTGAAAGCTGTAAATCTCAATGTTGTAATGTTCAGAGATAGAAAGAAAGGAATAAGAAGAATTTCTCAAGTTGCAGAATTCGATACTGAAGGAGATAGAGCAACTTCAAACATAATTTATCGTTGGGTTCCTGAAAAAGACGAGATAATTGAACACAGAGAAAGCACAAGGTTCTTTGAAGATCTAAGTAGGCATACTGGATTATCAGAAAGTGAAATAAAAGTTGAATTAAATGAAAGAAAAAAAATACTTGAATGGCTAATTAAAAATGATTTACGTTCAATAAAAGAAGTAGGAAATGCTATCGAATTATTCTATCAAAATAAAGATTCTTTAATGAAAATGATAAGCAAAAATGAAGTTGATAAAATCAAAAACAAATAATGACATTTCACATACCCTTAACCATAGCATCGCTAAACAGGCTTAAAATTAAGTCCAAAAAATATGTTAAGATATTCAAGGTAAAAAGAGAATCAAAATTAAAGGAATATTTAATTAAAGCCGAAGTAGATATTTCAAGAGAACAATATCTTGGAATAGTTGCAAGAACTGCAGTAATTTTTTCTATAGCAACATATATTTTCCTAAGCACCATAATTTACCTTGCAAGACAAGGAAACCCATTTTTAGTCCCACTAATTCCTGCAATAGCAGTAGGAGTATTTACATCATTTAGCCAGATAAATTACCCAAAAGTAATCTCTGAAAGACAACAAAAAGGAATAGAAAGAAATCTATTACCTGCAATGGAAGATATGCTCGTACAATTGAGCTCTGGAGTTCCGTTATTTACTATTCTTGTAAATTTATCATCATCTGGATATGGAGAACTGAGTTTGGAATTTAAGAAAGCTGTAAAAAAGATAAACGCAGGATTTCCTCAAATAGAAGTCATAGAAGAACTAGGTAAAAAAAACAGTTCATTATTATTTAGAAAAGCCTTATGGCAAATAAGCAACGGAATGAAAGCGGGAAGCAATATAACAGAAGTTGTAAAAGATATTATCCATTCATTAAATGAAGAACAATATTTACAGCTACAAACTTATGGAAATAAATTAAATCCATTAATAATGTTTTATATGTTGATCTCAATAATCCTTCCAGCATTGGCAATTACATTCCTAACAATAATATCTTCAGTAGTTAATTTAGAGCAAGCAGTAACAATAGGGATGTTTATAGGTCTCTATGTGATATCTGTTTTAATACAAATAATGTTCCTTGGAGCAATAAGGACGTCTAAACCAAGCCTAGTATGAGAGAAAAAAGATTAAATTTGACAACAGTTGGAATAATTTCTTTAGTCCTGGCTATATTTGTTTATTATTTGAGTAAGAGCATCATAAACTCTTTAGTAACTTTAGTTGTAACCATAGGAGTAATTTTAACTTATAGTTCAACTAATAAAAAATTAACAGAAACCAGAAAAATAAAGACTATGGAATCTGTATTTCCAGATTTTTTACAGTTAATTTCTTCAAATCTAAAGGCAGGAATTCCCATAGATAGATCAATAGTTATAAGTTCAAGAAAAGAATTCAGCCCGCTAGACGAACAAATAAATCAATTTGGCAGAGACATAGCCACAGGAAAACCAGTGGAAATTGCTATGAAAGAGATGTCTGCAAGAATAGGCTCTGAAAAAATAAGTAAAACAATAAATCTTGTAATCACTGGAATGAGATCTGGTGGAAATTTAGCAACATTACTAGAACAAACTTCTGCAAATCTTAAAGAAAGACAATATGTAGAAAAGAGAGCAGCATCAAACATAATAATGTATATTATATTGATATTATTTGCAGTAGGGGTTGGAGCTCCAATATTATTTAGTCTCTCAACAGTTTTAGTAGGCGTATTAACAAAAATACTTGGAAACCTACCTGAAGTTCAAACAACAATAGCAACACCATTTGCATTTACTAGCATAAATATCTCCACTACATTCATAACATACTTTGCAGTGGTTTTCATACTAACCATAAATATACTGGGATCGATGGTTATCGGATTAGTGCAAAAAGGAGAAGAAAGAGAAGGGCTAAAATACTCAATACCCTTAATAATAATAAGCTTAACTACATTCTTTATACTTAAGATAATATTAGCAAGCTATTTCTCTGGAATTATAGGCTAGGATTAAGTTTTTATAATCGTTTCAATAAAAAAGGATATGGTGAAAAGAGGAAGATCAAAGCATAGAAAAAAACCAACTAAAAGAAGAGAAAAATGCATAAGAATTCCTACAGGAATACCAAGTTTTGATAGATTAATAGAAGGAGGATTAGAAAAAGATTCTACAAATCTTGTGGTTGGAGGTCCCGGAAGTGGAAAGACAATATTTGCGATGCAGTTTATTATGGATGGATTAAAAAGAGGAGAGAGTTGTTTATTTATCACATTTGAAGAGGGTAAAGAATCTTTTTACCACAACATGAAAAGATTTTCTTGGAATTTAGAAGAATATGAAAAAAAAGGATTATTTACTTTCCTAAATTATACCCCTGGAAAGGTAAAAAGCATGCTTGAAGAAGGAGGAGGAACAATAGAGAGCATAATCATAAACAACAAAATATCTAGATTAATAATAGACAGCATGACCTCATTCACTTTATTATTTGAAGATGAGCTAGAAAAAAGAGAGGCATCTTTAGACTTATTTAATATGATAAAAAAATGGGACTGCACATCATTGATAACATTTGAGGGTGCTCCAGAAGGAGAACAGAAAATATACAGAGCATTGGAATTTGAATCAGATTCCATAATCCTAATGCAATTTATAAGAAAATTAATATCAAGAGAAAGAACCATAGAAATTTTAAAAATGCGAGGCACAAACCACTCGAAGGGACTTTATAAATTCAAAATTACAAGAAAGGGAATAGAATTAAGCGATTCTCCAATAAAATCTAAAAAAGGGGCATAAATAATGAAAAAAAGAGCCCAAGCATGGGGCTTTGACATAATCGTAGCAGTAGGAATATTCATATTCGGAATGATTACTTTTTTTCTTTATACCATAAATTATCCAAATGGTGAACAAGAAAAAAGAGATACATTACTATATGAAGGAAATATAATCGCAGATAATCTACTTTCTACTGGAAATCCAGAAAATTGGACTGATGAAACAGTTTCAAAAATAGGAATTGCAAATGAAAACAACACCATAGATCAAATTAAACTAAATCAATTATACAGTTTAGCATTAACTGAATATAAAAGAACAAAATCTATATTTGGAATAAATAATAATTATTTTATTAACTTCTCAGAATCTATCGAAATTGAAGGATCCCCTGTAGAAGGAATAGGATTAATTCCTCAAGAAGCAAAAAACAGCCTAAAAGTATCTAGAATTTCAATATATCAAAACAAACCAGTAACAATAGAGGTACAAGTGTGGGATTAAAAAACAAAGGAATATTTTTTAGTATAGATGCACTAATAGCATTACTAGCAATATTATTAGTAATTTTAATAGCAATACCTCAAATAAAACAAAATGAAGTAGTCTCTAAAATAGACCAAGATATCTTGGTAAGCATGTCCTCAATTAATGCGCAAGAATTTGACAATGCGTATGTCCAATCATTAATAAGCCAAGGAATAATAACTGAACCAAACAAATCAATATTAGAACAAATAGGAAATTTTTACGTTACTAATAAAACAATAGCTGCAAACATCGCAAACGAATTTTTATCAGGAGTAAAAACTAACGAAAATGTAGGAATTTGGTTAGAAAATAATTTAGTCTCTTCTAAAAATAGTACTTCTATAGAAAACTCCAGGCAGATAAAAACATCAAGACAAATAATAAGCGGAGTAATGCTTGGCCAAAATATTACAGGATATTCTGCAAGAGCATTTCTTTCAAGCAACGTTAGAACTGCATATAGTTATTTTGGAGGATACGTAGGGGATGGAAATATAACTCTAACTTCAGAATATAATGGAACAATAAATGATGCAAGTTTAGAATTAGCATCAAACGAAGATTTTCAATTATATATTAACGGAGTTTATACAGGAAATTACACAAAATCAGATTCACCTACAATTCCTTCAACATACGACCTTTCTTCAAAAATAGGTGAATTTCAAAGTGGAAAAAACACATTAGAATTTATAGGGGAAGGATTATACATTGCGGGAGGATTCTTAAAAATAAAATATCAATCAGAACCCTCACAAGAGACAAAAAAACAATATTTCCCAGGGATACAAGGTTTAATCAATATATATGATGGGCTTTTCATCCCTGCTAAACCAAGTTCAATAGATATAAATCTGGATTTAGAAAGTAATTTTACAACCTTCTTAAACATAGGAAATACAACCGTATTTAATGGCACTACAAATGGTAGGCAAACAGTAACAATTTCAAATTCGGAGATTTCATCATTACTCGACTACAACAAGTTAGCAAATAAAACCACCCCCATAAGATTAGGGTTGAGAAATGTTTCAATAATATACTCAAATAAAAACATAGATGTGTTCTCAGTAGTAGATTTATCAGGTAGCATGGATGATAACTGTCCAGGAGGGTCAGCAAATCCTGGAGAGACACCTTGTAAAATAAATGATGCAAAAAATGCAACAGATGAATTAATAGACTCAATATTAAACATTTCAGGAAATAGAGTGGGCTTAGTCGGTTTCGAAAGTTATGCAAAAACTAATGATTTCCATAATTTATCCAATAATAGTCAAACCCTAAAAAATATAGTAGATAATGTTTGGGATGCAAGCGGATCTACATGTATATGTTGTGGAATATTAAAGGCCGTAAGTTGTTTTGACAAAAAAATATTTTATGATGACTTTAACGGGCAAACAGATGGATCAAATCCGAGCGGATGGACATTAACTCAAAGTGGAGGAACTGTAGATATTACTTCAGATAGTTTAGAAGGAGATAGATCTGCTGCAGTAAAAAGAACTGGAAGCAATAATCCATCAATGGTACACATATTTAATCCTCAAGAGGATCCAGTAAACGTAGAATTTTTAGTAAGGCGTGATACTGGAAGTGGAAGATTTAGGCTTGAGATAGAAGGATTAGATAGTTCGAACAATTATCAAGATTATATTATATTGAAAATGTATACTGGAGAAATAAGAAATGATAATACTGCGGTTACGCCTTATTCATTAAACACAACTTACAAAATAAGAGCTGAAATAACTCCAGGATCAAATACTTATAACTTATATGTTGATGATTCGCTGGTTGGATCTGGATTGGCAACTTCATCTACAAGAAGCAACATAGCAAGACTCAGTTTTAAAACAGAAACTTCTCAAATAGATTACAAAATAGATTCAATAAATATTTCATTATCTAACACTCTCTGTACCTCTCAAGAAAACAGATCAAGAGAAATGATAGTTATGAGTGATGGAGAAGCAAATAGAGCATGCGGTTTAGATCCTTCTCCTGATTGGGATGGTGATGGGGTAACTACAGATGATTCTCAAGATCAAGCAATACAAGCGGCATGCATAGCCAAAAGCAATTATAATATAACAATACATTCAATAGCATTTGACGTAACCAATGGAAGTTTAGCAGAACAAACAATGCAAGGAATAGCAGCCTGTGGAAATGGAGGATTCTATAAAAGTAATGTAACTGAACTATCCCAAATATATAGACAAATAACTAAAAATATCTTGGCCACTTATATTGCTCAAAGTTTTAATTCAACAATACCTCAACAAACTAGATTATATCCAAACTCTTATATTTCAATAAACTATTCTAAATCTCAAGATCTTTTTGGAATTCCAATAACCATTGAAAAAGAATTTTCAAACTCTACAAGTGTAAGTTTTGATATACCTAGTGAATCAACCCCAATTTCACTTACAGCAGTATCTTACTCTGGAGACTTGTGGACCAGCAGAGTGTTATTGAACGGTGAAACGGTATATAACTTAAGCGAATATGGAAGCAGTTATACGGATTTAGGAGATCCATATGCGATAAGCATAGATAGTAAAAAAATACTTACAAATAACACTTTATCCATTACAACTGCATCCGGATCTGGAAGTAATGAAACAAGTTCAACAAATAGCAAGGTAATTTATACAGTAGTTAGAAATATGTCTTCTTATTCGCCTATAAGTGCAAACAAAGAAGGATGTATATGGAGCATATACTTCGAGGATAATACTAATACTACATTAAGAATTCCTGGAAATTATAGTGGATCAAATTCTTGCGTATATTCTCCAGCATCTACAATTTACGATTCAAATGATGCATTGCAAACAGCTGCATACAATTTACTAAGACAGCTAGATCTAGACCTTGATGGGAGAATAGACTTTATTTTTAACCAAAATGAAATCACAATAGATACAACTGATGTTCAAGGAATTCCATTTCCATGGTCAACTGAAATACAGGTAAGAAGATGGGCATAATAAAAAACAAAAAAGGGATATTTTTTACACTTATAGCAATAGCAGCAATATCATTATTTTTATCAGGATATACTTTTTATACAAACTACTCTGAAAGATCTACAATAAAGGATAGAGTAAGCACATTAAACAATTTTGTTTTTTCAATGGAAGAAAACTTAGAAAGACAGATATTCATCTCAGGATTTAGATCTTTATTCATAATGCAAACAGAATCTGTGGAGCAAGGAACATACATAATAAACGCAACAGCTTCTTTAAATGAATTATTTTTTAATAGTACATATAATGGAATAGAAGAATCAATAATGTTAGGTGCAACATTTTCAGATATACAGGATTTCATCGAACAAAAAGCAAACAAGGTTAATTTAGACATCTCATTGTCAAATCCTTCAATTTACTTAACTCAAACAGATCCTTGGCATGTAGATGTAGTCCTAATCGCGGATTTTAATGCAAGAGATCAAGGAGGATTAGTTAGTTGGAATAAAACTAAAACTTATTCTGCAAAAATACCTATAACTGATTTTGAAGATCCAATTTATTTACTAAATACTGGGGGGATAGTCACAAATAAAATAGAAAAAACACCTTTCTCAGAGTTTACAATATCTAATCTGAATAACCACACTTCCGGAAAATATTACAAAGAAAGCACTGAAGCGCCAAGTTACTTAAACAGATTACAAGGATCTAATAATCCAAGTGATTTTGGAATAGAATCCCTAGTTTACATTCCCCAACTATCCAATCAAGGAATAAGCACCCAAGATAAAAGCGTAGTAGATTACATTTATTTTTCATCAAATAATCCGGTATCTTGCAAAATTACCGGAATGTCAAACTGGTTCAAATTAGATCAAGCCCATTTAGCAGACTATAATGTAACAGGATTAGAACACGACTGTTCCTAACTAAAAATATCAGAATATTTATATACTATGCAGAGTTTACAGAAAAGTAAAAAGGAGGTTTATCATGAAAAGAAAAGGACAAGCAGCTGTTGAATTTCTCATGACTTACGGATGGGCTATATTAGCAGCAGTTATTGCTATTGGAGTTCTTGCATATTTCGGAGTTTTCAGCCCTGGTAAATATGTAACCGATTCTGCAATCGTTACGGCACCTTTCTACGTAAATGCTCAAAACATTAACGCCACAAATATCAACATGGAGTTGAGAAACAATGGCGGTGAAGATTTAAATGTAACAAGCATTACAGTTACAGGTACAACTCCTTCAGTTGATTGTACATGCGCTTCTGGATCCGGATCTGGATGTCCAAGCGTAGTAACTCCAAGTAATGTAACCACTTTCAAAATGGCATGTGGATCATTTGGATCATCAAGTACATATAAAGGAGACATAACTATCAATTACAGAAAAGCAGGTAGTGCAATTGATTTAACATCTACAGGAACAATAGCTGGAAAGATAGTTTAAATAAAAATTTTATTTTTTTATTTTTTATAATTTTAGATTAGAAAATTAACATTGAGTGAGCACACAAACAGTTTTATAAACCAATTTTTCCCCGTATCCCTGATCGTGTAGCTCAGCCCGGTAGAGCACTGCTCTGATACGGCAGGGGTCCCAGGTTCAAATCCTGGCACGATCAT
>CAZRMJ010000007.1:0-23238 GCA_964601175.1 Candidatus Woesearchaeota archaeon | reverse complement strand
ATATTGCAATTTCACACCCTTATAATTAGCATAATTAAAAGGATCAGAGTATCCCCCTTGATCGCTCAAGACGTTTTTTATATTCTGAACTTCAGGAGAGATACAGTTTCTCAAATATGAACTAGGGTTAACATCTGATGAAAGGACATTTACTTGAGGGAATGCAAATATCACTATAATAACCGAAATAACTACAACAGCAAGAATAACAAAAAGCGTAACTTGTCCCCTTTTATTTCTAAAATCCCCTCTAATCATATAATTACAATGGATTTTTTGTTTATAAATAATTGCAAGTTAATTAGTATCCTCCACTAACAGTCAAACAAGATCCTATGTTGTTAAATGAATCCTTACACTTTATGCTATAGGTTAATCCATTAGAGTAAGACATAGTATGAGATTTGCCAGATCCAGATAATGAGTTGCCTTCTTCAAAGCTAAATGAACAAGATGATGTAGAGTATTCACATATAGATGCTTCATTAGTTATGACTGTCAAAGTATTTCCAGAATTATAGACTCTAGTAATAAGAGGGCCAATGCTATCTACCTCGATATTGAAACTTACTTCACTCTCAACAATATTATTTGCTGCATCAATACATCTTAACTTTATCTTATGGTTTCCAGAAAATAGTGCATTAAATGTCTGTTTGTGATTTACAGAATTAGTATTTCTAAAATCAATATATTGTTCGCCATCATTTAATGAAAACTTACAGAACGATTTACCATTATCAATTCCACCATTTGTAATGACATCAAGGTCTACAGAAACTGGTTCTGATCCGGATGAAATCGTTACATTGTTGGGATTAGCAGAAGAAATTGTCAAGGGAGTGTTAGTTCTTCTTACAGTATATCTTTCACTTTGAGAATTAGAATTTCTTCCATTTTCTAAAATATTTGAATTCCCTCCATAATTAGAACCAAGCCAAGGTTGATCTGCACATCTAAAATAATAATCATTGGTATTTTCAGTAATATTCAATGTAGATTTACATAGCCATCCATATAAAGTAGACTGACTTATTTCATTGTAGCAATTAGCATAGCTACTCATAGAATCATAACTTTCATCAACATTACTAAATTTACATGTCGCAGGTTCATTTGTATAAAACTCTAAGTTGAAACTATTAGCATCAATAGCACTAAATCCTTGTTCTGGAACAAATTTCGTAATTTTTGGAGGCTGTACATCATTAGCAGGAGATACACAAAATCTAACATTATACGCACTAGGAGCACTATTTCCATTTTTGTCTTCGCATAAAACATAAAGGTCGTAATTTCCTCTTCTTGCAGGATCAACTCCTGAGACTCCAAGAGCATCAAGTGTTTGCATAGCTGTGTTTTCTATATGGTTTAAAGTATAGGAATTGGAACTACTATCGAAGAAATTATCTTCCATTTCCTCATACCCTTTATCAGGTCTTGTAGAAGATATTTTACACTGACTTGGTTCATTAGTTAAAATGTCAAAACTAACTGCAGAATATTCTTGGATACACCCATCTCCAGAATTAGATTTTATCTTTATCCCCTGGTTAAGAGTTTCATAACTAAATCCATTTGGAAGAGAGGTTGTGTTTAATTTAATTTCAGGAGCAGAGGCATCATTAGGGTTTATGTTGATACATTGTTCATTACCAGTTCCTTGGTTAATTAGCTCACAATTTTTTCCTAAACTAGAACATTTGTAAGGAGTACATTCAATACCTAAGTCATTACATTTTGAACAGCTATCTCCTCCAGAAGGAGGTTGCCATGGTAAACAATTGAAGGTAACAGATCTTTCTCTATATTTTCCTATTCCTAATATCCCTAGTATCGTGCTTAAGACGGCTACAATTAGAAGTGTAATTGGACTTGCTAAAAATCCTGCACCAGCTTGATATGCAAAAAATGAACCTGCAACTCCAGCTACGGTTGCAACAATTAAAGATTTATCTTCGAGTCCGAAAATAGTTCCCAAAATATATCCAACTCCAGCACCTACAGCTAAAGTATTTACATAACTGGAAAAACTAACCCATGTGGATGCACTTGCTTGAGCCTCTGTTGCTGGACCTATAAATCCAGAAGGCAAGATCTCAGCACCTACACTAGAAAAATGATATATGTAAATAGATAGCAATCCCGAAGCACCTAATCCAAGTTGAGATATTTTGGAAGCAACATCATTAGGTTTAAATCCAAAATTTTTACCCAATATGTCTTGTACGTCTCCTATATTTGTAGAAACTCTCTGTCCTTGAACAGGTGTCGAGTATTTTTTTAACGATTGAATATAATTATCTGAAATCTTAGGAGTCTTATCTCCAGTAGTAGAATATCCATTTCCAAGATCTCCTGCCAAATTAATTTGACTTCCACAATCTCCTAAACTCATACACAAGTTATTCATCTTTTCAGCAAAAGCAGCATCTTTACATTCACAATTAACTTTACAAGTCCATTTACCATCAATTCCTTTCTTTTCATAATATGTACAAGTTTGAGTTGCAACAGCACAGATAGCTTTCGAATCCTCTTCAGATTCATCAGTTATCTCAAAACCTTGGGGATATTTAGGAACGCAAGCATCAAAGTCCATTTTATCTATGCTAACATGTTTAAGAAAACAATCAGAATTCTCTTCACATTTTCCCAAACTTTCATCATCTTTATTATATTGCAAACACAAGTTTCCCGTGTTTACTTTACATTGAGCATTTGTGAAACCCTTGCTTCCAACATCTTCCTCTATACAAATTTCATTTCTATATTCTGCACAAGGTTCTATTCTTACTTCTCCATCATAACATAATTCTCTATAATGTCTGCTTCCTGGAAGATCTACAGATCTCTCCTCATTAGATCCTTTAGCTCCATCAACTCCTATTTGCCCATCAAATGCACACCAACTTTCCCCATGAGATCTTTTTTTACCATTTTCATCAGTGCAACTAAGATCTTTGCATACATATTGTCCGTAAATGGGGCTTTTATCAGAAGTAGTAGGGCTTCCACAAATGCTACCTCCTATATAGTCGCAATTTCCACATTTTTGCTGATTTGATAATGGATTGGAGTTAGATGACAAAGAACAGCTATTACTCAAAGAGATAATTTCGTTCCAATAGGATACATCATTTATCTTAGAAGAGTCATATACGTTAGCTCTATTTCCACAACCATCTACAAAATATACTCCATCTTTTCCTTCAAAACATGCAGTATTTTGAGTTCTTTCGCACTTTGTATTAAGTTGATTGTTGGTACATAATTTACCTTGATAAAATTCTCCTCCTGAATTCAAACAGCTTATTTCAGTAGTAAGTTTGCAATTATATTTATTTAATTCTGGAAGAAATTCCAATTTACATGCACCTTCTTTTTGAGATTTAACTTTGGAAAGGCATTGAATTTCACTTGTTATTTGTGGATCCCATTGAACTCCAGATCCTAGTTTCTGACCAAGATAATTACATTCTTGACTAGTTGTGAATTTCGCTTGATCCGATGTACCTGCATTGTTAAATCCGATCAAACAACAGCCCCTATTGCATTGAACTGGTTGATTTTGATACCAAACTCCATTATTAGACTCACAAAGTTTCTTTGGAGATCCAGAACTACAAATTCCTAATGATGTATCATAACAAGTACCAATACTGCACTCTGAAAAATCTGCTCTTCTACCTGGAAAACAAGATGAAGCACATTGACTATTACAAGTTGTTGAAGGATATTCCTGGCAATAATTCTCATTGCGATCTAACGGACATGTCCAAACTGAAGACTGAGCAGATACAATTCCATTAGATAAATAATTTAGAATTTTATTTCTAACATATTTAATGGTCTTAGACTCTTGAGGAATATTAGTTCCCAAGCTAATTTCATTTGTTTGAGAGATCAAATAAGAAAAAGCAAAACTACTGATCAGTATAATTGAAATTTCAAATATTCCTACGACTCTTTTATTCATTAAAACCACCCAGAAGGCAAAACACACCCTCTAACTGCCATAGATAATTCTTCACCTGTTTTTTTATTCTTGACATTGTATATCTTAGTTGAGTCTTCCATCATATAAATTCTTACATCATAATCAGGGTAAAGTGCCATAAAACCGTCATTGCTAAAATGACACCATTTAGATTCTTGAGAAATTATTTCATTAACTATGACTGCAATTCCTTGTAAGTCTGTAGAAACATAAGTTTCAAAGTTGTTAAAATTTTTAGAAACATCATTCTTAAGAATGGTTAAGCTAGTATTGATCTTAATTGAAATTTTTCCCGGATTAAGTTGAGCATAAGTATTTACATCTCCAAGATCAACTTCATATCCTTTTTCAATTAAACCCTCTTTTAAAGAAGAAAAACATTGCTTAGAATCACTTTGAATAATTTTGTTGAACTCTTTCTCAATTTGAGAAACATAAAGAGGATATTGATCTATGCAAGGTTCAAAATTGTTTAAGTTTTTACATAAATAAGTTATTTGGTTACCTTTGTAAAGAATAGTATTATTCGATCCGATAAATCCTCCGTTTTCAAAAATATCTTTTAATATTATAGTAGATCTTTCTCTCAAACAGGAACTCAAATAAGTTTCAGGATTATCAAAATTTTGCTCTCTTAACGATACATTCTTTCTAGTTAATGTTACAATCAAGATTACAGCAGCCACAATCACAATGGCAACTATGACAAAAATTGCAAGTTGTCCTTTTTTATTCATCATCTCTCTATTTTATCAAAAATAGATGGGGTTTCTTTATTTTTATACCCTGTGTTGGCTAAAATCAGTTGTCTTGTTCAACTCTAGGTGCAAGAACAAATGAAAGCATAACTTTTCCAGAAGGAAAGTTAAGTCTCATCGGATGATTGTCTGAAAAGTTAATTTCTACGCGATTAGCAATTTTAGCGCCTTTGATAAATTTGCTAAGGTATTCTAAAGAAAATCTAGCAGAACTAGTATCTGAAAATATCTGGGCTTCATCATTAGAGAATTCTGTGCGAGCAGAGTGTAAATTGCTTGATTCTATTATGAATTTATCTGGTTGAGCAACAAAAGTGCATGCATCAGCAACTACAGAACAATCTTCTATTGCATCAACAAATGATTGAGAGTCCATTTTCACCACACTCTTAAATTCCCAGGCCGGCATTTGCTTATCATCTCCCTCAACGTCTATCAACGCCAAAGAAAACTCTCTTTTTACTTTATCATTGATAGTTATTTTTAGAGAACTTTCTTCTCTTTCTATAATTAAAGAACTTCCCATCTTGCACCTTCTCATTATAGAATTAAGATTTTCAAGGTTAACTCCCAATACTTCATCTTTCTCTATTACAAATTCGGAAAATAAATCTGCAGGTATGCTAAAATAAGCCATGGCAACATTAGCAGGATCAAGTGCAGTTAAGTTAACTCCTTCTTTATTTACTTTTATTCTAACCTCTTTAACAAGATCAGAAATTATGCTAATCAAATGTGCAAATATTCTAGGATCCTCAAGTTTTAAACGCATGGAATGAAGAAGACATTTTACTTTTAAGCATTATGGTGCTTAAAGGAATAAGACAACAATCAATTTAAACAAAAGAATTTCAAGAAACTCATGTCAGAGGCGTCCGAAAATAAAAAGCCAGAAATTTCAGAGAAAGAAAAGAGAATAAGGTCAATAACAAGACTTTATTATTCAAATCCTAAAGTTCAACAAGCATTGCTAGAATTTGCAATGGATAGAGAGGTTGTTCCTAGATATTTTGAAGGTTTTGGTAAGCGTCCAGATACCTTGCAATATATTTCAGATATTATGGGTCTGGTAAATAAAGGAGCAACATCATTTCACGCTTCAGAAGAAATTTGGAACGATCCATTGTCTATAAACTCGGACATGTCTCAATCAGAATTAACCAACTTAAGAAAATCATGGGACCTTTTGATAGATATAGATTCCCCCTTTTTAGACTATTCAAAAATAGCAGCATTCCTATTAGTGGAAGAGTTGGAAAAATATGGCATATTCAGTTATGGTGTAAAATTTTCAGGCTCAAAAGGACTTCATATAATAGTCCCAGGATCTTGTTTCCCTGATAGTCTTAATGGGCTAGAAACTAAAAAAATGTTTCCAGACTGGCCAAGATCCATAGTAAAATATTTGATGATAAAAATAAAGCCAGAATATAATAAAAAAATAAAAGAACTTGGGATAAATTTTGATGCGGTAAAAGAAAGAATGAACTTATCTGAAAAAGATTTAGTTTCTGTAAAATGTCCCAACTGTTCTAAACCTGTAAACAAAACTAACTTTGTGGAGTTTTCATGTGAAAAGTGCGGAAATCCATATAGTAGGCCAGATTACAAGATCACAAAGAAAAAAATAAGGTGTATGGATGCAAGTTGTTCTGGCTTTCTAGAAATAAAAAAAGTAATCGAAGATTATCTTTTCTGCACCAATTGTAAAACAAAACTCCAATTAAACAACAATTACTCAGATAATAGACTTACCAAAACAATAGAAAGTAGAGAATCTAAAAAAGATATAGTTGCCTCTGAGTTTACAGAAGAATTCGCAGGAGAAAAAATAGCTTCATTAGATCTTGTGTTAGTCGCATCAAGACATTTATTCAGAATGCCTTATTCTCTTCATGAAAAAACATCTCTTTCAAGTGTAGTTTTAGAAAAAAATGAGATTATGAATTTTACTCCAAAAGATGCAAATCCTATGAAGGTAACAATAAAACCATTTTACAAGGAAGCTAAAAGTCCTGAAGCATTGGATTTGTTAAGAGAAGCAATTTCTTGGGAAAATCAAAACGAATTAAAAAAAGAGGGCAGTAAAAAAAGAATTACAGAAGAATTCGCCGCAGACTTTACAGGAGTAACTGAAGAAATGTTTCCTCAACCAATAAAACAACTTTTAAGAGGACTTCAAGAGGGAAGAAAAAGAGGACTTTTCGTATTGATAACTTTTCTAAGGAGCTTAAATTATCCAGACGATTATGTTTCACAAAAAGTCAGAGATTGGAATAAAAAAAATGATCCTCCTCTTAAAGAAGGTTATGTCAAATCACAACTTGATTGGCATTTCAAGCAAAAAAAGAAAATCCTCCCCCCAAATTATTCAAATGAAAGTTTTTACAAGGATTTAAATTTGTTAAGTTCAGATCCCAAAGATAAAAATCCATTAGTAGAGGTTCTAAAAAGACTAAAAAGATCTAATTAGGTTCAATTGCTATAAAGTTTCTATTATTAGATGCAACTCTTTTGATTGCGGCTTGTTTAATCAAAACCTTTGCAACCAAGAAAACTCCAAAAGAAAGAGCAGCAATGATTCCGAACCAAGTAACTGTTCTCAAGTTCCCTTCAGAAATTACAAATCCAGAAATTCCTTCAGATGCCAGTCTTATCTTTTGCTGTTTCTGAGAAGAATCAAACCCATCAGAGACTTCCATAATCAAAGTATAGTCTCCTATGGAGTTTTTAGGAAGTTCAAACTCTCCTAAAGAATCTAACTTTTCATTAGCTGGTACTTGCAATGGATCAAAAGATCCTTCTACGAGTAGTTCCCCTTTATTATTCAATAATTTATAATTTACAGTTAAATTTTTAGCTTCATTAGCAAAATTTTCAATAGTGTATTTAGCGCTTAACCTAGTCCCTATTCTTCTAGACTCTAAGATATTTAGCTCAAACTCTCCCCCTATAACAGAAACGTGGTAACTCAAACTTGAGTTTATTTCCTTGCACATAATATTAAGTGTTGCAAAATAATCTCCTACTTCTGAATCTATTGGGGCATTTACGTTAAATATGTAGCTTGTAGTTTGCCCAGGTCCCAAGGAATAAATATCAGATCCAGAAATCCATTGGGATATTCCTCCGCTTGGTATAAAGTAACAATCATTAAGGAATTTTATTCCTCTATTGGAAACTTTAAGTTCTACAGCTTCAGACTTACCCCTTCCAATCTTTAATTCTTCAAGATCTTCAATAAATAAATTATAAGGAGCAAAACCAATTAAGCTACCTCCGCCAGAACCTCCACCTCCTCCGCCAGAGCCTCCAGTAGGTCCGCCATTATTGTTGGATGAAACTGTAAATGAACTACGAGTATTATTTACATTTCCAGCAGAGTCGTTTACACTCATCCAAAGAAAATAACTTGCTTCAGTATCAACATTAAATGTAGTAGATTCGCAGTTTAATAACTCAGAATCTCCAAGAACAACATTACCTGTTGATGCAAATGTTACATTATATCTACATTTAACAGGACTAGTATCTGTATAGTTCAAGGAAATGGGAATATTAGTCACACTATTATAATTTCCAGTAGGTTTTAATATTGTCAGAGAAGGTATTGTGCGATCTATATAAAATGTTTGATTGCCTGTCATGGAATTATGACCTAAGCTGTCATTACACTCAATGGCCCAAGAATAAGAACCCTCTAAGATGCTAGTTAAATTCAACGAAAAATAATTTTGTTGCCCTGAAGAAACTGTATTATTTGTTTGATTAAGTAAAAATGTTCCCGTAGAATTAATCCATAAACTACATGAATCTAAATCAAAATCACCAGGGATATAAGCAAAATTAACTTTACTCAAAGAAATAGGTCCAAGATAAGAATTTACAGGGCTGATTGGATCTATAGAGGGAGAATCCACACTAACTGTAAAAGTATTTGAATCAAACCCTATATTTCCAGTAGTATCATTCGCATAAATTTTTATTTCATATATTCCTTGACTGCTCATATTGAAAGTAGTATTCTGACAATTAGAAAGTGTGAAATTAGTGAAACCATATGTGAACGTATACCAACATGACTGTAAATTAGAATCAATTACGCTATAATTAAGCGATATTCCAGTTATATTTCCAATAACAGAGCCATCTACAGGATAACTAATAGAAACACTAGGAGCCTGGGTATTTATGGTAATTATATTAGTAATTCCCCTAGCATTTCCAAATGTGTCATTAGCATAAATAGTAATATAATTAGATCCTTCACTACCTACAAAAGAGAAATTCATTCCACAATTTATGCTATTATTTAATATCCCTGAAGAGTTAGTCCACCAACATGACTGTAAACCAATACCTACATCACTAACTGTATAATTAACAAAAACTGTTCTATTAGTAAGTAATGAATTATTTATTGGTTGAATCATAGAAATGCTAGGGGGTAAACTATCGACAAAGAAAGAAACAGAACTTAATGATGTTGAACCTAAACTATCATTTGCATAAACTCTCCATAAATTATTTCCTTCTGAACTAGATATTCCAGTTACATTCTGACCACAAACAATAGTATTATTAACCAATCCATAGTCTATAGAATACCAACAGCTATCTAGATTGCTGTCCATAATAGTATAATTTATATCTGTTAACAAAGTGCTATGATTTGAGTTATTAGATGGGTAAGTAATATTAACCAATGGTGCGAGGTTAGTAGCTAAATATCCAATACTGGAATTATATAATTTTGGAGTGTAACCTCCATCTTCTGTGCCAAAATCTAATTTATATTGAAAATACCTGTTATCTATAAGACTTAGATTAGATCTGTCGGAGATTATTTGATAGGGCTCTCCAACACACAATGGATCATCACAACTTCTTGCACTTAAATTAAGCCTCAATATGCCTCTCAAATAGCGATCTCTTATCTCTTCAGCACTTAATGATCTATTATAAATGGCAATTTCATCTATTTTACCATCAAAACGATAATAATCTGGAGAACTAAGTCTCCAGCCCGAGCCAACTATAAGAGAAACACTATTAGAAACAACATTCCCAGTCTTAGATATAGGAGAACCATCTAAAACTCCATTAGAATAAAGTCTAACTTGGGAGCCGTCATAAACAAGTGCAACATGATACCATTCACCTACGTTAAAGACTTTAGTTCCAGATGCAACAGCAGAATTATCAGCAACAACCAACCCGACAAGAGATCCAGTATTTGTAGATCCAATTCTATCAAAATAAAATGAGAGTGAGTTTGTAGCCTTATCAACAAAAGTTGGGAACCCATTAGAAGTTATACTATTAAAACTTTCAGGATTGATCCATGCTTCTATAGTTAATTGATTCCCGAAGTTATATTGGGAAGGGGAACCATAATCTATCAAATCTCCATCATTAGCTTCAAAATCGAGAGAAGTGTTAAACTTCCCAGAAAAACCATATTCGTTGCCTTCAAACAAAGTAACCGTCCCAGTATTTCCATAGGGGGAATAATCTCCAACATTACCTGAAAGCTCATTCATATGTGAAAGCAATACGATTCCAGAGACATTAACCGGCCTGATAAAATTCCCTTGCTCAATAACCCCACTATTGGGAAGTTCACAACCATAGCACAACTCATTAGTGGTTGACATATTGATCCACGTCGAATTAGATGATGCATCAAAAATTCTGCTTGAAAAATTTCCAATCAATTGAGAGTAATTAAGTTGGACAAATCCAGAAGAGTTATAAAAAGTTCTATAATAAGTTCCATTCTCAAAATCCTGCGAACTTATATCTTGAAATAAACCTGCACTACTAATCGCGACAAAAACAAATAAACTTACAAATAATATCACTCTTTTTCTCAAATGCATAAAACAAGAAGAATCCTTTTAATTTTAAATATTACTCTTTATAATTTCTTAAGAATCTTTATAAACACTTTCTCCTCTAATTAATAATGCAAAAAAAGAGTGTTTTGATCTTATTCTTAATTTTATCAATTTCATTTGCAATAGCACAAAATTCTTCAAATTCAGGCACCCAATCGAATCAACAATCTCAAGATATTATATCAAAAGCATATCAATGTCTGCAAAATCAAGTAGATAGCAAAGATAGCAAATCTATTTCTTTACAAGAAGCTGTTTTTGGTGCTTTAGCTTTAGGCTCAAACTCAAAATTAGTATCTGTGATTGAAGGCAAATCAGTAGGTGGAAATCATTGGAAAGAATCTTCAAGCGAAATCAAAGATACTTCTCAAGTTGCTATAGCCTACGATAGAATAGGAAAAAATACAGACAACATAAAATCTTGGATTTTATCTAAAAGACAATCAGCTGCAGATTTAACATGGTATCTTGAAATTGATATAGATAATCATGAAAGCTCTCAATGTACTGTTTCTTACAACAATAATAGAAATACTATAACTGTCAATGAAGACATGACTTTATCTGGAAATCCAGGATCTTGTTTTGCAATAAGCTCTGGAAATTTCTGGCTTAAAGTATCAAACACTTGCATAGATAACAATTACACAATATCATGCGATAAGGATTTTACAACATCTACACTATATCAAAGAACAGGATCCTCCACAGTTTTCGTTTCTCCAGCAGCACATTCAGGTTCAGCTTTAGGAACAACTACTGAAACTATAAACTCAAAGTGTCTTTCATCATCTTCTAGTTCCTGCGACTATGAAGGAACGCTATGGGGAGCATTAGCTCTAGACAAAATGGGAGAAAACATAAATGAATATTTGCCTTATTTAGTAGCTCTTTCAGAATCCAATCAGAAGTTTCTTCCAAGCAGCTTCATACATATTTTAACTCAAGGCCAAGATCAATATTCTCAGCTAGTCGAGTCTCAACAACAAGGTAAATTCTGGCAGGCTCCAAATACGCCTTACAACAGATACTACGATTCTGCACTTGCAATATTATCTCTTCAACAAGCTAATTCAGTAGAAGCACAAAACTCTATGTCTTATTTTGAGAGCATAACGACTCCAGAAGGTTGTTGGAATAATAACAACATAAGAGACACAGGTTTCTTGTTATATGCTGGATGGCAAAAAGTTGTTTCTTCAGGAGGATCTGGGGGATCAGCACAAACTTGTGAGTCTGCAGGAAAATCTTGTACCTCTTTGTTCACATGCAGCGATTTAGGGGGAGAAGCATTAGAAGATTATTTGTGTCCTGGAACAAAAGTATGTTGTTCAAAATCAGCGCCTACAATTTCTTGCACTGCGCAAAATGGGATTGTATGTTCTTCCACGCAGTCATGTACTGGAACAACCGTTAGCTCTACAGAAGGTTCATGTTGTCTAGGAAGTTGTGAGGCTATGCCTCAATCAAATGAATGTGAAATAGCAGGAGGCAGTTGTTATCCTTCATGTTTAGAAAATGAAGAACAAATCTCTGCTTCATGTGGCGTATCAAGTAATATATGCTGCAAAACCTCCTCAACTTCAAGCAATAGCAGCAGTTCAGGATTATGGATAACTTTGTTGGTAATTTTGATTGTTTTAGTAATTGCTGGAATACTTATGAGAAATAAAATTAAAATGCTTTTGTTCAAATCAAGAAATAGTGTTAAAGGATCATCAGATAGGCCTTCGAGATTAGGTCCGGGAATGCCCCCAAGAAGCCCTCCATTCCCTCCTTCAAGAGGCCCTATTCCTTATCCGAGAGCAAGGCCAGTGGTTTTAAACTCTCAATCTCCAATCGGCAAGCCTTCTGGAAGAGATAAAGAAATGGAAGAAACAATGGCAAAACTCAAAGAAATGAGCAAGTAATTTTGACAATCTTTATATAAACCATTAATCAAATATTCTCATGAGGGTGATATTTATCTTTGCTATCTTATTATTCCTGATTCCATTTTCATCAAGCATAAGCACTAACATTCTTTCAACATATCAGCCTGGAGAAACAATGATTCTTGAAATTCAAGGGAATATCTTAGAACCAATATCTCATTCAGATGTAATATTCAAAAGATCTCATGTTGCAGTAGCAGTAGATTATGACTTAAAAAAGATTTCAGATAAATATTATTTATATGCACAAGTACCTCTAAATCCAAATAATTATACTTTATTCATAAATAATATCGCCACAATAGTTAATGGAAAGTCAGAACTTGTAAACTACAACAGCTCGTTTGAAGTAGCAGGTAATTTAACAGATTACTCAATAAATCCGGGATTCATAGTTGCAAAGGAAGATTTTACCATCAATATAAATTCAAATCTTGATCAACAAACAACCATAAACTCAGATTTTCCAGATGAACATGCAATAAGTCTAAATCCGGGAATAAACAATATTAAATTTTCAATATCAAATATTCCTCAAGGATTCTACACCGCAAAAATAGGCAAGTATGTTTTACCAATACAGATAATAAAATCTTCAAATAATAATTCTCAATTATCTTTGACAGTGATTCCGAAAATAATAAGAGAAACCATTAAAAAAAATTCAGGAAAGTCTTATAATATTTCAATCTTAAATCCAAATACAGATACAATAAATGGAATTTATTTCATTTTTGATCAAAATATTTTCCTCATATCGAACGATTCAATAACTCTTGCTCCGAATGAATCAAGAATAGTTTCAATAAAATTAAATCAATTAAGTCAGCCAATCTCAAGCACTGTTTTAATTGCAAAAGATAACAGCGTTCTATCTAATATAAGCTTCCAAATAATATTCACAAATAATGAAAGTGAGATTACTAATAGTTCGAAACCAGAATATTATTGTTCCGAATTAGGCGGAAAGTTCTGTTCAGCATCAGAAACCTGCTCTATACAAACAATACAATCATTAGATGGTGCATGTTGCGTCGGAAGTTGCAATATTCAAAAGGCCTCAAGTTCCAATTGGATAGTTTATACACTATCAATAATAGTTCTAATAATTATAATTTTATTTTACATGAAGTACAGAAAAACAAAAATATCAGAAAAAAGTCTTCCAATTAATTCAATTTTGAAAAAAAAGTAAAAATTTAGCAAAAAATTCGTAAAATTTCCGAAACCTTTAAATAACCTGTTTTTAAAAAATTTTTATGAAAACAACAGAGAAAAAATACGAATTAATCGGCCCCGGAGGACTTTTCGGATTGATTCGCGAAAATGAGTATGATAGAATATTTTAACATTTGGAGAAGTAGTTCAAGCAGTGTCAGAAGATCCAAGTTTAGCAATAGGCCGCTATTTAATGGGAGATACTTTGGCGATGTACGGGGAGACAATATTATCCACAAGAGATAAATTGACAAAGGTACCAACTAGAGAAGATTTTGAAACCCCTGGATGTGGAAGAAGAGCAGTAGACTATCGCGAGTTTACAAAGTTATTTAGGGGGCAAATTGATTTGAGGAGAGAAAACCCAGGTAGGGATAATTCGTTAAGGTGTGTAACTGGAATTGATGATATAATGGAAAAAATTAATAGAATTACTCATGGGAAATTTTATCTGAGTATTCCAAAATTAAGAAAAAAGGTTCCAAAATTTAGAGTTCCAGTTATAGGAAAAGTTAAAGGAGATCCCATTTGGAACATAGGAGTGGTCAATCATCCAAATATAGATAAGGGAGATAAATATTTACTAAAAAGAGTTTAATTTACTTAGACTTTTTCTTCTTAGATTTAGGCTTCTTTTCATTTTTATTATCAGTTTTCTGAGTTTCGCTCACTGGTTGTTGAGGGATTGGAGCAAAAACATCTTTAGGATTTCCACCTTTTCTAATATATTCTAACTTATTTATCAAAATTTCCCTTTCTGAAATCATTCTCTTAGCAAGAGCATCATAATTGTGAAGTCTTTGAACTACAAAATTTGCTAGCTCATTAATTTCAAATGTATTCATCTTAAACATTTCAGGATCATAAACTTCTATATGGGCAGGTAAGTAAGTCATTATTGAATTGAAAAACAATGGCAATGTCTCAAAGCTTAAGTCTAATTCTGCAAAAGCAGTCCACAAATTATCTGATTTTTCTACCTTATTGGGTTTATGAATCTCTTTATGTAAAACGGAAACTCCTTTTTCAGTACCAATTTTATCAACAAGATCTGCAAGTGACTTTTGAAGATGTTCTACTGGCCTACCAAGAATCTCTATGATAAATTTTGCTTTCAAAGCAGCCATGTCTAAAAAAGAAACAATGTCATTTTAAATCTTCCTACATAATATATTTAAGGAAAAGATCCATACCTAGCAAATGGAATCAAAAACATTTCTATTTACAGTAATCCCCATGTTGGGAATAATAGTAATTTTTAGCTATCTTAATATTCATCAAAATAATTCCGTTTCTCAGGCTCCAGACCATCTAGATTGTCAAAGCATAGAGTATAATGGGGAAGGCAGAATAGATATCTTGTTTATCTCTTCAAAAGAGGATGCGCAACATTATACTGACTTTTTCCTAAATACTGAGCCCTATAAGAGTAATAGAAATTACTTTAACACTTATGTGTTAGAGGGTCAAAATCCAGAGTGTGAATATTACAAAGGAATTGCAATTTTATGCGATACAAAAGAAGTAAAAGATCTAGCAAAAAAATGCCCTAGCGATTATGTAGTAGTCGTAAAACAAGATGATCGTAAAATAAGGAGTTCATCATATGGAAATATAATAAGTATAAACAAGGCACATGAAGATTCGGTACTTATTCACGAATTTGGTCATGCGTTTGCTAACCTAGCAGAGGAATACGGCGGTGCAAAAGTGGCTCCCGGATCTAAAAACTGCGTGTCTTCATGTGACAAATTTAATGGGGAATCAGACTCTTGCGATTTAGAATGTTCTGAGTCAAGTTATTACAGATCAATATATTCAGGAGTAATGAGAACACTAGCAACTTCAAATTACGGAAAATATGACTCTGCAATAATAAATAGCCTTTTAGAAAAAAATAAGCCTAAAGAACCAGCAATAACAGGAAATCAGATCTCGAGCCAAATAAGTTGTAATAATGATATATTGGCAGTAAATGTAATAGGGTCTCAAGTTACAACAGATAATATTTTACAAAAAGGATGTGCTCCAGATAAAGGTCTTGCAGGTCCAGTATGCGCAGGAGATGTTTGTAACATAAACACTTTATTCACAGATTCACAAGACACCAACTCACAAAATACCTTAGAAGGAGAAACTGATATTAATTCAGATAGACCATTACTCTTCTATATAGAACAAAATACACAAAATCCATTAGTTGATATAACTTTAAACAATCAGATAATAAAACAAATAAATACAGCAGAAGCGGGAGCAACAGCATGCAGAATATGAGAAAAGGTTTAGCTTCAATAGTCCAAATAGTAATATTGACAGCACTAAGTTTCACTTCTTTAATATTAATTTTATCTTATGTTAAAGGTTTATCAAATGACTTAAATGAACAACTTTCACCAGTTGTAGATTGCATAAATCAAAAATCCCAAATATCAAATGTTTGCCTAAATGATAAAGGAATCTTAGAAGCAAAAATAAATGTAGCCCTTGGAGAAGAGGTAGGAGAATTAAACTTCTTAATTAATGATGAATCCTTTTCATGCAATAATCAATGCGGATCTTGTAAGGTCATAGATAAAGAGGGTTCAAAAACAATTTATCTAAGTCCAACAAAAATATCAGAAGGGGATGATATAATATTTGCAGTTAACAACTGCAATCCCGAGCAACTTAAGGTATCTAAGTGTTAATTATAATTTTTTCATCGCAATTAAAATAATCAATAAGACACAAAATCCAATAAAAAAGTAGATTACTCCGATTCTTACTTTATAAGTTCTAGTTGAAGTAATGTTATTCTTTTCATCTTTGGAATCACTCAAAACTATTTTTTTAACATTAATCTGATCATTATGAGAAACTAAGTTAACCGTTTCATTAATAAGATTATTAGTTTTTTGATTAGATTTAGTTTCATTTTTTTCTTTTTTATTTATTAAATTAGTTTTATTGTTTAAGTTATTTGAATTGCCGCTATTTCCAGAAGTGGCACAGTTATTTTCCGCTTCTTTTGTAGCATCAGCAAATTTCCAAGATCCATCACAAAAATTATAAGTTTTATCAACTTTATTATCGCTAAATGCTCCGGAAGTATCGATTATCTGATCTTGAAATCTCAAATAAACAGTTTCGTTACTATTCCTAAGCCATTGTGTTTGAAATGAAATTATAAAAAATCCTTGAAATTCTCCGCTTAAATTAATTGGACTTCCGCGGCCCTCATGATCGAGAATATATCCATCAAGAGATATTCTTTCATCGGAATAGAGTTCTACCCATTCAAATCCTGCATCATCTCCTTCAGGATTTGATTCAATCTCGTTTAATCTTAATGCAGAAGAACTAGCCGTAAGAAAAATAGTAAACAAGAAAACCTTCAGAATCACGAATGAATATCTCATCATGGTCATCGTTCCATATATTTTCTCTTCCCCAATATAATTCGGTGTCTGTGTCTTTTCCTTTTTTAGAGTGCAATCTAAAACTTTCCCCCCTATCTCCTTTAAATTTGTAGCTCTTAGTGCTCTCATCCTTGATAGTCCAACCATCTAAATTTACATGGCAGGAATCAATAATATCAACATATTCCTCATATTTATTTATTTCCGCATTTATGCAACCATCGAATTGAGATTTTTCCCAAATATTTTTCTCATTACGTTTAGCATAGTTTTCAGCTTTTTCAAATATCATTTTTTCAGAATCGGAAACCAAATAGCTATGGGCCATACCATTTCTAACAATTTCTAGATTGAGATACAAGTCTCCAGAATATAATCTACCAAGAGTTCTATCGTACCTATCCAGACCAACAGATTCGAGCTCTACATCTGTAAAGTTTAACAAATAGCTCTTGGCAACATCTGAATATGGAAATCCTTTCTCAGGAGTATTGATATTTAGCAATCTTATTCTTCTGCCATCCTCAAGATCTACTGTATCTCCATCCAAAACTCTAGATATCTCAACTTTTTCTCTAACTATCCCTTTATCAGAAAAGAACAAATAATTTCCAGCAATAAGTAATGTAATGAGAGAAGCTACTATAAAAGAAGCTTTACGATTCATATATTATTGATTCCAACAAAATTTACCTTATCGCCTATATTTATTCCATAATTAGAGGCAAGTCCTTTATTTATTTCAACTACATATTTTGCCAATCCTTTATGATTTATTATTTCACAAGGATCTCCTTTACAAGGTTGTGCGGATCTAATATCTATGACATTAAGATTTGAATCAATCCAAATTATATCAAGATCTATAAGTGTATTTTTCATCCAAAAAGGATAATTCCCAGAATTATCAAAAACAAACAACATTCCAGAATTCTGATCAAGACTTTCTCTATACATTAAGCCAGTTTCTCTTTCAGCATTAGTATTTGCAATCTCTACATTAAAGCAACTGTTTCCAAAGCAAACCTCAGAATTTTCAGACCTATTAAAAAAATAGATTAAGACAATAATCAAAATAATAAAAATTATTGAAAATTTAAACCACTTATTCATCAAATAACAAATATCTAATGATATAAAAATTAATGCTACATTACTCTCTGATATTCCTCAGGAACTCCAGCTTCAGACAATGCCCTCTTAGAATCCATTCCCTGGCATATAAGAAATGAAGCATGTTGTAATTTCCCCCAAATATCAGATGTCCTTTCTCCAAAATTAGATGCAAGTTCAACTAATCGAAGGTAACGTGTGGCATCATTATCAAAAGCTAAAGCAAAATTAGCAACTTCTTCATTTGAAGGCATTTTAGGTTCAAATCCTAATGTATTAATCATTCTACCCATCAAATAATCTGCAAATATAGCTACATCTCTAGCCCTATCAACATAAATCTCAGCCCTATTATTTTTAGGATTTCTAGTTATTACAGCTTTGCATGATTCCCCGGGACAAACTATCCTTGCTTCTTCATGATCTTCGGTTAAAGTTCTAAAAGGAGATACTTCAATAGTTCCAGGAGTAACCAGTCTATCAAGGTTACTTGATGGAGCAGAAGTTCCAATAGATGCCAAGGAGTGAAAGTCCCTGTATGTTCCATGGACATAATGCCCTTCTCTTTCAACTTTAGTATTCAATCTTTTCATAGGAATTTTTTCAATTTAGCATTTATAAATCTTTTGCTACCAATTAGTGACACTCAAAACTCAATTTTTAATTAGATTTAAAAAGCCATTTATTGAGTAATTTTCATGAATTTCGTAAAAAATTGGAAGCCGTTACATCAAGGTAATGTTTTGGTTTATCAATGGAAAGGCCCAGAAGCTGATAAAGATCTTTCAGAAGAATTTCCTTATTTTGCAATTGGAGAAATAGGATATTCAATGCACACCCTTAGATTTAATCCAGGGAGAATGAAAGTTAAAATAGCAGGAAATGGCGCAACTATTTTTCAAAAAGATCCTTACATTGGAACTTTTATTAATGGCATAGAATGGGGAGACCTTCATAAAATTACGACGGTAGGGACAGACTTAGAAGCAATATTGGCGCATAGAGATTCAATTAGAAGACTTTCATTATTGATACCTCAACCAATAATGGATCAAGAACTTACGGAATTTGAAAGAGACTTGTTATTAAGAGAACATATGCTAAACAGAATAGCAAGAGAATCGTTTAGCAAAGAACAATTCATGGCCAATATACAAAAAGAAAGATATCCTTGTCATTAGAAACGATATAATTTATATAATCTTCAATTTAATTCATTTAATGAAAAAAGAATCTAGTTATGACATAATCATTGTAGGTGCAGGAGGCGCAGGAATGGCAGCAGCAATGTATTCTGCAAGGTTGGGAATGAAAGCATTATGTCTTGGATCTTCTCATGGAACAGAACTTCCATTGGGAGGGGTTATCACTACTACAAACATAGTAGAAAATTATCCAGGATTTATTCGGCTTACCGGAACAGAATTGGCAGATAAAATAAAAGAACATGCTCAGTCTTACGATCTAGCAGAATTAAAAGAAGAAAAAGTAGAATCTGTAAAAATTGAAAAAAATCTTTTTAATGTAAAAACTGAAGATAATAATTATACTGGAAAAACAATCCTATTTGCAACTGGAACTAAATGGAGAAAATTAGAAGTTCCTGGAAGTAATGAATTTGAAAACAGAGGTGTAGCCTATTGTGCGTTATGCGACGCAGTATTATTCAAAGATAAAATAGTCGGAGTAGTTGGAGGAAGCGACTCTGCAGTAAAAGATGCAATGGTTTTAGCAGAACATGCAAAGAAAGTTTACATAATATACAGAGGTGAAAAAATAAGACCAGAACCGATAAATTATGAAAGAGTAATGAAAAATAAAAAAATAGAAATAATAAATAATACAAATATAATTGAAATAAAAGGAGAAAAGTCCGTCAACAAGGTAATTCTAGATAAACCTTACAAAGGAAGCAAGGAACTAGAACTTCAAGGAGTTTTTGTAGCAATAGGGCATATAGCCTTATCAGATTTGGCAAAATCAATTGGAGTAAAGACTAATGAAAAAGGGGAAATAATTATAGATCATAAAACAAGTGAAACAAATGTTCCTGGAGCTTTTGCTGCAGGAGATGTAGCAGATAAGCCATTCAAGCAATTAATTACAGGGGTTGCAGAAGGTTGTACTGCGGCTTATTCCGCATATGAATATATTTCAAAGAAATCACTAAATTAAATTTTGGTTATTCTGTTCTTCAAAAAACTGAGAAAACCTTTTTCCAGATTCCTTAGCTTTTTTTAAATTAACTACCCAATTAGATCCCGAATCCTCAAGTTGTTCCGGTTTTAAAAAAAGCCAGCCTTCTCTATTAAATCTAACCGCAACAACGGGGCTAAGGCCCATTATCTCAGAAAATTTAACAAATTCTTCTATTTGATCTTTAGTTATGTAAATGCGAGGATTTTTACTTGATTTAGCCTCAACAGCATAAGCCTTTCCACTTTTTCCAGCAATCAAATCACAAAATGTATTTTCATTAACTCCAGATCCAGCAACTCTTGCAGCTCTCCAACTTTGATCGGTGAATATTTGCAAAAGCTCTCTTTCGGCCCTAGACCCTTTTGACTTATTAGACATATTTTAACTTTAATTATCAAATATTTAAATGTTTAAAATAAAAAAAAGAAAAAAATAATTCAATTAGTTACCTCCAAATATTCTTAAGAACCTCTTCCAAAATCCGTTGTTTGAGCTTTCAGAAGATCCTTTTCCAGAATTATCTTCAGAAGATTCGTTAGAATCATCGTTCTTAGATCTATTAGAGTTTTCTAATCTTGATTTTTTAGAGTTATCCTCTCCAAGAGTTCTTTCAGTCAAAGCCATTCTTAAGGAAGAATCATAAGATCCATTAGAAGTTTGAAGAGTCAATTTACCATTCCATGTTGCAAAACCGTCTTGGTAACTTTGATCCTTTTCAAGTACAAGGTTTCCATTTACAGAATTGCCTCCTGAAACAGAAAATGTTTTTTTATCAGAACTTCCATCTGAAGATTCTATCTTTAGCTTCAAATTTCCAGCTTTAATCCAACCTTTTGATATGATATCTTGACCAGAATAACCACTTAGGAATTGAACATCTATTAATGCACCTTTTCCATCAGTTATTATCCAACCATTTCCGCTAGAAATAGTTCTTTTATCAAAAGAAACTTTTTCAGAGCTAAGATCATCATCAGACATAGCTACTTCAGTAGAATTTATTGATGTAGTTGCTTCAGAAATATCTGAAGATTCATCTTCACCAAAAACATCGTCTGATCCATCCTTAGCATTAGCAAAAACCAATCCAAAGATTATGAGGAGACTCATAAATCCGATCAAAAATATATTTTTTTTATTCATATTACCTCCTTTCACACTTATTTACAATAATTACTCCATTTATTAGTTTTTTGACTAGCTTAATTAGATTTTTATAACTTAAAAAATCCTATTATTCATGGATAAAACAATTAACGAATTATTGGAATTCGGAATAATAAATATAAATAAACCAGCGGGACCAACAAGTTTTTCAGTATCAGACTATGTAAAAAATGCTCTAAAATTAAAAAAAACAAGCCATTTTGGAACATTAGATCCTCAGGTTACAGGAGTCCTACCAATAGCATTCAATAGGGCATGCAGGTTAAGTGACTATTTTATGCACAAAGACAAAACTTACATAGGTATAATTAGAGTTCATAATGAAATCTCAATAGAAAATCTACAGAAGGAAGCAACTAAATTTATAGGAAAAATATCTCAAATGCCTCCAGTAAGATCAAGCGTAAAAAGATCAGTAAGGGAAAGAGAAATAAAATCCTTTGAAATATTAGAAAAAAAAGATAAAGATTTTCTATTCCTGACAAAAGTTCAAGCTGGAACTTACATAAGAAAAATGTGTTCAGACTTAGGGGAAAAAATAGGCGGCGCACATATGTTGGAGCTTAGAAGAACTGAAGCAGGAATTTTCACAGAAGAAAAATCAATAGACTTATATGAATTTGATAAATTAGTGGATCAATATCACAAAGGGAATGAAACGCCTTTAAGGTCTGCTATAATTTCTGCAGAAATAGTGTCTTCAATAATGCCCATAATATATGTAAGAAAAGACGTAGTAAAAAAAATCTTTACAGGAAGTCCAATTTTCAAATCATTTCTATCAAAAATACCTGATAAAAAAATAAAAGAAAATGATAAAGTCGCAGTTTATTCAGATAACAAGTTTATAGGGTGTTATAATTACATAAATAAAAAAGATCTAATAGCAAAACCTGAATTTGTTTTGAACTAATAACTATCTCTTAGAGATAACAAAGCAAACTTTTAAATAGCATTTTCAAACAAATTTTATACGAGTTTAAGACTAAAAGGCGAAATAGAAGTATATCCACAAGGAAAACATATGGTTACAAGGCCAAAAATTGTATCTGGAAGTTTAGCAAATAGATTATATTCAGGATTAAAGGAGAGAATAGATTCTCCAATTGAAGATGGGGGATTTGCAGGAAACCCAAACTTTGGAATTAGGGATACCTGTAGCGGCTACAATGGATCCACTCCATTTTTAGCAGCATTAGCCGATGAACTTCTTAGGAAAGAAGATCTTAGAGTGGTTGATCTTGCAGACCTAAGCGATGAAGGTCTATTAAAGAGATTATATGAAGAAGGAATGGTTCTAGATACAGGACAGTTTGTTATCAGAGGAACCAGTAAAGGAGATCCAAGAAATCACTTTTTATTTAGGTGCCTTGCAGACAAAGTTGGATATATTAAAGATCCAATATTATTTTCAAATGTAAAAGTAGTTCCTTCAAATGAAGGGCCTTACAGACTAGCTCTTAAAGTCACAGAAGATACAAAATTAATTAGAGATGAACGATTTGGTTCAAAATATAATGGATGGTTTTTCACAGCCACAGATGAATT
>CAZRMJ010000006.1:0-32478 GCA_964601175.1 Candidatus Woesearchaeota archaeon | reverse complement strand
CTTTTATACTCCTTGCAGTGTTCAACAACCTCTTTTGCTTAAGCATATTCAAAATGAAATTAGAGGCTATATAGAACCTAGAGCTAAACAGTGCTTTGAAGATTTGAAAAGCCAATATGAAAAAAGAGGTTATTCTGTAAGTAGCGGCAATAGTGCAATAAATGTTAGTATTTCTCCTGAAACAATTTCAATTGACTTTATAGCCCCTTTAACAATTACAAAAGATAGCACCCAAAAATTCCAAAAGTTTTCTGTAGCAATAAATAGTAAATGGTATTACTTGATAAATACTGCTACAAATATTATCCAATATGAATCGACTTATGGAGATAGTGACACAAGTTTATATATCTCTTATTATCCTTCATTGATTATAGAAAAAACAAGGCGCGATGATGGTTCAACAATTTATCAATTGAGTGATGCTTCAACAGGAGATAAATTTGATTTTGCTACAAGAAGCCTTGTTTGGCCTCAAGGATTAAGATGATGAAAAAAATAATTTTAGGGATATTGATATTTTTATTTATCGGAGGATATATTGTATTGGCTCAAAGTTCCCCTCCTGGAACTCCTAATAACCCTAATGTGGGGAATTCTATTTCTACAGTTTGTTGCGAACAAACTACAAGTGGAGCTTTTTGTCAAAACGTTCCTTCTAGTGAATGTAAACCTGGATCAAGGCAAGTGCCTACAAGTTGTGAATCTACTAGTTATTGTAAAGCAGGTACTTGTTATGATTCTACTGAAGGTACCTGTTTAGATAATACTCCTCAATTGGTTTGTAATGCTAATGGTGGAGTTTGGAGTGAAGAAACTCCTCCTCAATGTTCTCTTGGGTGTTGCATACTAGGAGATCAAGCTGCTTTCGTTTCATTAGTTAGATGTAAAAGATTGAGTTCTTTTTTAGGACTTGATACTAATTATGATACTTCAGTGAATGATGAAATATCTTGTATAAATAAAGTACAACAACAAGAGGTTGGAGCTTGTGTTTATGAATTTGAATTTGAAAGAACTTGCAAATTTGGAACTAGGGCTGAATGCAATACAAAAACTGGAAATGCTAGTGTTGTAGGGGGCACATTTTACGCAGGTAAGTTGTGCTCTGCAGAGGAATTAGGAACTATTTGTGGTCCGACAACAAAGACTACTTGTGTACCTGGAAAAGATGGAGTATATTTTGTAGATAGTTGTGGAAACCCTGCAAATATATATGATGCTTCTAAAGTGAATGATAAGCTATATTGGAGCGACATTATATCAGTAGGAAATTCTTGTAATCCTTCAAGTGGAAATGCTTTGAGTGCTTCGTGTGGGAATTGTGATTATCTTCAGGGAAGTGTTTGCAGAGGAGAAAAAGAAGCTGGAAAAAATCCAACTTATGGAGATTATATTTGTGCAGATTTAAATTGCAAAAATACTGAAAATGGAAAATCTTACAAACATGGAGAAAGTTGGTGTGTTAACGATGACTATGGAACAAATGGAAATAGCGATAATACTGTTGGAAGTAGATTCTACAAGCATGTTTGTATGAATGGGCAAGAAGTGTTGGAACAATGCGAAGATTTTAGAGCAGAGGAATGTATTTCTCAAGAAGTCAATGGATTTTCACAAGCTTCTTGTAAGGTTAATAGGTGGCAGGATTGTATAAATCAACAAGATAAATCAAGTTGTCAGAATGAAGATTTAAGAGACTGCGTTTGGAAAGAAGGAATTTTCTTACAATCTTTGAAAAATCAAAGTAGTGGGTCTACTGGAACTTGTTTTCCTCAAAATAAACCGGGATTTGATTTCTGGAGCGATGGAGAATCTACAAGTTTATGCTCTGTAGCAAGTGAAACTTGCGTAGTTAAATTTGAAAAAGGATTGTTTGGGAAAGATAAATGTGTTCAAAATTGTCAATGTATAGATGATAAATGGGAAAAAGACAAATCAGACATATGTAAAATGATTGGAGATTGTGGCCCTTCATTGAATTGGCTAGGGAAGAGTGGATACGAGAAAGGATATAAGGTTACCATAGGGGATTCTTCTCAATAAGGATTATAAATAACCTCATGATACTGATATGATGGTTTCGATTTACATTTTAGTAATTCTATTACTTAGCTTTGCAATATCTATTTTTTTGCTCCCTTTGTGGATAAAAAAAGCTAGGTCGATTGGACTTTTGTGGGAAGATATGAACAAATTTACTAAATCAACTGTCGCAGGTTCTGGAGGAGTGGTTGTTTTATTAGCATTTTTGTTAAGTTCTTTTTGTTATGTTGCCTATAGGACTTTTGTTTTAGACAATCAAGACATATTTCTTTTGGAGATATTTGCAATTTTAATAATGATCACTTTTATGGGCAGTATAGGTTTTATTGATGATTTATTTGGATGGAGAAAAGGAGGCCTAAAAATGAAAACTAGAATACTTCTTTCCATTTTTGGATCAATACCTCTTATTGCGATAAATGCTGGAAAAAGTATAATAGGCATACCTTTCATTGGAGAAGCAGATCTTGGACTTTTATACCCTTTATTTTTTATACCTCTAGGAGTTGTTGCTACTACTACTACTTTTAACATGCTTGCAGGATTTAATGGTCTTGAAGCAGGACAGGGAATATTATTGATGTCTGCAATATCTTTTGTTGCTTATATGACTGGTAGCTCTTGGCTCAGCATTATCTGCTTGTGTATGGCTTTAGCACTCATAGGATTTTTAGTTTATAATTGGTCTCCTGCTAAGGTCTTTCCAGGCGATGTTATGACTTATTCCGTAGGAGCATTAATAGCAGCTGCTTCAATAGTTGGAAATTTTGAAAAAATTGCTGTTTTCTTTTACATTCCTTACATGCTTGAGGTTGTTTTGAAATTAAGAGGTAATCTTAAAAAATCTTCATTTGCAAGGCCAGTTAATGATGGGAGTTTAGATTTGCTTCATAATAAAATTTATAGTCTTAATCATTTAGCAATATTATTGTTTAAAAAATTGAATATTCGCCCAACTGAAAAAAGAGCGGTAATTTTAATCCTTGTATTTCAGGCAATAGTTATACTTGCCGGACTTATAATTTTTAGAAACAATCTTTTCTAAAAGCAAAGGTTTAAATCGCCACTTTTTATGGTATTTATATGAGATATGTAGGATTTGTCACTCCTATGCTTTTTCTTATAGCTTTTGCTATCCCAGTTTTTGCTATTAGCTCTGATTCAAATAATCTTAACTTGAAAACTAGTTCTTCAACACTTCAACAGTTTGATAAAATATTCAATTCTAAGTCTAAAGATGCAAGTGTTTTTGTTGCTTCTGAATCTCAGAGAGAAAAATTATTCAAGCAAATTGATGAAGTTCTTTCAATAGAGGGCAATGTTAAAGTTATTGTTTGGGTTAAGGAAGGATATTCCTCTGAAGATATAATTAGAAGTCTTAGAGGTTTTGAAGTTAAATATATTTATGACGAGCTTAATGGATTTTCTGGAAGTGCTAATTCTTTAGCAATTAATCAACTTAAGAACAATAAGGGAATAAATTATGTCGTTGTAGATTCTAAAGTAGTTGCTAATCTTCTTCAAAGTAGACCTTTGATAAGAGCAAACCTTGTAGAGTCAAACTATGGGTTAAATGGTCAAGGTATCGGAGTTTGTCATTTAGATACTGGAGTTAATTATAATCATGCTAATCTAGCTGGAGCTTATGCTGGAGGTTATGATTTTGTTAATAACGATGCAGATCCATTCGATGATAATGGGCATGGAACATCCACTGCGGGAGTTCTTGCTTCCAATCATAGTTCATTTAGAGGAATAGCTCCGGGAATAGATTTACTAGAATTGAAGGTCTTAGATGCTAACGGTAATGGCTTTTTTAGCGATGTTGCTGCCGGAATAAACTGGTGCATATCAAATAAAAACAATTACAATATAGCTGCTGTATCTATGAGTTTGGGAACAGATCAAACATACGATAGATCAAATTCTCCATTGACTATTGAACCTGCACTTAATATTTTATACAATAATCATATATCTCCTGTTGCATCAACTGGAAATACAGGATCAATTACAGGAGTTTCATATCCTGCTGTATCTCCTTTTGTGATCTCTGTTGCTTCTTCCTATGACGCCAATCTTGGAACCCTTACATTCAATTCTGGAAACTTTAGCTGTACAGATTCTGGAATAATTCCAAATATGATGGCTTGCTTCAGCAATAGAGCTTCTTTTGTAGATTTAGTTGCCCCTGGAAGCGTTATAGGAAGTACTTCCTGGTTAGGTGGATTAAGCAGTCAGTCAGGAACTTCAATGGCTGCACCGCATGTTTCTGGAGTTATAGCACTTATGAAACAAAGAAATTCTCAAATGACTGTCTCTCAAGTAAGAAATATCCTTAAATCTACAGGTGTTCAAATTTATGATCCTGCTTCAGGATATAATTTCTCTAGAATAGATGCTTTATCTGCCGTAGACAGCGTCCCTTATTTAACAAGAAATGGTAGTTTTGTTCCTGGAGGTCATGTTGATCTTCACATAAGCGATGCTATGCATCCTGGAAATGTATATTTTGTTTTTGAGTCTTTCTCTGATGTAAATTCTGGAACTTCTTTTGGAATCCCATTGCCTAATGGACTTATATTTCCTTTAGGTTTTGATGGTTTGCTTACATTTTCATTGACATATCCAAATCCATTGGTTACAAACAACATCGGACTTTTAGATTCTAATGGAAGAGCTACAGCAACATTTAATGTCCCTAATCTTCCTGGGATAGAGAACTTTACAATATATTCTGCAGTACTTACATCAAATGCTACAGATATAGATACAATTACCAATTCAGTTAGAGTTTAATTTTATAATTTAATTTTAATTTAATAACAAATTTTAAGTTTAATAATTATTTAAACAATCCTTCAAACCAATCAATTATCCCTGAAAATATTGACCTATTTGAGTTAAAGTCCCTTACTGTTTCTCCTACTGGCGGAGCTCCCCCAGATTGTTGCCCTGAAGTGGTTCCTCCTGAAGTGGTTCCTCCAGTATCTCCTTCAGAAAGTACTGGTGGAGGAGTACTTCCGGAACTTGAAGATGATGAACTAGAACTTGAAGACGAACTTCCTGATCCTCCTGTAGATGGAGCTAGAATATTAGGAATGTCTGAAGCTCTAGGGTATATCAAACCTATAATTACAACTTCATTATATGCTGGATCCACACAAGCAATGTTTACGAAAGTTGTTGTTCCTTGTAATCCTAATGGAATTGTGCAAGAATGAGAAATAGAATTCTCACATAAAATGTTCATTGAATTAAATGAAGTTGTAGGAATCACTCTTGCAGCAGAAGCTCTGCATTCAGTAATTTCGCTAGTTGTAAATCTTAAAAGGAATGAGTTTATAGATGAATCAAAAGTAGTTCCGGATTGAGGAGAAAGAGAAGAGGAGATTATTCTAGGCTGTGTTAAATCAATTACTCCTGATAAGTCTAAATTATTAGTTGCAGTATTTTGTGCAGATCCGTCCGAACATGCCACGCTATAAAATTTAGGACCTTCAGTTTGAGTAGTTAATGTACAAGTTCCAAATCCTGAATCAACTTGACAAGAATTTGAAGAAGGCATAGAGTTAAATGAGGTATCTTGAGAACTCCATCTACAAGCAACTTCTGGAAGTGTTGCTCTAGTAGTTCTTTCTGGAGCGATGAATGAAATAACAGGGGTTAAATCTTGAATTGCGAAACCAACCCTATTATAGTTTCCAGAGATATCTATGAAATCCGGTGTAGTCAATCCACCCGTTTGACCTGAACCAATGCCTCCTGAGTTTCCGCTTCCTGAGCCAGTAGAACCTCCAGAGTTACTCCCTGTAGAACTTCCAGATCCACCAGAACCTCCTGAACTAGCCCTTAAGCTAGAAGACTCTTTTTGTCTTAAACCTCTCTCAGTTGAACTAAATAAAGAAGTCCCCCTGTATATTTTCTTTGGATCCTTTTCGCTTATGGATCTGCTTGTGATGTAAAATTTTGCATTATCTACATCCTCTTGAGTTATTCCTTCATTGCAGCTTAATTGGATAGTATAACTTTCTCCAGGGTTTACAGTTGTTAATTCGTCACACCCTTGAGTGCATGCGAGATCATCAAAACCGCATCCGCTTATTTCTACTGGCTCTACTCCGTTGTTTTTTATGAGCATACTAAAAGAAGAACTTCCAGGACTTTGACTTACTACTGCATCTTCTATTGAAAAAAGAGGAGTATTATTAAAAAAACCTGGGGCTGTAAAAAAAACTACTAGCAAAGAAACTGCTATTATAGCTACAAAATATAGAATTTTTGTTTTATAACTTGATTTATGGAAATTAGATTTAACACTCACTCTCTTCATTGTCGTCTAAGTTTTGAAAAATATTTAAATGTTCCGCAGATAGTTTTTTAATTAGAATCTAGTAATTACTATACAGTGATAGAAAACTTTATATATTCGTTTAATCTTATTAATTAAGGAAAATGATCTCCAAATTAAGGAAGGGTTTGATTGGGGTGGTCTTAGCGGGTGCTGCTTCTATTTTTTCTGGTTGCACTACTGACCCTAATTATTGGAACTCTCCTAGAGCTGCTCAAGATATGAATCTTTTGAGTTTTATTACTGGTATAGGAGTATCTAATGCTAGTTCTCCTCAACAAGCTAGATCACTTGCTATTTCTTCTGAACTTATGGCTAGAGAATCTACTAGATTAAGTATTGAGAACTCTAGAAGTAATAGTGGAAATAATTCAGTAGGGCAGAGAGGGTCTCCTAATTATTCGGGTGAATCAAAAGATTATGAAGTAATTAATGATGGAGAGGTCCATGTTGAGATTCTTAGTGCTAATGGGGTCATAGGTGATTTAAATAAAAATGGATTTTTAGATTATAATTCTGGTGAATTAGATTCTTCTACAACTGATGAGCTATTATTATTTGCTCCTAATGGTGTTCCTAAACCTTATGCTTACATAGCTAATGTAGCTAATGTTTCTAGTCTTGCTAAGGGTGCTACTTTAAGACTTTATTTACAAGATAAAGAAGGTGGATCGCTTGAATTATTTCGCTCTTGGCATATTGATTCTGATAGATTTTCTACTTTTGTCAAAGGCACTTTAGGAAGACCATCTAGTTGGATAACAAGGTGGACGCTTCAATATGATGGGTTTGAAAGAGAACATGATATTGGAAGTAATAGAATGAAAGTTATTAATGGTGGATTTGCACCTAAAAGATAATTTTTTATTTCTGCTAATATTTATAAAGAATTATCTCGTTTGTGATTGATGGTTTATCGAAGAGGTGTTGTTGTAAAAGGTTTTGCACTTTCACAAGTTTTTGTTTTAATTATTGGAATTTTTAGTTTGAGTTTTATTTTCAGTCAAATTACTTTTGTTGAGGCGCAGGGAAAGGGTATTCTTACTGATGAAGAGACTGATAGAATTTTACCTAATTTAAAAGATGCTAAACCTACTGAACCTCCTTCTCCAGTGGGTAAATTTGTTGGCACTTCTGGTACTTTATCTAATTCAGATAGAATTTTTCAAATAACTGGGGCTAAGGGGATAGGAGGATATGATGGAGCTATCAAATACAAATTAATTGAAGGGGATAAAGCTCAGTTTTTAGATGTGAATAATAAACCTATAGGAAATCCTATTGATGTTAAGAATGCAGAGAAACTCATAGCCGACGCGGGAGGGCATACAACTGAAGTTGGAAGTCACGCTGGGCTTTGGGGAGTTACTGGAGGATTTGGATATCTTCTTCAAGGAGTTGTCTGGGCTGCTGGAGCAGTAGGAGCTATCCAACTTATAGGCGGATTATTGGGCCTTGAAGATGGGGCTAAGAATTCATTAAGCTTAGGAGCAGGAGCAGGAATATTTGCTTGGCAAGGTTTGCAGTCTTTACAACCTGCAGGATTTAATGTTGTTGCAGAAGATAGCTTTCTTGTAACTAACGCTGGATGGATAGGACTTGGAGTTGGAATAGTTGTTTTTGCTTTATCTTACAAAAAAGAATCTCAAAAGATTTACAATTTCCAATGTTTGCCTTATCAAGCCCCTTTAGGAGGAAAAGATTGTGAAAAATGTAATGGAGATCCTTTTAGACCTTGTTCCGAATATAGATGTAGATCTTTGGGACAAGCATGCCAATTAGTTAATGTTGGATCTACTGATGAGAAATGTGTTTGGGTTAATCCAAATGATGCTACTTCTCCTACAATAACTCCTTGGAAAGATGCACTTACTGAAAATCATAGATATACAAATCATGATACTAGACCGACATCTCTTGGAACAAAAATTGTTTATAATAATGCAGCTAATGGATGTTTACGTGCATTCACACCTTTGACTTTTGGAATAACTACAAATGAAGCAGCTCAATGTAAAATAGATTTAGATCATAAAAAGACATTTGATGAAATGCAATTCTTCTTTGGAAATACTAATTTGTATTTGTATAATCACACTCAACAATTTAGCCTTCCTAGCCCAGATTCATTAAACACCGAGCTTCCTGAATTGAAAGCTGATGGAAAATATGATTTCTTTGTTAGATGTAGAGATGCAAACGGAAATGAAAATGTAGATGAATATGCAGTCCAGTTATGTGTTGACCCTAGCCCTGATACAACCGCTCCTGTCATTGTAGATACTTCAATACCTTCCGATAGCTATGTTAAATTTGGAGCTCAAACATCTCCATTGAGTGTATATGTTAATGAACCTGCAACATGTAAGTGGAGCACTCAAGATAAAGAATATTCTGTAATGGAAAATACTATGTCTTGTGCTACTTCCCTTACTCAAATTAACGCAAGAGAACTTTATACTTGCTCAACTAATTTAACTGGAATAGTTGATAGGCAAGAAAATAAATTTTATATTAGATGCAAAGATCAACCATCTAAACCTGAAGAAGAAAGGAATGTTAATGTTATTAGTTACAAGTATAATCTAAGAGGGTCTCAGCCATTAAATATAATTTCTGTTTCTCCTAACGGCACTGCAACTGGAAGTAGCAGCACTGTTCCTGTAACACTTAGAGTTGTTACTGATGATGGGGCTAACGAAGGCGTTGCAATATGCTCATTTAGTAATACCGGGGAAACTAATAGTTATGTTGCTATGTTCGAAACTGATGCTGTAGAACACAGCCAAAGACTTGATCTAACAACAGGAGATTATAACTATAAAATAAGATGCGTAGACTATGGGGGGAATGCTGCAGAGGCCGAGATTAAATTCTCTGTTTTGGTTGATACGCAATCCCCATTAATAACTAGAGCATTTAGAGATTCTTCAAATAATGCTTTGAGAATAGTTACGAATGAAGATGCTTCTTGCGCCTATTCGTTAAATAGCTGTAACTTTAATTTTGACGAAGGTATTCCTATGCTCTACTTATCTTCTTCTAACAAGAAGAATCATTATGCTGAGTGGAAACCTAACTTTGCATATTATATCAAGTGTAGAGATTTGTTTGGAAATGAACCTGGACCAAATACTTGTTCAATGGTGGCTAGTGCAACAAATATAAAATAAATTGAAAAGCCTTTTAATCTATAGAGTTTATATTATTGGATGAAAAGAGGGAGCATAGAAATATCTTTTGGAATGATATTTTCTATTATAATTATTGTTGCTTTAATAGGCGTTGCAGTTTATGCAATAACTAACTTTCTTGGGTTTAGTAGATCTGCTGAAGCTGGATTGTTTTATGAGAAATTTCAAAGTAGTGTTGATGATATATGGAGCTCTTCAATAACAAACAGAGTAATTAGTTTTTCATTACCTAGCAACATTAATTTTGTTTGCTTTGGATCTATTGCAGACAATGGTTATTCTGGAAGATATGTTAGTATTTTTTCTAATTTAAGACAAGCTTCTTCTGGGTTTCAACAACAAAACTCTAATGTTTTCTTATACCCTGCAGAAAGAGCGAAAGAATTTGCATTTAAAAAAATAGATCACATAGATACTTCTTCTCTTGGATTCGATTGTTTTGAAGTTAAATCCGGCAAGGTAAATATAAGATTATCAAAAGGAGAGTTTGAGTCTCTAGTTAAGGTAGACCATGAATAAGGTTCTTAATAAAAAAGGAGTGGATTTTAGTTTTAGTTGGATATTTGCAATTATTGCAGGAGCTGCAATACTTGTTTTCGCAATATATTCGGCATCACAATTAATCAAATCTGGAAAAGTTCAAACAGATACAATTGTCGCTGGAGAGATAGATAGCTTGTTAAATACGGTTAGCACAAATATCGAAGATAGTAAACACTCAGTAATTGATTTTTCCCAAGATTCTAGGATATACAATGATTGTTCGATTGAAGGTGCCTTTGGTGTACAAAAATTGAGTACTTCATCAAAATCTGGAAATAAATGGAGCGATCAAAGTATTAAGAAATCTTCATTTAACAAATATATATTTTCTAGAAAAATTGAGGAAACAAAAAATAAGAAGATTAATGTTTTGACAAGTCAGTTTATAGAGCCATTTAAAATTGGAGATGCTACAATAATATACGGCCAGAATTATTGTTTTGTTAACCCTAGTTCTAATATAGAAAATTTATTTCTTGACTTATCCGCTGATGGTTCCAAAGATATTGGGATAAATATTTCATCTAGCGTTGAATCTTGCCCATCTAACTTTACTAAAGTTTGTTTTGATAGGCTTGGATGCGATATAAATGTTAATACTCAATCTGAAGTGGTTTCCAAATCTGGAAAAGATCTTTACTTTCATGGAGATGCCCTTGAATTATCTGCTATATTCTCAGATCCTGAAATCTATGAATGTCAATTAAAAAGATTTATGAAGAGGGCTAATGAACTCGCAGTTGTATATTCTAAAAAAGCACTCTATATAGAAAATTACGGGTGCAATAATAATTTAGTTAATGACCTTCAGTCATTTATTTTATCAACTAACATCAGTAACTCAAGAGATTTTGTAAGGCAAGTTTTACCTATTTCTCAAGAAATTGCAAGGAGGAATGATGCGCTCGCTTCGTGTAAGATATTCTAAAGCACAGTTTAAGATACAACAGATGGTATTCATACTTGTGGCAATAGTGATATTATTTGGAATAGTTTCTGTCTTTTTTGTTTCAATAAGATTTGGATCCTTGAAGTCTGATGTAGAAAGCATAAGAAAAGAAGCAGTATTTACTCAAGTAAGAAAAATTGTAGGTACTCCTGAATTTAGTTGGATAAGTTCGGATAGCTGTGCTTCATGCGTTGATTTAGATAAGGTTTTTTTGTTAAAGGATAGAAATTCTTACAAGGGATTTTGGAATGATGTTTCTCTACTTCAAATTAAAAGAGTATATCCTTTATATGAAACTCAAGAATGTACAAAAGAAAGTTATCCAAGATGCAACTCTGTAAGTTTAATAAAAGAGGGAGATTTTGAATCTTATGAAACTTTTGTCTCATTATGTCGTTTTGATCCAGATACGTTACAATCTAAATGTGAGCTTGGAAAAGTAGTAATGGGGTTTAAAGGAGCATGAGAAAAATAAATAGAAAAGGTCAAGAAGAGATAGTAGGATTTATTTTAATAGTTGTGCTTGTCGCCGTAGCTTTTGTAATCTTCTTAGGAGTAAAATTGAGAAATCCAGTACCTGTTCAAAAAGAGAGCGCTATAGTTTATCAGTTTCTTGAAAGTGCAATGGAACAAACAACTGATTGTATGTTGAAAGAAAATGGTAAAAATCTTCAAGTTAAGGAGCTCATAAAGGATTGTAATTCAGTAAATAGCGCTTGTATTTCTGGGAAGAACTCGTGCGACATTACACAAGAGACTATCAAACAAATGTTAAATTCTTCTTGGAACGTTAATACTGGAAGTTTTTACAATGGATATGAATTAACTGCAAAATACTCTCAGGATGCTCAAGAGAGCTCTTCTAAAGAGATATTTTCAATAGTTAAAGGAAATTGTAGCCTAAATTATGTAGGAGATTCATATTCAATACCTGAATTCCCTGGAAAAATAGTAGTTAACGCTAAAATATGTTCTAATTAAAGGATTAATTCTATCTTTAAGACATCAACTATTACTACTGGCTTTAATCTTTGACGTTTACCTGTGTTTTCTTTTATCAAATCTAGTATTCCAAACTCTTCTAGTACTGCTATATCTTCAGAAACTGACTTAAAATCCCTTTCCACTAACTTTGCAACATCATAAATAGACTTAGGATTTCTTGATTTAATCACGTGCACTATCCTTGCCTTTTCGTTTGACAATAAAGACCTTAGAGATGCCAGGCCCTTGAAATCGAACCCCTCTTTTTCACCAGATATCTTTTTGAACAGGTATGAAAAAGCACCCCTATCTTCTGTAATAGTTATTTCCTTAACTCTTGTTTTTTGTGCCATTTTATAGCATTTTAAAGTATTCTCCATTTATATGTTTTTCTATACCATATATTGTGTAGAATACCCCATATTATATTAAATACAACGGGATAAACGACTTATCATTGAGTAGTGACAAGCATAGGTTTATAAATAAACTAGATATCAAAAGGATATCCCTTTATAATAACCGAACAAGCACAGAAAGCTTTTTAAATAGTCAAAGGATATACTCTATAACGCTCTTTTGAGCGCACAAATAAATGATGAGACCGATACAAAACTCTACAAAAGTATTGAACGGCTCACTTGGCGAGTCGCTGATTAAACACGCGACTTCCTTGATGAGGGGCCCTGCGGGGTTGCCACGCGAGATAGCTGAAAGGAGGTTTATTAATAATGAAATTTAATTTTAGGAAAATTGCATCTACTATAGCTTCTACAGCTATATTGGGATCTACAGTTGCACTAGCTGCTGCTGCAAGCTTCCCTGCTCCTTTCGTTCAGAATGGTGCTGCTGATGTTGCTATAGTTTATGGTAATTCCCTAGATTTAGTTGCCGTTACTGATATATCCACATCCTTGAGTTCTGCTCTTGCAAGCAGTGGAAATGCTGCTGGTGCAAGTAATGATGCTTACCCATTGTTTACTTCATCAACATCACTTCAACTTAACAACTCATTGAACTCTGTTAAATCATCAGTTTCTGAGAGTAACTTACCTTCAGTTTTATCTGATCAGGAATTCTCTGGAAACGTAGATGTTACAGAAACTTTCAGGATTAACCTTGGAGGAAACCCTAGAACTATATTTGCTAAGGAACCTACTTCAAGCGACGATCCTGCAATAGGATTATTCTACAGTACAACTGCTGCTAATGCATTGTATAACGCTACAGTTTCTTTTGATCAAGCAGTTAACTTCTCTCACGAGGATACTCAAGGAGAATCAATTAACTTGTTTGGACAGAAGTTTACTGTATCTTCTGCTACTACTGCAACAAAACTTGTTTTGTTCAAGTCTGCAGAAACATTATACTTAAGCGTTGGATCTGCAAGCTCTGTTCCTTCACAAACTGTTGAAGTAAACGGAGAAACATATACTGTAGAACTTGTTGCTGCATCCGACACTTCTGCTACTATTAAGGTTACAAACTCAGCTGGTCAATCTGATCAGAAGGAGATTAACGAAGCTGCTTCCAAGAAAATACTTGGAGTAGAAATAGCTGTAGATAATGCTGATGAATCAACTGCAACAAACACAATCCAAGCACAACTTTTAGTTGGAGCTGATAGACTTACACTACAGGATGGAGACGAGGTCACACTTGGAACAGATAATGATCCAATTGATGGGACTCAAGTCGACTTTGGATATAGCGGAGTAGCAAATACCACACAAGATCTTAATAAGATTACTGTTCAAGTTTTTGCAGCTGATGGAAGTAGTGACTTCATGAAAGCTGGAGATGAATTCGTAGACCCTGTCTTCGGTTCATTTAGACTTGTATTTAATCCAGGTAACGCAGACATAACAAGTACAGATGGCCGTGAGGAAATCTCAATCAAGCCTTCTGGAAATGACATGGGCGTTATCTCATTCTCAGATTACAACGATAACTCGATTAGTAATTTTGAATGGCTTAATAACAAGACCGGAAATTCTAACGGAGCAATGTTGGCTGATAGTAATAATTGGCCTTTTGTAGTTAGAGAACTTGGCGCTGTTAACGAATCAGGAACAACCATCTTAGGAAACGAGGATGAGGCTGTTCTTGTTGAGGTATCAGATATAACCAACAACACTAATACTGTTACAAAGGACACAATTACTGTTAAGAACTTGTTAACTGGAGCTACTACAACTGGAACTGCTACAAGTGAAGGCACGGGTACAATTGATATTGCTGGAAACTCTTATACTTTCAAATATATTGATGATAAGAGTGGAGATGGATCTGCGAACGTGAGATTTGATTCTCCTGATTCATCATCTGGCCAGTTAGTACTTTATCCTACAATACAAACATCGAAAGGTGCTAATTTAGGATTCTATCAACCTTTGACCATAACAATGGGAGATATTGATGGAATTGGAACTGACTTGACTGGATTCCAAATCCCTGATGGAGATGGATACACTGCAGTTACAGTATCTAAGAACGCCACTACTCCTGCATCATGGGATGTTACATTTGGTAGTACAACTACCCAATTGAACACCTCTGCAACAGGAACAAGCGTTTCTGGAGCTATTGGACAGTTGACTTATAACGTAACTTCAATAGGCACTGCAAACTCCTCTACTATTTACTTGGTAGATAGCGGAGCTAACATATTACGCCCTGCTGTTGTCTTGTTTGAAGACAAAGATGAATCAAGTGTTTACAACACAGTAATTGTTGAAACATCTGGTGCAGGAATAAGCGATAATGGTGTTAGTGTTAGCGAGGCATCATTCTCATGGAATGGTGACGCTGATATGAAGAACGTTGCTTATGGTAGTAATGGTTATGAGAAAGAATCTGTTAACGACATTTACGTTAAACTTGACCAATGGGGAACTTTAGTAACCACTGATGAAACTGACTCTGATCAATACAACATGGTTTTGAGCTACCCTGAGGAGCAGACATCTGCTATGATTTACGTAGATGGACTTGTAGAAGGATCCGGATCAACTACTCTAGGAGATGTTAAGGTTATGGACGACGAGCTTGCTAGCTCTGGAATGTCCGGAAAGAACCTTATCGTTGTTGGAGGTAGCTGTGTAAACACAGCTGCATCAACCTTATTGGGCGGAAGCACTGGTTGCGGTGCATCATGGACTGCAGCTACAGGCGCTGGAAGCGGTGAATGGGTAATCCAAACATTTGCTAACCCATGGGCAAGTTCTAAAGTAGCTACTCTTGTAGCTGGTTGGGAACAAGGCGATACTGCTAACGCAGCAACATACCTTAAGACGCAAAATCCAATGACTAACGTAGGCCATAAATTAACAGGAACAACTGCAACTGCAGCTACTGTTGTTACGGCTTAAATAAGTTGAGCTTATTTTTTTCTTTTTTTTCTTTTTTTATTTCTTTTTTAGAAGGGCTAGTACATCTAGACCCTGTACTATTGAATACCCTTGTTTTTTTAGTAGATTTTTAGAAGATTCTTTTTCTAAATTTGATAGATGCCTCTCTTCATAGATTATCATTGCAGGTTTTATAATCTCGAAAGGAATGTTCTTTATTATCTGATAGTCATATCCTTCTGCATCTATTTGCAATAAGTCTATTTTGCTTATCTTATTTTTATTTATTAAAGATTTCAGAGTCATTACCTTAATTTTATCGAGGACAATTCTTTTTTCAATATCATTTATACGGTTTTTATGTTTTAAGAGATGGTTTTTGTCAAATGAACCTATTTCATCATACCAAAATGGAAGATTTTCATTTGTTTTTTTCAAACTGTAAAAATCTTTGTAACCATCTTCCTCTCCGATTGCTACATTCTCAAAATCTAAATTTTTTACACCTCTGTAGTTATCTTTAAGTTTCTCAAATACATGTTTAACTGGTTCAACCAATGTACCCTTCCATTTATACTTCTTTACATATAAATATGCGGGATCAAATTTCATCCCGTCATTGGCACCAACTTGTAAAATGTAAAAATTTTTATTCTTTGAGGCATAGTCTATTATTATTTTATGAAATTCTTGGTCTAAATACCTATATTTTATTAGGGCTTTAAAGAGAATTGGGTAAAATATCTTATGTTTAGCTGCAAAATTATACAAACCTCTTTAAATCCCTTTAATCATCCATTTAATTCAACTCAGATACTTAAAAACTGTTCTAATCGGCGAAACTTCTAAATAACTAAGTTTTTAAAGACCTTTTATTTTTTGAATTTATGAATCCAATAAGCAGTTTGAAGGAAAGAGAAAATAAAGAAGTAAGAAATAGACGTATTGGAGGCATAGTGATAATAGTTTTATTAGTTTTGAGCACATTAGGATTTGCACTGAGCATTGTAAAATTTGGAGGAGATAGCTCAACAGGAGAAACAACTCAAGGATTTACCAGAAATGGCATTTATTGGATGTATACTGCAGGATCTCAGAGCTATTATTTTACATATCACCCTACCGAACTTAATTTATCATTTACATCAAATAAAACCTTAATAGATCTTGCTGGAAAGAAAGTTTATATTGACTCAAATATCCGGGGAAGTTTACAAGAAGTATCTAATAGTTTGGGATCTTATCTTGGTGGATTGAATGAGGCTTGTTATGGTCCTTGTGAAAGGGATTTACCAGAGAAAGATTGTTCTTCAGATATGCTTGTTTTGAGAGAAAATTCAATTGAAAGTATAAGAGAAAAAGATGGATGTATATTTATCGACGGTAATTTAAAGACCGTTGATTCATTCTTGTATAGAATGCTCGGGATCAATTAGTTTAAAAAAGCAATTGCATAGAGATTATCATGAAAGATAAAGCGAATAAAGGCGAAAGGAAACTTGAAAAAGAACTACTGGGAATTTTTGGATTCCTTGCAATAATTGTAATAGTTTTTTTGATTGCTAGTGCTTACTTTAAGAGTTTGAACACTTTCGAATATCAGAAATTGACATTTACCAAAGAGAAACTTGGAGAGATCCCATTATTTCATCATACCTATTACATTAGAACTGCTTCTGGACAAATTGCAAAGTATAATTTTTATTTAAGAAATGATCCTAGATACAACAATGTAAGTATTTCAGGAAAATCTAATCTATTGAATCCTGGAGCTGTAGTTTACTTATCTGTAAATAGCGATGGCCTTCAAGAGTGCAGATATTCTCAACTTGCAGTTGGGACTATTTCTAGTTTCCTTAGCGATAATCAAATGAAGGTTATCGCCGGAAACCTTGATTTTTGGCAAGCTGGAGCAAGAAAAGATTTATGGGCAACATGTGAGAACAAACCTGGAAACAGAGTAGTTGAGATATTAAAAGGAAATGAAACTAAAGTAACGATGGAGAATAATTGTTATAGAGTTCAGGTATCTAACTGTCAGATACTTGAGGCTATTGAGAAGCTTGAAACACAATCACTTATTGATGCTAGAAAATCTTCTTGATTTTTTCATATAAAAGTATATTCCAACTATTATCCCAATTGCTATTATAGACACTATTTTTGCAGAGCTTAAGAAAGAATCTACGCTATCTTTATTATTTCCGTACAAAACTCCGACGTATATCAAAATAGTAGACCATATTCCTGCTCCAAGACAAGTATATAACGTAAATTTAGACAAACTCATTCTTGCGAAACCCGCTGGAAGAGAAATTAGTTGACGGACTGCAGGAATTAACCTTCCAGTAAATGTAGTTATGCTCCCATGATTTTTGAAATAACTATCTGCATTATCAAGAGATTGTTGTTTTATCAGCATAAATTTACCATATTTTTCTACTAACTTTGAAATTACTCTTCTTCCAAGATGTAAACCTATGAAATAATTGATGTATGCTCCGATAATACTTCCGAATATTGCAAATATTAAGACCAATAAAAATGACATCTCTCCTCTTGCCACAAGAACTCCTGCCGGGGGCAGTATTACTTCACTCGGAAATGGAATAAATGAACTCTCTATAAGCATTCCTATTGCTATCCCAGGATATCCTAAATTAGAGATTACTGAAACAATCCAATCAATTATGCTCGATATAAAGCTCATTTTTTATTCTTAATATTATTTATTATTGTATTAAAATCTGTGTATATTGGAATTGATTTTATGTTGAATAATTTTATGTTGATAAACCATATTAGCACAACCATTATTGTGCTTCCAAAATACCATGAAGTTTTATGAATTATGTTAAAGGCATTACTTTCTGAAAAGTTTATTGCAAGAATAGAGATTCTAATTATATTTAGTAAAAGAAAAGAACCAATTGTAAAAAATAAACTTTTGATCCTTTTTTTAAGAGTTAAGGGCAATGATAAATTTAGAATTATCAATAGGTAATATGCAGAACCTGCTATGCAAGCAGGAACTATGTTAGCTAGGGCATTACTTAATAAGATGCCGTTTTTAACACAAGCTACATCTTCTAAAAATGTGCTTTTTAGCAAATCACAGGTTTCAGTTTTTATTCCCTCGATTAAAGTTGCTTCTTTGAATAAACCTATAGATAAAAAAGAAGGATAAACCGTTAATGGAGTAAATATTAAGTAAAATATAAACAAATTACCCAATCCAATTAAAAAAATAAAAAGATATCTATAAACAATAAAACTAATCTTTTTCATAAATCTTTTAGACTAAATGTATTAAAAATACTTATCTACGGGCTAATTTTACTGCAACTACAATTATCAAGATTATCAAAACTATGTTAACTAATCCGATTATCCAGATAAGATAATTATCTGAACTGAATATGCTTAATCCTGAAGCTGAAGATAACTGTACTTCTACTTCTTGTACTTGAGTTCTACCATTTTGAGATGCTTGTATATCGAATGATTGTGCTCCTTTTGCATCATCGTTAACTAACATTCTGAATGTTACTTCTTGTGTATCTCCAGGTGCTACAGTTATACTGCCAGGTGATATGTCTGTTAAATCTGCCCATGAAGAATATCCTCTAGCACTTAGGCTATATCTAGCTTCTTCATTTCCAGTATTCTTTATTGTTGCTACAATTACTAGTTCTTTTCCTGCTTTAGCTTCAGAACCAAGTCTTGCATCGATAACTGTGTTTGTTAGTCCGCCAGATCCTGTTCCAAGGTTTTCTGAACATCCAAGAACTTCAAAGTTTGTAGTGAATGAATTGTCAGATTCTTCTCTGTAAACTCCGTTTCTATAATCATATTGTGTTATGAATTCTACTAAGTGGTTTCCATTTGATGCTGTTGAAGGGATCTTGAATGAAAAGTCAAGAGTTTTGTCGTCACCCTTATCCATGTTAGAGATTATTTCTTTTTCAAGATTTATTCCAAGATCTTTTATTCTTATTAATACTCTAACTCTGTCTTCATCGTTTTTTCCGATGTTATATGCTGTGAATTGTCCTGAAACCGTTTGTGAACAGGTTACTTGTGAATCCATTGAGATGTCATCTACAATTACATAACGTCCTTTATCAGAAGCTTCTCTTATACTTACTAATTGGTAAAAGTTATTGTCTAAATCTGAAGAACTGTCCCTACAGTCTCTGCTCTCTCCAGCATCATCGCTATATGCCTTAAATGCTAATTTGTATTCTCCACTATCAAAATTTGCAGGAACTTTGAATCTCCAAGTTACTGTTTCTCTATCATCGTCATTTATGTTTACATCTATCTTTTCATCACTGCTATCTGAGTCTGAAAGGAATGTAAGATCATTTGCAACATTTCTACCTGAAGAGTCGAATAAACCTAATTCTACAACTGCATCTACATCATTATTGTTATTGTTATTTCTCACTTTTACTTCAACTTCAACTTCATCAAGAAGTTCCCATGTATTATCGCTACCTTCTCCACTGTTTGACCAACCTATATTTTCTATTGATAAATTACCATTCAATGTTTCTCCAGATGAACAGAAAGTCTTCTTAACTTGGAAACTTGAAGTTGCGCTTTGAGTACCTGCATCTGCTTTAATATCTATTGTGTTAATACCAAATCTTAATGTTCCTGTGCTTGAAAGTGAAGTTAATACTGATTGCTGTTGTGTGCTTGAAAGTGAGAAAGTTCTAGGATTAAAGTTTAATCCAAACAATGAGCTAGATATTTCAGACATTGTTATTGATAATGGATTTGTTCCTGTATTTGTTACAACAAATGTAGCATTCTGACCTAGATTTAATGGAGCAGATGGTCCTGATATTGTTATGAATGATTGTTGTGATGGAGTTACTGTAATTGTTATTGGAAGGCTTGTTGAAATTCCAGTGTTTGATAACGCTGAAATAACTCCGTTAATTGTGCCTGAAGCTGTTGATGGAACGGCTATAGTTGCGGAGGCAGGAACTGTTACGCCTGCAGATATTGAACTCGGGGTTGAAAATGTTACTGTAGCTGGTGATATGGAAGAAGACCATGTTAAAGATGTACTTGAGTTTCCGCTATTAGTCACATTAAATGATATTGTTGCGCTTTGACCTGCAACTATACTTTGGCTTATAGAATTTGGATTGAAAGTGATTACTGCTTGAGCGCTAGTAATACTTGCAGAGAAAACTGCTAATGCAAACAATACAAACAAAGATGCTAATTTTAGTGATTTCATTTTGCTATGAACTTGGCAATATTTGCTATATTTAAACATTTCGGTGTTAAACGAACTTATTTTGATTGTTAATTGCATTCTTGGGAAAATTATATTAATACATATGACCAGTTTTTTTCATGGCAATTAGGTCGAAAGAGAATGTTTTGAGTGCATGGGCATTTCTTATAGGAATTGTTCTTGCAATTTTGGGAGGAGTGCTTAGTGCATTATTTGGAAATCTTCACCCTTTATTTCTTGGACTTCTATTATTATTAGGACTTCTTATTGGATTTATTGGAGTAGCTCCTAATGATGTTGATAAATTCTTGATGTCTGCAGTTTCTTTAGTTATTGTAAGTTTTGCTGGTTCTGCTGGAGTCAGAAACATAGAATTTCTTAATTGGGAAATAGGAAATGTGGTTTCTTCTACTCTTGGAGCATTATTAGTATTGCTTGTGCCTGCAACTATAGTTGTAGCAGTAAGAAGTTTGTTTTCAATATCTCAAAGATAATTATTTGAAAAAAATTAATTAGAAGACTCTCTGACGCAATAACCTGGACTAAACTGCCTTAATCCCATGAAATTCATAACAAAACAATCTTCGTCAATAAAGAAACCAGGAGTTACTACTCCGCTAATTGGTGGTCCAATTAAATGAATTTTATATCTCGTAATTTGTAACATATTTCTTATCCCATTAGTAAGCTGCTCTCCTCCCACTACATCTAGAATTGATGGAACAGAAGATCTATCAAAAGTATCCAATTCACGATAAACTTCACTGTTAATTTTTCTGATTGTTGTTGGAACTTCTCTTTCAGTAAGGCCACCTTTTAAATCTCCATTGTCATAAACCTCCGGGTTATCTACTACTTTTATCCCTGATTCGGAAAGATCTAATAAAGTATTTCCTACAATTGCCTTGCGAACTAAATCTTCTCTTCCTACTCCATCTTCATTTCTTCTTGAAAGGAGTTCGACAAATCTTGCGCATTGAGTGCCAATTGGAACAAAGTCATCTTCTAATCTAAATTTCATAAAACTACCTTCGTCAGATAAATGTAAACTTGAAGCCATTTTGAATTGAAAATTCGTAAAGATTTCAGTTTATAAAATTTATTGTAATCGAAACAAGGTCAATTACATTAAAGAATCGTCTTTCTGTTGTGTTTGAGGAGCACCAGATGGGCCTCTGTAGATTTCTGCAAAATCAGGAGAAGCGATTATTGCTTGGTCTCCGAAACCAGCTATAGAACCTTCCATTGCATCAACAGTCTTCTTTATCTTTGTTAGAGCCCTCTTTAGTTCAATTATGTCCTTGCTCTTTAATTTTCTTATATCTATGAAGGCTATGGTATATCCTTCTCTTAGAGCTGCTAGTATTTCATTGATATCATCATACTTGTTAAGTGTAAACTGACGAATCTTTATCTTCTCTTTTCTAGGTTTTGCTTGATTCAAATCAAGTTCAACATATTCATCTGAGCCCTGATTTTTATTAAAAACCCCTTTGAAACCGAATGCCATAGTGCAAAATGAATAGTTTAGTATATAAACATTATCGTTTTTTAAAATATGGAAATCAATATTATTGTTCCGACGGAGCTTTAGACTCTAGAAGTTTCTTGATTTCTTTTTGAAGATCCATTGCCCTATTTCCGAGGGATTCTTCTTGTTTTTCTATTGAACCATTTCTTAATTCTAGAAGTTTCTTTTTTTCTTCTAATTCGTCTAAAGTTTTTGATCTATCGACTGAGACTATTATTGAACCAACCATTTTGTAAACTGTATCTTTTGTTTTTTTGATTTCTTCTAAAGCGTTAACAGTTTCATTTAACTCTAGACCTATGTTTTGCTTTTGCATTAAGATTGATTGCAAGTTTTGTTCTAGAATTTGTAAATCTTGAATCTTTTGTCTTGTTTCTTGATCCATTATATTGCCTTTATTTTAACTACGTGTGTTCTTGGTTTGTAAAATATTTTGGAATTGCAATTTGGACAGTTGAAAACTTTGTCAAGAGATTTGTTAGTCATTAACTTTGAACATCTGAAACATTTGTATTGTGCCATATTTAGTGTGATATTTTTGTGTTTTTAAAAGTTATTATTTATTTAATATGTAAGCGTGACTTGCAAATTGTGCTCCGCATTTCTCGCAATGCCATATTCCTGCAGCAAGTCTTTTTACTCCAAGCTTGTTGCATTTAGGACATGATTGTTTTTTTCTTTGAGATGATTCTACTGCATTCAATCTATTTCTAAGATATGTACCGTATCCTGCTCTGAATCTTCCTGCTGATTTTACTTTTTTTGTTTTAACCATATTTAACATCTCTAAAGTTTGTTTTTAAATATTGCGATTCCCTTATTTTAATATACTAGGTATCTTGCCGCAATTGATTCTAGTTCTGCTTTTCTTGCATGGCTTGTTTTTTTGCATCTGTGCATCCTACTAGGGGCTACATGCGCAATGCCCCTCATAATTTTTAATGCTTCATCCCTAGTTGGATCGAGTCCACTATTTCCTCCATACCTCAAACTAATAACTCTAGGATAATCTTCTGAAACAAAAGCAATATGTAAATCACTCATTAATTGATAAACTTCGTTACCTTTAGGAAGAGCTCTTCTCGAGGTGTGTTGATGAGGATAGTTTTCTCTATGTGTCATGTTAATTAAAATGGGGTTGCGCGGATTTGAACCGCGGTCACGAGGTCCCAAACCTCGGATACTAACCAAGCTATACTACAACCCCTCAATGAATTTTGCAAACTATGGTATATAAATTGTTTCTTATTAAAAATTAGAAAGATTTTGATAATTATTTCTTCTTCTCTTCTTTCTTTGCTGCAGGTGCTGCTACTGCTGCTGCAGGTGTTGCAGCTGCTCCCGGCGTGACTGCTCCTGGCGCAGCTGTTGCTGCGGTTGCTGCTGCTTTTGCAGCTTCTGCTGCTGCAGCTGCTGCTGCTTCTGCTTTCGCACGAGATTCTTGTTGTGAAACTACATTACTGAAGTATGCTGCAAGTTCTGCTTTCTTTACAGGACTTACTTCTGTTTTACCCTTTGAAATTTCATCATTATATTTTCCAGAATTTACTTCGGAGATAACCTCTATTGGACTTTTGTTTTCAACTAATATTCCTAGAGATACACAAGATCCAAGAACTAATTTTACTGCGTTCTTAAGATCGCGAGCAAGCATGTTAACTAACTTTGTTTTTGCTATTGAAATTATTTGTTCTATAGCTGCATTAGCTACTTTTGTTTTTCCAGCTTCGCCAGATCCTTTTTCCAAACCTAACTCTTTCTTTAGAAGTTCTGCAACTGGTGGAGAGAATACTTTTATTTCATAACCTTTTGTCTTTTCATTTACATCTAATTCTACAGGTACTTTTACTCCCTTGAATCCTGCAGTCATCTTGTTTATGTCTTCTATTACTTTTCCAATGTTAATTCCTTTAGGACCTAGTTGCTGAGCTATAGTTGGGCCAGGTTTCATTGCCCCACCGTCTACAATTAATTTTATTACTGCCATTTTAGTTTTCTGATTCCTTTTCTTCTGAATGTTGCTCAGAATCACGCCTTATAACCTTTACGTTATCCATTTTTACTGTAACGGGTATAGGAACTGCAGCTCCAAGTAATGAAACTACTATCTCTCCTTTCTTCTTATCAATACGAGTTACTTTACCTTTTTCGTTCTTGAAGTGATCTGCAATCATTTCTACAATGTCTCCAACTTCAATATGGAAGTCTTCAACTTCAGGTTGTATCATATTCTTTATTTCTTCGTAAGAAACTGTCTTTCCGATTATTCCTTTTACATAAGGCAAATTGAATGCTGCTTCTTCGACAGTATCTTTGTCCACTGCTTCGATTATTAGATATCCTTTCAAACCGTGGGGTCTAGTTACTGAGAAAACTTGTAAACTCTTAGACATAGCTCTGTCGTAGATCATTTCCATTGATCTTTCTTCTTTATTTGATGTTACCTTTAATATGAAAATCATTTTTATGAGCTCCAGCTACTTACTCGGATAAGAGAAGTAGTACTTATGAAGATTTTGCACGGTTTATAAATGTTTTTACTTTCTAAAATTTATATGAGATTAATTGAAAAGCCTCATTATTATTCCGATTAAAAAGCCTATTAATCCGATTGCTAAAATTCCTAATGCAGATATTTTTGAAATAGTGTTAAACTCTTGTCTTGAAGGTTTCTTTAATACTATCCATACCCTTCTGCATTGTCCGAAGAAAGATTTCAACTTTTGCATATTTCTGAGTTGTTTAATAAGTTTTTAAAGTTGATGTAATCTTAATTTTACAAATTCATTCATTATTTATGAATTTTATTCCCAACTCTTCACCTAAAGAAGTATTATTTTCTCTTAATTTATAATTTGAACTTGATCCGACTATTTGAGGACTTTTTACTCCTGTAACTATTAGTAATACTTTCAAGGTTTTATCCATATCAGGGGAGATTTTTGCTCCAGAAATTATTTTTGCATCAGGTGCAACTTTACTGCTTATCTTTTCCATTACTTTTCTATACTCGTCAAGAGACATATCTGGACCGCCTATAATATTTACAAGAGCTCCTTTTGCAGAGGAGATATTTACGTCTAGAAGAGGATTGTTTATTGCTCTCTCTACTGCTTCCACTGCTCTATCTTTGGCATTATCTGACTCTCCAATTCCAATTAATGAAACTCCTCCGTCAGACATCACTGCTTTAACGTCCGCAAAATCTAGATTTACTAATCCTGCAGAGGTAATCAATTCTGCAATTCCTTTCACTGCATTCGTTAATATTTCATCCGCTACTTTGAATGCTGTCTGGATTGGAAGTTCTGGTGCAAGTTCAAGAAGTTTATCGTTTGGGACAACAATTAATGTATCTGCTATTTGCTCCAACCTTTCCAAACCATATTGTGCATTTTCAATTCTTTTTTGTCCTTCTACTGTAAATGGTAATGTGACTATTCCGATTACTAATGCTCCTGATTTTTTTGCGAGATCTGCAACTACATGAGCTGAACCTGTACCTGTTCCTCCACCTAAACCACAAGTAATGAAAACTAAATCTGATCCAGAAAGTCTTTTACGAATTTCTTGTTCGGATTCTTTTGCAGCTTCTTCTCCTATTTTTGGATTACTTCCTGCACCTAATCCGCCTGTTAACTCCCTACCAATCAAAATTTTCACATCGGAATTTGTATACAACAAATCTTGAGCGTCTGTATTAATTGCAATTACTTCGCAACCTTTTATCCCTATTTCCCTCATTCTTGATACTGAATTTCCTCCTCCACCTCCACATCCAATTACTTTTACTCTTGCACCTTGTTTTTTTACTAACTCTTCAAGCTCTTTATCAATTGAAGATACGCTTTTTAATTCAGAATCCATATAATCACCTGCCATGTTTTATCGAATTATAAACAATTTATAAGCATTGTTGTATCTGAATTGGAGTTAGAAAATTATTGTTTTTGGCTTTTTTCTTGGACTGTCTCTTTAAATGATACTTCTTTTCCAAGGAATTCTTTGAATTTAGGCTGCAATTGAGTTAAGAAATTTTCTAATATCTTAGGACCATTTATGATTATAGACTCATTCTCGACATCTATTTTTGGAGTATAACCAAATAATAATTTGCAAACTGTTTCTGCTTTTTCTTTTAAGTCATTAACTATTCTGGATACTGAAAATTTGTAAGTTACTTCTTTTCCTGCTAAGGGATTGTTGAAATCAGTTATTACTCTAGCACCAGACACTGCAATTACTTTTGCTAATTGGTTATCGAAAACAAATGAAGCTCCTTGTCTAGGGATCAATCTTTGTTCGTGGAAAACTTTTAGAGGAATTATTCTAACTAAATCCGTTCTTCTGAATCCAAAAGCATCTTTAGGTTCTAAAGTAATTTCATAAGATTTGTTTAATTCTTTTCCTTCCAATTCTTTATCTAAGCCTTTAACTAACATGTTTTGGCCGATTATTACAATTGTTTTTTCAGGGTTTGCTTTTTCATTTATTTTCTTAGCATCCTCAAGAATATTTGAATCAAATATTCTCCCTTCAACTGTCCCAGTATATTTTATTTCAACAAAATCTCCTTTAGAGAGATTTATTTTCTCTTGCTTTGATTGGTTTTGGTTATCCATGTTATTTTCTTATATGGTGCGTTTAAAAAACTTCACTTTGTGAATTTTGCAATATCGAAGGTTTTATAAATACTCTTGTAAAAAATTGTTTATGGTTTTAAAATTAATTCAAGCTACATCTGCTAAACCAGGTACTGCAGTCCTTTGGGATGGAGTTCCTTGTGTTGTGAAATCTAATGATCAGAGTAAAACTGGAAAGCATGGAAGTATGAAATGTAGAATGGAAGTTGTTGGAATGTTTGATCACAAGAAGAGAATAGGAGTTTTGCCTGGAAGTGAAAGCCTTGAAGTTCCTAATGTAGAAAAGAAGAGGGCTCAAGTTTTAAGCATTGATGGAGATATGGTTAGTGTTATGGATCTTGAAAATTTTGAAACAATAAGCCTTCCATTCGATGATGAATTAAAGGGTAAATTTCAAGCCGAACAACAGGTGGAATATTGGGATGTTGAAGGTCAGAAAGTTATCATGAGGATCTACTAATGGCTACAAAATTACCTGCTGCTCAAAAAAGACTTTTCAAGAATGTTTTTGTTTGCAAAGATTGCAATCAGAAAATGAGATCTGAGTCATTGAAGGTTATTTCAAAATCGATAAAGTGTAGAAAGTGTGGAAAACACAATTTTAGAGTTCTTAGAATGAAAAAGAACAAATGAGGTTTGATGAGTAGCTTTATAGTATATGATCTAGTATTTTTAGTACTGTTTAGTTTCTTTGCATTTATAGTTTTAAAAAAGAATAAAGAAAATTTGAAAAGACAAGGATGGATATTTTTGTACCACACTAAAGTTGGAATAAAACTTATGGATTGGTCTGCTAAGAAATTTGGTAGAGTTTTGAGACCATTGAGTTATGTTGTTATAGCTTCTGGATATGCTTTGATGGCAGGAATATTATGGATGATTACTAAGACTGTATGGGCTTATGTTTCTAATCCAATTCCTGACCAACTTAAAAATTTGCCACCTATTGCTCCTTTGATACCTTACTTTCCTAAATTATTTAATTTGGAGTCTTTTTTCCCGCCGTTGTATTTCACTTACTTTTTAGTTGCTTTAGCAATAGTTGCAGTATCTCATGAATTTTCCCATGGTCTTTTTGCTAGACTTTGGAAAATAAAAGTTAAGACTACAGGTCTTGCATTTTTCGGCCCATTCTTTGGAGCATTCGTGGAACCAGATGAAAAACAAATGGCTAAGGCCCCTAAGAAACATCAATTATCTATTTTGGCTGCTGGAACTTTTGCGAATATAGTAATGTTTGTTTTGTTTGGACTATTGTTATGGGGATTCTTTGCACTTAGTTTTAGCCCTGGAGGGGTTATATTTAATGCGTATGCACAAGGAGTTGTTAACACCTCCGATATAATTAGAGTCGGGGATACTTTTGTAGGATCTGTTGCATTAATTCCTTCATTGGCTCAAGATGGATTAAATTCAGTAGTTGTTTCTGATGGTAGAAGATATCTTGCTCCTAAAGAAGCACTTACTAAAGAATCATTAGGTAATAATCAAATAATATTGTTTGAAGATGCTCCTGCAATTAAAGCAAATTTGACTGGAGCAATTACTTCCATTAATGAAAATCCTATAAGAAGCCAAGAAGATTTGGGATCTGAATTGTCTAAAATAGTTCCTGGAAAAAATGTTTCAATTACTACAATAGATTCTCAGAAGAACATTCATAATTATGAACTTAAGCTTCAAGAAAGAAATGGTAGAGCTTACTTAGGGATTGGATTTTATGCTTCGGAAACAAGCGGATTTAGAGGATTGGTTTCTAAAGGAATTTCTAAATTTAAACAACCTAACACTTATTATGTTCCTACATGGGATGGAGATTTGGTTCAATTTATTTATGATTTATTATGGTGGGTAGTTATCATAAACATACTAGTTGCTTTGATGAATATGCTTCCAGTTTCAATACTTGATGGAGGTAGATTCTTCTATCTTACAATATTAGGAATAACTAGAAGTGATAAAACTGCTAAGAAAGTTTATAGTATAATAACTTGGTTTATACTTCTTCTAATAGTTATAATGATGGGCAAGTGGTTGTTTAACTTGTTTTAAATTAATTGATAAATTCTATTCCGTTCTTTGTGAAAACTACTAAGCGAATTCCAACTGGGACTGAAAGTAAAGCACTTATCAATGCCATATGTTCTTTTCCAGTTCCCGAAGCTATTGAAACATGAGCATCAAATCCTGAAAACTTATCTTTTACTTTTTTTATTATGTCTTCTTTTAATTCAGTTAATGGCCTTGAAGTATCTACTGTAATTATATCTGCTTCTTTTGGAGAATTATAATCTTCGGATGTTTTGGATTTTACAAGAATTATTTTTTCCCAGTCTCCATGATTTATTAGACCTGTTACTTGACCCCAAGTTTCTTTATCATTACCTAAAAAAGCCACCAATTCCATTTTACAACTTTATGCATTGAAAGATTAGATTTATAATGATTATGGTTTTTAGATGATTATGGCTAGAGATGTACCTTTGCATGAGATTACGCTTAGAAAATATGAAAAGCCATATGATTCTTCTAAAAGAGAAGTCATAAGGAAGATATGTTTATCTCTTGGATTGTTACAACCAGGGGATTCTAGAGATATTGTTGTAGATATTTTACTTGCATTAGAAGATGCTCGTAAAGATAAGAAAGAGTTAACATCTTTTGAAGTTAGAGATTTAGTTACTCAAATAAGATCTGATAACTCTCTTGAGGCTAAAGGAATTGCAGAAAGCAATATTAGGAGACAACTTAAAAGATTGAGAGATATCATGCTTGTTGAAAAGAAAAATAATTTGTATAGAATTTCAGAGTTTGCTAGTTTACATTATTTGTTTGAACAAAAGATAGAGAAATTCTTGATACCTCAGACAGTAGATAGAATAAAAGAATATTTGCAAGTCTTAAATAATTGAGGCATCACTTAACATTTCTTATAAGAGTCGACAATTCTTGTCTTATAGTGGTTAGGTTTTGATATAAATTTAACAGTTCTCTATCTTCTCCAGGTTCTATTCTTGTGATTATTACTTGTCGACCGTCTCTTCCCATACTTATGGTTTCATACCAATAATTTTGTCTTGAAGCATCTGCAATTTGAGATTCTAAATCTGCTTTTTCTTTTGGATTTTCTATAGTCGAGGGATCTCTGAAATATAACGCTTCTCTACGATCTATTTTTTCTTTTAATACTCTAGAGACTATTCCTTTTTTTATTTGAAGAGTTCTATCTAATGAATCCATTAACGGTTTAAAAGAGCCATAAAATGATTTCCAATCTCTATTACTTAGACTTATATTTTCATAATCTTTTCTTTCACCGACAAATTCTAATGCAAAGATCCAGTCATCTTGTAAATCTCTAGGGCAAGTGGTTATATCTTCTAAGCTTCCTTTTGTTAGGAGTTCTAGATATCTTGCAGATTTTTCTTGTTTTTGATCATTAAGTGGAATTGTAGCATCTGGTATACTTACTACCATTCTATTTGAATAAGAGCTATCTGAATTTGAAGAGGTGCTTACTTGTTTATTTTCATAATCTCTATTTGGAGGTGAAGTTTGATCATCCCTAAATAAAAGATATCCTGCTCCTAGAGATAAAGCTGCAATTCCTGCGACGGTTGCTTTTCTTAATGAAAAACCCATGGAATTACTGAAAATCTGAATTATATAAACCTGAGGATTTGATTTAACAGCAATCTTTATAAAGCCATTAAATTAGGCATTGAGGTCATTAAACTACATCTTTGACTCTTGTTTTGAGAGTTGAAGCAGACTGTAGAAGACGCGCAAAATGGAACTGAATCAAGCATTAAAGCAACTTAAGAGTGAAAAAGAACGCAAGTTCGATCAAACTGTAGATTTAATTGTAAATCTGAAGGGAATAGACATTAGAAAAACAAATTTATCATTTATAGTTGATGTTCCTAATAAGTTTAAGGAAAAGAAAGTTTGCGCTTTTCTTAATGAAAAAAGCACTCTTGTACCTACAATTACTAAACCTGAATTTGCTAGATATTCTGATAAGAAACTTTTGAAAGAACTTGTAAAGAAGTATGACTTCTTTATAGCTCATGCTTCTCTGATGCCCTCTGTAGCTAGCACATTTGGTAAAGTTTTAGGACCTAGCGGAAAAATGCCTTCTCCACAATTAGGAGTAATGATGAAGGATGAAGATGCTGACATAAAGAATACTCTTAACAAAATATCAAAATCTGCTAAAATAAGAGTTAAAGATGCAAGCATAAAAATTGCTGTTGGAAAAATAAGTATGTCTGATGATAAGATAATGGAAAACATAAAATCAATTTATGAAGGAATAATTCAAGCATTGCCTTTGAAAGTAGATAATGTTAAGAGCTCTCTTATAAAATTGACGATGACCAAACCTGTTGAGGTGCAGATCAAATAATGGCTGAAAAAAAGAATGAGCACGTCACTAATGTTTCTGAGAGCAAAAAGCAGACTGTAAAGGATTTGGCTAATTTAATATCTAGAAATAGAACAGTTATGATTGCTTCTTCTAAAGGACTTCCTGGAAAGCAATTCAATGAAATAAAGAAGAAATTAAGAGGGATGGCAGAATTAAGAGTTGCTAAAAAAAGTTCTATAACGAAAGCTATTGAATCAGTACAAAAAGGTGGAATTCAAAATTTGAAACAAAATCTTTCGGCAGATTATGTTTTGTTATTTTCAGATGTTGAACCTTTTGAACTTTCAGGAACATTGACAGATTTTCAAAGTTCTAGAAGGGCTAAGGCTGGAGACATAGCTCCTAATGACATTGAAGTTGAGCCTGGACCTACAGATTTGGTTGCTGGACCTGCAATATCTGAACTTTCAGGAGTAGGCCTTAAGGTTAAAGTAACCGATGGAAAATTAGAGATAATCAAAGGAGCAATTGTTGCTAAGGCTGGAGAAGAAATAAAGGCTAATGTTGCGAGCGTACTTGGAAAACTTAATGTAAGTCCAATGAAAGTTGGTTTTATTCCAGTTGTTGCTTATGATTCTAAAGAAGACAAGATTTATACTAGCTTGATAATAGATAAACCAAAGACACTCGAAGAATTAAGAGAGTCTATAAAGAAAGCTCTTGGTTTTGCTATAAATGTTAATTATGTAACTGAAAAGACTGTTGGATACTTTATTGCTAAGGCTGGAAGAGAAGAAAAAGCCATTGAGAAACTTATAATCACAAAGGAGGGTCAATAATGGAATACATCTACGGAGCTTTGTTATTGCATAAGCTTGGACATCCAGTAAATGAAGAAAACTTGAAGAAAGTTATTCATGCTACAGGAAGTCAAGTTGACGAATCAAAGCTAAAAGCATTAGTTGCTAGCTTACAAGGCGTTGATATTAGCGCAGAGCTTGCAAATGCAAATGTTGCTGTAGCTGCACCTGCCGCAGGAGGCGCTTCACAAGCTGCACCTGCAAAGGAAGAGAAGAAAGAAGAGAAACCTTCTGAATCTGCAGCTGGTCTAGCAAGTTTGTTCGGCTAAATTTTTTAATTTTATTAATCAGCCGAATAAGTTTTCTTTAGTGAGACTTGCATTTAGAGGGTTAGTCTTACTTGTAATTAGTTATCTTTAAATAAGAATAAAAAAGATTAGTTGTAAGCCGACATGGCACAA
>CAZRMJ010000005.1:0-47137 GCA_964601175.1 Candidatus Woesearchaeota archaeon | reverse complement strand
ACACCCGCGGGCTTCAAGTGAACTTAAAGGAGTGCGTGAAACGGATGATATTCGTCTCTTGTCGGACGTTGAGATATTGTCCTGTTCGACCGTACTCCTGTGAAATGGGTCAGGCCTTGATCGGAGCAGCCCTAAGCAGAAGTTTCGGTGCTTACAGGGAAGCAATGTTGAGGATGACTTGAGGTCAAACGGATATTTTGCGTCGAGCAAGCTCCCCGCCTACGCTGTTTTTCAAACGTACATTTTAAAAATTAGATTAACTTCTGATAATGATGAATAAGAGGGGTCAGGTTTTCTTAATTGCTGCGCTTATAATAGTTGGATTATTGATAAGTTTATCTAGAATTTATAATGAAAGTAATGCTAGAAAAGAACCAGAAGCTTTTTTCGATCTTGCCAAAGAGATAGGCTTTGAAACAAAAAGAGTTTTGGATTATGGCGTGATAAATAATGTGTCTAATGTAAGTGATCTTGCATCGCAGTTAATAGGAAAATATGGCGAATTAATAGGAAATGAAGATGTTGCCTTTGTTTATGGAGATTCTCAAAATTTATCTGCATATTATTATCAGACCTTTGATGTGGTTGGTGCAGTTTCTATATTTAGCAATAACTACGTTACTCTTAGAATTGCAAGTGGAAGAAATGTCGAGGTTACTAGGTCTCAGATTGATAATACTGCAACTATCAGAATTAATGGTCTTGATTATACCTTTAATTTAAAACCTGGGCAAAACTTTTATTTTGTATTGATAAGACAAGAGGATGGTGAAAAATTTGTTACAGTTGAATAAAAAAGGAGTTAGCCTTATGGTAGGGTATGTTTTACTTATAGCCATAGCTGTTGCTTTATCAAGTGCAGTATTTTATTTTCTAAGACTTAGATTACCTAGTGACAACCCTCAATGTGATGTAGATATTAAACTTTCAATAGATTCTGTATCATGTAATCTTAATTCTCCTGTGAATCCAAGTTATTCAATTATAAATTTGAATATCACAAATAGAGGTTTATTCAAAGTAGATGGAGCTTATGTAAAAATAGGAGACTCTGGAAGAGTATTTAGAGAGACTCTCAACAATGTAGAAGAAGGTCTTGTTTCTTCTTGTAATAATGAAGATTATCTTAATCCGGGAGATACTTTCTGTGCAAATTATAATTATAATGTGGTTCCTTCATCTGTTCAAGAAATTACAGTTGAACCTTTTGTTTGGGTAGATAATAAGCCCGTTTTATGTTCAGATGCCGTAGTTAAGAAAGAGATTAACTGTAATTGAATCTGGTTGAACCATTCTACCTAAAGAATAAAGTTTGGACTTAGGATTACGATAGTCCCCTGGAAGGAAATCGATTGTAGGATTTCCATCGATCAACTTAATTGCAGGGACCATAATCCTATCATGCGTAAATGTTCTTTCTATTAAATTTATTTGAATTTCTTCTTCTAATCCTTGAGTGGTCCCATTATAACCAGTAAGCAATTCTAAAAATTGCTTACGCATTTGATCATTTCCTAACCAATCAGACTTACCACTTACATCTAGTAATCTTGTTTTGTCATCCCTTGAATGAAATACTCCAGTTTTAGAGGATTTTTCATATTCATAAACAAGATCTCCCAAATATGTTTCTTTTCTTTCGCCATCCTGTGCGACTAATGTGCCGCCATAATTAGAAACTGTAGTATTTGGTATAAACCATCCAAAAGAGCTTGCGTATTTTATTTTTTTTAAACCTTCATAATCACTTTCTAATGATGCTCTGACTAATGCAAGTTGATCATTAAAGCTTAATTGTTCATATTTTCTTGACTTTTTACCAAACCAACTTCTTAGAGATTTCATACTTCTCCCAAGAATTAATTCTACCTCCCCCCCTTTCACCAAGTCTTAACAAATCAGAATCTTTAATCATAATTTCTTCGAATATTTTGCATATTTAAGTTTTTAGATAGTTATGACTCTGGAATTAATACGGTAATTCTCGTAAAGGTATAAAAATCAATCATGCTTTAGGTTTTTATGTTTAGAAAGGGTGTTAGTCCAGTTATTGCTACTGTATTGCTTATAGCAATGGTTTTTGTTCTTGGAGCCATAGTTTTCATTTGGTCAAGGAGCTTTTTATCTGAGAGTGCTGTCAAAAATGGCAAAGTGGTTGAAACTTCTTGTGATGAAGTTCGATTTGAAACTCAGATAGTAGAAAGTGCATCTCAATGCAATAATGGAAATGGCGGATCTTATTCTGCAATAGATATAAACAACGTAGGAAATATTCCCATATATGGAATAAAGGCTTTGAAGTATGATGAATCTACTGGATCAATTGACGATCTTGCGCTTGTAGATCAATCTTTTGAGTCTGGTACTGTAAAGATAGGAGAATCTTCTTTTGCTTGTTTACAAACTACAGTTAGCTCAGGAACAAAATTTAAGATAATTCCTAAATTGCTTGCTGAAAGAGGGACTGGTAAAATAGTATATACTTGTCCTGAAAGTAGTGGATTGACTATTTCTTATAGTGGTTGAAAAGGTATAAAAACTATTTTTAACATCGATATATATGGTGATGGTTGTTTCTTTTAGAAAAGGTGTTAGTCCAGTTATTGCTACTGTATTATTACTTGTTCTTACAATAGTTATTGCAGGAGTTTTGTTTTCAGTAGTTCTTCCTTTTGTTAATGATAAATTGGGCAAGAGCAAAGAGTGTCTTGATGCTCTTGATGGTGTTGAGTTTCCTCAAAGCAAATTTAATTGTTATGCATCCTCTGGATCTACTGGAGAAACTGGATTCTCTATTAAGATAAATAAGGATGGAATATCTGCAGTTAAATTATCATTGATAGATGAAAATGATAACTCTGATGTTTATGAAATACGCGAAGGTACTACAAATCAAAACATTAGAATGGTCGGGAGTTCTGGGCAATATAATGAAGCTCTATCTTTCCCTTCAAGTGGTGGACAAAGAACATATGTTACATCTAAAATTTATAGAAAAGCGGAGATATCTGCAATGACTAAATCTGGAGAGATATGTTCTGTTTCAGATACTGTAGAATTTCAGCCATGTTATGAGGATGTTTCATTATAATGAATGGGCGAGGTCAAATTTGGGTAGAAACAGTAATCTATACTTTGATAGGACTTGCTTTAATTGGATTAGTTCTTGCTATACTGACGCCTAAAATAAAAGAGTTTGGAGATAGAAGAGTTATTGAACAGACAATAGAATCTCTTAACTTAATAGACTCTAAAATAACTGAAACTCTTGATGCTCCTGGAAATAAGAGGAAAGTTAATTTGAAATTAGATAAAGGTTCAATAATTGTAGATTCTTCAAGAGAAACTATAAACTATGTTCTTCCTGAATCTAATGTTAGATATTCTGAACCTGGAGTGCTTATAGGGCTTGGCAGAATAGATGTTTTAACACAAGAAGTTGGAGATAGTTATAACATAACTCTATCTATTAGATACAACTACAACTTAACTTATAATGGAGTTGATGGCGCTGTTGGAGAATTTTCTCCGGCTAGTGTCCCTTACCAGTTCTTTATGGAAAATAGAGGCAATGTCAATGGAAGACCTTGGATAGATATTACTCAAGAAAACTAACATTGGGATAGATTTAAATTCATAAAGAATTTTCTCTATTAGAGGTGCGAATGGTCAATTTTAAAATAAATCCTAATCCTGTAATCCCAATACTTCCAAAAATAGATGATAAGACTAAGATAGATATCAGATATTCATTGATAGAACCTTTTGCTAATGCCCATATATATTGGGACGAGAAGATACAAGAGTTAGTTTATGATATTGAAGAGCCATATCTCAAAGATAGCGATAAAGATGCAATAAAAAGACTTGAAGATGCGATGATAGAACTGATTAATGTTAGTGCAGTTACTGAAAAGACTCCTGAAAAAATAATGGAGTATATCAATAAAACTGCTAAGTTCATAATGAAGGAGCTTAATATCAAAATAGAAGATTCAAGTTATGAAAAAATTTTATATTATCTTTATAGAGATTTTGTCGGCTTTAATGATGTTGAACCATTGCTTAGAGATTATTTTATAGAGGATATAGAATGTAATGGAGTAAATACTCCGGTTTACATAGTACATAGAAACTACCACAATATTAGAACTACTTTGAAATTTAATGATCTAGATAAACTTGCTAGATTTGTTGAGAAACTTGCTCAAAGAGCTGGAAAATATGTTTCTTATTCTAACCCTCTTCTTGATGGATCGCTTCCTGATGGTAGCCGTGTAAATGCTACTTATACTCAAGATGTTACCTCTAAAGGACCTACATTTACAATAAGGAAGTTTACTAAGACTCCTTTGACACCTACCCAACTTATTTCATTTAAGACAATAAGCCCTGAAATGCTTGCTTATTTCTGGATGTTAATCCAATATAAAGCAAATATATTCATAGCAGGAGGTACTTCTTCTGGTAAGACTACTTTGCTTAATGCAATAGCATTTTTCATTCCACCAGAATCTCATGTAATAAGTATTGAGGATACAAGAGAATTGAATTTGCCTAGAGATAACTGGATACCTGCGGTTGCTAGAGTTTCAATAAGTAGCGGTGGAGTTGGAGAGGTTGATCTATTTGATTTATTGAAAAATTCATTCAGACAAAATCCTAACTATGTAATTGTTGGAGAAGTTAGAGGAAAAGAGGCATTCGTACTATTTCAGGGAATGGCTTCAGGACATCCTTCTATAAGCACTATGCACGCTGATTCTGTGGATACTTTAATAAAACGTTTGGAGACTCCTCCAATTGAATTATCTCCTACACTTGTTAATTCTCTTGATTGTGTTGCTATAATGACTCATGCATTTGTTAATAAAAATGAAACTAGAAGATTAAGAGAAATAGTAGAGATAGTAAATGTAAAACAAGATGGAATGATTTTAGTTAATACTCCTTTTGTGTGGAATGCTGGAGAAGATACTTTTTATTTTAAGAAAGATAGCAAGGTTTTTGAAAAAATATCTGTCAGATATGGATTGGATATGAAAGATTTAGAGAGTGAATTTCAATACAGATCAAGATTATTATATGAATTGTTTAGAAGAAAAGTCTTTTCTTTTGATGATGTGCGAAAGGTGATTATCGAGTATTATAGAAACCCTAAAGAGGTTTTACAAAGATTTGGAATTAGTTCTGTATAAAAGATATATAAAGCAAATGCTCTTGTTTGATTTATGGGGAATGATGATCGTAGCTTGACATTGAATGATGCTAAAAATGATTCTCTTGCAGATCTTAACATTGATTCAAGTTTATTAAAAAAAATAAAGAATAGACAAAAAGATAAGTCCAAACAAACAGATTTTCTAAAAACTAGTAATTGGTATGCAAGAATTTCAAATAAGTTTTTTTTAGATAATTCTCAAAGATTAATTGATAATGGGTCATTTAAACCATTAATATTAGATCTTAGGAAAAGTAATTTGAATATTTTGTCTACGACTTACTTGTCTATGATGTTTTTCTCCACATTTATATCAGTTTTTATAGGCCTCATTATTATGGGATTGTTAATTATCTTTTCAGTAGATCTTTTAGCATTATCTATTAAATTATATTCTGGATCTTATATTGCTAGATTTATCAAATTATTCTGGGTACCTTTAGCAGCTCCGTTGTTTACATTTGCACTATTCTATATCTATCCTGGAGCTGAAAAAAGGGCAATAGCACAAAGAATAAATCAAGAAATACCTTTTGTGGTTATACATATGGCTTCTGTATCTGGAAGTGGAATTGAGCCTATAGAATTATTCAAGATAATAGCTACAACTGGAGAATACAAATTTGCAGGAACTGAATTTAGAAAGATAATTAATCAAACTAATTTTTATGGATATGACTTATCTACTGCTTTAAGGAACGTTTCTCTTTCCAGCCCTAGCACTAAATTTTCTGAATTGCTTAACGGAATGGCAATAACAATAAATTCTGGAGGAGATATGAGGAAATTTTTTGAGAAAAGGGCGGATAGTCTACTTTTAGAATATAGACTTGAAAGAGAGAAAGCTAACAAATCTGCCGAAACTTTTATGGACCTGTACATAAGCATAGTAATTGCTACTCCTATGATAATGGTTATGCTTCTTGTGATAATATCTGTATCTAGGATAAATACAGGATTTAATGCTTCTCAGATGACTGCCGCAATAATTGGACTTGTGGCCATAGTGAATGTTTTATTCATCACCTTTTTACACATAAAACAACCGGATTACTAAAATGATTTTAAAAAAAGCTCACTGGATTGGAATTGTCTTTGGATTGGGAATAGCAGCAATAGGTTTTATTTTTTTCTTTAAAGAAAATCTTTTTTATTTTCTTATGGGAATTGCTTCTGCTATAATACTACTTCCTTTTGTTGTAACAACAGTTGTTGAGACTAATTCTGAAAAAAACAAGAATGAGCAGTTTCTTGAGTTTGCCAGAGCTCTTGCTGAAAATGTTAAGGGTGGAACTCCAATTGGTCAGAGCATAAAGAATATGGGAAACAAGAACTTTGGATCATTAACAGATAATATTGCAAAACTTTCAAATCAAATATCTATAGGAGTTCCTATGAGCAAAGCATTTGATACATTCGCAGATGATGTTGGCAGTTTAACTGTTAGAAGAGCAGTTGATCTGATTAAACAAGCTGAAATGGCCGGAGGGAAAATAGATGATATATTGGACTCTGTAGCATCTTCTATTTATCAAGTTGAAAAACTAAAGAAAGAAAGAGCTGCAGCAATATCTAGCCTTGTCGTTCAAGGGTATATTATTTTCTTCATATTCATAGGAATAATGCTTGTTATGCAATTCAAGATCATTCCTTTAACTGAAGATGTTCAAACTGTTGGAGGAATAGAAGGGGTTGGTACAGGCACTCTTGGAAGCATAAATATCCCTTCCAAAACTGAATTTTCTTCTGATGACCTTTCTAGGCCTATGCTCTATATGCTTTTGCTTCAGGGGATATTTAGCGGTCTTGCAATAGGAAAATTATCTGAAGGGTCTATAAAGGCTGGAATGAAACACTCTTTTGCTATGACAATTGCGGCTTTCTTGATTTCTACGGGTGCCAATCTATTTTTACAATGAATTATTTTTGGATAATATAAAATAACTCTTGCTTTGTTCTTTTTACTTGATAACTATAATTTAGACTCTTGAGTATGTTTTCAAACCACCTTCTATAGGGCGAGTTCATTGGTTTTCCAGATAAAGTTCTTGTTGCAAAGCTTACTATAAAGTATTTTGAATCTATTTTTTCCATTAGTTCTTTAGAGATTTCATTTCTATTATCTCCTAATATATCTAGTACTTTGAATATTATACAAAGGTCTATTTTGGGAAATTTTTCTATCTTTCTTATGTCTTCATGAAATGTGAATCCTTGAATTTTTTTAGATTTAAAGAACCCTTTTACTACTTCAAGATCATCTGAATTTATGTCATATGCATAATATTTAGTTTTGTCATTTGCTATAGCCAATGGATTTAATCCGCACCCCAAATCTAATATTGTTGAAGGATTTATTTTTTGAATCATCTCTTTTACTAAAGAATAATCTTCGAATCTTTCTTTAGTAGATTTATGTTTGCCTAAAAGATCCTCGAATTTTTGTTCTTTTAATAAATCTGGTCTTGATTTAATGTCTGAATTTGAAACATATTGTCCGGTATATTTTCTTAACTCTGATCTAACTTCTTTTATTATTATTTTCTTATTTTTATCAGAAATTGCGTCTTTTATTTTATTTTTTTGCAAGTAATTTTTTAAAACTGAGTCTATGAGCTCATTTGGTAGGCTTTTTAGCTCTTTTTTTTCCTTTATTTCTTTTATTAGATCCATGTTGTGTTAAGGGCAACTTATATAAATGAATTTCATTTTTTTAAATTGATGTTTAAAAGAGGGCTTAGTCATCTAGAATTTGTAATCTCATTTATTATATTTATAGCTTTTCTTGTATCAGCTTTCGTTTTTTTTAATCCTCTGCAAAGCAATAGAACTCTTAAGTCAACTATGGACTATGCTTGGATAGAGATTTCTAAAGAAACTAAAAAAGAAGTTGATACTTACTCGATACTTTTAGATCAAAGAGTTACAGCACCCGTCGTAGGGATATCTATAGAAGGAATTAATGTGGGGTATAATGCTAGTGTAAAAGACTCTTCTGGAAATGTTATTAATTCTTATACTCAAAATGGAGTAGTTTACTTTGATAGACCTGCGGATAGATTCGTAAGAATTGAGTATTCTAAGGGATTTAGAAACGGTGCAGTTAAGTCAGGAAGCCAGATTTCTTCCGGAGACTTTTACGTGTCTTCTTCTGAAAACTCTGAAATTTACTTTCAAGATCTTTTCGAAAATCTTAAGGATGAGTATTATGCCAATTACACTCAACTAAAAAGGAGACTTAATCTTCCAAGCAGAGTTGAGTTTGGATTTAAAGTGGTATTTAATAATGGTACTGAAATCTCTGCTTTAAAGGAAATACCTAGCAGCCTTGAAGTATTGTCTAGATCTGATAAAGTTGGAGTGATCTTGAGCTCCGGAAAAAAACAATCTGCTGATCTTCTGGTGATGGTATGGTAAATAATAAAGGATTTATTAGAATCGTAGAATTGCTTATAGCAGTTACTTTAATATCTGGAGTGCTTATATTTTTTTATAGACAGACTGCTTCCAATTCTAACAACTTGTCCCTTTCTGAACTATCAAGAGATATTCTTGCAGATGTAAGTATAAGAGAAGATCTAAGACAAGAAATCGTTTCTTCTAGGAATGTTAATTCGATGACTAGAACTGTTGCATTCATAAACTCGAGTCTTCCAAGTTATATTAGCTTTGAACTTAGAGCTTGTGATGTTAGTAGTGCTTGCGGCCAATCCAATTATGTCGGAGATGTTTTTTCGGCAGAGAGGATAATAAGTTCTAGCAATAGTGACTTTGATCCCATAAAACTGAGATTATTTTTGTGGGTACCCTAAAATATTGAATAAGTTAGAAATATAAAGATATTTTTCTACCTTAAATTATGAAAAAATTTGAATTTTTGAAGCATACAGGAGATGTTAAATTTAGAGCTAATGGGCAAGATATAGAACAAATGTTTGAAAATGTATCTCTAGCAATTTCTAATTTGTTTTCAAGAGGACAGAAAATTAAAAGTTCTAACAAGAAGGAACTTTCTGTATCTGGAAAAGATTATGAATCTCTTCTTTACAATTTTATTGAGGAACTAATTTACCTGTTTGATGCTGAAAATTTTGTTGTTTCTAAATCGTCAGTTAAAATTTCTAAATTTAAAATAAAAGCCATAGTTTATGGGGATAGTTCCTCTAATTATGAAGATTTAGATGCAATTAAATCTCCCACATATGCTGAAATGTATGTTAGAAATGAAGATGGTAAATGGGGGTGTCAAGTAGTAGTTGATGTTTAGATCCTAAACATCTTATGAAATATTAATATGAAAGAAAAAATAAAAAAAATATCTGAATATGTTTATGAACTCCCTAAGAGTAATTCTATGAAAGTATCTGGAAAAATTATTGCTTCAGAAGATTTGTTTTCTAATGTTGAAGAACAATGCCTTGTACAGATTTCTAATGTTGCCAAACTTCCTGGAATTGTAGGGCATTCTTTTGCAATGCCAGATGTACATGTCGGATATGGAGCATGTGTTGGAGGTGTTGCTGCTTTTGATGCTAAGAAGGGAATAGTAAGCCCTGGAGTCATAGGGTACGACATTAATTGCGGAGTTAGACTCTTGATATCTAATATTGAAGATAAGCAGTTTATTCCTAAGAGGGATAAAGTACTAAAAGAAATTTATGAATCTGTACCTTCAGGAGTTGGAAAGAAAAGTAACTTTAGATTAGATAATAAGGAGATTAATAATGTTCTGACTAAAGGAGTAGACTGGGCTATTGAGAAGGGTTATGGTACTAAACAAGATAAAGAATTATGTGAGAATGAGGGAGTAATTTTAGATTCTGATGCTTCTAAGGTATCTCAAAAAGCAAAAGGTAGAGGTATGAATCAATTGGGAACTCTTGGCGCTGGAAATCATTTTCTGGAGATACAAAAAGTTGAAGAAATTTATGATAAAGAAGCTGCTGCAGTTATGGGGATAAAAGAAATTGGGCAAATAGCTGTAATGATTCATTCAGGAAGTAGAGGTGTTGGCCATCAAATAGCTTCGGATTATCTTAAGAAAATGGAAGAAGAATATGGAATAGAAAACTTGCCTGATAGAGAACTTGCTTATGCTCCTATAAATTCGAATCTTGGAAAAGAATATCTATCTGCTATGGGGTGTGCTGCTAATTTTGGATTTGCGAATAGGCAATTGATAATGAATCAAGTAAAGGATGTTTTTGATAAAAACTTTTCAGATTCTAAGATAAATTTAGTTTATGATTTAGCCCATAATATCGCTAAATTTGAAGATCATGAAATTGATGGCAAAAAGATGAAAGTGCTTGTACATAGAAAGGGCGCTACTAGATCTTTTGGGCCTGGAAGCAAAGAAATTCCTTCAAAATATAAGAAGATTGGGTGTCCAATTTTTATTCCTGGAAGTATGGGGACTAGTTCATATGTTTTAACTGGCACTAGTAAAGCCGAGAAACTTACTCTTGGATCTACTGCACATGGTGCTGGAAGAGTCTTATCTAGAAGTGAAGCATCTAAGAAAATAACCCCTAAAATGTTAAGCAAGGAACTGTCTGATGCTGGAGTGGTATTGCAAGCAGGAGCCAAAGGCGCTGTTGATGAAGCTCCTGAAGCATATAAAGATGTTAATGAAGTTGTTAGAGTAAGCAATGATTTGGGCATAGGAAAAATGGTCGCAAAACTCAAACCGCTAGGTGTTGTTAAGGGCTAATAATTGTTATGTTATTTAAGGCAATTATTTATAAACATGCGACGGATTTAGATATCATGAAGATAGTGATGAGATTTCTCTTTTTTGTACCTCTTTTTGCTATTTTTTCCGCCTTCTTTGCTTTTGCGCAAACTGCATGTATAAATTCTGATGATACCATATTCAGAATATCTTCAACTACAAACGCTCACGGGGAAACATGGGGCTCAAATAATTACAACTATCCTGTATGTTATAGCACTATTTTTGGGCATCAATACTCTGGAGCCAACCCTCATAATTGCCTAGTTAACTCTCCTGGATCAGATCCTCAAAATTTAGTTTTAAGATTGAGTTCTAATACTAATGCCCACGCTCAGACACCCGATTATTCTGGAAGTGCTTATCCTGTTGATGTATGTTATGGCGATTTATCTTGTTATAGTACCTCCAACTCTTGTGGCAATGGAGAAGTCGAAGTTGTTTCTTTGTCAAATAACGATAATTCTCATATTGAGCTTGCAAATTCTAATAATTATAATTTGAAGATTTGTTGTATTGGAAGTGTTTCTGGAAACCCTAGGATATTTAATCCTCAATGGACATATTATGATGGAAGCGCTATATCTTCAGGATCTAGTGTTTGCTCTGGAAGTTACTTAGTTGCTAGTGTTAAAACTTCTGGAATATCTGATGGAGATAACGTTTCGATAAATGTTTATGATAGAGATTTGATTAGCAATGATGAAATAATCAAGTTCCTCGCTCCTGTTAGAAATAATGAAGCTAAAGTTTCTATAGATCTCTCAAACAATGGCATGAGAAATTTATTTGCTAGTTTTCTTGGAGGAAGTGAGGGAAACGAATTAGAACTTTATTTTACTGCTAACAAGAGCAATCTCCCAGTTATTCAATCTGGACAAGCGATATATTATGATAATAGTAGCATATGCTCTTATTCTGATCCAGTTATTGCTGTTGCAGCTCCAATACATAAAGGAATTTATTTCAGAGACACTGAAATAAACTTTACTTCCCAGTGTAGCAGTCAAATTGGCCCTTTGAGGACTGAATGGACAATCAAACAGGGAAGCCAAACATACACAAATAATAATGCTAGCTTTAACTTGGTCTTTGGAAGAGATTTTGGAGGAGCTGGACAAGTTAACATTAGACTTAAGTGTACAGATATTTCTGGAAATTATGGATTTGACGAGAAGCAAATGTTAGTTGTAGCTAGTCCTTTTGCTTTGGCTTACATAAATCAACCCGAATTAGATGACTTTGTTTACCATTCCCCTCAACAATCTGAACCTTATTTTCCTCAAACAGTACCTTTTAGTTCATCAGATAGTTTTGTTATAGATGTAGTCAACTCTTGTAATGATGTAAGATGCCTTGGAGGAGATTGTCCTTCTCAGACTCAGAATTCTCCTTTAAGCTGTGGAACATTTGGAGCACCTGTAACTATATCTTCATCTGGAAGTGTAGACTATAGCTCTCTTAACTTTGATTGGACTTTCTGGGACAATAATTGGAATAATAATTGGTCTAGCTATGAAGGATTTGGAGCTTATAGAGGCACCGTAGTTTATGATGATGTTTCTAACAGTCTTAATGACAAACATATGTCTGTTTCTATTACCCATCCTGTTAGTGGGGCCACTGCAAATTTCCAAAGAGATTTTACTATTGGAAGATGCTTGAATAATGGAAATAACTATTATTCATCAAAATACACTTCTCTATCTACTAGCCTTGAGAATAATGCTTGTACTGGTGGAGATACTATCCCTGGAACTGCAGATGATTGTTGCCCTATTGGTTTTCAATGTAGCAACTCTGGAAGTCAGAATGGGCAAAACTATTGTCAAAGATCAAGTAATCAAATCAATAGATGTGAAGAGTTTACTTCAATGAATTCATGTAATTCCAATAACGATACTTCAATTCCTTTAGCGTCTTATGGAAGAAATCCTCCTATATGCACTTTCTTGAAATGTTATTGGAATTCTACTGCTGGATGTGGAGTAAGAGCTACAAACTATGGTTCTAATTCTACTGGTTGTAATACTGGAGGTTCTGCAGGACCTAGAGATGATTGTGCATGGACAACAAGTGAAAGTGAATGTGTAAATGGAAGGAAAACTCTAACATATAATACGATATTAGGTTCAGCTTCATGTAATAAAGATCCTTTGGTTGTTCCTTGCGGATCTCTAAGCTTTGAACTTAGCTTTTTTGGATTAAGGGAGTTTATTATTTCAATAATATTGATAGCATCAATATATTTCATTAAAATTTTTAAAAAAAATGATTAAGAAAATTAATTTAGTCAATAAAAAAACTTTGATAATTGTAGTTGCTTCAGTGTTAACTTTCTTTTTTATTCTTGGTGCATTTGCAGGAGTAAATTACTTAGGAAATAATATTGCTACAAGCTATTCTTCTGGAGATAAGATAACTGGAAACATAAGATTGAGTTTTGCAAATTATCCAGGGGATAAATTGTTAACAAGTAATTTTGAAGGAAACATAACTCTTATTGAATTATTAAGGTCTCAAAATCTTGTTGAAGGAGATGATTATACTTGCAGCCCAATTGGATGTTTAAACAGTTATTCTTCTTCTGGAAGCGTTAATCAATTGACAATCAATGATAAAGGAAACTTTGTAGGATTTGGAATTGATGGCAATGGTATTTCAGTAACTGATGCTAAAATTACCATAAATACTAACGCCCCTTCAAGTTGTAGCCCTAACATTTATGTGGATGTACTTGGAGATCAAAGTGAAATTTTGACTAGCGATAAAGGTAATGGGGAGAGTTGTGGAATAAAACATACTGGATGTTATAATACTTCTAATACTAATGAAGCTCCGATAGTTGTTGGAAAAGAATATTGTGAAAAAATAAACATTCCTGCATCCCCTGCTAAAATTTTAGGGGGTAAAATAAGACAGGGAACTGGAAGTTCTAATTTAACTATGAAGCTTTACAATCTTGCAGGTAATTTGTTAGGATCATGTAGACTTCCTCAGAATTCTCAAAACTTAGATGAATTAAGCTGTGCAGTGAACTATTCTTCTCACTCTTATGATGATTACTATGTCTGCATAACTACTGCAGTTAGCAACAATTACAAAATAGGAAGAGAAACTTCTGAACCTAATTGCGGTACTGCTCAAGGTTTTGGATATTTGAATAATGACTTTGATTTATTTGCTGAAACTGTAAAGTACGCCCCATCTACTCAATTTGTAATTAATGAAACAACTTATAGGAATGAATTTGGAACTAGCCTTAAACAACAGATTGATAATTATATACAATCGAATTATGATGGAAATTGTCAATTGAGTACTTGTTTCATACCAATTAAGATTTTTGGAACAAATCAGCAAGCAGTTTTCAACAATCATGAAATATCTTATGAAAGTTTTGGGGTTCCTTCATACAATCAGCAAATTTTTGAATTAAATAATGAATATCCAAAATTAACTGCAGATAATTTGACTATTGACTTATCTTATGCTAATTTTGTAATACCTATCAACAGCAAAGAAACTAAGTTTAAACTTTATATTGATAGTTCTAAATTATTTGAAAAAGACATATCAATAACTAAAGGTTTATCTTTTGATATTTCTCCTAAGATTGTTGCTTTTGGGCAGAATACTAAGTTCAGTATAATTTCTGCAGATAAAATCAATAGATCCATATGGGATTTTGGAGATGGTACATTACAACAAGCAGTTAATGGAGACTTTACATATCACTCATTTACTGGTAACTCTTCTTACTTTGATGTTAATATTACTGCAATTAGCAATCAATCTACATCTACAAAACAGTTCAGAATATTTGTTGGGAGCCCAAGAGATATTGCAAATCAAACAATTTCAGATTATAAGATGAGGATATCAAACGTTACTTCTCAAATATCTTTATATCCTTCATGGATTAGTCAGAGAATAAAAGAAACATTAAATATAGACAATATTACATCTGGATTGAATTCTCTAGAGCTAAGTTATAATTCTGCTTCTACAGAACAAGACTATCAAAATATAATGCTTCAATTAATAGATCTAGATGTTCCCGCATATATTTCTAATTTTAGGTCCGGAGATAATATTCCCCTTAGTTCAGGTTATGAAAGCTTTAACATGAATTATATATCTCAAATAGAAAACAAACAAATTGGAGATAGTTCTGCTTTGAGAGATCAAGTTGTAGCTTGGATGAATGATAATTATAATCCAAAAATATCCTTTAAAAAAATTGAAGCAGTTAAGGATACTAGGGATGAATTTTTAGGAACTTTATTTACTATTCAAACGAATCCAATTTCTTCAGTTGCTGGACCAGCATATTTGATTTTTGGAAATGATATTGAAAATGCAGGAGTTTACAAACAAGATTATAATTTAAGATCCTTAAGTTCTGGAATTGATTACTTAGCATTGGATTCTAATCCTCAGACTTTTGAATTCTTTATAGATGGAGATATTGATCCAGAGACTCTTGGAGCTTACATATCTCCTTCACTTGATTTGATCTCCTTTGATGGAGCTCCTTTTGGAGAATGTAATTTGAATAATATTTGCGATCCAAATGAAAACTCTAATAGCTGCCCTGAGGATTGTTCTAAACCTAGAACTGGATTCTTAATTATTGGATGGATTTTGATATTGATTTTTGGATTTGTTGCATATATATTCCTTCAAGAATGGTATAAGAAGAATTATCAAAAATCCTTGTTCTCTGAATCTAATGAACTTTACAATCTTATAAACTTCATATATAACTCAAGAAAATCTGGGCTCCAAGATAAAGATATTAAATCAAAGCTTAAACAACAAAAATGGTCTTCTGAGAAGGTAGATTTTGCGTTTAAAAAGATAGATGGCAAGAGAACAGGAATGTTTGAAATACCTATATTTAGAAAGAAGGAACATAATGAAACAATTAAACAAATATCTCAAAGGCAGCCTGGAGGGGTAATTAACGCAAGATTTATTAAAAGACCTTCTTTCCAATAACCATGTTAGGTGTATTTGCTAAATTATTTAAGATATTTAAGAAAAAGGGTGACCTTAAGATAGGTTTCTATGGTCCTCCTAATGCTGGTAAGACCTCTCTAGCTAATTTACTTTGTATGGACTGGGCAGGAGAAGAGTTAGGATCTGTTAGTGAAGTTCCTCACGAAACTAGGCATGTACAATTTAAAGAAAAAGTAGAGATAGAACATAAGGGTAAGAAAATGGTGTTGAAAATAGTAGATACTCCTGGAATCGCTACTAGAATAGATTATGAAGACTTTTTGGGATTTGGAATAGCAAAACAAGAAGCTAAGAAAAGGGCTAAGGAAGCAACTCAAGGAATTATAGAAGCAATAAAGTGGCTCGATGATATGGATGCGGTGGTTATTGTTTTAGATTCTACTGAAAACCCTTATTCTCAAGTTAACTTAACAATAATTGGAAATTTGCTTGCTAGAAAAATACCTGTTTTGGTTGTTGCTAACAAAATAGACTTAAGAAAGTCCAATGTAAAGAAAATTGAAGCTGCGTTTCCAGAATATTCTGTTGTAGGCATATCTGCGAAAAAGGCGACAAATATGAATGATTTTTATGATGCTCTCTTTAAGTTGACTAAAAAAGCATAAAGAGATTTAAATAAAACATGATGTTAGAGGTATGATGAAAAAAAATAAGACAAAAGGACAGAGCATACATATTATGCCTTATTCTGAAATAAGAGAGCTTACCATAACTGAAAGGGTAAAAAAAATATTGAACCTCATACTGGGAAACAAAGTAGTTATTCTTCAGGGAAGGCTTAGACCTGAAGAAGAGATTAGACTTATTGAAGATACCATGGCTATGGTGGACCATATAAAATCGTTTAAGGGAATTGAATTGGCCGTAGTTGATGCTGCTAAAGAGGAATCTTTCTTTTTGAGAATGAGAAGAGGGATTGCAAGAGGGCTTACCGGAGAATCTAATTCTCTTACAGTAATAGGACCTGCTTCAATTGTAAAAGAAATAAAGAAAGATCCTTCCAAGATTGAAGTTTTCCTTGGTTGAATTATATCTAACATATATTTATTAATAAGAAAAACTCGGGGATTTTATGCCAAATCAATGTATTCATTGTTCAGAAGTTTACCCTGATGGAGCTAGACAAACATTAGAAGGATGTTCCAAATGCGGGAGTAGATTTTTCTTTTATTTGACTGAGGAGAAATTACAAAAAATAAAGGGTCAGAAGGAACAGGATATTACCATAGAGCTTAGTTCGGATGATAAAAAGAATATTGAGGAAGACATTCGTGAAATTACGGGAATAGATGAGATTGATGCTCCTGTAATTCTTGATTTGGAGACTATAAAGGTTACAAGCCCTGGAAAATATTTGCTTGATATCCCTAATTTATTCAGTAAAGAAAGACCTCTTGTTTACAAATTGGAAGATGGCAAATATGTCATAGATCTTTCTTCAACTATAAAGAAGAAGTTATAACAATAGATTTTAAAGCAGTTATGCCTTTGATAAGTTATGCAAGTTAAATTAAAAAAAGTGATTTCTGACCAAATAAAATTATTAAAACCTGAGGAAGATTCTCTAAAATTTCTTTCTAAGATAAGTAAAGAACTTATTTCTAATATTAGAAATGAATTGAAAAAATCTAAAATTGAAGCAGATGTGTTTTTAGGAGGAAGTTTTGCAAAAAATACATTAATCAAATCAGATAAATATGATGTAGATGTTTTCGTTAGATTTAACAGTAGATATAAAGATATTTCAGATATTTTAGAAAATATTCTTAACAAAATTAAAAAAGAAGGCATTGAAATTGAGAGAGTTCATGGTAGTAGAGATTATTTTGTAGTTAGAATTAATGGAATGCAAGGATATTTTGAGGTTATCCCCGTAATTAAAATAAAAAAACCTTCTGAAGAAATGAATGTTACTGATTTGACTTATTTTCATGGTCCCTATGTCAGAAGTAAAATAAAAGGATTGGAGGATCAAGTTAGAATAACTAAAAGATTCATGAAAGCTAATGAAGTTTATGGTGCTGAGACTTATGTAAAAGGATTTTCTGGATATACTGTTGAACTTTTGATTATTAAATATAGAAGTTTTGTTAAAATGCTTAAGGAATTAATTAAAGTTAATCTAGACAAAAGACTTGTTATAGACATTGAGAAACATTACAAAAATACTAATGAGGTATTTATACAATTAAATGAGGCTAAAACTCATAGTCCCGTTGTTTTAATAGATCCGACTTACAAAGAGAGAAATGCTTTAGCTGCTTTAAGTCATGAGACTTTTATTAAATTTCAGAAATCTGCAAAATCTTTCTTAAAAAATCCATCAGTTAATTTTTTTGAAGTTGTTGAAAAAGATGTTGAAAAATCTAGATCTAATGCTAAATCCAAAAAGTTAGATTTTGTTTACTTGGATTTAACAACTGATAAACAGCCTGGAGATATTGCTGGAACTAAACTAAAGAAATTTTTCGACCTTATTTTGAGAGAGATTGAGGAAGCATTTATTTTGAAAGATAGCTATTTCCATTATTCTGGAGGAAATGAAGGCCTTGGATATATAATTGCTAAACGTAAAAAAGAAGTTGTTAGAATAGGTCCTCCGATCCTTATGAAAAATGCTGTTTCAAATTTCAAGAATAAACATGCAGTTACATTCATTAAAGGAAAGAATATACATGCTAAATTAGAGATTAAATTTGACCTTAAGGAATTTTTAGATTCTTGGAGTTCTGGATCTAAAGATTTAATGAGCCAGATGCATGTAACTAATTTGAAAATTAGTTATTAGCAATCGCTAATACTCCTTTTTGTTCTTCACTCAAATATTTGTGAATGTCATCAAAATCACATTTTATTGTAAGACTTGTGTCCCTCACTACCAATCTTTGTCTTGCAAGTCTTAATTGATCTTTATAGCTTTCAATATGATCTTCTCTTTCAATATGAACTTCAATTCCATTGGTTTCTAAATCTCTAATCTTTTTAGCTTCGCTTTGATCTCCAGTTAAAGCATGATTAAATGGCCTACTACCTCTAACTGGATTATATCCTCTTCTTGTAATTGGGGAATCGTATTTTACAAGCCTAACTCCTCCATCTTCTGAAAATATTAAATCTTGTTCTTTGTCGCAATCTTTTATTGGGTAGCTTTTACCTAATGCTTCAATTGCATCTTCTCCTGAATCAGCGTCAATAACTCCAATTCTATCAGGCAAATATGCTAAAAAAGTATTTGTTAATATCTCCTTTCTATTCATTTCTTCTAAAAGGCTTGCCTTGAGATTATTTCTTCTTCTTGAGAGCAAATTGTGAATTAAGTTAATAGCCTCTCCTGCATGGCATATCCTAAAACCTTCTGGGATATTTCCTTCTTGATATACTCTTGCACCATAAATCTTTTTATTTATTTTAATAGATTCTATATCTTCTGAATATACCTCTTGATGATTCATTTTAGTTGCTTTTATCAAGCATTGCAGAAAGAGAATTTGCGAAATATGGTGAATTTATCCATGCTCCAACTTCTTCTTGATTGTTTTCTGGGTGTATCATTAAAAGCATTTCTTTCTTATCAATTATGAAATACTTACCCATTTGGTTAGACTCTTTTACTTTTAGATTATTTCTTGAAGCGATTCTTTTTACTTTGTAAGAGTCTCCGTTTAATGAGACCTTTATTTTCACATTTTCTTTATTTATTTTGTTTAAAACAGACATAAGAACTCTTGATTTATCTTCAAAGTCTTCTACTGTTGTATGGATGACTATTTCTTTTTCAGCAGCATCTATCATTTCCTTTAATTTTGATAGTAAGTTTGCTCTTCCTTTTATGTGTCCAGATAATTCTTCAAGTTTTACTGGAGAAATGCCATCTTTGTGTAATTGAACTAGTTCTTCGTATTCTTGAGTATCTTTAAGATTTGATAGAACGTTTACTTTTTCTTGAGCTTTGTTTAAAGTATTTGTTTTCATTCTTTCTAGAACGGTTTTAGGCTCTACTGCGATATATCTTACAGGTTTTCCTACTTTTATTATTGCAAATCCCCTCTTTGTTAAAGATTCTAAAACATCATAAGTTCTTGATCTTGGAACTCCTGAAAGTTCTGCTGTTTCTCCTGCAGTAACTATCCCTTTGGACAGTAATGCAAGCCATACTTTAGTTTCATAAATATTAAGATCGAAATGTTCTTTGACCTTATTTATTGTTTCTTGTTTTATTATCATGGAGGGGCAAAAAATAGAAGCTATTTAAATCTTTCTAGTGTTGTAACTTCAGAGAGGTTATAGATAAAAAATTTTAAATAACAACCATTTATTTTAAGGATATGAGTTATGATCATTTACCTTATGATTATTCGATTAAATTTGCAAGATTACCCAAGGTAGTTTTTAGTGGCAACTCAAATGTTCGAAATCGAAATTCTGATATTGCATTCTCAAATCCATTTCTTATTGCTTATATGAATGAAGGATGCTTTAGTGATGCTCAAATAGAACATGCTTTTTTAGGATATCAAAAATTACATGATGCATTAGGTCCTGAAGAACGACTTCCAAGAATAGATAGAAGATCTATTAAAAGATTTATGGATACCTTTGAAAGAAATTTTAATTCTCCTGATTTAATAATAGCAGATAATCTTGATTTAATGTTATGGTTAAGATCTATTTGTGATAATGAATATATTAGAGATTCATTTTATGAGATATATAATTTGCTAACATTTAAAGCAGAACAAGATAGAGGTTTAAGATATGGATAAAGTTAAATTGTTTCTACCTGTTCCTAAAAAAGATATTCTAGAATCTGTAGGTTTAAGAGTTAAGCAAGGAATTGAAGATGCTGAATTTCAAGATAGAAAATCAAGAAGTGGGCTTAGGCCGTTAGATTAGATATTAGATAAACTAATCCTAATGCTATGAAACATCCTATTGTTATGAAAGGCATAGCAGGATAGAATTTTCCTTTTTCAGATCTGTAAAATAAGTATGTTAGAGCTAATGTTGCTCCAATTGAAATTGTAAATGCCTGCCATAAACCTAAAGTTCTAAGAACTACTCCTGCTAATATTATTGGGAAGACTACGTCTCCTCCTCCAAGTATTGCAAGATTCACTTTTATTTTCTTTAGATGCTTTGATTTTTCTTTTTCTTTCATTGATCTTATTTTATTAAGTAGAGGCCTATCTTCTTTTCTTAAGTAAGGTACAAAGAATCCAGAGAATACTTTTAGTTTTTGTATCTGGAACTTTGCCATTTTTTGCATGAATCCTGAATGCCATACTGCATACATATCATACAATGAGAGGATTATAAGCAAAATAATTACCGACCAAATCCCTAATATAGGAATGAATACCGTTGCAATTCCAGGGTATATTAAAAGCTCAGTTGCGTTATGGACTATAGGGTTTCTCCTGTACATCTTTACTATTCCTAGAGGAATAGCAATTATGAATGAAATAATTGCTGAATTAGGTATTTTTATTAAAAATGCATTCAATGCTATTGAAATTCCTATTATGACTACTATTGAAAACCATATTTTCAAAACTATTTCTGCCCTTAATTTCATAAACAGAAGCATAAGAAGAACTGCAATACATAATGCAATAACTATCGAGATTACAGATTCTTGAGGCTTAATATCCTTGGGAGGATCTAATCCATAAGGTAAATTGTAAACCGTCTCGTTTGTTTTTTCACCTGTTGATTGATTTACTATTTCATGAACTTCTGGAAGATATGCATGAGCTACATATATTCCAATAAGTTGTGCAACAAAGAATAATGATAACAGTATTAAAGTTATTTTTAATGTATGCTTCATCTAACCTCTTAATATTATTTATTTGATATCAACGTATTTAAATTGAATGATTTTATTTGAGCCTTATAGTCTCCAAATTTCTTGGAACTACAGTTTCTATTCCATATTGCCTGTATACGCTTGATGCGAAATCTAATGCTCTTGATTGTTCACCATGGCTAATTATTACTTTCTTAGGTTTAGGATTCATTCTTCCAACAAATTGCATAAGTTCTCCACGACCGGAGTGAGCAGACAACCCAGACATTGTCTCTACTTGCATGTTTACATTTATTGTTTCTCCACCAAAGTGTTCGTCTATTTTTACAACTTTATTTCCTTCTTGAACCATTCTTCCTAGAGAACCTGGTGCTTGATAACATCCGAAAATTATTAGATTGTTTGAGCTTTCTGCAAATTCCTTGAAATATTCTACCGAAGCTCCTCCTGCTAACATACCAGATGTTGCTATTACTATACATGGGCCACCTTCAACTACTTCTTTTCTTTCTGTTGGAGAACCAACTCTTTTGAATAAAGTTGAAGTAAATGGATTTTCATCATTGAATATTTTGTTTCTCACATTACTTCCTAAAAATTCTGGATATGCTGTATGTATCGCAGTTATGTCCCATAGCATACCATCTAGATAAACTGGAATTTCAGGTAACTTTCCAGTTCTTATTGCATCTTCAACTCTTAACAAAGTTTCTTGAGCGTGTCCAAGTCCAAGTTCTGGAAGTAATATTTTTCCTTTTCTTTCGGCAGTTTCTTTTACTAATTTGATGAATCTCTCTTCCACCTCTGCTAATGGAGGTTGTATTTGATCTTTAGATCCGTATGTTGATTCTACCATTACAGATTCTACTCTTGGATAGAAGTTAACTGCTGGATCTAGGAGCCTTGTTTTTCTGTAATTTGAGTCTCCAGTATAAACAAAATTGTGTAAACCATTTCCTATATTTACGTGAGTAACTGCTGATCCCAATACATGACCTGCATTATAGAAAGTTATTCTTATGTCTGGAGTTATATCAAAAACTTCTCCGAAATTAAGACATATGGAATGTCTAACCATTTCTTTTACATCATCTGGTTTGTATATTGGAGCTTCAGCTTGTTTGTAAGTTACTCCTACTAAATCTAATGCTAATAATGCTGCTAAGTCTCTAGTTGGTGCAGTCATATACACAGGGCCTCTGTAACCCATTTTGTATAAATAAGGAATTAATCCGCTATGGTCTAAATGTGCGTGGGATAATACTATTGCATCTATGCTTGCTAAATCTCCAACTTCAGCAACATTAAGATATGGGAACTTATCTGGCCCTTCTACTATTCCAGGATTTATTCCGCAATCAAATATAACTTTAGATTTTGGAGTTTGTAAAAGCAAACAAGAACGACCTACTTGTCTTCCTGATCCTAAATATGTGAGTCTTACCCACATGTCCATTTTTTCAGAAGTCCAATTTTCGTATATTTTCTTTCCTATTTCATTTAAGAATTTCTTTCTGTAAGTATTGTTTGCATAAAGAACATCCCTTATCTTTTCAGTTATCTTTGAATGAATTGCTGGACTTCTTTGTGTTTGTATTGTCCACATTGTAGAATTCTTTATTTCTTTTAATATTGATCCTTGTTTACCTATTACTATTCCTGGCCTCTTTGCTTCTACTATTGCAGTACTTCTTTGAACATCAAATATTACTGATTCTATTCCAGCATCTTCTGGAACTAGAGCCCTAATTGTTTTTTCAGTTTCATCTTGTGGAGCTAATAGGCTTGTGTCTGCTCTTAATTCAATTCTTTTCTTTACAGTTTTAACAACATCCCTTATTTTTTCATCACTATTTTTGAAAAATTCTTTATCTGCTGTGTAAAGAACTATGTTAGCTCCTTCAAAAATAGCTTCGCTAACTACACCGCTAGGTAATTCACTTTTTATTGCTTTTAATATTTCACTCATAGAATCTTACTTTGTTGTTTCAAATGTTACTATAGCTTCTTTGTCAACTACTTGTTTAACTTCGCCTTTCTTTACTGTGTAAATGTCTATTCCGGCTCCTACTGAAGGTTCTCTTGCAGTTGCTGCCTTTATACATTTTGTAACTAATGCAATTCCTTCATCTATAGACATATTTTTCTTATATTCTGAATCTAATATTGGGTGTGCTTGCATAATTCCGCTACCAGTTGCAACATAGTCGTCCGAATCTTGTATATATCCATCTGGAGATATATCATATAAGTAAATGCCCCTTTCATCATATCCTGATAAGATAAAGTGAGTTATTGATGGGATCATTGAAGGTGTTCTTATGTTTCCATAAACCATGTTTGCTAAGAAATTTGCTGCTTCTGGAACTGTTATTTTTTCCTTAGTTCTTAATTCTTTGAGTTTGAATTCTGCTCTTAAGATCTCTAAGACTTTTCTAGTATCTGATGCTGTTCCTGCAGTTGTTGCAATCATTCTATCTGTTAATTCTAGTACTTTCTTTGCAGCTCCTGCTAAGTATGAAACTCCTCCACCTTGACCTGCATAAGATTGTCTTCTATCTGCTGCAACGACTATTCCGTCCTTGCAAATTACGCCTATTGTCAAAGTTCCGGTCTTCAGAACGTGTTTTGAAATGTCTTCATTCATAAGAAAGAATTACCTCTTCCAGTAGATTCTACAGATAGTATTTAAATTTTTTGTTTTATGGGGCTTTGCACGATAATTAGTCATTTTCATATCTATATAAAAGATAAGCCCCAATAAACATTGCAATAGATAAAATCCAAAACCAAACATTATAACTTGCAAAAATGGGATTTCTATTATACTTATAGCCTTTCCAGATAATTCCTAAAGTATATAATCCTGCACCAACCAACCATAAAAAATTCCATTTCATCTCCCCTTGCACCACTCACAAGATTTACTATTGTAACAACTATTTAATATTTTTTTGTTATTGTTATTTTAATTGATATGCTAAGCTTTTTAAATGAAAAATTTGGCTTCAATATATGGATTATGATGCTGAAAGGTTAAGAGAAGCTGAAGATAGCTACGTGCCTGCAACATATCCTCATGGGCTAGCTTCTGAAAAAAGAAGAATATTAAATGATATTATGGCCGGTAGAATTCCTCTAGAAACTAAAGAAGACAGTATTAGACTTACTGGCTTAGAAGTAGAAATTGGTGAAAAATCTGAGGGCGCAATTGAAATTTATACTAGTGGTCCAGCAACTAAAGTTATTATTTCAAGAATTGGATTAGATCTTGAACCTACGAGGCAAATTACAATTCGTAAAAGTAATGTTCTTCCATTAGCAGAATTACTTTCAGATCCAAGAATTGACAGAATTGCTCCTTTCACAGCCTTACCTTTAATATTGGATAATGATGATACCAAACATCTTTCGATTTTAGCATGTCAAGCAAAGAGACTTGCCGGAGCACTAAACAAAATAGACTCTAGATTGAGACGTTATCCATCATATAAAGAATATGTTTCTATGTTAGAATCTAATTTCTAGGCTTTTTTATCTTTGCTTTTTTAACAGGTCTTTTTTGAACTTTCTTTACAGATTTCTTTGGTTTCTCTTGAACTACTTCTTGTTGTTTTATTTGAGTTTGCTCTACTGATTGTTGTACTTGAGGTTGTTGAACAACTTCTTGTGTAACTTGAGGTGTTGTTTGTTGAGGTTGCTGAACTTGGGAAACTACTTGAGTTTGTACTTGTATTTCTGAAGCTTTTGGTTTTAGCCACATTACAATTATTGATATGGCTAAACTTACTAATGCAAATATTGCAAAGTATGCAATACAATTTCCAACTATTGTTGCTACAATAGTAGTTAGCTTCTGATATAGAGTACATTGAACTTCTCCTGTGCTAATGCATGCCTTTCCAAAGAATGTTGCTAAATATAATCCTGCGGAGGATAATCTTTCGAGTAATTTAGATTCTACAAATACGTTTGCGATTGCAGCAACTATTCCAAGAAATCCTCCTGTAAAACCTGCTTTTATGAATCCCACACCGGATATTGATTTTGCCAATATAAAAGCCTTGTTACTCTTTATTTTTTAGAACAATAATAATTAAATATGAACTAGTCTGGATCTTTTTATGGTTGATCCTAGAAATTATGTGAAAACTACTTTGATGAATCCAGGAAGACCTACATCTTCTGAAAGATATAAACCTAAACCTGTAGATATTGGGCTTCCAGGACAATGGTTTGATCTTGGTCCAGTTGCAGATACAGATAGAAGTTTGCCAATAACATTTCCATTTACTGGGGGCCGATCTGGCGAAACTTTTTACTCGTAGACCTGAAGATGCTAGGCCATTTCATACCCTAGGATTTGAAATGGATGGACATATAGTTATGGATAGAACAAGATTGTATGATCCGTATGCTAACCAAATTTAGTAGATCTCTGAGCGATTATTCCTAGAAATGTTTATATCTTGCTTTTATTTTAATTAAACATGAAAGAGAATGATTTTAAGGTTACTCCTTGGGAAGTTTCGGATAGTGTAGATTATGATAGAATTGTGTCTCAATTCGGAGTTGAAAGAATATCTGATGATTTGAGAAAAAGAATTGAAAAGCTAACTGGAAAGAATTTTATGCTTGATCGCAATATATTTTTTGCCCATAGAGATCTTAAATGGCTTTTAGATGAATATGATAAAGGGAATAAATTTTTCCTTTATACTGGAAGATCTCCATCTGGACCAATTCATTTAGGGCATTTGTTAACTTGGGAATTTACTAAGTTTTTACAAGATGCTTTTGACGCAGAACTTTGGTTTCAATTTCCTGATGAGGAGAAATTTCTTTTCAAGAAAGATCTTACTCTTGAGGATACAAAAAAATACCTTGAAGAAAATATGCTTGATGTAATTGCATTAGGATTTAATCCAAAAAAGACCCATTTTATAATTGATACCAAACATGCCGATTTGCTTTATCCTGAAGCTTGTAAGGTTGCTAAGAAGATTACATTCTCTATGGTTAAATCTAGCTTTGGATTGGACGATAGTTCTAACTTGGGACAAATATTTTACACATCCATGCAAGCAGTTCCTGCTTATTTGCCTTCAATTTTGAAAGGTAAGAAAATTCCTTGTTTGATACCTCATGCTATAGATCAGGACCCCCATTTTAGATTAACTAGAGACATACTTCCAAAATTGGGGCAATATAAGCCTGCTTCTATTCAATGTAGCTTTTTACCTCCTTTAACTGGAAGCTCTGGAAAAATGAGCTCTTCTAAAGAGGATACTGCAATATATACTACAGATTCTGAGAAAGAAGTTGAAAGAAAGATAAAGAAATATGCATTTTCTGGAGGAAGGGATACTTTAGAGGAACATAGAATGCATGGGGGAAATCCTGACGTTGATGTTTCTTTCCAATACCTTAGATATATGTTTGAACCTGATGATAAGAAGTTAAGAGAGATTCATAATGCTTACAAATCTGGATCGATGACATCTGGAGAGTTGAAAAAAATAGCGATAGACAAAATAAATGCTTATTTGAAGGAACATCAAAAGAAGAGGCAAGCTGCAAAAAGCAAAGTTAGTAGCTTTATATACAAACATTGAATGTTTAATTTTTAAACAATAATCCTTAAATAACAATTAATCAAAGTGACATTATGGCTGATGAATTTAAGAGGCATACTGCTTTCAAATTAAAGATAGGGGATGTTTTATCTGGAAGTAAAATAACTGACGGAGAGAAACTAAAGTATATTGAAATTAATGGTAAAAATGTTGCCAGAGTTAATTTGATAGCTAATGTCGTAGACAAGTTTATACAAGATGAAGAAAAGAAATTTGCTTCTATAACTGTTGATGATGCATCAGGTCAAATAAAACTTAAGGCTTTTGGGGAGGATATTGAAAAGCTGAAAAGCTTTGAACAAGGAGATACAGTATTAACTATAGGAATGGTTAGAGAATGGAATAATGAGGTTTATTTGACTCCTGAAATAGTAAAGAAGAAAGAACCAGAATATTTGTTGCTTAGGAAACTTGAAAATGATTTGCAGAAGCCTAAAGAATTAGACAAGAAAGAAGTTAGTGAAGTTAAAGATAAGATAGTTGAAATAATAAAAAGAGAAGAGGCGAACAATGGAGCTGATGTTAAGGATATAATTACTGAGCTTGGTGCTAAGCAAGAAGTTGTAAATCAAGAAATACGTAAATTGCTAGAAGAAGGAACTATTTATGAACCAAGGCCTGGTAAGGTAAGATATCTTGGAAATTGATCCTATTGATATAGTTACAGAAGTTGCAAAGAATTCTACTTGTTTAAGATCCAAATGTGGTGCGATTATAATTAAAGACAGTAAAATAATTGGAAAAGGATATAACTCTCCTCCTAATGAAATAGAATCTCAGAGAAGATGCTTAAACGATAAAGATAGCTATAGTAAAAAAATTACCGATAAAACTTGTTGTATTCATGCTGAACAAAGGGCAATAATGGATGCGCTTAAAAATAGCCCTGATGATTTGAAAGAATCTAAGTTGTATTTTATAAGACTTGATAAAAATAATAATATTGAATTTGCTGGAAAACCTTATTGCACTATTTGTAGCAAAATGGCGTTAGATGTTGGAATAAAAGAGTTTATTCTTTTACATGATACTGGGTTGAAAGAATATCCGATTGAAGAATACAATAACTTATCTTATGATTTTAAAGATTAATTATCTTTTAATTTTATGTTTTATTCTAGAGACAAGACTTTCATGTTTTTTGTTGAATCTTAATGCTACCCAGATTAATATTATTAATAATATGAATAGTAACAAGAACTTCCATGAATTTGAGAAGTTTCTCCAGTTTATTGCTACTCCGTAAAATACTGACCAAATTCCTGAGGCCATTAATGCACTACCTACCGGCTCTGTAGATAATAAGAATAGACCTGCTACAAAGGCAATTACTCCTATTATTATTGTAATTATGAATACTCTATTAGAATGTACATCTAATGCATTTTCATAATCTATTCTGCACCCATCACAACGACCACTTATTGGGCAACCGTTTGAATCATATTCATAAATGAACTCTCCTTTAGAAGCCCAACACTGATCTGCTTTTGTTTGTAGATCTGGGATAATAGGGCATTGAGATTCTCCCTTATATATTATAGGAGCTGAATTAATCTTACAAAAGTCTTCATATTGTGGAGTTGGATAAAATGTCTCTAGTCCTTGAAATAATGCTAATGCAAATACGATAAATATCCCTAAACCTAATATAAATTTCTTGAATTTCACGTTATTTGTTAGCAAATTAAATTTATAAACCTTCGGAAGTCTTCAATCTTATGAAATCCTATGAAGAAATGCTAGATGATGCTTACAAAAAGATAAAAGTTGTAGATGTATCTGGAGATAGATTTGAAATTCCTAAAGTTCAAGGAAAAGTTCAAGGAAAGAATACTTTTATCACAAACATAGCTGAAATAGCTTCTTATATAAGAAGACCAGTTGAACATTTGGCTAAATTTCTTCAAAAAGAACTTGCAGTCTCAGGAGTTTTGGAAAAAGATAGATTAGTTTTGAAAACTTTGCTTAATTCTGCAAAAGTAAATGATAAAATTGTGCTTTATGTCAAAGAATTTGTTACATGTAATGAATGTAAGAAACCAGATACCGAGATTATAACTGAAAAAGGCGTTAAGCTTAAGCATTGCCTTGCTTGCGGTGCTAAGTCTCCTGTAAGATATAATTTGTGATAATTTTTTAGATAATGTCATTGACTGATTAAAAGAAACATTTAAAATGCCTTAAAATTTATGAGGTTAGGAGGTTAAATATGGCTAAACCTAAACAGGAATTCTACGATGTCAAGTCAAAAAGCAAGTTTAGCACTGACAGTTATAGGCTCGTGGAAAAAGGCGGAAGATTCTTCATTGTAGCTAAGTCCCCTACTGGAACACACGAATGCTGGAAAGTAGTAGGAAAAGATGCTGCTGCTAAACTGAAGTAATCAGATAAATTTTATTTTATTTTTTTATAATATGTGGGTAAAGCTCCACAAGGGTTCTAGAACTGTAGTTGCTGTTTGTGACAGTAATGTTTTAGGAAAGAAATTTCATCAAGGAATTAGAGTCCTAGATGTCAGAGAGTCTTTTTTTAAGGGAAAAGAATATGATGGGGCTGAATTATTGAGCGTTCTCAAGGCAGAGTTTTATTCTGGATCAACATTTAATATAGTAGGTAAGAAATCAGTAAATGCTGCTATTGAGTCCGGAATAGTGGATAAGGAAGACGTTTTAGAAATTGAAGGTATTCCTTTCATTATTGTGGTTAATTAGATAACTTTTAAAACCTCGATTTTCCTGGTAAAATATGCAAAATAAGCAAAACAACCATGTATCTGAAGATTCTTCTGATGATGCCGAGTTTGGAGATTTCGAACAAATTTTGGACGAATCTGAAAATGAAGATTCTGAAGACTCACAACAGCCTCAGCAAGAAGTATTTGTAAGGGCAAGATGGCCAAAAAATGGAGAAATAATTGGAACTATTGTTCAAAGATATGGTGGAAACAGGATGGAAGTTCTTGGAACTGATGGAAAAACTAGAAATTGTAGAGTGCCTGGGAAATACAAGAGGCAATTATGGCTTAGACCAAAAGACATAGTTCTAATAAAAATATGGGATTTTGATAAAGAGAAAGGGGATATAATATATCATTACAAACCAAATGAAGTCACGCAACTTAGAAAGAAGGGATTATTAGACAAATTAAGCACCGAATTTTAATATGATATCAATAGAAACTAGTAGAATAAAGGAAATTTTGAATAACAAGCAAGAGTTGGAGCGCAAATTAAATGCTAAAATAAAGCTAAATGGTAAAGAAATTACTGTTGAGGCTGATCCGCTTAACGAATTTGAAGCTCAAAGAGTTTTTGATGCGATTAATTTGGGTTTTTCAGTTAAAAGAGCTCTAAAAATACTTGATGAAGGGTCTGATTTCATAAAAATAAACATAAAAGATTATTCTAACACTAAAAATTACAATGTTGTTAGAAGCAGACTTATCGGAACAAATGGGAAAACTAAAAAAACTATTGAAGAAATAACAAAATGCGACATTGCAGTTCACGACAATAACGTGGGGATAATAGGCCCTGCAGAGATTAGCGAAAGCGCATTTGTTGCTGTAACAAACATAATCAAGGGAACGAAGCAATCAAATGCTTATCGTTACCTTGAAAAAATAAACACTCAAAGAAAGCAAAAATAAAATAAAGTTAAAAGCAAAAATAAAAAATAAAATAAAATTAAGACCAAAGTTATCTACGTCGAGATTTTTTCTTCGTTGAAGACTTCTTTGTAGATTTCTTAGCCTTTTTTTTCATCACTTTAAAACACCTCTTTTGTTAAACTAAGAATAACTTATATTTAAAAGTTTCCTAAATTTGCAAAAATAATTTAAATTTATTTTTTCGATTGAAAATTATTTTATTTTTTAATTTATTAAAATAAATTTTCTACGAGATATAAATTTTATTGTTTAGTAATTGTTTAACTTTGAATAATTAAGATATAATTTTGTGAAAAAATAGATTGTTTAAAAGATGCAGCTTAGCATAATCTTAAGGCTAGTTGAAATCTCCATTCTAAAGAATGGGGTTCTTGTCGAGATTATCAACTGCTCTCACAAAACTCTAATACACTTAATAGTTTTATGAGAACTAAGATTTAAATAACCTCAAATTGCTTTCATATTAGTGTCCCGATAGCTCAGCAGGTAGAGCACACGGCTGTTAACCGTGGGGTCGGAGGTTCGAGTCCTCTTCGGGACGTTTTATACTATTTCTACCTCTGAATTAGCGCTAGAAACGCCATTTGTTTTTTTGAATTTGATTACATGATCCACAAAACCTTCTATTTTTGTCTCGTGACTTACAATAAGTAATTGCTTTACGTTTAATTCTCTCAACATGTCCCTCATTTTGTCTAACTGTTGTTCTGAAAAACCTTCTGTAGGCTCATCTAAAATCACAATATCATGAGTTTTTATCTTACTTAGAACTGAATTTATCAATTGATTTAATGCAAGCCTGTATGCTAGTGCTATTGCAGTTCTTTCTCCACCGGATAAAAATTCATAATCTAGCTCAAAATCATTGTGCACTATTACTGGAGAGAAAGATTCATCTAAATATACTTCAAAAGAATCTGTAGTAAGCATAGAAAACCACTTGTTAAAGATTTTAGTAAACTCCTTCCTTAAAGCAATCAGCATATTTTTTTCAGTAAATTTGGTTAAATTCATGAAATTATTTGAAAGCCAACCTTCAACTTCAGATATTTTGATAAGTTTTCTCCTAGATTCTTCTCCTTTTCCAAGTTCTTCCCTTAATTTTGATATTTCTTTTGCTGTAAGCTCTATTTCTTTTCTTATTTCTGCTAGCTCTATTTCCTTTTTTTGTCCTGAATTGGTTATTTTCACCAATTCGTCATTTTTAATTTTAAGAAGATTTTCGAACTTTGAATACTCTAAAGTGTGTTTTTTTAAAGATTCTACATGATTTTTTATCAAAGAGATATCTTTTTCGAAAGAATCTTTTATTTTTAGAAGCTCTTGCTTTTTTTCCAAATGCTTTTTTACATTTTCATACTTTACTTTTTGAACTTCTATGGCTATTCTTTCTTGTTCTAAGGAGGTTAAAATCTCTCTATGTTTTGTAATTTCGGATTCTATTCGTTTAATTTCTGAGATTAAAGTTGTCCTATCTAGCTCTATTTTCTTTATTGATGAATCTGCAGCATTCATTATGTTATGTTTATGTGTTTCTGGAACGCTTTGTAGACAGCTTGGACAATAGTTCATATTGAAAATTTTATTTTTTTTAGTCATTTCTTGTTGTTTTAACATATCAAGAGAACTGTTTTTTGAACTTAAATCTAGATAATCCTTGTTTAACAGATCTAAAGAGGACCTTATTCTAGATATTTCTTCTAATAACACATTTGGATCTTTATTTTCTGTATTGTTTGATGAATTCTCAACTAATGTTTCTATTTCTTTAAGATCTTTAGTAAATCTATAAATTTGTTCTTGCTTATTTCTTATTACTATTTCTGATTTTTCTATTTCTTTCTTGAAAGTATCTCTTTCTGCGGCTAAATTCCTTAAAGATTCTGCTTCTTTTTCAAATATTTCTTTTTCAGTTTTTAATTTATTAATTTCATCTATCTTATCAATTATTTTTGATTCTAAAGATTTAATGAATTTCATACTAGATTCTAAATCATCTTTTTTTGAGTCTATTGAAGAGGATTCTATTTGCAAAATTTTTGCTTCATCTCTTAATATTGCAGAAATCTTTTGAATATTATCTTGAATTCTCTTGTATTTGTCTATCCCGAAAACATGCCTTAAAACATCTAACCTTACTTCTTTATCTTCTAAAATTATCTGTTTCATCTCTTCTTGAGGAGTATAAACTGTATATCTGTAAACTAAATTATTTTTTCTTACAAAATCTAATGGATAATTCAACAGTTCAATTATTTTGTATTTGACTTCCGTTACTGATGACTCAAATCTCGATCCATTGATTATCAAAGCTGCAAAGTCTTGATTTATTGATTTTGAGCTTCTTTTTAGTCCTCTTTCTATTACTACATTGTCTCCATTTATGTCCATTTCTAAAGAAACTTCTCCGTAATCTTCTCCGTTTGAAAGTAATGAAGATCCTCTTTGTCCTGGTTGTAATCCAAATAAAGCATATTCTATTGCAAGAAGCACTGAAGTCTTTCCTGATCCGACATCTCCTGCTAAGAGCACTGCCCCATCAGGGAAATTTATTTTTGCTTCTCTATAGCTTCTTATATTTTTCAGTTTTATACTTTTGAAGATCATGTGAATAATATTTTTCTGGAGTCTCCGAATAATCTATCTTCAAAAATCTTTGAAGTTTCATCTTCTTTTTTTTCCATATCTAATATTGATAGAAGCACATTGATGTGTTTATTCATATCATGGGGATTCTTCTCACAAAATTCTTCAATTATTTCTTCTTCAAAGTTTTCAGTGTTTGGAGTTACATCAATATCTACTATTGGGAAAAATAGTCTTGTAGTGTTTTTCAAAAAACAATAAACCCCTTGATTTCTGGAAAACTCTTCTATTTTGTTAAAATTGATATCAGTTATTTTTCCTTTTTCTAGAACACCTTTTAGTTTAAGAATTAATATTTTATCTTTAAGATCGTTTTTCTTTAACTGTTCTAATATTGTATCTGTTCCCGTAATTGAATCATTTATATCTAAATCTAAAACCATTACATCTTTTAATTTTATTTCGTTTCTTTTTACTCCTTTATTTGTATCTACTATGTAGAATGCTCCATACTTCAAATCCTCTAATTCACTTGCATTGTTTGGATATATCGGACCACCATATACCGAATTATCTTTTTCATAAACAAGATGTAAATGTCCTAATGCTAGATAGTCTACCTTTGGAAGAGCGTTTCTGTTTACTGAAGGAATATCTAATTGTGGAAGTGCATCTGACATTGTCGTATGTAACATTAATATTTTGAAAAGACCTGGAGAATCCTGTAATTTTATTCTTGGTATGTCGTAGACTTCTAATCCCGTTTTCTTTCCAGGATATCCATATATTGCTACATTTTTGAATATTGTAGGTTCTATGATTATTGATCCATCTTTTTCTATTGATTTGTTGACATTAACTCCAAAACCAGATTTTTCTAAAACGTCAAGGAAACTTTTTCCAGAAATAGAGTAATCATGACTTCCGGCTATGAAAAAGACCGGTATATTTGATTCTTTTAATTTTCTGAATTCATTAAATGTCTCTTTTATGGTTTCTATTGGAGGATATGGTGAATCGAAAAGATCTCCAGCTATTAAAATGAATTCAACTTTCTCTTTTTTACATATTTCTAAGGCTGCTTTGAAGCTATCAAAATTTAATTGTTGTAACTCTGGATAGCGCCAGCCGCCTAAGTGGCAGTCCGCCAAATGGGCAAATTTCATGAAATTCCTTGATAAATTGAGTTTATAGGGATTGTTGTGATTTATTTGAGATTTCTAGAACTTCTAAGGTCTCAAAAAACACCTTTTTTGATGCGATTACCTCTGATTTAAGATGTAGTTTTTCTAAAAGATCTTTTATTTTTGATCTCGGAGTTAATGAAGATAACAGCAATAATATTGCCCCATTTTTATTTAGATGTTTTACTGCTTCTTTTAGGAATTTTATTGTGAATTCATCTCCTTTTTTTCCTCCAGTTGTTGCCAATCTGCTTTCCTTATCTTCATTCTTGTCTAAAGGCAAATATGGAGGGTTGCAGATAATTAAATCAAATTTTGATTTTACATTTTTGAATAAGTTTGATTTTATAGATTTAATTTTTGGATGTTTTAATTTTAAATTTAGTATTGCTTCTTTATTTACATCTACTGCAGTTGTTGATCTTGAATATTTTGATGCTTCTATTGCAAGTATCCCTGAACCTGTGCACATATCTAATACAGATTTATTTTTAGAATATTTTTTTATTACAGATAAAATCAGATATGAATCTTCTGCAGGCTGATAAACTAAACTCATAGTCTAAGGAAATCTAGAATACTATCTTTAAAGATTATTACAGAAGCTAAGGATAATATTAATATTATAAGAATTACTGCCATTATTATTACTTTATTATTGCTTGTAGGGCTTGTTTTTTGTGATGGAAGAGGCTTTAATGGTTTTAATTGCATGACTTGATTGTTGTATATTGGAGGTTTTGGCATTATTGCTTTGGGAACATCATTCTGAGGAGCAGGAATCTGTTGCGCCTCTTGTTGTTGCGGTTGCGGTGTTGTGCTAACAACATAATCTAATGCTTCTTTTACATCCTTTAGGGGGTATCCAGAATTAACTAATGATTGAGCTATCCTTTGAGGGTTGCCTCCATGATCAATCGCGTTCTTAAGCATCCCTAAAATATCATCCCTCATGCTACTCTTATAGACTCTCCATTAGAAAGTAAGTGCACATTATAACCCTTTTTATAGCCCATTTCTTCCGCAACATGCATTCCAGGAATTGTTTTTGCATGATCCCCATGAGATGGAATTACATTTTCTGGATTTGTTAGATTTATTAGTTCCATCAAATCTTCTCTTGCTCCGTGCCCAGATACGTGTATGTTTTCAAATATTCTTGGATTGAATGGATTAAGTCTTTTCAATAAATCTGCTTTGCTTGCTATTGTTTCTGGAGCAGGGATTGTTTTTGAACAGAATACTATGTTGTCTCCTGCTTCTATTTTGAAAGGAAGTTGATTTCTGGACATTCTGTCTAAAACAGAGCCTTTTTCTCCTTGATGTCCTGTACAGACTATAATGTATTTATCTCTTTCAGCATTTATTTGCTTTAAAGATTTTTCAACCTGTTTTTTATAAGTAGCCATTATTATTTTATTTCTAAATGGTATTTGATTGATGACTTCTCCAGCAGAAACATATTTTGCTAGACTTCTTCCAATAAAAACTATTTTTCTATTTAATTTCTGGCCGAAATCTACAATTGACTTTAATCTTGCTATGTGCGAAGCAAATGTAGTTACTATAATTGCAGATTTTGAGTCATCTAATCCCGCCATTGTATCCTTGACCATTTCTCTTGCAACTTGTTCTGAAGGAGTTTTCTTTTCTGCATGAGCATATAAACAGTTTACTACTAATGCTTTTACTCCTTCTTTTGATATTTCTTTTAACCTATTGTAATTTGGTTTATCTCCTATTACTGGAGTGTTATCTAACTTGTAATCATTTGCATATAAGATTACTCCTTCAGGAGTATGTACTGCAACTAGCGCGCATTGAAGTGTTGAATGTGTCATGTTTATGAACTCAACTTCATACTTCTTTTCTCCTTTTATTGAAGCTTTTCCATTGGGTTTTATTGAATTGAGTTTGTTGTTTCCAGGAAGACCTCTTTGAGGCAATAGATTTTTTAGAACCTCCATTGTATAAGGCGTTCCATAAATTCCTGCTTTATATCTATGAGAAAGATACTGTACTGCTCCAACATGGTCTAGATGTGCATGAGATACTGCTATTGATCGAACTTTACTTTTTAGAGATTTTTCATCTAGATAATGATCATCTGGAAGAGCACCTATTGCTCTCATTCCATGCTCTGTAGGTACTTTTTCTTTTTCACTTACTCCAACTAAAGCAGGTATAAAGAGCCCAGCATCGCATAAAGTAACATCATTTCCGCATTCAACGGCAGTCATGTTTTTGCCCACCTCGTTAAAACCACCTACTGCATGAATCTTCAACATTTTACTTAGAACTACGGATAAGTTTATAATGTTTTGTAAATTTTATAATTAAAGAGGAATCTATAAATAAATAGGAGATACTTTTGATTCATGGAACACCACATTAATGTGCTTTATGGAGCAGTTATCCTTTTGTTAATTATACAAGTTGTTTCATTTACGTTCATAAGTTCCCAGTCTGCTAAACTTATATCTCTTGAAAAAGACTTTGAAGATAAAGTCTCTGGATCTATAAGTGGAATTAGACAAGAAAATCAATATCAAATAGGAGAAATAGTAAGAACTATATCTAAACAAAGAGATGATTTTGAAACTCAGATACAGTTGTTGAGATCTACTCAACAAGACCTTTCTTCAGTTGTTGAAAGTTCCATAAAAAAGGTAGCTACTATAACTACAGATATTTCTGCTGGAACTGGATTTGCTGTTGGAGATGGACATTATATATTAACAAATAATCACGTTATTGATCAAAGCAATATTGTTCAAGTTCAAACATATAATGGGGAGGTTTATTCTGCTGAAATAGTCGGTACTGATCCGATTGCAGACTTAGCTGTTTTGAAAATATCTGGAAGACTAGAAAGTTTTGAACTTGCAGATTCTGATTTTGTAGCAATAGGTCAAAAAGCAATAGCAATAGGAAATCCCTTAGGACTTTCATTTACCGTTACTGAAGGAATAGTTTCAGCATTAAAGAGAGAAGGTCCAAATGGGCAACAGACATACATACAGACTGACGTAACTCTTAATCCAGGAAATTCTGGAGGACCTTTGATAGACAAAGATGGAAAAATTATTGGTATGGCCAACTTCAAAGTTGGAGGGGCTGAGGGTCTTGGATTTGCTCTTGAAAGCAACGTTATAAAGAAAAAGACTAATGAGATAGTAGGATCTCAAATATTATAATGTTAAAATTAAAATCTTCTGCAAGAAACAATAGAAGGTATCTTTTAGTTAAAGGAAGCAAAGAGAATTTTGATAAAGCAGTTTTGGAATTTATAGGAGTTTTAGGATTTGCTGAAGCCGATCCATTTTTAGTGAGTAAAGAAAAAGAATCTTTTATTGTAGCAGCCAATAGAAAATCTATCGTTAAAGTTAGAGCCGCTATATCTTTATCAAAAGATAATTTGAAGATTCTTAGAGTTTCTGGAACATTGAATGGACTTAGGAAGTAAACTATTATTTCTTGATTAATTATTATTCTGAATAAAAAAGTTTATAAAACGAACATTAATGTTTATTTTATGCCAGGATCTAGACATGAAATTTATCAAGGAGCTGCTGAATGGCCTTATTCTCCTGAGGCTTTTCCTAGATTAGTCATGGCTTCTGCAGATAAGCTTGTTAAATTGGGCAAAAAACCCGGAAATCTAACATTTGAAAATCAAGGCAATGATATATTGGCTAGGTTTACAGGATTAGAGGTAGATATAACATATCACACATTACTTGAAGGTTGCAGAATCACTACTTCTTTCAGTTATACAGCCGGTCTTGATTCTGGGACTAAACAAGATAGAACTGAGGGTTTTAGAAAACATGCTGGTGAAATCGGGGGAATAGTTAGCATATTTTTAGAGTCGGCTGATGAGATGCAACGATCTGCTGGTTAATTAGTTTAGTAAATTTTAAATAGCCAAATATCTGCTGACATTTATTAAAAGGAGTTTTTAACGATCATGGATATGCCAACAGAAATGCAACATCAAGCAATGGGTTATGATAGGGCTGCGACTATGTTCTCACCTGAAGGACATTTATTACAGGTAGAATATGCTGAAAAAACAGTTAAGCTTGGAAGTAATAGTATTGGTCTTGTATGCAAGGATGGAGTTGTTATAGTAGCAGATAAGAGAATTAGAGATAACTTAATTGCTCCTGAATCTGCAGTTAAAGTTTTTGAAGTTGATGAGCATGTGATGGCTACTGCTGCTGGAATTGCTTCAGATGCTCGCGTCTTGATAGATAAAGCAAGATTACTTGCACAACAACACAGAGTTTCATATGGTAGCCCTGTTGATCCTATAAGTGTTATACAAATGATTGCAGACAATAAGCAAATGTATACTCAATATGGCGGATCTAGACCTTATGGTGTTGCAATAATGATTGCTGGAGTTTCTAAAGGAAAAACTCACTTGTACACCTCAGATATTACTGGAAACTTTTTTGCTTATAGAGCTAATTCTATAGGAGAGAATGATGAACAAATTAAAGAAGAATTAAGAAAGGGTTGGAGCGAAAACATGTCTATGGAAGACGGAGTTAAGTTTGCAATGAGAATATTTAAGGAAATTCTTGGAAAGAACTTTGATTTACCTAGGTTTGATGTTGGAATGATTTCTCTTAAAGATGGAAAACTTGTTAGACTTCAAGGAGAAGATCTAAGGAAGTATGTTAAGTAGAAGTTAACAAGATTCTAGATCTGAAATGACTATTGGTTCATCATAGTTTGCATATCTTCTTCTTAAGTAATCAGTTGCTCTTCTTTCAAATTCTATTTTTCTTGATAATAATTTGAAATACTTAGAGTCTTTATTTCTGCTAAGAGATTCCATGTCTAGAACTACTTTAAATCCTGTTTTTATATTGTAACTTATGTTTATTGATTCTCTTTCTCCAGATATTCCGTTAAATTGAAATTTTCCTTCTAACCTTAGTTTAGTCAAAACATCATCTGGAGATTTACAAGTCATTCTTTCAAAACTAGTATAAATATTAGCTACAAACCTGTATATATTTATTATTTCTTTTACATCTCCAGCCGTGACTGTTTCTAACCTACTTGTTTTGTTTCTCATTCTATATTCTGGTTATTGTCTGCCAATATCAAAAAATCGATGCACCATCACACTTTAAAATGTGTGGTTTGATTGGTGCTTGATTTTTGGATGATCGAAGTGCCGACCACACGCTAAAGAGCCTAGTTTTAGTGAGGCACTTGCGACATAAATCTTTAAATACAATATAAAATCTTAACATTTATGGCTACAGTTGAAGCTCGTATAAAGGCAAAGGGCAAGCAATTTGAGATTTCTGTTAATTTAGATGAAGCCTTAAAGGTTCGTGCTGGAACTGGAAATGTAAGTGCTGCATTGAATACTGCTGCAATATATACTGATGCTAAGAAGGGCCTTGCTGCTTCTAAAGCTGAACTTAATTATGCTTTTGATACTGATGATGTTTACGCTATTGCAGAGACCATTATGAAGAAAGGAGAGATTCAGAAGAATCAAGAATTTAGAGATGCAGAACGTGATAAAAAAGTTAAGCAAGTTATTGATTTGGTTTTAAGAAATTCTGTTGATCAGCATGGAAGACCTTATACTGAAGAGAGAATAAGGAAGGCTATAGATGAAGTTCATTTTAATTTCGACAACAGACCTGCCGAACAACAGATGCCTGAATTGATTTCCAAATTAGCTAAGATAATTCCTATAAAAGTTGAGACTAAGAAGATTAAGCTTACTATTCCTGCTAGATACAGTGCTCAAGTTTATGGTTTGCTTAAAGATTATAAGGAAAGCGAAGATTGGCTTTCAAACGGAGATTTACAAGTTGTAATGAATATTCCTTCTGGATTACAGATAGATTTCTATGATAAACTTAACTCAATTACTCATGGTGCCATTGTTAGCGAAGAAGTTAAGCAATAAATGAGATTTAGCAATGGATGAACCTGCTTGTTTTCACGGATTAAGAAATGCTTTGGATGAAGGATATGTAATTACTTCTTCTACTTTTAGAGGATTTAAAATTGCTAGATTGGATGATCTTCCATTAATATCCTAGCGCCGTCCAATTTATTTAGGTGCTGGAATTGGATTTAGGGCTGCATGTGAAGATCTTTCCATAAAATATGCTCATTTAATTCCTTCAAGGTTAGATGACTTGCCGATGGGATTGGAAACTCTTCCCTTAGATAACATTGATGCCTTAATAGGCGAGGGGTTAAAAATAATGGTACAACCCTCTGGTAACGATGTGCCTATTTCTGCGTTTAACAAATGTTCTGAGAATCCCAGATATTCTGTAACTAGACCTACTTTTGCTGGAGATTATTGGAAATTTAATGACTTGCTTCAAGTAGAGCATAAGCTCTTAACTGCATAGTGAATTGGTTAACATAAAATTTATAATCTCTTATTTTATTGGTTTTTTATGAATCCAAAAGATTTGGCCCTTTCAGTAATTGCAGCTACTGTTCTTGCTGGAGGATTTTGTTTTTTAACCAGGGAACAACCTAATCAAAGGCCGGATCATGATTCTCTTTATAGGCAAGCTCAAAGCTCTGTTAGAAACCTTTATCTTGAAGATGGAGGATTAACTAATTGGGATTGGATGGTTGCTTATGAAAGGGCACTTAACAGAAGATTCGATGGTTTGAAAGATAATCCTGCAGATTTAAGTTCTGATGATCTTGTTAAAATAATTAGTTATGCTGATTCAAGAAGCAAGAGATAAATTAATTTTCCATTAATATTTCTCTTATTCCTCTTTCTTCGAAGAAATAAGATTTATGGGTATGGTCTGAATCAGAGCCTTCTGAACCCTCTGAGAATGCTTTTTCATAAAATCTTTGAGCTCCGATAACTACTTGTTCTGAATAAATCCCATCTCTAATTCCTTCACTTAATAGCCTCCTGGTTTTTGTTGTGATTATATCACTTCCCGAAAATGCTAAGTACCCAATTAGAGCCATTACTCCGGGATCTTCTTTATTTTGAGTAGCTTTTACATATTCTATGAATGGCTTTATTTTTTCATTATCTGATAAGCCCCTGTTTTCATCTAATAGAATCATTATTCTTTCTTTTGCTAAAAATCTTCTTTCCATGGAGTTTTTTGAAAGATTAATCGTTTAAAAAATTATGCATTTTTGGAATTCATAGCCTTTGGAAATCTTTATAAAACCACATTTTGCGACCATTTTATGGCTAAATTGGAAAAAGTGTTAGGCAACGTATTATTCCCTGGAGTACTCGCACTTATATGTCTTAGAATGTGGCAGGGATTTGAGAATGTAAGATTGAAAAATGTTAGATATGATATTGCAGTTAAAGCTATTGAAAATTTAGATAATTCTCCTGGAACTACAGACCATGATTGGAAAATAGCTTATAGAGATGTTCTTGGAAAACCTTTTGAGCATTCTATGGACAATCCGAGATATTTGAGTATGAATCAGCTTCAAAGAATAATCGATTATGCTAATTCAAGAAGTTCTAGCAGATAAATTTGAGATCTTTAAATTAATAGTTTTAAACTCCCATTTTTTCATATATCTTTAAAACACGAGTTATTTTCAAAACCCAATGGAAGCTGTTAAAATTAATGAAAAAAGAGGACGTGAAATTGAACCTTATTGTGATGGATTGCTGTTTTATTGTAGATTTGTTCCTTTATTTAAAAATTCAAGAAATCAAATGGATGATTGGATTAATTTTTTAGGATCAGCTCTTGGTGCAAAGGTATTATCTACAAAGAATTCCAGAAATAGAAGAAGTGTAATATATACAGTTCCTAAAGGGGAAATGCCTCCAGAACAAAAAATAATTGAGGCTCAACAAGCTCTAATGTCTGGTGGAGTTATAGCCAATATTGAACAAAAAAACCCTTCTGATGGTTCAACATTAAGATTCTATGATGTAGGCAATACTAATATTGATGATCAAAATAATTTAGAAGAGATTGATGAAGAATCTCTTCATGAGGGGAATAGATTTTATGTTGAGAATTATAGATTATTGAAAAGAAAAAAGATATTTACTGAAATGAATCCTGAAGAACACTTGGGAGATAGGTCTTGGGATATTAGAGTAGGTTCTGCTATTGCTACTAATGTTTTAGTGGCTATTGTTGATGAAGGACAAATTGATGAAAAAAATCTTAGAAAAATCATTTATGAAAAAATGCCTTGGTTAAAACAGGATAAGTTTAGAGAACATCATATTCAAAATGTTTTACTTGATTTTGTAGATGCTGGAGTCTTAGATAGAGAAAAAGATCTACAAAATGATAAGCTGGTTAATTATTCATTCGGAGACTACTTTCCTTTATCCAAGTAAAATTCCGAAAGGATCATATCCATTTTGTGCTAACCAATTAAGATATTTATGCTCTACCTTGGAAAGATTTAGAATTCCAGAATATAAAATTTAATTTATATCTATGGGCTTGGGATTTGAAATGCCATATGGATCATATCCATTTTCTGCTAGAAATGTCAAATATCTATGTGCTGCACTGCATTTACCGCTTCTATTTCCTGAAGGTATTGGGATTCTTATTCCCATTTCAAACTTCCAAACTCTAGCAAGGTAATATTGGGTATTTTTGCTTTCCCTTCTTTTAATGCCTTCTGCTAGATCTTCTAGATCTATGCCTAAAGACACCCTAATTGATTTTGCTGTTTTGTGGTTGAAAGTTGAAGTCTCATGCTCCATAGATTTATTGTTGCAATTTGGGAATATAAGATTTATTGTGCTAATTTGTGCAAGAATATATCATTACAGTTGTAGATTGTTCCAACAATTTGCAATTTTCTTTTAATTTATCTAAATTTGATTTTTCTGATTCTGATAATTTTAGATACCCAAAGAAATCTTCTATTAAGATAAATTGTTTAACTTGATTTTTGAATATATCTGCTCCAGTGTAAGCATCTTTTTGATTTGATATTGCATATCCTGAGTCTAGGCCATTTAAAGAAAAAGGTATGATATAGTCTGGCTTCTTTAGATACCATTCAACTCCTGGACTTGATAATGTTACGATAGTATTTGATTCAATTATTGATTTTGTTTGATCGCTTATATATTTGTAGTTTATTATTGGCTCGGTGGATTCATAGAAATTTATTTCTTGAGGTTTTAATACAGTAAGATAATTTGAATGGAAGAATATGTTTGAAGGATAAATTAATATTACTAAAATTGAAAAGATGCATAATAATTTATTCTGTTTGTATATGTAAGACACAAGTGTTGAGATTAGAATTATTATTGAAAGTGTTAAGAAATAAACATATCTTAATGCGAACACTTTTATGAAAAATAATCCTGTAAACAGAAGTATTGATGGAATAAGCAAAAGGCAGAACATTCTTTTATTGAAGTTATAAGCAAAAGGCATTCCTATTATCGAAATAATGAAAAATGCCCTTAGATATCCAAATATTTGAGAGGTATATTCTTGGGCGTATGCGCTCCCAAGAGAAGTTCCTGAATCTAAACCTAAGAATGAAGCTCCAAAATAAATTCCAACTAAAACTGGTATGATAAACAATTTTATGTCTTTATGTTCTTTGTAAAATAGATATATGAAAAAAGGTACTAAGACTAGACCTGCTATTTGTGTTTGCACTGTTGCTATTAAAGATATTGAAGCTGCATATGCATATTTTTTATTGTTCTTTGATTTGTATAGCAAGAATATAGTTAAGAAAAATAAGAACTGAAATGCTTGATAGAATCTAGATTGTCTTGAATAAACTACTTCTAATGCTAAGAATGCAGTTAATATGCTTGAGATTATTCCTGCTTCCTTATTGAATTCTTTACCCATGAAAAAAGCTAGAACTATTGTTGCTAATCCGAATAAAACAGATGCAAATCTTACTATAAAATCTGTTTTTCCGAAAATTAGAATTAGAAATCCTTGCAAATAGTGGAAAATTAGAGCTCTTGAATAAAATAATCCTGAATCAAATACTGGGAGACCTGTTTGAGATATCTTTTCAGATGCTAATGCTGAGATTGATTCATCAAGCCATAATGGGGAAGATCCTAAACTATAAACCCTTATGACTAATGCATATACTAGAACTATTGCTAAAATTATTGCAATTTTTCTTTTTTTCATCAAAAATCTTAGATACAAATCCTTAAAAAATACTACTTAAGCATATTTTAGAGTAAAATGAGTGAAGTTTCTAAAAGAAGACACGAAGATTGGGAGAGAAGCCTAGCTTCTTGGAAAGCCAAACAAGATAATATGCATAAATCAATAATGCATGAATCAGATAGGCATGTGCATTCGCCTCATGAGGGTAAGCATACTCTCTTAACTAAGGTTTTGATATTCCTTGCTTTTGCAATTCCTATTGCTATACTTGGATATGCTTTATACATTAACTACTTACCTTTTGGATATAGTAAGAGTTATCAATTAACTATAAATGATGATGGAACAATATCTCCTTTATCCAATCAGATTTATTTGGCAAACTCCAAAGGAAGAAAATTACTTTCATTGGCAGATGGAGTTCAAGGACAAATTAATGTAATTTTAGACCCTAAAGTTGCATTGAAAGATGCTTCAATTGATATTTCAATTGATGGAGATAATGTATTTTTAGGAACTCCGCTTGTAAATTATTTAGATAAGATAAACTGGGATTATAATTGGGATTTTACTAATGAAATACCTAGTAATTTTGAAAGTAATTTGAACTATGACCCTAATGAGAAATGTGCTTATTTTAATACCTATAAAGAAAATATCCTTAAGCTTCCGAATTCTCAAGATCTTTTTGAATCTGGGCCAATGACAATCTATGTTAAATGGAAGCCAAGCCAAATAAGTACGCTCATAGGAGATAATCAGCAAATAATTGGACATTACAATTGGGAAATATGGCAGAGTGCTAAAACCGTTCAATTTAGAGTTGGAAGAATGAATAATGACACTGGAGGATTTTATGGCGCTTCTTATTCTGTTGATTCAGATTTCTTTGGGAAAGAACATGAAGCTTTGGCAATATACTCCCCTGATTTTAACGGCAATGGTTATATTGAATTATGGGTTGATGGAAATCTTGCCGAAAGAGTCCCAATAGGATCTGATGAGATATACAGAGATTACAATTCAGATAAACCTCTTAGTTTTGGTTGGTCTAGCCATAATTATGGGAAGAATCCTTATTTTGATGGATGTTTGTATAATGCAAGAATTTCTAGTGGAGCATTGGTTAAAGAAGTAAAACAAGATTCAATTGATAGTGTTAAAGGCGCTTCAACAATTCCAATAATTGGAAATGGAAAGCTTAGATCTATTTCTGTAAGTATTAGACAATAATTAATCTTAAATATGTGAGATTTTTGAGCTTTTTATGGATTGTAAACCTCCAGATATTGGATTTAATGATCCCGATAATCTGAAAGTTTAGCTTACAAATTGTTTACTGAAGATCTGGCTTTTCCTCCAGCTGGAAAATTGACTAGGGAATCTTTATTGAGAGTTGGAAGGTATCAACGGATTATAGCTTCTTACTTGGATTTTGCTGAAGAAATTGCTGAGGCGAATAGCTTTTATTTAGCTCTAGTTAATAATGGGGGGGATAACTCCAGTATCTGGCCCTTATGAAATAATCTCTGATTTGGGCATGGGGCATGCAAATATCAATTCTGCAGATAAGCTTTTTAGTTTATTGGGATTGGTACATAAATATAGACATTCACTTGAAAATTATCAAGAGGCTATTTCTAGAATTTCTAGTGATTTTGCTAGACTTTAAGACTAATTTTTAATCAATACAAATCATTAAAAATGCCTTATTTCCTGAATTTTGATGAATGATAAAGTTTACAAGTCTTTTTACCTATTCCTGTTAAATCTTGGAATAGTTTCTTTAGTTTTATTTGTTTTACACAAATTATCTTTATTGAGAGTTGATTTGATATTTAATGAGTCTTGGCTTTTCGCTATCCTTATTTTTTCTTTTACATTTTGCATTGCAGTTAAAGATAAGCTAAATAGATCAAGATATTTGACAAATAGAAATATAGAGACTATTTTTGAGGTTTCTCCTTATTTCTTTTTATCAATACTCATAATATTAGCAGTTAATCAGTTTTTGAAATTAGACTTTTTGATATCCAGGAATTTTCACATAGTAGTTTTAGGAATTGCATTTGGTTTCTTGGCATTTTATAGGAATAGAGATAGAATTGAGAATGAGTTAGAAGATGAGAAGAA
>CAZRMJ010000004.1:0-63218 GCA_964601175.1 Candidatus Woesearchaeota archaeon | reverse complement strand
AAAGCCTCTGGAGGGAATCGAACCCCCAACCTATAGTTGTTTTGAAATCTCTGGATTTACAAAACTATTGCTCTAACCGTTGAGCTACAGAGGCATAAAATTTAATGAAATTCTTGGTTTAAAAATGCTATTCTTTTTAGAAATAAACATAATTTTCTGCCAGCCTAACTCCCTTGGACTGGTTGTTTTTTGTTTTTTCTATTCTTAATATTGTTTCTCCAAATCCTTCCATTTCTTCTATTGGTATAAAGTATCCTTTTTTATTGGAATAATCATAAATTCCGAAATAATCTATATCTTTTTTTGTATACTTTTTGATTTGCCAGTTATTAGAAGATTTTATTCTGCAATGTATAGTACCATTTATTGGAGATGTTGATTTTATCTGTATTCTTTTAAATTGACCCTCTTTTTCTAAAAGCAAATCTATTGGACCATCTTCTCCATAGGGTAAGAAAACATTCCATCCTTTTCTTATGAATTCAGATGCAAACCTTAGTTCTCCTTCTTTAGATAGTTGCTTTTTATTAGTCATACCTATCACATACTATGAGGCTGGTCTTTATAATTTTTTCTATTATTAATAGTTCGGTTGAGAATTTTGTTTATTGATTATTGCTGTTCTGGAGCTTCTTCTGCTTCAAATTCTTCTTCCTCTACTTTTTCAGAATCTTTTGTTTTTATTGGAGGCCCTACTCTCTCTATCCAACGTATTTCACAAAATGCTAGGGGATATATTTTTTTTACTCTTGTAGATACTGCTTTTTGTAATTTTCCAGTCATAATTTCAGAGAACAATTCAATTAATGTTTTTATTCTTGCTCTGCTTTCTATAAATTTACGAGCAGTATTTCTTATTTCTTTTCTTACATCTCTAGATACGTGATTTCTTGTTATCATAAAGGGTTTTATCAAAAGTTCTGCATCTTTACATGATGCTTTGAATGAGTCTTCTACATAATCAATTCCTCTTCTCATAGTTCTTCTTATGAAACTAGGCAATAGAATCATGCTAATTAGTTCACTTTCTATTTTTCCGTCTTTGCTAATTACTTTTGCTTTTAACTCTACATTTTTACCCTTTAGGTTTTTGGTCATATCTAACTTGATTATTTTTCCATCTAGTTCTTCAACCTCTGAAGCATATAGTTTTACTTTTGAGGCTGTCAAATGTACTGGAATGTCAAAGAATTTTTTCTTAATTAGTTTTTTTGATTTTTTTTCTGCCATTTTACTTTGCTATTTTTTCTCCTATTTGAATACGAGATACTCTTAATGCCTTTTTAATTCCTTTTGATTTATTACAAACTGTACATGTGTACAATAGAGGTAATCTCTTTGTTTGTTTTGTTTTTCTCTTCCATGATTTTATTGCAGGTTTTGAGTATCTTCCTTGGTTTCCTGTTCCTACACGAAATCCTCTTGCTTGAACTCTCATTGTAGAACCTCTTGATAATGGGTGTGCAGATGAACGTGATTTTTGCTTCGCTACGCTAATCTTTTGCTTTGTCTGCTTCTTACAATAAGGGCAGTATCTGTTTGTTTGTTCTGGTAATTTCATTTTACTTCTAATCTGGCAGGATTTTGTTAGCTAACCTCTTGCTGGCCAGGTAGCTTGAGGGTTAATGCTTCTAGACCTCAGAATTGTTGGTTTTTAAACCTTATTAGTTTGCGCCAATTACTTTTTAGGGAAGATTGTTTGTATGGCATCAGAGAAAGATGTCGGGATTATTGTTTGATTATTGGAGTATCTTAATCCAAAGTAGGCTATTACAATTATCGAGATTATTATGAAAAGATTCCTTTTTTTTACTTTTTTCTTTTTTTCAGCTCTTTCTGCAAAGGAATATCCGCATTTTATACAATAAGTGTCTGTTGCCTTTAAAGTTGTACCACATGAAGGACAGAATTTATGTTCTTGTTGTTTGCTCTTTTTTTTACCAAACATGTTTTATTAAGGATTATTTTGTTTAAAAGTTTTGCTCACATAACTTTTTATACGCTCGTTTGGATTTGTTAATATATTTTCACCCTCTCTTGTTGCGAGGTTCCTCACTTCGTTGTGGACCTTCTCACTGCCGAGTGTGAAAAGGCCCCATAGTCTAATGGTAGAACATGTCTTTGACGTGGACGAGGCCCAAGTTCGATTCTTGGTGGGGCCATTTTTTATTTGATTTTTTATTTTTAGGATTAATTATACTTACTAAGTAAGTAACTTACTGATTAAGTTACTAATAATATTTATATACTAATTTTGTTTTTTATTTTAGAGGTTTTGATTGTGAAGAAATATCTTTTGCTTATTGAAGACGAGAAATTGTGGGAGAAGTTCAAAGATAGTATAGATAAGGATATTAACTCCGCACTTATGGAGCTTGTTAAGGATAAGGTTGACAAAGGTGATAGAAAATGATTAGAAGAGGTCAGGTAACTGGTTTCGTGATTTTTGCAATAATAATTGTTGCAGCCATAGCTTTATTTTTCTTTTTTAGGAGTAGCATTTTTGGAAGCAATATCCCTGCTTCACTTGTACCTGTTTATGATAGATACTCCGAGTGTATCTCTCAGGAATTATCTAACGGAATTAAATTACTTCAAGCTCAAGGTGGTAGATTGAATGTAGAGGAAACCGCTTCTGCTAGTGATTTTAATCCTTTTTCTTCTAACCTTAATTTTCTAGGACTTAGGGTTCCTTATTGGTATGGAATTTCGGGAAATAATTTAGTTATCAATGATGTTCCTTCTATTTCTGATATGGAGAAAGACCTTGGTTCATTTGTATCTTCAAGAATTGGAGATTGTGACTTTTCAGATTTTTATGCTAAAGGATTTTCTATAGACAAATCTTCGGCTGATGCTACTGTAAAGATCTCAGATAATTCAGTTTCAGTTTCAGTTAAATCTTCCCTTTCTACTGGTTTTGGTGACGATACAGCAGTTAAGAGAACTCATGATGTTAAATTAGATAGCAAGCTTGGATCATTATACGGGGAAGCTGTTTCCATATATAATAATGAAAGAAGTAGTTTGTTTTTGGAAAATTATGCTTTAGACGTTTTACAATCTTATGCTCCAGTTGATGGTGTCGAAATACAATGTTCTCCAAAAATATGGAAGACACAAGATGTAGTTAAGGAAATAAAAGATGGTCTTCAAGCAAATATAGGTAATATAAAGGTAGATGGGTCTGGAGATAAATATTTCAACCAAAATATTAGGGTCAATAATGGTGCTAACTTTATTTACTTGCCTGAATCTTTTCCAAGTAAAATTGAGATTACTCCAGCTTCTCAAGCTTTAATGGTTGCTGAACCTGTAGGAACTCAAGAAGGAATGGGGATTATGGGATTTTGTTATGTTCCTTATCATTTTGTTTATGACCTTAGATTTCCAGTTTTAGTACAAGTTGGAGATGGCATTGATAATTTCCAATTTCCAGTTATAGTAAATATAGATAATAATCTTGTAAATTCTTTGAATCTTACTTATGCTAATGCTGATGAGGAAGTTGATGTTTGCTCTTTTGCTGAAAATGATCTTACAGTAAATGCTTATGATTCATCTCTTAATCCTTTATCTGTTAACTTGAGCTATAATTGTTTTGATAGTTTATGTAATATCGGGCAAACTTCTTCTTCAGGAAGAGTTGATACTAAAGTTCCTGCTTGTGTTAATGGATATCTTATAGCTTCTGCAGATGGTTATGCAGACTCTAAAATATTATTCTCTTCTAATTCTCAAAGCTCTGCAGAGCTTGTTTTGCAGAAAGAACATAATCTAAATGTTCAAGTAATGATTGGAAATAAGGTTCAAAGTAATGCGATTGTCCACTTTATAGGCACTGACGGATATTCATCTAATGCAATTATCCCTGATAGTTCTAGTGTGAAGCTCAAAGAGGGTCTTTATGATATAGAGGTTTACATTTATGGAAATTCTAGTATTGTTATACCATCTACTACTAAAACTGAATGTGTTCAAGTTAGCAAAGGTGGAATTGCTGGCTTCTTAGGTGCTAAAACTGAGAAGTGTGTTAATGTAGATATCCCTTCAACAAAGATAGATTATGCTTTAATTGGAGGAGGTAAACTCACTGAATATTATCTGCTTGATAGCGAACTTTCTAATGGCAATTTGATAATTCATGCTAGTGAACTTCCTAAGCCTAGTTCATTGGAGCAATTACAATACAATTATGAAGTTTTCAATAGTATTGGATTGGAGGTGGACTTTCAATGAATAAATTAATTCTTGCTTTTGCTTTTGTTTTGTTTATTGGGTTTGTTAGTGCTCAGGTTGTTACTTCAGATCCTAATTTTCTGGGTAATGGATTAACTAGGACTGCTAGTTTTACAAGTTACGGAAGTAGTTTTTCCAGTTATTATGGATCTAATGCTAATACTTACTGGCCTATTTTATCTAACAGAGACTCTTGTACTTCTAGTCAAGATATATTGATACAGGTTTCTCCTGTTGGTTGTCAGCCTTCAGTTGTTAGAAGCGATTTGCTTGCTGAGCAGAATGTTCCTGTATTTTGTCAATTGGATTTATTACAAATTAACCCAATTATAGATATTAAACAAATTAGAAATATTAGATTTAGTGGACGTTATCCAGATTATGTTGCAGGAGTTGGGTTTCATCCAGCTAACGCTGCATTAAGGACTACAAATAGTTTGTTGGGAACCCCTCTACAAAGTAATATTGGTTATGTTGTAGTTGTTTTGAAGAGGAATCCTGATGAGAAAACCATTCCTAATTTTTTCAACTTCACCTTAAGTGCTAGCGTGGACTATTATTCTGGAAATTCTGTAGGAATAGGAGCTACTGAGTTGTTGTTAAAAGAAACTAATGATGCTGAATGGAACATCGTTAAGAACAAACAAACATTGTTTAATGGAAAAATGTCTGTTAGAGTTTCAGAAGTGGACTCTAATAACACTTTAGGTCTTGAAATTTATTCAGGGGATAGAAAATATTCTGAATTGACTTTGAGAAAGAACCAAGTTCAACCTACTCCAGTTTATTTGCCCGGAAGTTATTGCCAGACTGCTTTGCAATTTAGTTATACTGACTTTATTTCTCCATCTCTTATTGCTAGGTTGAGAGTTGATGATGATATTCTTGACTTATATGGTGGATCTAGATTTTTGAATAATAAATGTACCGTTAGAAAAGTTTATGGAGATTCTGTTAGTGGTAGTATTGATATAAGCTGCGGTAATCAGAAAATCTTCTTGAATTCTTCAGATATTTCTTTAAGTTCTGGAGAAAGAGTTTGGAAGATCAATAAAGATCTTTCAGTTGATAAAAGTAAAGAATATTCCGTTTTGGAAGTTATTAGAAATGAATCTGGGGTATTCTATAAACTAAATGATGGTTCAATAGTTCTATCTGGTTTTGTTAGGCCTATTTCATCTAATGTTTTACAAGATGCCAATTATGGAGATTATGAATCTTATTTGAGAAATGCGACTCAAGATTATGAGGCTATAGCAGACTCTTATGGTGATGAAAAGAAAGAACTTGGAAAAACTTATGGGGACTTTGCACTAAGTAATGCAATTAATCTTAATCTTAAGTATGGAAAGAATACTGAAGCTATAAGATTAATTGAAAAATATTTAGATCTTTATCCGGATGGAAGTAGTGCAGTAGATTTCACAAATGCTTTAAACAATATTTATTCTGTTGATTCTTCTATTTCTGGAACTGTCGTTCAATCGGATGATGGATATCACTTGATAAGGCTTTTAGATGTAAATGGTGCTTCCAAAAAATCAAGTGCAACTATCTCTTGGGGAAGGGAAGAAAAGACCGTCGAACAAGGAGGTAATTTTGATTTCTCTTTTGGAACTTTGTCATTGACTTCAATAAAAGATTCTCAAACTGTAGAAATATCTGCTAAATGCACTGGAGAAGATAGGAAAAATGACTTTAATGGAAATGTTAGGCTATTGAATACTGTTAAAGCATGTGGTCAAATAATTAAAGTTTCTAAAATTGATGCTCAGAGTTATTATAAGGTAAGGATATCTCCAGTAACTAGATCTGGAGAAATTACTAACTTTACTGTTGGAATAGGTATAGAAAAAAGAGCTATAGAACTGACTCCTGCTAAGGCTAATAAGAAAATAGAAAATTTGAATAAAACTATTCAGAAATTTGAGTCTATTTCTAAAACTCTTAATGGAGTAGTTACTAATCTTAATGCTGCTTGTTTTGCTACTGCTGGAGTTCTTACAGTTAAGAATTTCTTTACTGGATTGAGTGGAGGGGCTCTTGCTAGAAGAGGTGCTATGTCTGGAGAAAATGGATGGACAAACTTCTGTCAAAACGCTGTGAATGCTCATAATTACACTTCATTAACTGCTTGTTATAATGCAAACTCTCAAAAGATTGCAAGTGATGTCTCTGCTAGACAAAAAGCTATAGAAGATACTAATAGGATTACTCAAGATATAGAAAAAAGAAATTCATTCCAAAGTAGAGATGGTGTTTTTGCTGGAACTTCTTTTGATGATGTTACTGCCAGAACTGAATTAATCAATAAAATAAGAAGTGAATGTAGTAATGTTAATCTTGGAATTAAAAGCTCTGGAATAGGTTATTCTAGTGTCGGATCTCTTTTACCTTCTGAACTTAATGCTACTAGTTATTCATATAGTGAATTGAGAGATGTTTACTTTAATTGCAAAGTTGTTAATGATCCTCAGACTAGCACTCAAGGCAAGTTAAGATCTTCTTCCGAATTAGATTCTTTGGGTAAAACTATAGGTGATAACTTGAATTATCAAAATACTTTGAAAAATTATAACGGGGCTCAAGTTTATTCTATATCTTCAAGTAGACCTGGAAATTATTATGGATCGACAGTTAGTTCTTTGATAAATCAAAATTCCTTTAGTACATCTTCTGGAGTTAGTATTGACAATGGAGCTTATGCTCAGATTATCAAGGCAGATGATGGAAATAATTATTTGGTTACCTTGAAGAAACAAGGAGATCAATACGTTTCAGATAAGGTTTATACATTAACTGGTAATGATCATAAGGTAATATCTTCAGAAGTTAATCTTGCTTCTAATAATGCTTTAAAGAACCTTCCTGGCGTATTTAATGAAGTTGGCTCCGGAAGGTATAACAATCAATTTTCTCCAGGAGAAAATGTAGTTAAGTACTTTGAAACTGAGCCGTACAAGGGAATGCCTGCGATAGTTCCATTTGATTTGAATAGGGGATTTTACGCTGCTACTTCTCAGGCTTTGCCTATTTTTGGAGGCACTAAATCTTACGAAGATAATGGAAAACCTTCAAACTTCTTTGTTTGTAATATAATGGGTAATAAAAGAGTTGACTTTAATGCTCCAAATTATGGAGATGATGAATGCGTTCAATTTAATGCTTATACTGGACAGTCTTATTCTAATTTCCCTGGATTAAGTGAATCTGAAAGTAAGAAGCTTGTTAATGATGCAGTTAAGGCCTTGCAAGATGCTGCTCAACAATATGGTAAAAAGAATGTTAGAATTGGTTCTAACACTCTAAATGTAGGAGATTCTGCTTCTCTTTTGCCTGGAAGCCAGTGCCAAGATTATATGAGTCCTGAAGAATGTAAAATATTGTTTAACGTTTGTGACCCTGTAATATGTCCTGTATCTAGATGTAACTTTGGAGGAGAATATTATGTTTCAGATGTTGTTCAATCTGGAATAGTTGGAAGCGCATTACTTTGTTTGCCTAACATAAATGATGGAATTGTAGTTCCTGTTTGTTTGACCGGAATTAAAGCTGGAGTTGATGGATATCTTTCTATTTTGAAATCTCATCAACAGTGCTTACAAGAGTCAATAGATACCGGTCAGTATGTTGGAATTTGTGATCAAATTAGTTCAGTTTATCTTTGTGAATTTTTCTGGAGACAAGCAGCACCTTTGGCTAAGACTCTTGTTCCTAAGCTTGTTGAAACTGCTTATACTGGAGGACAGAAGAGCGTTAGAGGTGGAGGAGAATATTTGACGGTTCAAAGTAGTTGGCAGAACGCCCAGGACTCTGCAGAATACTTTACACAAAGTTATGCATCTAATTCATTTGATGCATTTAAAATAAGAAGTACTGAAGAAGCAGGAACTGAACTTTGTAGAGCATTTATTTCTGCTAAGGTCCCTAATACTTTTGAAACTCTTGTTCAAGCTGATTCGCCTCCTCAATTCCATGCTTGGTATAGTTCGATAGACTTTACAGATGCTACTTTCCCTGCTACTTCTCAGTATAAGGTGTTTTATCACATATTTGCAGGAAATGATAGGGGTGTTTCATATAGCGTTTACTTGAAAGATCCTCCTTCTAATTCGCAATATGCTACATCTCCAGTAGTTGTAGTTTCTACTGGATTTATCTCTAAAGGGCAATACGCTACTGAAAGCAAAGACTTTACTGCTCCTAAAGGGTATAAGCAATTGTGCGTTAGAATAAATGATAAAGAAGAATGTGGATTTAAAGAAGTCTCTAGTAGCTTTGCAGTTAATTATGTCAGTGATAAAATTGTTTCAGATGAATTAGCTAGAACTGATATAACTACAGAAACTGAATGTGTATCTGGAAGCTTAAGTCCAACTTCGCTTCTTAATCCTAATTTACAAAGTGCTGGAGAAGAAGCTCTTAATCCTTCAATATATAATAGGGGTATTGTAAGAATATGTTCTACAGATAATCCTGGAAGTGCCACAGATCCTTCTAGATTCGTTCAAGTTGGAATTTGTGGAAGTGATAGATTGAAGTGTTGGTTGGATAAGAATAGTGTTCAAAATGCTATAAGTGATTCTAATGCTGGATTAAAAAATGAGACTTTAAGTGAAATTACTAAAGTTCAACAAGATAACTTAAATTCTCAAAAATATTCTAGTCCTACTAGTATTGCTTCAGAGATAAATGATCTTCAAGGCTCAATAGATAGTGCAGATTCTTCTAGCTTTAATGGATTATTAATTAAAATAAATTCTTTAATGGATAAGGCATTTTGGAATTCGGACAAAGCTAGCGTTCTTTTATTGAGGGCTAAACTTTATTCTAATGTTTTTGCCAAATCTGTTTCTAACAACGCTGTTTCGATTAAATCTGTTGCTAACGTGGCCGATTCTAGTTCTACAGCATCAAATAATGCTAATCTTCCTCAGACTAAAAGTTTGTCTTTTAAAAATTACTCTAGCTCTTCTAGAAATTATTTTTATCTTGATGGTAAAAAGACCTTTGTTTTTGTTTTAGGAAATGGGGTCTATATCGATTTTGGACAAAGTGAGCAAAGAGTTGGATCTGTAAACAATGGCAGAATTCTTTTTGTTTCTGAAAAAGAATTAGTTGATTCAAATTTATTTAGTGGAGCTTATGATATGTTTGATGAAAAGACGATATCTGTTTCAGATGTTGTTAATGGATTAAATTTTTAGAAATCACTTTTCATTAACTTGAGGTTTTACAGTCTTATTTTCTACTTCTTTTAGTTTTAATTTGTCTTCTATTCCTAATCTGTCGATTAATTCTTTGTATCTGTTTCTTATAGTTACTTCAGTTATTCCTGCTACATCTGCTACTTCTCTCTGTGTCTTTTTTTCATCATTGATTAATGCAGAGACGTATAATGCTGCGGCGGCTATTCCTGCTGGACCTCTTCCAGATGTTAGTTCGGAGATATCAGCTTTCTTTAGTATTTTGATTGCTTCATTTTGCGCATGTGGGCTCAAATGTAAAATTGATGAAAATCTTGAAATGTAGTCTTTTGGAGATGAAGGTTTAACTTTTATTCCTAATTTTCTTATTACGAATCTGTATGTTCTTCCTATTTCCTTTCTTGCTACATCAGATGCGTTAGCTATTTCATCTAATGTTCTTGGGATGTTATAAGATCTACATGCTGCATATATACATGCTGCTATAACTGATTCCATAGATCTTCCTCTTACTAGACCTCTTTGAAGAACGAATTGATATACTCTAGAAGCTTCATCTCTAACTACTGAAGGTAAGGTTAAGAATGAAGATACTCTTCTTAACTCTGCCATTGCCAATCTGAGATTTCTTTCAATGGAAGTTGAAACTCTTTCCTGCCATTTTTTTAATCTTAAGAATTTTCTTGTTTGACCTGCTTCTAATTTGTAAATATCTGAAATTTCTCCTATATTTGTTGTTAATCCTTGATCAAATTTTTGTCTGGATATTGGAGCTCCCCCTCTACCCTTTTTTTCAGATTTATCAAATTGGCCTCCGACATCTTGGCCAGTATCAACCATTTTATCTTCTATAATAAGTCCGCAATCACCACAAATTATTTCACCTTTCTGATCATCATGTGTTAAATTTATACTGTTACACTCTGGGCATCTTTTGACAAAATTCATTGGGCGAAAGGTTTTTAAATAAGACTTTCACTTATACTTTATAAATCTTTCTATTTCTATCCTCTTATTAAATTATTAGATTTGAAGAAATTATACAAATCCTTGACTAAGTTTTCTTTATTATTTTTATTGGCGGTTTTTATCCAGAATTGCTCTCCAAACGATTCTTTTAATATTTTTTCTAAATCTTCTTTGTTTTTTACCTTGCTTATTTTTTCTAGGAGGTCTTTTATTGCTTCATCGTATTGCTTAAAATCTTTGAATTTTTCTTCAGGATATGGGGAAATGTCCCACATATTGAATATGTTCCTAAGTTTATTCATCAACTCTTCTTTAAGCATGTTAACTTTCTATAAGGATTGCATTTACTACGCCTTCTCTGCTTGGCCTATTAGTGATCTTTGCTTTTCCTTTTGATGTTTCTATTATTGCTCCCTTTATCAATCTGTTTTGTCTTGCAAGGAATACGTCTTGAGGTGTTTGAAGTACATTCTTTATATCTACTTGTTCAGTTTTATTTCCTATAGTCAGATTTGCTTTATTTGATTTTAGGAGAATTATTCTTTTATTTCCGCCTTTGACTCTTAAAATCTTTCTTTTTATCTCTCCTAGAGATGTTTTGTTCTCTTGAGCTTTATACTCGTCTAACCTTTTCTTTCTATCTCTGTGGTATTTTCCTCCAGTGATCTTTCTTCCTTTATTCATATACTCCTTTTCGGATTATTGTTTTTAAAGGTTTCTAGTGTGTCATTTTGAATAGAATGCTTAATAAACTTGCCAGTTTTCTTTTTTTTATGAAAGGTGACGATAATAAATTTGTTTTTGTTTTAGCGCTTTTACTTGTTTTGACTTCATTAATTTCATTGGGGGTTTTTTATCATTCAGCTAGAGATCTTTTTAATGTCTTTTCAGGATATGCTACTTCTACTGGAGAAGTTAATTTAAGTGTTGAATTTGATTCTACAGTTACATTTACTACTTCTCAAATTAATTGGGGATCTGGAAGAGTTAATCTAGGGTATAGTTCTGCAGGCCTCAATACATTTGAAACTAATAACGTTACTAATGGGAACTGGACACTTCAAAATGCAGGTGGTTTGAGACTGCAAAATAATGGGAACATAAACGTTACTTTAAACTTAAGTGGGACTAAGACTGCTGCTCAGTTTATTGGGGGAACTGGACCGACTTATAAATGGAATATTTCTAATGCAGAAACTGGAAGTTGTAGGAATTCTACTGGTGGTACTTCGAATCTTCCATTAGATGTGTTTTATAATGTGAATACGACTACTGCTTTATTCTGTACTTTCTTTTCTTATCAAGATAGCCAAGATTCTATTCGTATAGACTTTAATCTTACAGTTCCTTCAGATTCTTTTACTGGAGCGCTTGGGGATACAATAACTGCGACTGTTTTTCCTGCACCTTACTAAACCTTATTTTTCAGATACATAATGTTTAAATAGTCTTTTTGTGCACATCAATCTATTATGGCAAACATTATTGAAAGGCCTTTAGATCTCTTGAATAACTCCAAGGGTAAAGAAGTTATCGTTCAGTTGAAGAACGATAGACAGTTCTCTGGAGTTCTGAAAGCTTTTGACATTCACATAAATATTGTTCTTGACAATGCTAAAGAAATGATTAACGGTGAATTGAAGAGAAACTATGGATCTACCTTTTTGAGAGGAGATACAATAATCTTTATCTCTCCTGCTTAAATTTATTTTTTAGTTATATCTTTATTTTTTGCAAATCTTCTGGGATTGATGTGTTTTTGAATATTGATTTTGCTTCTTTTAGTAGTTGATTGGTTCTGTGAAGATGCTTATCTGAGATATGGACTAGCGCTAGTCTTTTTGCTTTTGCTTTTTTTGCAATTTCTGCTGCTTGAATAGTTGTAAGATGTTTGTATTCTTTTGCTTGTTCTGGCTCTTCTTTGGAATATGTTGATTCACATATTAGTAAATCGGAATCTTTTGTCATTTTTATAGCATTTTGATTCATTGCAGTGTCTAGGATTATAGTCAATTTTTTTCCTTTTTCAATATAAGTTACCGATTTGGATTTTATTGTCTTATTATTAAATTTGATATCTTTTCCTTGTTGAAGTTGGCCTATCAAGGGAGAATTTGGGAGTTTTAATTTTTTTATTTTTGATTTGTCTATTCTTAATTTATCTTTTAAAATTATATTGTATGCAAGAGTTTCTATTCCATGATCCATCTCTTCAGCTTCTATTTTTAAGTCATTGTCTTCGTAAACTAACTTTGAACTTATTTCATTTACTTTTACGTTTATCCTATATTTAGAATATATCTTTTGTAGTAAATCTATTTTTTCTTTTGTTGTTCTGGGTCCGTAAATTTGAAGAGTTTGACTATAATTGTTCATGCCCATTGATTTTAGTAAGGGAAATAGTCCAATAGAATGGTCTTCGTGCCAGTGGGTTATAAGTAAGTGTGTTAGTTTTGTTACGGGTTCTTCTGCAAATTTAAATTGTCTTTGTATTCCTTCCCCACAGTCTACTAGAATTTTGTGCTTTTCTGTTTTTACTAAAAATCCGCTATGATTTTTCTTTTTACTTGGTACCGCACTTGCCGTACCTAGGCAGACTACTTCCATTTCCATTTTAATATGTATTTTTTATTGTTTAAATAGCTCTCCATGCTTTTACTTACATAAGTTTAAAAGGGATTTTTTATTCTCATTTTCGTGACCCCGTAGCTCAGCCTGGATAGAGCAGCTGACTTCTAATCAGCAGGCCGCAGGTTCAAATCCTGTCGGGGTCGTTAAGGATTTGAACATCCTGAAGTGAACAAGTCACTTCAGTCCCATTCAACTTTTAAAAGTTGAAGGAATCCTGTCGGGGTCGTTAAGGATTTGAACATAATATACTATCTAGATATTGTTTATTAAAATACATCACTAAATGTTTTGCAAAATTGATCCCTTGCATGTTCAAATTCTTTTTTACCTTGAGGTGTTATAGAATAAGTTATTATTTTTCCTTCTTTCTTTTCTTTTATTAATCCATTTTCTTTTAGTTGTTTCAATGCCGGGTATATTGTTCCAGGAGAAGGTTTACACCCCTTTCTTTTTTCTATTTCGTTGGCTATCTCTTGACCGTGCATTGGTTTTTTCGATAACATGAATAATATAAGAAATGAGAGAAAACCCCTCATGTCACAGTAACCTTTTTCCATTTTATTATTGGACGACCGATATATTTATATAGTTAATGTATCGCATATACGATACATATAAATGAAAGGAGGAACAATATAATGGGTTGGCAATGTTACGGTAATTCTTGTGAATCTAGTAGAGGCTTTTTGACAAGAACTGAAAAAATTGAGATGCTTGAAGAATACAAAAAAAGTCTTGAAAATGAAGCACAAGGTGTTGCAGAAAGAATAAAAGAACTCTCTGCTAGAGAGTGAGGGTGATTTTTATTTTTTGATTTTTTTTATTAAATAAGGTTTAAATAACAACTTCCATCTGTTGTTTTATGCGCGGATGGAGTGAATTGAAATTCACAGTATCCTCCATACATGCGTATGCGCGGATGGCGAAGTGGTTAACGCGCTCGGCTGCAGCCCGAGTATTCGCAGGTTCGAATCCTGTTCCGCGCTTTTGTTTTTATTAGAAAGATTTAAAGAGATGTTTTAGATAAGACATTTATGGTTGATAAGATTTCTGACAGTAAAATAAGTGTAGAGGATTTAGCTGTTTTTTGTAAAAGAAAAGGATTTGTTTATCCTTCTGCTGAAATTTATGGGGGAATGGCAGGAGTTTGGGATTTTGGTCCTGTTGGAGTTGAGCTTAAAAATAATATAAAACGAGAATGGTGGAATTTTCATGTTAAGAGGAGAGAAGATCTTGTTGGAATAGATGGCGCTATTATAACTCCAAGAAAGTTGTGGGAAGCTTCAGGTCACTTATCTAGCTTTTACGATGTTGCTGTTAAATGTAAAAAATGTAAGAATGCAACTAAGATTGATTCTAATGAAGTTGGGAAAGTTAAGTGCGATAAATGCGGAGGACAGTTTGAAGTGCTTGGAAAGTTTAATCAACTTTTCCCTGTTAGCGTAGGAGCATTAAACCCTACTGAAGCTTATTTGAGAGGAGAAACTGCCCAATTAATATTTGCTAATTTTAAATTAGTTCAAGAAAATTCGCGTATGAGTCTTCCGTTTGGAATTGCTCAAATAGGAAAGGCATTTCGTAATGAGATTTCTCCAAGGGAGTTTATATTTAGAGATAGAGAACTTGAACAAATGGAAATAGAATATTTTATTGCTCCAAATCAAAAATGTGATTATGATATAAAAGATCATGAAATTCTTATTTATTCTTCAGACATGCAAAAAAATGGAAAAGATCCTGTTAAGATGAAGATTTCAAAAGCTCTCAAAGATAAGGTCATAAAAAGAGATTGGCACGCTTATTGGATAAGTCAAGAACTTGAATGGTTTAAACTTCTTGGAGTTAATCTAAATAATTTTAGGATAAGGCAACATTTACCTGAAGAGAAAAGTCATTATTCTTCAGATACTTGGGACTTAGAATATAATTTCCCTATGGGTTGGAGAGAACTTCAAGGATTTGCAGATAGATCTAATTATGATTTGACTCAACATCAAAAATTTTCTGGAAAGAATCTAGAAATTATGGATCCTAAATTTGGTAAAATATTGCCTGAAGTTGTTTGCGAGCCCTCATTGGGTGTCGAAAGAACTTTTATGATAATTTTACTTGAAGCATATAATTATGATAAGTCTAGAGATAATATTGTTTTGAAATTGCATCCTAGACTTGCTCCAGTCAAGGTTGCAGTTTTTCCTATTGTTAAAAAAGATGAAGATGTGGTTAAACTGTCTAGAGATGTATTTAATGAGCTTAAGGAAAAATTTGAAGCAGTATATGATGATAGTGGAAGTATAGGAAGAAGATATGCAAGAAATGATGAAATAGGTACTCCTTATTGCATAACTATCGATGGAGATTCCATAAAAGGAAAAGATGTGACTATAAGGGATAGGGATAGTACTAAGCAAGAAAGAATTAAGATAAAAGATCTTTCAGAATATCTGAGGAATAAGTTAGGTTTATAAATAATAATTTCCAAGTTTTGTTATGGGGATGATAGGTTTGTTCTGGCCGTTTGCTTTTGCTCTTGGCGGTGCTATGTTTATTTTGAGTGTGCTTCTTGTAATATTCTGGATTTGGATGTTAGTTGATTGTGCGAAGAGAAATTTCAAGAACCATGTTGAAAAAATAGTTTGGATAGTAGTAGTTGTTTTGTTGGGATGGATTGGAGCATTAGCTTATTTCATAGTAATAAGGTCGCTTAACCGTTCCGGTTTAGCTAAAAAGTAAGATGACGAAAACTCTTGGTTTTATTTCTTTGAAGGGTGGTGTTGGTAAGACTACATTATCTGCTGCCGTTGCTACTCATTTGTCAAATACTTATCATAAAAAAGTTTTACTTGTCGATGCTAATTTTTCTGCTCCAAATTTAGGTCTTCATATGGACATAGTTTCTCCTCAAAAAACAATTCACGATGTTTTACTGGGTGATGGGATTTCATCTGCAATACATCATCAGTATGGTGTTGATGTAATTCCAGGTAATTTTTTGAATAATAAAGAAATTAACCCTATGCTTTTGAAGGATAGAATAGGGCATATAAAGAAAGATTATGACTTTGTTGTTTTGGATTCTTCTCCTAGTTTAAATGATGAAATGTTAGCTACTATTATTGCTTCAGATCATTTGTTTGCAGTGTCTACCCCAGATTATCCTACTTTGAGTTGTACAATAAGGGCTGCTCAGCTTGCTAAACAGAGGCATAGGCCTATTGCAGGAATCATAGTTAATCAATCTAAAGGCCATTACGATGTCAATTTAGATGAAATACAGGAATCTACTGGAATTCCGGTGGTTGCAAAAATAAAATATGATGATATTCAGCATATGGCTCTTTCTGAAAGGGTCCCTGCTCCTCTTTTTGCAGGAAGAACTGCATTTACAAAGGAAATTGACAGATTTTGCAGAGCTGTTCTTGGGTTACCTGAAAAGCAAGGATTTTTGAGCAAGTTGTTTAAGAATGATGAGAGTCTTGAGAAAGTTAATAGGGCTGTAATGTCCAAGGATTTTTATAAAGGCGTTTTTAATTAGATTAATGGTTAAATCAGACAAGGATTGCATCTTTTGCAAGATAGTTAGAAAAGAGATTAAATCTGATTTAATTGCAGAGAGTAATTCTTTTGTTTCTATTCTTGATAAGGATCAAAGTATCAAAGGACATGCTCTTGTTATTCCTAAGCAGCATTTAGTTACTCTTCTTGATATTCCTAATAAATTTGGAGCAGAAATGCTCGACTTTACTAAAAAAATTGCATCAGATTTAATGGATAAAAGATACGGAGATGGATTTAATTTAATTATGAACAACTTGAGTGTTGCAGGTCAGCAAGTTATGCATGCTCACCTTCATGTAATTCCAAGAAAAGACTCGGATGGTCTGAGATTTTTGACTAGAGTTTGATTATTGATTAATTGAACTCCATTCAATTCTCTAATGGCTGTGGGGAGCACTATTTGTGAACAAGTCACAAATGTGACTTAAACTCTTACGAGTTAAAGTAATTGAACTCCATTCAATTCTCTAATGGCTGTGGGGAGAATTGAACTCCCGACCTCGAGCTTATGAGACTCGCGCTCTACCACTAAGCTACACAGCCAAAATTGATATGCTGGCCAGCTTTTTTAAAGATATTGTGCTATGATATTCTATGGCTGTTATTGAAGATGTGGCTATTCAGCTTGGAAAAATTGGATTATGGATACAGGCCGTTGGTCTTGTAGTAGTTATTTGGATAATAATACAAGCTATTACTCTTTATTTTAATAGAAAAAGAAGAATGTTACTTCACGATATAGATGAAAGGCTTAAACGTATTGAAAGTAGAATAAATAATATTGTTAAAAAATCTTAAGAATAAGATGTTTCTTTTTCGACGTCTTCTGTTTTTCTTATTCTAGATTGGGGATTTTCTTTTGCAATTCTTTCTGCTTTCTTTAACCTAGCAATATACCCTGCTATCTTGTTTCTTACCTTTTTACTAGGCATTGTGCTTCCAAGTATTTTTTTGTTATCATCGAAAGCTTCGTTAAATGAAGATTCCTTTAAGACAAGCTCCTTACTAGCTCTCTTTACCATTAATTGTTTTATTCTACCCATTATTGTTTTTTGTTATTATGGCTTTAAAAAACTAACCATTGTAGTTTTTTAACCCATTCAACTTAAAATACCTTAAAGTTGAAGATTTTTAAAGCTTGAGTTTCTGATGTTTTACTAGATTAGACCATTCTTTATAGTACTCTAATGCCTTTTTGTCTATGTCTCCATTTGAGATTATAAGGGCAGGCATTTTTTCTGCTTGTGCTTTTTGTAAAGTGTTTACAATATCATCTAAGGTTATTTTCTTTTTGTCTTTTGCAACAAGGTAAATTTCTTGTTTTCCAAGATTTGTATCCATTCTTATCTTTGCTACAAATTCTTTCTTTTTTACTAAAATTTCCTTAAGGATTTCATAGTCCTTTTCTTTGATTTGGGTCTTTAAATTATCTAAGAAGTTTGAAAACACTTCCTTAACTTTTTGTTTTTTTTGAACCGGTTTGTCGAAGATGTTAAGATTTTCTTCTTTTTTTAGTTCAATTTCTTGCTTGCCTTCTGTTTCCGGTATTTTTGTTTCTATTGTTTCTTTAATCTGTGGAACTTCTTTTGCTTCCTCTATTTTTTCTTTGATTTCTGGCTTAGGATTTATCTTTTGTTCTATGGATTCTTTAGCTTTATCGTTGCTAATAGTGTGTATTTTCCAGAATGTTTTCTCTATTCCTTTGTCTATTATTTTTATAGGGAATGCAAAGTCTTTTATGCTTCTTAATGCCACTCTTATTGCTGGTTCTTGTTCATCATCCTCTAAAATTTCTTTTTCTTTTAATATCTTGAATGCTTCTCTTTCTTTGTGGTTTAAGTATTCTGTAAATTTTTGTAATTGCTCTTCTTGTCCAGGAATATAATATAATGGAGATCCTCCAACTTTCATATTGCTGATCTTTAGTTTTTGTTCTCCGACTAATTCAGACATAAAAGCTGCAGTAAATATATTGTTTTGACCTATAGTACTTGCAACTTTTACAGGGAGTTCAGGACCTCTTTGTTTTATGATCTCAAGGATTTTGTCCTTAATTTGCATCAACTTTTGCATATCAGGCATTCTAATTTGATAGATATGTTTGTTATAAAGATTGTTATTCCCCGTGATTTTTAAGCTAATAATTGGATCGAGATATGTTCAAATCAAGGCTTCAACCAAGATACTTCGTAATATAAGACATCATTTTCGTCGTCTACTATGCATATTAGTAATTTCTTCTTTGTGGAATGTGCTACTCTGTTTTTTGCTGCAAAATCGTGCCATGTATGGGGCTCAGATTCCCTTACAGCATATGCTAACCATAGGGCGTGATCTTCTCCTGGCTTTGATCCTTTTTTATAGATTCTAAAATCTGCACCAAATTTTAAGGCTGTTTTTACAACATATCCTTTGTTTCTTAAACTTTCAAATACTGCTAATTTTGTTTCTATTCTTTTATCGTGTTTTTTTGCAAGATTTATTGCATTTTCTAACTGAAGCTCTTTATTGTTTCTTTGTAAAGATATTTTGAATTTACTTTTTAGAAATAGGGCTTCAATCCATGAATATTCTATTCTGTCTCTTACTTTTTCTCCGAATCTTGATTTCTCATATAAACTAAATGCTTCACTAGAAGTGGAGTGTATTTTCTCGGAAGTTATATGTGCAGTTATCATTCATTTGATTGGGAATGTTAATATTTAAGGTATTTGTCTAAAGCATTATAGTAGCTATTAAGAAGTAAATTATTATTGATGTTGCGTCAGATATTACTGTTGCTAATGGTCCTCCTCCTAAAGCTGGATCCCCTCCAGATCTTTCTATTATTAAAGTTATGAGAAATGCTGTAAAGCTAGTTACCATAAGAGATGAAAATGCTGCTATGCTTATTACAATAGCAGTGTAAGATTGCCCCCAGAAAGATATTATCCCTAAGAACATTAATATGCTCATAATTAGAGATATTGAAAGGCTGATGAATCCTTGTTTTACTATATACTTGTGAAGTTTCAATTCCTTGCCCATTACTGCTAAATCTCTGATGAACAAAGTTTGTATTTGAGTTCCAAGGGCGTCGCTTATGTAAACTATTGCAGGTATGAAAAATGCAAGAATTATATACTTCTCCAATATTTTTTCAAAAATATTTATGTACGCTGCAGTTAGAATTATTCCTACTAATCCTACTATTAACCATGGGGCTCTATGTAGAAGACTTTTTCTTATAGGGATTTCTAATGTATTCTCATATTGTGAATGAGATCTATGGATTCCTGCTAAATGCAATATATCTTCTTTTAGAGATCTGTTCAATATTTGGGTTATTTCTTTTGGGGGGATCACTCCAATTAATTTATTTTTATTTACAACTGGTAAAGATTTTATTCCGTGTCTCAAAATTAATCTGGAAATCAATTTGTGATCTGCTGATGGAGATATTGAAATTATCTCCTTTTTCATAAAACTCTCTACTTTTGTTTCTTTTGAAAATTTGAATAAATCTTTTACAGAAAATACGCCTATAAGTTGATTACTTTTTTCTATTACATAAATATAATCTATTGCTTCAAAATATTTACTTTCTTTTTTTAAAAATTCGATTACTTGAGATACTGTTTTTTCTTTGGTTACTTTTGGGACCTTGATTTTTATTACTCTATTTATGTAACCTTTAGTGTTTTCCACAAGCATTATTGGACATGGTAAGTTTTAAACGTTGTTAATTGACATTAACAGGCTTAAAACTTTACTTGCGTAAGTTTTAAATCTGCCTTTTTACAGGTTTTTGTATGAAACCTGTGAGTTTTTCTTCTATTGATGCTAAGTGGCAAAAAGAGTGGGAAAAGTTGGGTATTTTTGAAGCTAAGGCTGATTCAAAGAAAGAAAAGTATTATGTTCTTGAGATGTATCCTTATCCTTCTGGATCTGGGCTTCATATGGGGCATGCCTTTAACTATACTATAGGGGATGTCCTTGCTAGATTTATGCGTATGAAGGGTAAATCTGTCTTGTATCCTATGGGTTATGATAGTTTTGGCCTTCCAGCTGAGAATGCTGCCATAAAGGAGGGGACTCATCCCAAAAAATATACTGATAATGCCATAAAGAGATTTATATTGCAACAGAAATCTTTGGGCTTAAGTTACGATTGGTCAAGGAAACTTCAAAGTCATGATCCGGAGTACTATAAATGGAATCAGTACTTCTTTTTACAGTTTTTAAAAAATGATTTAGCATATAGGAAAGCTTCTGCAGTTAATTGGTGTAATAAATGTGAAAGTGTTCTTGCTAATGAGCAAGTTCATGATGGTAAGTGTTGGAGGCATAAAGATACAGAAGTTGTAATTAAAAATTTAGAACAGTGGTTTATTAAAACAACTAAATATGCTGATGAGCTTCTTAGAGATGTTGATAAATTAGATTGGCCTGAAAGAATTAAGGCAATGCAGAGAAACTGGATAGGTAAGGGCGAGGGTACTGAAGTTTTGTTTGAAATAAATGGAGAAAAATGGCCTGTCTTTACAACTAGAGTAGACACTTTGTTCGGAGTTACTTTTTTGGTTATAAGCGCTCAACATTCAAGACTTAGTGAAATTATAACTAAAGAAAATAAGAAACATGTCGATGCCTTCCTTAAGAAAATTAAAAGTACCAAGCAAGAAGATTTAGATAAACTCCAGAAAGAAGGAGTTTTTACAGGAAGTTATGCAATACATCCTTTAACCGGAAAGAAGATTCCGGTATGGATCGGAAATTTTGTTGTTGCAGATTATGGATCTGGTATTGTAATGGCCGTTCCTTCACATGATCAAAGAGATTTTGATTTCGCTAAGAAATATGATATTGATCTAATTACAGTCATTAAACCTGTTAAAGGAGAACATGCAGATAAAAATAAAGCATACACCAATTATGGGGTTTTAATTAATTCAGGAGATTTTAATGGTTTGACTAGCGATGAAGCTATCAAGCATATTCAAATATTTTTGAAAGAAAAAGGTCTTGGAGGTCCTGTTGTAAATTATAAACTTCGTGATTGGTTAATTTCTAGGCAGAGATATTGGGGAACTCCGATTCCAATAATATATTGTGATTCGTGTGGCATTGTTCCAGTTCCGGAGAAAGATCTACCTGTTTTGTTACCTGAAAAAGTTATATTTGGTAAAGGAAACCCTCTAGAAACAAACGATAAATTTTTGGAAGCTAAATGTCCTTCTTGCGGCAAGGTTGGCAGGCGTGAAACAGATACAATGGATACTTTTATGGATTCTAGTTGGTATTATATGAGATTTACTGATCCAGAAAATAAAAAATTACCTTTGAGTGTTGACGATACTAGTTATTGGATGCCTGTTGACTTTTATGTAGGTGGTGCTGAACATGCTTGTATGCATCTTATATATGCTAGATTTTTTACAAAGGCATTGCGCGATTTGGGATATTTGACTATAAATGAACCATTTTCAAGATTATATAATCAAGGAATGATTCACGGAGAAGATGGATCTGTTATGTCTAAATCTAGGGGTAACGTTATAGATCCTTTAGATATGACTAAGAAGTATGGTGCAGACACATTACGTTTATTTTTAGTTAGTATGGCTTCTCCAGATAAGGATTATTCTTGGAGTTCTACAGGTCTTGAATCTATGAATAGATTTGTAAATAGAGTTTGGAATTATGCTAATATTGCTAAATTTTCTAAATCTGATAGTAGGACCGAACATAAAGTGAATAAAGCTATCCTGGAGATTACAAAGGAAATTGAAAATATTAATTACAATATTGCGGTCATCAAATTACGTACTCTGTTTGATAGTTTTGATAAAGAAATTAGTAAGTATGATTTTGGAAACTTTTTGAAATTGCTTAGCGTTTTTGCGCCGCACATTTCAGAGGAGCTTTGGAATAAATTCATCGATTCAAAAAACATTATATCTACTGCTAGTTGGCCTGTTTCAGATTCTAAAAAAATTAATGAAGATATTGATAGGGCTGAAGAAAGTTTTGAGAAAACTATTTTAGATGTTCAAAATGTTTTGAAAATAGTCAGAGATAAAGGTAAGGATATTGAACATGCTTATTTGTATGTTCTTCCTAATGAACTGAAAAGTTTAAATTCTTCTGATTTGAGTAAAAGACTCGGAATAGAGGTTAGTGTTTTTGCAGTCAATGATAAAAAGAAGTATGATCCTGAAAATAAGGCTTCTAAGGCTAAGCCTGGAAAACCGGGAATTTACGTAGAGTAGATTTAACTAAATATATTTATTTTTCCAATGAAAATTTATCTTATTCATCCAGGCGATAGCGACTTAAATGACTTAACTCCTAAGGGAATTCTTCAAATGAAGAATCTTTCTAGAAAATTGATTAGTGACAAACTTAGTTTCGATAAAATTTATGTTAATGGTCACGATGTTTCTAGACAGAGCGGTAATATTTTGAGTAAGTCCTTAAAGATTCCAATAATCAGCGATGAAAGGTTTGTAGAGATTACTAAAAAAGTCATTTTGGGAGACTTAGATGATTTTGATCAAAATAACTTAGATCACATTAATTTATTTGCTAAAGAAATTGCTGAAATTGGAAAAGATGTTATAATCACTATGGGAGGGGGGATTCATAGAGTTTTGATAAGTGCTCTCACTGGAATGCCTTTAAATGAAACAAGGCATTTTTCTTTATATCCTTCTGGAGTTTCTATTTTACAATACTCTGAGGGCTCAGATGATGGTACTGGTAGATGGAGAATATCAGTGCTTAATGACAGAACTCACTTAAATATTCCTTAGTTACACCGATTTGTCTTTTTTTGGTGAAACTCTTTATAAATCGCTTGGTTATTACTAAAAAGTTATTTGGTATTTAACTAAAGTACTAATTTTGATTTATATGTTAATGGTTCTATTTTCTATATAAATCTCTTGAACTTTTTCGTTGAGGAGGTGATAAAATGTCAGGCGTACAACAACAGGGTTTGCGCGATAGGCGCGTTATGGCTATTGTTGAGAGTCTTAAAAATATGGACTCTTTTTATGGTATAACGCCGGAAGAGCGTAACGTTTTGGATGTGATCCACGGGATCTCTGATTTGGAAGAAACAAGGGAATAATTAGTTTTATTAACTCCCTTTTTTTTCTCTTTTTATGGAATTTGTTTCTGCTTTAATTCTAGCTTTTATTCAAGGGATAGCAGAGTGGTTTCCTATCTCTAGTTCTGGGCATCTTGTTTTATTTGGAGATTTACTAGATTATAGTGGTGGCTTAGTTTTTGAGGTCACTTTACATTTTGGGACTTTAATGGCAGTTTTTGCTTATTTTAGTAAGGATATTATTGATATTGCAAGAGATATTTTATCTGGTAAATGGAAGAGCCCTAATTCTAGACTTGGTTTTTTGGTCTTGCTTGCTAGTGTTCCTGCAGGAATTGTTGGTTTTTTAGTTGAGAGTTATTTTGATAGCGTATTAAGTACTCTTGTAGTTGTTGGAGTAGGCTTCGGGATTACTTCCATGATGCTTTTTATTTCCTCAGTCCATAAATGCAAGGGCAAAGATATCTCTAAGGTTTCACCTTTTAATGCTATAATCATAGGATGCGCTCAAGCAGTTTCTATTCTTCCAGGAGTCTCTAGATCTGGTTCTACAATTTCTTCTGGAATTTTATCTGGCCTTGATGAAAAATCTTCTATGAAATTTTCTTTTTTAATGTCTATACCTGTTATATTGGGGGCTAGTCTTGCTACCCTTAAGAGTTCTTCTTTATCTCTGGAATTTTTACCTGCCAGTCTTGTTTCTTTTGCCGTAGGATTGGCTTCAATACATTTTGTTTTTACAAGGGGACTTAATAATAGAAAGAATTTTGTTTGGTTCGGAATTTACACTCTTATTCTTTGTATATTGACTTTATTAATCGCTTTGATTTAATTATCTTCGACTATAGCCTTTATTCTTCGGATTCCTGCAGAAACTGAAGATTGTTCTATTATTTTTATCTTGCCTATTTCTTTAGTGTTTTTTACATGAGGTCCTGTGCAAATTTCTCTACTGAAATATCCTTTTTTTTCATCTTTGTCTATAATTGTGTAAACGGATACTTTTTCAGGATATTTGTGCCCGAATTCTCCTTTTGCTCCTGAAGATATTGCTTCTTTGTAACTTAGCTCTTCAGATTTCATTGTTAAACCTTTTTTTACAACTTTGTTTGCTATTTCTTCTATTTCTTCTATTTCTTTATCTGTAAGTTTTCTGCTAAATACAAAGTCAAATCTAGTTCTTTCTTGAGTAATATTAGATCCTCTTTGAGCAACTTCTGGACCAAGTACTCTTGAAAGTGCTTCATTTAATATGTGGGTTGTTGTATGCAACTTTGTTGTTTTTTCAGAGTGATCTGATAATCCAGATTTAAACATCCCAGCAGATGTAGTTCTTGATAATTGTTGATGCTTTTCATATTCTTCTTGGAATTCTTTTTTATTTAGTTTAATATTTTTTTCATTGCACATTTCCTCAGTCATTTCTATTGGAAAACCATACGATTGGAATAATAAAAATGCGTCTTTTCCAGACAGATGTTTTTGTTCTGCAGATATTTTTTCAAACTGCCTTATTCCTCTTTCAACTGTCTTTCTAAATTTATTTTCTTCTTCGTCTAACTTGATTATTATGTTATTTTTGTTGCTTTCCAAATCGCTATAATCTTTGTATATTTTGAATATTTTTTCTGATATTTTTGTGATAAAATTAACTTCTATATTCAATATTTTTCCGTATCTTATTGCTCTTCTTATTAATCTTCTTAATATATATCCTTGACCTGTGTTACTTGGGGATATTCCATCTGAGATTATGAATACTGCAGCTTTTATATGATCTGCAATTATCCTCATTTCCTTTTTATTTTCTTGATATTTTTTATGAGATATTTTTTCTATTTCTTCTATTATTGGTTTGAATAATGTGGTCTCATAATTATCATCTAGATTGTTTAGTGCAGCAACAGTTCTTTCAACGCCCATACCAGTATCTACATTTTTTTGTTTTAAGAGGTTATAATTTCCTTCTTTATTCTTTTCATATTGCATGAAAACATCATTCCAAATTTCTACCCAATTATTATCTTCTGGGTCAAATTTTTTAGGGACTTTTGAATTTTTTGACCAGTAGAACATTTCAGTATCTGGACCACATGGGCCTACTTGCCCTGCTGGCCCCCACCAATTGTTTTTCTTAGGTAGGAAAGCTATTCTTTCTTCTGGAATTCCTAATGAAACCCACATTTTGTAAGATTCTTGATCTTTTTCAGAATCTTTGTCTCCAGCAAAACAAGTTACTGCTAATTTGTCTAATGGAATTTTTAGAATTTTTGTTAGAAATTCAAAAGAGAATTCTATTGCTTCTTTTTTGAAGTAGTCTCCTAGCGACCAATTTCCAAGCATCTCAAAAAAAGTATGGTGGGTATTGTCTCCAACTTCTTCTATATCATCAGTTCTTATACATCTTTGAACATTTACTAATCTTTTTCCTAATGGGTGTTTCTGTCCAGTAAGGTATGGCACTAGAGGGTGCATTCCAGCAGTTGTAAATAAAACTGTTGGGTCGTTAACTGGTATTAAAGAAGAATTGGGAATTTCTTTGTGGTTTTTTGATTCAAAAAATTTTATGTATTTTTTTATAAGATCAGTTCTTTCAACCATGTATATTGCCGGAGAGTTTTGTTTTTAAAATTATTTACTTGGTTTTAATTGCCCAACATTGCGATCTTAGATCTTATTTTTTGGATTTCTTCTTCTAACGCATCTCTTTTTACAAGAGGTATTGGTTTTGGTTTTTCCTTTACTTCTTTAGGTTTTAGTTCTTCTACTTTTACTTTAGGGATATATTCAAGGAGGATCTCCATTTCTTTGTTAAGTTCATTAATTACTTTTTTTAATAGATTTTTTAATGCTAAACTTTCTTTTCTGAATTTCATATAATTGTTGTATTTTTTCAAGGAAGTTAGTATTTCCATTTCAGAATAGAGTAATTGCTTTTTTCCTGCACTAACATGGGGCCTTTCTAAGCCTACAAATTGCTCTTCAGTATGCATTTTCAAATATCTCTTTGTTAATGAAGAGGATTCTTGATTTTATGCTTTCAACATCTTTTTCCCATCCACTTATTTCTTCATCTTCTTTCGCCTTTAAGTCCCTTACAGTTTTTAGTAATTCATCCATTTGTTCTAATTTTTCAGATATCTTGATAAGCGACTCTCTTGCTTCTTTGAACTTGTCTAATTTAACAAATATTGGTCTTTTGTAGTCTATTTGATTATTGTTGGATTTTATTGGTTCTCTTTGAACGGGCATCTCTTGAGACATAACTTTTTTTGGAGACCATTCATTTAGTTCTGTTGTTCTTTGCATAGAAGATTTTTCTCCCCCATTATTCCATTCAGGTAGCTCAGGGAGATTTTTGTCTTCGTCTTCTACAGCACTTTTTATCATGCTTTGACTAAATCCTTTATTCATTAAAGAATCTGGAAATGATGGCAATCCATGTATCTCTTCAGGGTTTTCATTTCCTATTGGTGGAAGCATAGTTCTTTGATAGTCTCTCATTGATGGTGCCCCTGAATTTGGTAAGTCTGGCAATTGGCCTTCGTTGTTTTTCTTTTTTGTTCCAAACATTTTTAAGTATATTTTGAACTTTATTTATATAGGTTTATCTTAATTATAAAGGAGTTACACTTTTCTTAGAAAGGTTTTTATTGTTTAATTATTCAGGCTCTCCATGATTGAGAAGTTTTTAAGTGAATATATTTCTACTATTGCTGGTTCTGGCGCGGATAAGATTTTATCGGTTCTATTTAATAAGAAAAATGTTAATGAATTTCTTATTGCTAAGAAGCTAAACATGACTATTAATCAAGCTAGAAACATATTGTACAAGTTAGTCGACGCTGGTCTTGTTTATTTTATGCGTAAGAAAGATTTGAAGAGTGGGGGATGGTATACTTATTTTTGGACCTTAGATGAACATAAATGTCTTGTTAACTATAAGGCATCTGTTACTAAAGAAATAGAGAATTTAGAAAATTCTTTACAAGTTCAAAAGACTAAGCAATTTTATGTGTGTAAAAATTGTGGGATTGAAGTTTCTGATGAACAAGCACTTATTAATCAGTTTACTTGTGTTGAATGCGGGGAAGTTTATTCCTTGAAGGATTCTGCTGAAAGTGTTAAAGAAATTGAAAAAGTGATACAGAGGTTAAAATTAAAGGCTTCTCAAATACAAGAAGTTTTAGATCAACTTAATGAAAAATTGGCTAAGAGTTCTGCTAGATCTTTGAAAAAATCTGCTAAGAAACTTGCTAAATCTAGTGTTAAGAAACCTGCTAAATCAAAGCCTAAAAAACCAGCAGTAAAATCTAAGAAGTCAAGTACTAAGTTAAAGAAGGGGAAGAAGAGATAAATAATGGTTTATAGAAGAGATTTTCGCCGTAATGGCGCGCGTGCTGTTGCTAAACGTAGATTAAGTTTTACTAATACGTTGATTATCGTAAATGTTATTCTGTTTTTTTTATTTTTGATTGTTTCTTCTTTTTATCCTAAAATTTTAGACTTTGTTGCAGTAAAATCTTCTTTTATTCTATCTGGAAAATATCTTTGGACTATCTTTACTAGTATTTTCATGCACGGTAGTTTCTTACACTTATTTGTCAATATGCTTTCTTTGTTCTTTTTAGGTAGCCTGACTGAACAGATACTCGGGAGGAAAAGATTTATTTGGTTTTATTTAGTTGCAGGTATTGTAGGAAGTTTATTTTTTGTTTTGTTTTCTTATTTCGGAACTTTTTTTACTAGAGGAGATTTTATTTTTGGAAGTCTTGAAGATTCTGCAGTTGGAGCTTCAGGAGCAATATTTGGGCTTTTAGGGGTTTTAGCTATGCTTTTGCCTAAAAAGAAAGTTTACTTAATTATAGGACCACTCATAGTTATAATTTTACAAGTTCTTTTGTCATCTATTCCTGGAATGTCTTCTCTCGTATATAATGCAATAGATTTGGTTTCTGGAATAATTATATTTTTGATGATATTCTCAATGTTTTCTCCGAGCCCTAGATTAAGGAATATAGCTATTCCTCTGGGTCTTTCATTTTGGATTGCCCCTATTGTTGCAATTGTTCCTTTGTTGATTATAGGCTTCTTTGTTAAGTTACCTATTGGAAATATGGCTCACTTAGGGGGTCTTTTAGTTGGCTTAATTTATGGGGCTTATTTGAGGAATAAATATTCAAGGAAAGTTAAACTTCTCAATAAAATGATAAGATGAATAAAAATAAAAAACATGTTTGGAAGAGAGAAATTCTAGATCTCTTCGAGGAATCTTTTAGATATGTTTACGCGCAGAGATATAATATTTATTTGGTATTTTTTGTTTTTCTTATTAGCTCATTTTTTGGATTTTTTTATTCTTCAGATCTTGGAGTATTAGATAAGTTTCTTAATGAAATAGCAGAAAATACTAAGGGTCTCGATTTTCTTCAGATGGTTTGGTTTATATTTAGTAATAATGTCACTAGCGCAGTTACCTCTTTTATTGGAGGAATATTTTTTGGAATATTTCCTTTGTTTAATTCTTTCTTTAATGGCACCATTTTAGGGTATGTTTATTCCAAGGCAGTTCCAATAGCAGGATATGCAGTAATATGGAGACTTTTACCCCATGGAATTTTTGAGTTGCCTGCAGTTTTCATCGCATTGGGATTAGGAATTCATCTGGGAACTTCCTTTTTTAGTCGAGATAAGATTAAGAACTTTAAGCATAGATTTAGTAATTCGTTAAAAGCTTTTCTGGCCATAGTCGTCCCTTTACTTATTTTAGCTGCAATTATAGAGAGTTTTTTGATAGTTTTTGTCGGATGAAATCTTTTTAAATTGCGTTAGGATTAGATCTTTATGGAAGGAATAATTGCTAAAGAATCAATTCACGAACTCGATGAAGCAAGGGAAGCAGATAATATCCGAAAGGTAGAGGCAGCACTTTTTGTTTCTGGAAAATTTATGAGTTTGAAAGAGCTTGTTGCTTTAACAGATGTGAACCCTTTGCTTTTAAGAGACATTTTACGGACATTGGAAGAAAAATATCAGGGGAAGGGTATCGAAGTTGTAAGAAGAGAAGATTTATGGAAAATGGATGTTCATCCCGACTTTACTTATATGGTTAATAGATTAGCTACGGGGAATTCTGAATTTACTAAGGCTGAACAAGAAACCCTTGCGATAATTGCATATAAACAGCCTATCAAACAAAGCGTTTTAATAAAAATAAGAGGGAACAAGGCATATGATCATGTTCTCAAATTTGTTGAAATGGGTTTGATAAATAAAAAGAAAGTTGGACATACTGCAGAGATAAATTTGAGTGAAAGTTTTTATAATTATTTTAATGTCTCGAATGTAGAAAAAGATAAATTGTTGAATCAAGATAAAGAATCTAAATCCGAAGAACAAGAAAATGCTTGATTTTGTAGAAACTGTATTTTACGTCTATCTTTTTATTTCACTTTATATGACTAGCTTGCTTATTTTTCTTTGGATTCCAAATAGAAAAAAATTGTTTGATCATCCAAGAGGTAAACCTCAGCCAGTTAGTGTAATTATTCCTTGTTATAATGCTGAAAATAGTATTGCTGGTGCTATAGATTCTGTTCTTGCTTTAAAATACCCTAATGATATGATTGAAATAATTGTCGTTGATGATAAATCTAGAGATAATTCTGTTAAAGTAGTTCAAAAATATGTTGATCGTTATCCTGGTAAAATAAGGCTTATAGTTAATTCTAGAAACTCCGGAGGAGCTGCTGAACCTACAAACATAGGTGTCAAAGCTGCTAAGTATGATTATATTTGTGTTACGGATGATGATTCTGCTCCTGAACCAGATGCTTTGATAAAAATGATTGGTTTTTTACAAAATGATAACAAGGTTGCTGCAGTTACTTGTGCAGTTATGGCAAGAGGGTCTAGGACCTTTATGCAAAAGCTTCAAATGATAGAATATTCTATAATCGCATGGAATAGAAAACTTTTGGATTTTATCGACGCTGTTTATGTTACTCCTGGGCCATTTGCCTTATATAAAAAATCTGCGCTTTTGAAAGTTGGTTTATTTGATGTAAATAACCTTACTCAAGATATAGAGATAGTTTGGAGATTAAAATCTAAAGGTTATTCTGCTAGAATGTGTTTAGGGGCTAGAGTTTATTCTGAAACTCCCGATAAATTCAAAAAATGGTGGACGCAACGTGTTCGTTGGAATCTTGGCGGTTTGCAGTGCCTCATTAAGTATAGATCTTTTATTTTTAGAAATGGAATGTTGGGTGCTTTCATAATTCCTTTTTTTAGCGTATCTCTTTTTTTGGGTTTGTTTGGATTGGGTCTTTTTATTTATTTAATGGTTAAGAGAGTTTTGGTTAACTTTTTGGTAACTGAATATTCTTTATATGGTGGGACTACTTTAATCAGACTTCAAGATATAAGCCTTCACCCTACAGTTCTTAATTTCTTTGGAATCGTAATGTTTACTTGGGGATTTATTTTTGTTTTAATCGGACTTAATATAATGGATATGAGGTCAAAGAAAGAAACAAATACTTTTAATATACTATTTTACTTGATAGTGTACCTATCAATATATCCGGCTATAATGATTACTTCATTATATAAAAAAATTGTCGGGAAATACTCATGGGGAAGATAAAATATGACTAAACATGCTTTTTGGCAGGCTCTTGTGTTTGCAGTAATTGTATTTTCATTAGGCCTTATTCTTGGATTTTTTATTGAAACTGTTCAAACTGATAAGATTTACTCTAAATTGATACAGTCTGAACTAAACATACTCGATGATCAGCTTAGACAGAAACTTATTTCCGATTCTAATTTATCTTGTTCTGTCTCCAAAGATAGTCTTTTTAGTTTTGCAGATAAAATTTATTATGATGCTTTGAGCTTAGAAGGCGTAGATGGGACTGGAAGATTGGGGGATTTGACTGATCTTCACAGAAGATACGATCTTCTTAGAACATTGCTTCTTGTTGAAGCAAATAACTTAAAGCAAAGATGTCATGATAATTTTAAAGTTGTTAACTATTTGTATTATTATAAATCTGAAGACATTGAACTGAATGCATTACAAAATTATTTCTCTAGGCAAGTATCTGATTTGAAGAATAAATATCCTGAAGAAATAATATTAATTCCTATTGCGATAGATACAGATCTTTCTTCAGTTGATCTTCTTTTGAAATCTGCGACCATAGAAAAGTATCCTGCAATAGTTGTTGATGGGTCTACAATCATTACAGATAATCTTCCTTTTGAAGATTTGGAAAACTTGGTGTTTAATAAAACTACTATTTCTTCGCCATAAACCATTTAAAGACGCTTTTTTACTTTTTATTATGGATTATTTAGATCTGAGGCAGGATGAGACTGGTTATGTTGAAGCTATAAAAGATGGGGAGATTGTTCGTGTTCCTGAAAGTGTTGCCATAGTAGAAGATTTGTTTGTTCTTAGGAAAATTTCTAATGTTGCTCCCGTAAGTAGTGCTCCTTCTATGCAGAGTCCCTTGAGAAGCTCTAAGGATAAAGAACCTATTCGAAATAGTTCTATAATGTATGATTGGAAGCATGGAAAGTTTGGAGGAAAGAAAAATAATGTAATGAATGACTTAATCCCTAATTTTAATTGGGAGATTTCTAAGAATAGGAAAATGAAGAATATGTCTCGATTAAAACTTTCTCAGTTGATAAATGCAAAAGAAGATGATGTTAAAATGATCGAATTGGGAGAACTTCCTGCCGATGATTTTGTTTTGATATCTAGAATTGAGCAAGTTTTCGGGATTAATTTAAGAAAGCATCCAGCTTCTATTGCACAGGTTAGTTTGTCTGATTTGCAGAAGCGTAATGAAGAAAAGAAGAAAGAATCTGCTTCTAATATCTTTAATGATTCTTCAAAATTCTCTGGAAGTGATGTTGAGATTTTAGAGTGATTTATGGACAGAAGGCTTTAAAAACCACTATTTCTGATGATTGATATGGAAATTGAAGTTATCTCTCAGAAGAATGATGAACTTGAACTTAGAATTGATAATTTAACAGTGGCAGAAATTCTAAGGGTTTACTTGAACGAAGAGGGCATTAAATTTGCTGCATGGAGAAGAGATCATTTGACTAAGCCAGTTATATTTAGGATAGAATCAAATGGAAAGACTGTAAAGAAAGCAATTGCTGATGCAATTTCTGCAATAAATAAGGATTTGAATTCACTTTTAAAGGTTGTTAGTAAGTAGGCAGATTTATTAATCATTTTTTCTTTTATATTGTAAGGAGGTAAAATGAGTAAGAGTTGGTGTGAATCTATTTTAGGAATTATCGTTTTGGTTTTTGCTCTTTGGCAGACTGCTTATTCTCAATGGATAATAGTCATCTCAGCAATCATAATGATAATACATTCTTTTACGTGCAAAAAGTGTTTTGCTCACGGGAATATGTCCTCTAAAACTGGAAGAAGGAAGTAAGCTTCCTTTACGTTATTTTTATATACTGTTTTTGTTATTTAATTTAGGAGGTCGATATGAAATGCAATTGTACTTGGACTGAAGCTATTCTTGCCATAGTAATAATAGTTTTTGCTTACGTGGCTAGCGCTTCTTCTCAATGGATAATCATTGTTGCAGGAATTCTGCTTTTATTACATGCTTTAATGTGTAAAAGTTGTAAGGCTTGTGATGAGAGGATGCCAATGAGACACATGAGTCATATGAATCATTCTTCTAAGAAGAGAAGAAGATAATTAGACTTTTTTGTAATTATTTTTTTATAGGCATTATTCTTTTATTTTTTATGAGCAAGGTTTCTGCAGGTAGCTATGACCTCAATGTCTGGCTTAAGGGAGGATATGATCCTGGAATAGTAACTACTCTTTATGGAGGTCCAGGTAGTGGAAAAACAAACTTTTGTATGTCTGTTGCAGTTTCTCAAGCTAAAAAGGGAAATAAGGTTATTTTTATAGATACTGAAGGTGGTTTTTCTTCTGAGAGGGTTAAACAACTTTTTACCTCTAGATCTACAAATGGTTCTAACGAGAATTTAAACTTGGATCAAGTTTTATCAAATCTTCTTATACTGAAGCCCACCAATTTTAAAGAACAACAACAAGTTTTTGATCAACTTTTGAAATATACAAAGGAACAAATTTCAATGATAATAGTTGATGGAATGACTATGCTTTATAGACTTGATTTTGCAGATGCTAGGATGGATAAATCCAATAGTGATGAAAATAATATAGAGAGCATGCAATCTGTTAATACTATTTTAACTAAACAAATGAGATTATTAGTGGAAATTGCTAGAAAAAAAGATATCCCTGTTTTAGTAACAAATCAAGTATATAATTGGAATAATGAACAAAGAATGGTTGCAGGAGATATTATCAAATATTGGAGTAAATGTTTAATTGAATTGAGTAATGAAAATGGTAAAAGGATTGCTTATCTTAGGAAACATAGATCTATAGGAGATAAATCTTTAGTTTTCCAAATATATGACGGAGGTATTAGAAAAAGAGGTTGGTTGTGATTAGATTGAAATAGTCTTTCTTCTTCTGGATTTTATGCTTTACTCAGAAATTGTAGAACTTTACGAGAAACTTGCTTCTACTACAAAGAAACTTGAGAAAGTTTCTTTTATTTCAGATTTTTTGCCAAAATTAAAAGGCAATGAGGATTTTATTTACTTGCTAAGGGGAAGGGTTTTTCCAGATTATGATTCGAGAGAGTTGGGAATTTCTACTCAATTAGTCATTAAAGCTATAGGTGTTGCTTCGGGGTTTAGTTTATCTGACGTAGTGTCTAAGTTTAAGGAAATAGGAGATTTGGGAGATGTAGCTTTTGATCTACTTAAGAAGAAAAAGCAACATTCTTTATTTTCTAAGAAGCTTACAGTTAATCATGTAATTGATAGCTTAAGGAAAATAACCTCTATTTCAGGAGATGGGAGCGTTGATTCTAAGGTTTCAATTGTATCTGAATTGCTTATAGAATCTCATGGAAGAGAAAGTTGTTACATTGTTAGAACATTACTTGGGGACTTAAGGCTTGGTGTTGCAGATGCGGTTTTATTAGATTCTATTGTTAAAGCTTTTTTTTCTAACGAACCAGATATGATAGATAAAGTTCAAAGGTCTTATGATCTAGTAACTGATTTTTCTCAAGTTTTGAAATTTGCATTTTCTGGAAGGAAATATTTTGAACATATCTCTTTGATTCCAGGAAGAGCTTTGAATGTTATGCTCCCTACTAAAGTTAAAAGCATTCAAGAAGCTTTTGAAGTTTGTGGAAGGCCTGCTGCATTCGAGCACAAGTATGATGGCTTTAGATTAATTGTAAGTTATGATGGAAAAAAAATCAATTTATTTACTAGGAGGCTTGAAGACGTAACATTACAATTTCCAGATATAGTAAGCAATGTTTTGAACCATGTTGGGGCTAAAAGTTTTATTTTGGATTCTGAAGCTGTAGGTTTTGATTCTAAAACCGAGAAATATCTTCCTTTTGAAGCAATAAGTCAGAGAATAAAAAGAAAATATAATATTGAAGAACTTGCTTCAAAAATGCCTGTTGAATTAAAAGTTTTTGATATACTTTATTTGAATGGTGAAAACAAATTGGAGCTTCCATTTTTTGAAAGGAGAAAATTGATTGAGAAAATAATTAAATCTGTTCCTTGGAAAATTTCTTGTTCTACTCAAATAATAACCTCTGAAGATAAAGACGCAGATAAATTTTACAAAAGTGCATTGAAAATTGGAGAAGAAGGCGTAATGGTAAAAAATTTGAACTCTAATTACGTGTCTGGAAGGTATATAGGAAATATTGTTAAATTAAAACCAGATGTTGCAGATTTGGATTTAGTAATTGTCGGAGGAGAATATGGTACTGGAAAAAGGGCTGGAGGTTTGACTAGTTTTATTGTTGCATGTAAAAAAGGAGATAAATTTTTAGAAGTTGGTAAGGTATCTTCTGGGTTGAAAGAAAAAGAGGGTGCAGGAACAACTTATTCCGAGATAGACTCGCTTTTACAGCCTTTGATAATTAAAGAAGAAGGTAGTGTGGTTTTTGTTAAGCCTAGCGTTGTTGTTTCAGTAAGTTATCAAAATATTCAACATAGTCCTACTTATTCATCAGGTTTTGCTTTGAGATTTCCTAGGATAACTCATTATAGGCCTGAAAGGGGAATTCATGATATTGCAACTATTGACGATATAAAGAGGGAATCTGCAAAAAGTCTTCGTAAAATTATCAAAAATAGCTAAAAACAAGGTTTATAAAGGCCTTTATTTAAATACCTTTGAGATGTCTGACGTAAAATCTAATTTAACTGTTCAGAATATTGTCGCTACTGCTTCTCTTGGGAAGGAAGTTTCTTTGACAAAGCTGGCTAAGACTCAGAGTAATACTGAGTATAATCCTGAACAGTTTCCGGGACTTGTTTTAAGAGTTAAGAAACCTAAGTCTGCAGTTCTTGTTTTTTCTTCGGGGAACTTGGTTTGTACAGGTACTAAAAGCATTGCTCAAGTTAAAGAAGTTGTTAATCAAGTTATTAAACAGCTTTCTAAAATAGGAGTTAGAATTACTGCAACTCCAAAGATAACTGTTCAGAATATTGTCGCTTCTGGAAGCATAGATGTTGATTTGAATTTGAATATTCTTGCTTTAGAATTAGAAAATACTGAATATGAGCCCGAACAATTTCCTGGATTGGTTTACAAATTAGGTACTCCTAATGCAACTTTCTTACTTTTTTCAAATGGAAAGCTTGTTTGTACAGGTACTAAAAATAAAGCAGAACTTGACGATTCAATGGTACAGCTAAATAAAAATGTTAAGGATGTTTTGAAGAGACTTAACAAGGAAAATGCTTAATTGATTTTGCAGCTTTGTTTTTGCAAAATCTTTCAATTACAGATGAAAATTTAAAAGCTGGTTTATTCGCAGTTCTTGGTGCTTTATTTTTGATATTTGTTTTTGCATTTATTGCTCTCTACATTTATTTGTCTTTTGCTTATTCTTCAATAGCTAAAAAGGCTAAGCAAAAATCTCCTGGGATTGCATGGATACCATTTATAGGCCCTTTAATTATAGTGTATAAATCTTCTGGAATGCATTGGTGGCCTTGGATTTTGATTGCAGGATTCTTTTTGCCTTTGCACTTTCTCAGCTTTGTGGCTCAAGTTGTATTTTCAGTTGTCGTAGTTATTTGGCATTGGAAATTGTTTGAGAAATTTAAGTATCCTGGATGGTGGAGTTTGCTTACAGTGATTCCTTTTGTGAATCTTATCATAATTGGTATTGTTGCTTGGAGTAAAAGGTAGTTTTTAGTTATACTCTATTGATTAAATAAAATTAGATAGTTTTGTTTGAGCTTTCTTCATTTTAAGTATTGCTGATCTTGATGTGTAATTTGATACTGGTTGTTTCAATCTTGACTGGATTTGATTTAATGCTTCATTTAATGTGTTGAATCTTTCTGGCTGCTTTTTGAAAGCTTCTCTGCTTGTTTCCCTTAATATTCCTACTCCGCAAGGTGCATAATATTGAGGTCTTACTTCTCTCATTACTATGCATGTTGCTTGTCTTTTTATCGATTCTAAGTATTCTGATAATGCTAATCTAGTTGCATAATATCCTCCAGTAACATTGTCCGCATATTTTTTTCTACTAAATATTGTTTCATAATCTTGCCATACTCCCTGTTGATATGGATTTTTTATGCTTATTTCAATTACTTCAAATGCGAATGAATCTGGCAATAGCAGAAATTCATAGTGGTTTCCTAAATATTCTGCGTTAAATACTAGATATTCAGATATTTCTTGATATTGTTTTATCTTTTCTAGTTTATTCTTTGAAATAGTATCATCTACTGCGGTTATGCTCCATCTTGTAGGCACAAGTTTTCTATTTTTCTTTAAACCTAGAAGTCCTGAAGAAAGTATTTTTATTATCGTGGAAGTTTGTATATTTGACTTATGTAGTTCTTGTATTGCTGTGGCAGATTTGGTTTCTACATCATTTACTAAATAATCTACTTTTTGTTTTACTGGAGCATTTTCTTGTAACTCTGCTTTATCTATTTCTGCTGCTCTTGGAATTAAAGGACTTCTATCATCTTGCTCTTTATTTGCAGTTACCGGTTTTTTTAGATGAAATTCTGTAGCTATGGATTTATGCGTCATTGCTACTTCTTTCATTACAGATAAAAATTTTGTTTCTAATTTTCTTATATTGCTTTGAGTTCTTCCATAAATTAATTGATTTCTGTAGTTTACTATTTGAGAAATGGATAATTTATTTTCATGCCAGGACTCTGGAGAAGACATTATTCTAGTATCCCCGGTCTCTTGTGGTGCCAATATTCCCGTATAGACATTTGGGTAATTCCACTTTCCTACAAATATCTCTGGAGGGGTTGAACCTGAAAAATTTTGAAGTTTTACTGTTTTACCTATAAAAAAAGAATGTTTATCGCAATCCTCTTCATAGCATATTTTACAGATCACTTTTAGTTGTTTAATTTGAAGTTTATAGAAATTATTGTATTTTTCAAGATATTATTCTATTGCTTCTAATCTTATTCTTTTTTTGTGTAATCTATATTCTATGAATCCTATTAATCCTAAAATTATTCCACCGATTATTGTTGCTAAACCTATTCTTAGAAGTGATGGGCTTCTATTAGATAGCTGTATTAATGCGAATCCGAGAATTAATGCAGAAAATGTTGTTCTGATATAAGACAGAAAAGTTCTTTCGTTAGCAAGTAGTGCGCTTTCTTCTTCCAGCCTTATATTTTTATTCACCCTTCTATTTTTCATAAGGTAAAGAATACTTTTTTGTTATTAAATCTAATTATTAGTTTTTTAAGTCAGAAATTCCTAAAAGTATGAAAAGAGCACCAATCATTGCTATTAGCCAGAATACTCCGCCTTTGAAGAATTCTCCAGCTGCGTTCCAGAAGTTCCATGCTCCCCAGTTTTGAGAGTAGTATGCTCCAGCTATTACTCCGATTAACAGAACAAGACCAACAATAAGTTCAGACCATTTATTCATGGTTCTCTTTAATTATATGACTATTTAAAGATTTTTATGATTTTGTTGTATTGTTCAATTTGAATTGAAGTTTTGTTAAGGGTTTAAATATTACCTTAATCTTTGTTCTCCATGAGTAAAAGTTCAATAGTTATTGATTTGGATAATCCCAAGACTGCTTTGGTAGCTGAAGCTTTGTCTAATAAAACTTGCATAAAGATTCTTGGATTACTTGCAGAGAAAGAATTGACTGCAGGAGATATTGCGGGCAATCTTGGAATTCCTTTGAATACTACTGGCTATAATTTAGATAAATTAATCTCTTCAGGACTTGTTGAAAAATCTTCTAACTTTTTTTGGAGTGTTAAGGGGAAGAAAACTCCAGTTTACAAAGTTGCAAATAAGCAAATAGTAATTTCTCCTAAGAGGGCTACCAGGGGGATTGTTCCTGCTATTATTGCTTCTGCAGTTCTTGGTTTATTTTTGAGATCTTATTCTTATAGTTCTGCTAATGAGATTTCAAATAAGGCTTTAGCTGAAAGTGCTCAAGCTACAGTACTAGCTGCAAATTCAGCGGTTGCTGGAAATGTTAGTATTGCTAGCTTTGGATGGATATTTTTCATTGCAGGAGCTCTGTTTTCTATAGCAATTGCTTTAATATTTGATTGGATGTCTTCTAGGAGGCCTATTAAATGAATAAGAAAATTTTGATTGGAGTGTTATCTGGTATAGTTGTTTTGGCTTTATTTGCTGTTTATTACTCTGCTAACTCTTCTAATGATTTGAAGAGGGTTAGCTCATATAGCGAGCTTGTTTCTTATTTAGATGAATCTAACAAGCAAAGTTCCTCTTTAAATTTCAATTCTAAAAACTCTATTTCTTTAGATTCATTTAGTCAAGATGCTGCGGGTGTTTCAGCTTCAGAGGGAAGCGCGGATCCTCAGAAAACAATTTCATATTCGTCTACTAATGTTCAAGTTTCTGGAGTTGACGAGCCTGATATTGTTAAGAATGATGGTAAATATATCTATAAAATTAGTTCAAATAAAGTTTACATCATAAATGCTTATCCTGCGGACTCTATGAAGATTATCTCAGAATTGAGTTTTGATAATTATGTAACTGGAATTTTTGTGAATGATGGCAAACTAATTGTCTTAGAGTCGGCATATGGACAAGGAGGAGATATTCAATATCCTTCTATCGAATTACCTGAAGGCTCTGTAAAAAATAGCTCTCCTTCAGTTGTAGAAGAGAGCAAAGGAATTCCAGACCCTACAATAATGGCAGATCCTCAGAATCTTGGTCCTGATCAGACATTTGTTTCAGAAAAAGGAGTTTCTTCTCCTGGAAATTCTGGAATAGTTCCCCCTAGAGAAGGTTATGGTCCTTATGTTAACATACACATTTATGACATAACTGGAAATTTTGTTTATGATCCTAAACTTCTTAAGGACTTTTCTGTAGAGGGGTCTTATTATTCTTCGAGAATTATCGACAATAAAATTTATGTCATTTCCAATAAATATGTAAATTATGCAGATCCAGTTATCCCATTTTTTGGAGCTGACGGAGATAATAAAATAGCGGATCTGAATAGCGTTTATTATCCAGGATATTTACAATCAAATCCAATGTTTACTTCTGTAATGGCCATAGATATTGAATCTTTAGACTTTAATGGGGATGTATTTATTACAGGTTCTGGAAGTGCGATTTATGTTTCAGATAATGCTATCTATATTGCAAGTTCTAAGCCTTATGATTATTCAAAAATCCAATCAGGAGATGATCTTAAAGTTTATCTTGATTTAGTTGACTCTAATTCTAGATCAAAAATAGAGGATATAATCAATTCAGATAGTGATTATTCAGTTAAATCTGACAAAATTAGATTAGTAATACAGGAATACTTTAACAGATTGTCTTCGGATGAAAAAAAAGATTTTGAGAAGTCTTATGGTGTTGCAATTGGTAAATATTATTCACAACTTTCCAAGGAATATGAAAAAACTTTGATTCATAAGATAAATATAGACGGATTAGATATATCTTATGGTGGCGTTGCAGAAATTCCTGGGTATATATTTAATCAATTTTCAATTAGTGAATTTGAAGGGAATCTTAGAGTTGTAACTAATAGCGGAAATATTTTTGGAGGTTATTCTAACTCTTTTAACAATATTTATGTTTTAGATTCTGATCTGAATATTTTAGGTAAAATTGAAGATTTTGCTCAGGGTGATCAGATTTATTCTGTTAGATTTTTGGAAAATTATGCTTATATGACTACATCAAGAGAGAACAGCCAATTTTATGTTATTGATTTATCTGATTCTACTAAACCAGAAGTTTTAGGATATTCTAAAATTAAAGGATTTTCTAACTATCTTCAACCTATAGGAGATCATCTTGTTTTAGGAATAGGAAGAGCTTCTTCAAATAGTTTTGGACCTCAGAATTTAAAGGTTTCTTTAATAGATGTTTCAGATTTTGAAAATCCTAAAGAGCTTAGTAGTTATGTTCTTGATGCAGATTATTCTTCTTCGGATGCAGAGTATGAACCAAAATCTGTTTTATTAGATTATGAAAATGGTTTGTTAGTTATTCCAGTTAGTTATTCTGAACAATCAGGAAATAATTGGAAATATTGGCAAGGAGCTTTTGTTTTCAAAATTGGAAGTGATGGAATATCTCTTAGAGGAAAAATAGCTCATGATCTTAAACAGGATTCTACAAATGACGTTGGAGAAGACAGGCAATATTTCCCAACTCAAGGTTATGTTTACAGATCTTTGACTATAGGAGATTCTTTATATACAGTTTCTGATTATTTGATTAAGGCTAATAATATTGATAATTTGTCAGAGGTTGGATCTATTAAACTTTCAAATAACTTTGGCTATGGAGTTATTGGAATAGCTTGAGTTATTAAGACTTAAAAACGCTATTTTTCTTTGATTAATATGTTAAGTAAGAAGCAATTAGAAGAGATTAGAAATCATTTAGAAAAGGCACAAAACCCTATTTTTCTTTATGATAATGATGTTGACGGATTATGTAGCTATGTTGTTTTGAGAAGATTTATTGGAAGAGGTAAAGGTGTTGCAGTTAAATCTCATCCGAATATAGATATCAATTATGCTAAAAGGGTTCAGGAATTAGGAGGAGATTATGTTTTTGTTTTAGACAGGCATTCTCTTGGAGAGGATTTTGTTAAGGAAATTGAGATGCTTCAGATCCCTATTGTTTGGATAGATCATCATGATGTCGAGAGTAAATCTGGAACTTACAATATGCTTCATACTTATAATCCTTCTAAAAATAAAAGAAGAAGTGCTGAGCCAACTACTTATTTGTGTTACAAAGCCACTAAGAGGTTTGAAGATGTTTGGATTGCTATGATGGGATGTTTATCTGATCACTATCTTAACAAATCAGTTGTTAAAGATTTTGTAGAAAAATATGAACATTTTTGGGCTAACGATATTAAAAAACCGTTCCAAGGACTTTACTCTACTTTAATAGGAAAACTTGCGAGATCCTTAAGTTTCGGGCTTAAAGATTCTATTACTCATGTCGTTGAATTACAGAATTTTTTGATTAATTGTAAGGATCCCGTAGATTTAGAGCATGGGCTCGATAGCAAAAGTGCTTTTGCTGCTAAATATTCAGAGATATCCAAAAAGTATCAATCTTTGTTAGGTGAAGCTAATAAATGTGCTTCGGATAAGTTATTGTTTTACAATTATGGAGGGCAACTTAGCATTAGCTCTGATTTAGCTAATGAGCTTTCATATCTTTATCCTAAGCATTATATCTGCGTAGCTTATAGTTCTGGTCCAATTACAAATATCTCCTTTAGGGGAAAAAATGTTTCTAAAATATTATCGGAAGTCCTTGGTGTTTTGGGACGTGGAACTGGTGGAGGGCACAGAGATGCAGTTGGTGCTAGAATTGATACTTCAGATCTCGATAAGTTCAAAGAAGAAGTTTTGAAAAGAGTCTAACTTATAGTTGGATTTAAAAACTCGGTTTTTGAAGTCTTTATATGTCAAAAAAAATTCCATTACATGTTGCTATAATTCCAGATGGTAATCGTAGATGGGCTACTTCTAAAGGTTTAGTTAAAACGGATGGTTATTCCAAAGTCGATTACGAGCATCTTGAGAGTTTGATAATTGGAGCTAAAAATCTTGGAGTTAAATATATGAGTCTATGGTTTTTTTCTACAGAGAATTGGAATAGGCCAAAATTAGAGGTTAATTTTTTGTTTAATCATTTTTCTAAAAATGTTCCTAAACTTCTTGATGGAGCTATTAAGAATAAAATTAGAATAAAACATTTTGGTAGAAAGAATAGGCTTCCAAAAGAAGTTGCTAATAGTTTGGAAATGCTTGAATCTAAGACTAAAGATTTTCAAGATTTTACTCTTATCTTATGTATTGATTATGGGGGAAGGGATGAAATTGTGAGGGCTATCAACAAGATCTTGAAATCTGGGGCTTCTGAAATCAGTGAGAAAGAAATTGCAGACAATCTTGATTCATACGGAATTCCGGATCCTGATTTGATAATAAGAACTTCAGGGGAAAGAAGATTAAGCGGGTTTATGCCTTTTCAATCAGTTTATAGTGAATTTTATTTTGCAAATATACATTTTCCAGATTTTACTTCTAAAGAGTTGGTTAAAGCTATTGAAGACTTTTCTAATAGAAATAGAAGATTTGGAAGCAATTAATTAACTTAATATAGTCTTTATTTTTATTCTTTTTATGGTGAAGCTTAAATGTGGTTTGGAGATTCATACATATCTTGTAACAAAAGAAAAGCTTTTCTGTAGATGTAAAGCTTCTCGTGAAAGAGGTCTTGAACCTAACACTTATATCTGTCCTATTTGCACTGGTCAACCTGGTGCTAAGCCTATGGCTCCAAATTTAACTGCTATTGAAAGAGCCATACAAATAGCATTGCTTCTATCTTGCAAATTAAATAATAAAATGCCTTGGATGAGAAAACATTACGATTGGCCTGACTTACCTAAAGGTTATCAAAATACTATGAGCGGTCCTCATGCTATTCCGTTGGGAGTTAATGGTAAATTTGAAGATATCAATATTGAAAGTATGCATTTGGAAGAAGATCCTGCATCATGGGATCCTAAATCTGGAGCAGTAGATTACAATAGATCGGGACTTCCTTTAGTAGAGATTGTTACCGCTCCCGATTTCAAAAGTGCAGATGAAGTTTATAATTGGGTCAATAAATTTGTTCATGCTTTGAATTATCTAAAAATTGTAGATACTAATGCTGGAATTAAAGCAGATGTTAATGTTTCTTTAGTTGATGATTCTGGTAAACAATTAACTGAAAGAGTTGAAATAAAAAACATTACTTCTATCGAAGCTATGAAATCTGCAATTTTGTTTGAATATGAACGCCAATCTAAAGAGGGGAGCGTTAGGGAAACTAGAAGATTTGATGAATCTAAAGGCGTTACAATGAGGATGCGTGGGAAAGAACAAGCTGATGATTATAGATTTATTGTTGATCCTGATTTGCCTGTCGCGATTTTAGATAAAAAACTTATAGATTCACAGAAAAAACTTATTCCGGAACTTCCTTCTGTAAAACTTGAAAAATTAATTAAGAAATATAAGGTTAAACCTCATGATGCTTCCGTTCTTGCAAGAGATCTAGATGTAGCAATGTTTTTTGAGGACGTTGCTTCTAAAATAGATGGTAAGTTTGCTTTGCCTTGGGTTACTGTAGAACTTCTAAGAGTTTTGAATTATAACAGTAAGAAACTTTCTGAAGTTTCTATAGATGCGGATCATTTTGTAAAATTATTGAATTTAGTAAAGGATAAGAAAATAACTGAGCTTCAAGCTAAACAAATTTTGAATAAATTTGTTCCTAATAGCTTTGATTCTTCTAATGTTGATGGAAAGATTTCTAGTGAAAAAGAACTTGAACCTTTTGTTACTAAAGTTATTAAAGATAATAAAAAAGTTGTAGATGAAGTTGTTAGAGGAGATATTAAGGCTTTCAATTATTTGATCGGAGAAGTTATGAGGGCTACAAATAGAAGAGCTGACTCTAATTCTGTTCGTAAGTTAATTGAAAAAATGATTGGCAAGTAAGTTTAAAATACATCTTCTTATTTGATTTTAAGGCCCTATAGTTTAATGGATTAGAATACGGGACTTCGGATCCTGTGATCGAGGTTCGATTCCTCGTAGGGCCATTTTCAAGGAATCGAACGTACGATTACGAACAAGTCGTAATCTAACTTCAACTAAGAGTTGAAGTATTCCTCGTAGGGCCATAACTTTTTATATTGCATTGTTCTTGTTATTCTATGAAGCATAGAAAAATGATGAATATGGATGAAGAAATGTGCATGCATCATAAGTGTAAACGTGGCAAGGGTGGATGTGGCTCAGGAGTTTATTGTCTTGGAGCTGTCGGTGCTGCTATTTACTATGTTTCTATATCTACTGGTTTTTGGATGGGTGTTCTTGGTATATTGAAAGCAATGGTCTGGCCTGCATTTTTAGTATATGAACTCTTAAAATTCTTAGGAATTTAGATTTTTACATATTTTTTAGAAAATCTTTGTTATTTTCGATGAATTTTAGATTTTGGTCTAAAATCTCAAATGCATTTGTTTTTGTCATTTCATATTGTATTTTGCTTTTTTCTAAAAACTCTTTTGCTTTTTCTCTTCCAGATTTTGTAGTTTGTGAAATTATAACTGATTCTATGAAATCTTTCATTATGTAATGATTTTGTTTACATGCTTCTATTTTTTCAGAATTATGGGATAACCAATTAAGTAGAGCTTCTTGAGATAGTGGATTGCTTAACAAACTTGTAAAGATATATCTAAGATCTTGAACTCTAACTTTATCTGTGAATGCAAAATCTAATGCATCTTTTAGTATAGTTGAATCTCTAAACTGATAAATCGAGGTTAACAATTTAATCTTATTTTCAACATCTTCCTCGTTATTATATCTTAATATCATTTCTTCATAATCTTTTTTATTCCCTTTTATTGCAATTATGTAGTATACTTGTCCTGCTATATCTGCGTCTATGTCTTTTGAATTATATCTTTTTTTAGCCTCTTCTATAACTTCTATATCTTCGGAAAATCCACAAAAGCTTATTGAAAGACTTCTTAACAAAATTTGTTCCATTTGGTCATTTTTTCTTTTATCCCATCCTAGTTTTGTTAATTGATTTTTATAAGTTGGAGATAATTTTTTTACTATTTTTTTCTTTATTTCTAACCACCAAGATTCATTATAAAAAAGCCTATCAATTTTTTTTATGCTTGAAGCTATTTCAGATAATATTATGTAACTATCTTCAGTTTCGTAGTTGTCCAGAGAAGCTATATAGTTTTTTAGATTTTCTTCGTTTATGCTAGTTAAAGACCATAAATCATGGTTAGCTCCCCACTTGTCTTGTTCACTTAACTTGTTGTTTTTTATCATTCTTCCTAAATTATCTAAAAGCTCTTTGGAGTATTTTGTTCTATAAAATCCGAATTGTTTATGATTTAGTTTAATGTCTTGTTCATTTATTTTGTAATTCTCTTCTTTTTTTTCTAATAAATGGTTGTGGCATATGCTTTCTGTGCATATCGATAGAGGTATATGCCATAACTGATCTGTTTGTTTGTTACATCTTTTTTGAGAAACTTTTATTCCATCTTTTGTTTTTTCTACTTGTACTAAAGGATATCCTGGTTGAGATATCCAAGATTTCATAATTTCTTTTATTTTCTTTCCAGATACTTCATCTAGAGAGTTCCATAAGTAGCTTGCAGAAGCGTTTGAATAAGCATATTTTTTTAGATAATTTGATACTCCAAGTCTGAAGAATTCTTCTCCTAGATAATTTTCTACCATTCTTAATACTGAGCCACCTTTTTGATAACTTATTTCATCAAAAACTTCTTCTATCTCTTCTGGGCTTTTTATTTCGACTTCTATCGGATGTGTTGTTTTAAGGGTATCTTTATACAGTCCAGTTGATAGTTCGTTTATTAAATAATCATTCCATAAATTCCATTCAGGATTATAATGGTCTGCTGCTTTATATGCCATATATGTTGCAAAACTTTCATTTAGCCAAAGATCTTTCCACCATTTCATTGTGACTAGATTTCCAGACCATTGATGCCACAGTTCATGTGCTATTACTTCTGCTACTCTTTTCTTTCTACTAGAAGATGTTTTCTTTTTATCAAATAATATTAATAATTCTCTAAATGTTATTGCTCCCCAATTCTCCATGGCTCCAGCTCCAAAATCTGGGATTGCTAAGAGATCTAATTTTTCTAAGGGATATGGGATTTCAGAGTAGTTTTCAAAATATTCAAGGTATTGCTTAGTTTTTTCTAATGCAAAAGATGCATTTTTACTTTTTCCAGGAGTAGTAGCCACTCTTAATTTTACGTTTTTATATTTGTCTTCTGCAAATTCAAAATCTCCTATTCCTAAATAGAATAGATAGGAAGACATTTTAGGAGTCGTTTTGAATTTTATTATTTTTTTATTATCTTCTGATTTTTCATATTCTGTGGGCATATTGCTTATTGCCTTTAGATTTTTGTTTATTTTTATTGTTAAATCAAAAGTAGCTTTTTTATCAGGTTCATCAAAACAAGGAAATATTCTTCTAGCATAGGGGGCTTCACATTGAGTAGTTATTAGGTAATTTGTTTTATTTTTATAATCATATTTGCTTTTGTAAATTCCTGCCAGATCTTCAGTAACTATGCCATTGAATTCTATATGGATCTCTATTTCTCCTTTTATTGTTTTTTGAACTTCTAAGTTTATTGTTTCTGAATCTTTATTTTCTGTTATTTTTGGAAGCAAACATTGGTTTCCTACGCATATTGTAGTAGTTTTAATTTCTGGATTTTTTGAATGTAGAATTATATTCTGGGTTGGTTTTTCTATTGCTGCTTTTATTTTAATTGACCCCTTATATGAGTTCATATCTTCTGAAGGTTCTATATTTATTGAATAGTTTGATGGAATTATGTAATCTGGCAATCTCACTATTTCTTTTTTCATTATCTTGTTTGAAGATAAGCTTTAATAAGTGTTTTCATTCTTTTTCAATGCCAAAGTTTATTTGATGAAAACCTTGGACATCCAAAAATTTAAAACAAGGGATTTGTCCTTATGTTTATGGTGAAAAATTTTTAGATATGGTAGACTCAAAAGGTTTGACTGTCAAGAAGAATGATAATTTTAGTGAATGGTTTACTGAAGTTGTTCAAAAAGCAGAACTTGCAGATTATTCTCCTGTTAAGGGATTTATGATTGTAAGGCCTAGAGCATATGCTTTGTGGGAAAATATTCAGAATAATTTTAATGCGGTTTTGAAAGAAAAAGGCGTTTCTAATGCTTATTTTCCTTTATTGATTCCAGATTATTTTTTTAAGAAGGAAGCAGAACATGCAGAGGGTTTTGCACCTGAATTGGCTTACGTTGAACAGAAAGATGAAGATCACAGACTAGCAATACGCCCTACTTCTGAAACTATAATGTATGATTCATATTCTAAATGGATTAGGTCTCATAGAGATTTGCCTTTGAAGATAAACCAGTGGTGTAATGTTTTAAGATGGGAAGTTAAACAGACTAAGCCTTTTGTAAGAACTAGAGAATTTCTATGGCAAGAGGGCCATTGTGCATTTGCAACTAAAGATGAAGCTGAGAATAATATGTATGAGATGATTGGTTCTTATCAGCAATTAGTTGAGAATTTACTTGCTATTCCAGTTCTAGTTGGTCGTAAGTCTAAAATGGAAAAGTTTGCAGGAGCTTTGACTACTTTAACAATGGAAGCAATAATGCCTGATGGAAAAGCATTGCAAATGGGGACATCACATAACTTGGGCCAGAATTTTGCAAAATCATTTAATGTTATGTTTAAAGATAAAAATGAAAATGATCAATATGTTTGGCAGACCTCATGGGGATTTTCTACTCGTTTAATTGGTGCTCTTGCAATGGTACACGGAGATGATAAAGGTCTTATCATTCCTCCAAAAATTGCAGTTAATAAAATTGTGATTGTACCTATCTTGTTTGAAGATTCTAAGGATAAAGTTTTGAGTCATTGTAAGCATATCGCCAATCAACTTAAACAACATGGTGCGTTTTTAGATGATCGTGAAGGATATTCTCCAGGGTGGAAATTTAGTGAATGGGAATTGAAAGGAGTTCCATTAAGAATAGAAGTTGGACCTAAAGATTTAGATAAAAAACAAGTTGTAATCGTTAGAAGAGATAATAACAAAAAAGAGATAGTTTCAGATAAGGACATTCTATCTGTTGTTGACAAAACTTTAGAGGATATTCAAAAAGATCTTTACTCAAATGCTTTGAAGAATCTTAATGATAGAATGGACTCTGCTAGAGATAAAAATCAGCTAATTAAAAAATTAGATGAAGGTAAACTTGTAAAAGTTTTTATGGTTGATGATAAAAAAATAGAAGAGCAATTGAAGAAAGAGACTGGTGCCAATTCAAGAATCGTTGAGGAGGAAAGCAATGAAGGGACTTGTATTATCAGCGGACAAAAAACCAAAACTCTTGCATACGTTGCTAGAAATTATTAATGGTTGAATTTAATTTCAATTCTGGAGATAAAGTTAGATTTCGTCTTGCTCGCGAAGAGATAGAAGGGACCGTTCTTGAAAGTTATGATGTAGATGTTATTTTAGTTAAGCTAAAATCTGGTTATAACATAGGAATTCCTAAAGAAAATATCCTGGATTGTCAAGTTGTTGAGGGATTTAATAAGGCCTCTAGACCTAAATCTGTTTTTCCAAAGGGTGATGGTAAAAAAGATTCTATCGGGCTTATAATTACAGGAGGTACTATTGCTGCTAAACTGGATTCTAAAACGGGAGGGGTTTCTTGGTTGACTGATGTAAATGAATTTTCTAAATTCTATCCAGAGATTTTTGAAATGGCTAATGTTAAGAAAATATCTGTTCCTTTCATGACCTCTTCAGAAAACATGAACTATGAACATTGGATAACTATTGCAGAGCATGTTAAAGAGATGTTAAATGATCCTGAAATCAAAGGAGTTATAGTGACTCATGGTACTGATACTTTACACTATACTGCTTCTGCATTAAGCTTCTTTTTGAAAGATTTGAAGAAACCAGTCGTTTTGACTTTTTCTCAAAGAAGCATTGATCGGGCTTCAAGTGATGCTAGTCTTAATTTGAAATGTTCTGTTAGAATGGCTATTTCGGATTGTGCTGAAGTTATGCTTGTTGGGCATGCAACTGAAAATGATGACTATTGTTATGCTTTACGCGGAACTAAGGTCAGAAAAATGCATTCCTCTAGAAGGGATGCTTTTAAGCCTATAAATTGTGATCCTATTGCTAAAGTTTATCCTGATAAAGTTGAATTTTTTACTCACTATAAATCTAGAGATTCTGGTTTATGTAAAATTGATACTTCTTTTTCTAGTAAAGTTGGTCTAATCTATTATTATCCCGGACAGGATCCTTCAATACTTGATTATTATTTGGTTCAAGGATATAAGGGAATTGTAATTGCAGCTACTGGATTTGGACATGTTGCAACAGGAGATTCAGATCATAGCTGGATTCCAAGTTTGAAGAGATTGATTAAACAAGGAGTTTCTATTTGTTTTGCTCCTCAAACTTTTTATGGGTCTTTGAATTCTAAGGTTTATTCTCCAGGAAGAGAACTAGAATCTTTAGGGATTATTTATCTTAAGGATATGCTTCCGGAGACTGCATTTGTCAAATTGGGTTTTGTTTTAGGGCATAAACAGTGGAAGGGACTTATTCGCGAGAAAATGCTTGAAAATATTTCTGGAGAATTTAACGAGTTGCTTACATCTTGATTATGTTGTAACTTCCAGAGGGTTACAAATGAAAAGGTTTAAATAACTAATTTTTTGATAATTTACATGGCAAATGAAGAAAATTCTAATGGGCGTAGGGTTAAATGTGAAGGTAGATTTAGCTCTGTTAGAAATTTTTTATATGAGGATGCAATTCCTTTAGTTTTGGATGGTGCTACTAATGTAGATGTAGATTCTTTAAGGGAAGTTTGGGATTTAGTCTACCCTGAAATTTTAGGAGAACAAAACTTTAGAGACCCTTATTTTGAGAATAGTTTAGATCGTCTTCGCGTGAGTCCTCCAGATAGTCATCTTGCATTAATTCCGTTATTGGAATCTCCTCTTTCTCCCAATTTAGATGCTATAACTCGTTATAGTAGGGCGATGGGGTGTAGCGATCAATTGGCTGGAAATCTTTCATTGATGACTTTGCATACGGATGGTTTTTTGGCCAAACATTTTGGCAGAGATACTAAAGATATTCATCTCCCTGATGGAAAAGATTTGAGAGGATATAGAATTTCAGTTAATACTGGAATAGGCACCATAAGTCAAGGAGGCACTCATGGAGGAGGGATTAGATCAGATTCTCCTTTTATTATAGAAGTTTATCAAGATTCTAAGGATAATCGTGGAGAAACTGGATTAGTTGGAGTTGTTGGATTTTGGCCTCAAAATGAACGCATGTTAGTTTCTCAAATGCAGTCTTGTAGAAATGCACGATTTCCTGAAGGAGTTAAATTCGGGGTTGCTTGTTTATCTGTTGCTGAGACCTTTGCTAATTGTATGGGTTTTGAAGGAATTGATGTTTATTCTGCACGTAATAACCCTCAATTTTTATCTCATCCAGATAGTTGGGGTCAGCTTGAAGGCGATTTTAAGTGTATGTGGGATTCTTCAGCACATAAGTTAGGGTATGATGGATCAAATACTCAAAATTTTGCAAAAGATCTTCCAAAGAATAAGAAGTAATCTTTAATAATACCTTTCTTGTTTTAATTTTATGAATGATAAACATGATTATATTGGACTGGGATTTAAAGCGGGACTTGAAATACATCAACAAATAGATAGTCCTAAGTTGTTTTCTGGAGCACCCTCTTTTTTGAGAAATGATGAACCTGATTATGTTATTGAAAGGAAACTTCATGCTGTTGCTGGAGAGAGCGGAGAAGTTGATACTGCTGTAGTTCATGAAACTTCTCTTGGAAAGAAATTTTTTTATGAAGGGTATAAAGATACGGTTTCTTTAGTTGAACTTGATGAAGCGCCTCCTGAAAATGTTAATGAAGAAGCGCTAAATACAGCACTTACTGTTTCTTTACTTCTTAATTGTGAGATTTATCCAGTAACTCAAGTTATGAGGAAAACGGTTATTGATGGATCAAATACTAGTGGGTTTCAAAGAACTGTTTTGATTGCTCATGATGGTTTGATTGAAACTTCTTATGGTGATGTTAGAGTTGCTTCGGTTTGTTTAGAAGAAGATTCTGCGAGAGTAATTTCTAGAAGCAAGGAAAAGGTAGTTTATAGATTGGATAGACTTGGAATTCCTTTAGTCGAAATAGCTACATATCCAGATCTAACTAGTCCTGAACAAGTTAAGGAATGTGCCTTGAAAATTGGAGAAATATTGAGGGCCTGTAAAGTTAAGAGAGGTATTGGCACAATAAGACAAGATGTTAATATTTCTATTAAAGGACATGATAGGGTTGAGATAAAAGGATTTCAAGATCCTAAAATGATGATTAAAACCATAGACACTGAAATTTCTAGGCAGATTGAAAATATTAAGAAAAAAAAGATTACTGGAGATGTTAGAAATGCTTTACCTGATGGGACTAGTGAATTTCTTAGGCCTATGCCTGGGGCTGATAGGATGTATCCTGAAACTGATTTGAGTTTATTGAGAATTGGAAGACAGAGAGTAGATCATTTGAAAAAAAGTTTGCCTAAACTCAAAACGGATATTAGAGATGAATTGCGTAAAAAAGGAGTTTCAGAAGATTTGGTTGAACTTGTTCTAGATGATTCGGAATTGTTTGATGAGTTTAATGTTTTATTAGATATCTATCCAATGGATGCTAATTTAGTTGCTAAAATGGTGACTCTTTGGAGGCAGGAGTTTGCTTCTAAAAATAAAAAATCTTTTTCTGAAATTAGGTCTATTTTGAATGAAACTGTATATGCTGAAGTTCTTAGAGAGCTTGCAGATGAAAATATTGTTTCTGGAGATGTTAAACCTATTCTTTCTAAGGTTCTTTCTGGATCTAAAGTTAAGGATGCTCTTAAAATAGAGAAAGTTAATGATGATGAAATAGAATTAGAAATAAGAAAAATTGTCAAGGAGAAACCTGGCATGAGGGCTAATGCATATATGGGTCTTTTAATGTCTAAACTTAAGGGTAAAATAGATGCTAAAAAAGCAATGGAACTTATAGAATTAGTTCTTGGAAGTAACTAACAAGAATTAAAAATAATCTTTAATTGTATTATTTATGCCCGGTAAACTAAAAAGAGAACTTGGTCTTTTTTCTGCAGTCGTTGCAGGAGTAGGAATTATTCTTGGTGCTGGAATTTATGCTTTGATAGGCATTGCTGCTGGAGAAACTGGGAATACCCTATGGCTTAGTTTTTTGATTTCTTCAATTGTTGCTGCATTCACTGGATTAAGTTATGCTGAATTGAGTTCGATGTTCAAAGGAGATGCTGGAGAATATGACTATCTCAAGGAAGGATTTGGAAAGAAAATATCTATTTTTGTTTCTATTTTAGTTATTCTTACGGGAATTGTTACTGCTTCTACTGTGGCTTTAGGGTTTGCAGGATATTTATCTTCATTGATTTCAGTTAATTATCTTTATGCAGGATTGGGCGTTATTTTTGTTATGACTTTAATAAATTATTTCGGAATCAAGGAAAGCAATAAGTTTAATTTGTTTTCTACAGCCGTAGAATTTATAGGTTTAGTTATAATTATCTTTTTAGGTATTCCTTATTATGGAAAAGTTAATCTTCTTGAAATGCCTCATGGGCTTTTTGGGGTCTTTAAAGCAGGAGCCTTAGTATTCTTTGCTTATATGGGATTTGAAACTATAGTTAAATTAAGTGATGAGGTAAAGAATCCTAAGAAAACTATTCCTCATTCAATTATTTGGTCTATCGTCATTACTACTATTGTATATGTACTTGTTTCTATTTCAGTTGTGAGCATTTTGCCTTCTCAATTGATTTCAGGAAGTAACAGCCCTATAGCAGATGTTGCTGCTTCTATTTTCGGGGAACCTGCATTTATTGTTTTAGCAATAATTGCATTATTTTCTACTTCAAATACTATACTACTTACTTTAGTTACAACTTCTAGGATGATATATGGTATGTCTCAAAGAAAATCTTTACCAAAGATTTTTTGTAGAATTGATAAAAAAAGAATGACTCCTTATGTTGCAGTTTTTGTTACTTCTTTAATTGCTTTATTATTCGCATTTATTGGAGACATAAACTTTGTTGCTGATTTAACTACCTCTTTAATGTTTTTTACTTTTGCTTTAGTTAATTTGTCAGTTGTTGTTTTAAGGTATAAATTGAAAACGGAAAGGAAGTTTAAGATTCCATTGAATATAGGAAGATTTCCTGTTTTGGCATTGTTAGGGATAATTTCTTCTTTAGGGATGCTTGTATTTAGTTTGATAAATTTACTTTGGGCATAGTATTGTTTTTAAATAGACATTTTATAATTTTTATATGGGTTCTATAATTCAGTCTGTTGGGCTTTATTCTCCTCCAAGAGTTTTGACCAACTCAGATTTGGAGAAGATATTAGCTCTTAGTGGGCAAGAGACTAGTGACCAATGGATTGTTCAAAGAACTGGAATTCATAAACGCAATGTTGCTGGTGTTGATGAGACTGTAGGTTCTATGGCTGTTAAGGTTACTCAAGATGCTCTTAGTAGATCAGATTTAGATATTCCTCCGATTGAACATGTTATATTTGCTACTAACACTAATGACCAACCATTTCCTAATGTAGCAGGTTATGTTTGTGCAGAGGTTCATGGATCTAATCCTTCTAAAATTCTTGAAGGTGCTTCTGGAATAGATCTTTATGGTGGCTGCGGTGGAATAAATTTTGCTTTGATGAATGCAGATTCTTTAATAAGATCCGGGCAATTTGAAACTGTTTTAGTCATAGGTGCAGAAAAACTCTCAGGTGTTACAGACTATTCAGATAGGCAGACTTGTATTCTTTTTGGAGATGGTGCTTCTGCCTATTTATTAACACGTAATCCTCAAGATTTGGAATTTGGTTTTATGGGGCATTTTCCTATGGGTGATGGGACAAAAAGAGGTCTTATTGAATGTGTTAGTTCGGAAAAGGTAACTCTTGATGATGCTTTAAGTGCTCTTGAAAGAAATGCTTCTCCCATTAGAACTTCTGGCAAGGTATTGAAAATGGATGGCAGGAGAGTATTTACCTATGTAACTGGAATTTGGAAAGATCTTCTTAATGGTCTCGAGGTTAATTCTAAATTAAACCCTAAAGGGCTTAAGTTCGATGATTTATTCGGTATTGCAGGTTATTTGGCTAATCTAAGATGTTTTGAAAATATAGATAGGGAATTTCCAAAATTTTTAAAAAAATGTGGGTTGACTGATCCACTAGATATTAAGAATTTTTTCTTTAATACATCTACTGCTTCTCAAGGTAGGAGAGTTAGGCAACTTTTGGATGCAGCTCCTCAAGGAGATTATATCCTTATGTTTGGATATGGTGCAGGTTTAGAGGCATGTGCGAATCTTTATAGGAAACATTGAAAATAGATTCGCAATGCTTAAAAAAGCGATTTGTTTGACATAAATATGGAATATTGGAAACTTCTTAAGGATAGAAAGATGATTTCTTCTTTGAATTCTAAGGATGCTGGAAAGCCTGTGACTGTTGCTGGATGGGTATATGATCAAAGAGATTTGGGAAAAGTCCGCTTTTTAGTTTTGAGAGATTTTAGTGGAGATGTACAAGTTACGGCTCATAAGGATAAATCGGACAAGAAAGTTTTTGATTTGATGCAAAAGATATCTAGAGAGAGTTCTGTTTTAATCCATGGCAAGGTTCAAAAGAGTGAAAAAGCTCCTGGAGGAAGAGAAATTATTCCTGAAGTTTTTGAAGTTTTGAATAATGCTGAACAACCATTGCCTGTAGATGTTTCTGATTTTTCTAAAACTGAATTGCCAAAAAGATTAGATTATAGATATGTTGATTTTCATAGAAGAAGAACACAGGCAATTTTCAAGATACAACACACTATTTCGGTTTCTTTCAGAGAGTTTTTTGCAAATTCTGGATTCTTGGAGATGCAACCTCCTTGTATAATAGGAGTTGCTTCTGAAGGTGGAGCTGATGTATTCAAGGTCAAATATTTTGAAAGAGAAGCTTGTCTTGCGCAAAGTCCTCAGTTGTATAAAGAAATGGTTGCTTGTTCTATGGAAAAGACATTTATGATTACTCCTGTTTGGAGAGCTGAAAAACACAATACTATTAGACACATTAACGAGATTCGCCAGATGGATATCGAATGTTCCTTCATGAATCAAATGGATGTAATGAAATTAGAAGAAGAATGTGTAAAACATGTAATCTCTGAAATAATAAAGAAAAATAAAGATGAGATTGAGTTATTGGGTTTGAAACTTAAAGTCCCTGGTGCTAAGTATCTTACTTATGAAGATACAATTGCTTTACTTAAAAAAAATGGTATTAAGATTTCATCTGGAGATGATCTTAATCCTGAAGCTGAAAAGAAACTAGGAGAGTTATTCCCAGATACTCTTGTTTTTGTTTATTTATGGCCTTCATCTTTGAAACCATTTTATATAATGCCGGAGGGAGAAAATTCTAATGCTAAATATTCTGAAGGATTTGATTGTATTTATAGGGGTCTTGAAATAACTTCTGGAGGTCAACGTATTCATAATCCTGAATTGCTTTTATCTAGAATTAAACATAAGGGTCTTAAGACAGAAGGTCTTATGGATTATGTTAACTCATTCAGGTATGGTGCTCCTCCTCACTCTGGATGGTCTATAGGTCTTGAAAGATTTACCATGCTTGTTTGTGAACTTGATAATGTAAGAGAAGCTACAATGTTTCCTAGAGATAGAGATAGGTTGGTGCCTTGATGAAAGAAGATCATAAATCTGAAGCAAGGCAAATATTAGATAAATTTGCAAAAGATTTAGAAGCTCTTAATTTGGAAAATATATCTTCTAAAAAAACTTCTGTTGCTTCTTTTAGAAAAGAAGGAGAAGGGAATGATTGTGATGTTAAATTTAAGACAATAATGTTTAAAAATGCTAAACATAAGAATGATATGTACCTTTTGTTAGAAAAAGGTTCTTGGAATTAATAACATGCAACAAAATTTAATAAATTCTGGTTTTGGGACACTTGTGGGAAGAAAAGCTCCTGATTTTATCTCTCATTCTTTTCATCAAGGTAAGTTTAAACAACTTAGACTTAGTAGTTTGAAGGGTAAATGGGTTGTTGTTGCTTTTTATCCAGGAGATTTTACTTTTGTTTGTCCTACTGAACTTAGTAGATTTGCTGATATGTATAAAGATTTTAAGGCTGCTAATGCTGAAGTATTAAGCATAAGTACAGATAGCGAACATGTCCATAAGGCTTGGTGGGATCAATCTCCTTCAATAAAAAAAATAAGTTATCCGATGGTCGCTGATAACTCTGGAAAAATTTCTAAAATGTATGGGGTTTACATAGATAGTGGAGTAGATGAGGGCCGTGCTTTAAGAGCTACATTCATTATAGATCCTGATGGAATTGTTAGGAGTGCAGATATTCATGATAACTCAATAGGTCGTAGTGTAAAAGAAGTTTTGCGTAAACTTCAAGCTGCTAAGTATGTTAGAGAACATGGTGGAGAAGTTTGTCCTGTCGAATGGGAAGCAGGAAATAAAACTTTGAAACCTGGAATTAATTTGGTTGGTAAGATTTAATAATTCTAATCTTAAATTTTTATGATGAAAGTTTTAATTATTGGATTGACTGGGAAAAGGTTGAATTCTATTGGGCCTAGTTTTTTAGAGGAATATGATAAAAATTATAGAGATAAATATGACTTAACTGTTGGAATAAATAAGACTCCTCTTTCAGGATATAGGACTGTTAAAGTTAATTTGTCTGATTTAAATAATTTGATGGAAGTATTCTCTGGTTTTGATGTAGTAATTAATTTGGCGGGAAATTCTGATGAGAAAGACCAAAATTTTATGAATTTTATTGAGCCTAACATTATTGGGACCTATAATGTTCTAGAAGCTGCTAAACGCGTTGGAATTAAAAGAGTAATAATGGCTAGTAGCGTTCATGCTATTAGAGGATATTCTATAGGGAAAAATGTTAAATCTGCTGATGCAGGTAAACCTCTGAATTATTATGGGGCTACTAAAGTTTTTGTTGAATCTATGTGTCATGTTTATTCTGCAACTTATGGTTTGAGTTGTTTTGCTATTAGAATAGGTGCATATATTTCTGATTCTATGTTAAAGATTGCTTGCCCTACTAGAAGTAATTTTGATTATATTATTTCTCAGAGGGATTTTGCTCAATTAATCTATAAAAGTATATTTGCTTCAAAAGACCTGAAATTTGCAATTCTTGCTGGTTCTTCTAAGAGCAAAAATGAATATATGGATTTGAATGAAACTAAAAATCTAGTTGGTTATAGCCCCATTGATGAGGGTTATGAGATGTGTAAGCCTCATATTTTAGATTAAGATTGTACTATAGTCAAAGACAAAACTTGTTCAATTTTGAGAGTCCTTGACTATAAAGAGAACCTTTAAAAATTGATTATTCTCTTCTGTAACATGAATGTGGTTAAGCAATCTAAGAAGCTTTCAGACGTTAAGAAAGGGGACTTTATAACTGTAAATGGTAAGAAACTTGAGGTAGATGCCCATTATGTTTTTGAGGACTATAAAACTACTAAAGAAATGTTGATCGAGCTTTTTGATTCTAAAACTGATAAGGATTATCAAATAAGGTATTTCGATGATCAAGTTCCAGATACTTTGAAGTTTTATGAACTTAAAGAAATTGTCTATGATGAAGTTGAGATAGACAAAATTGAATGGTAATTAATTCCTTCTGAAACAATCTTCGCTATGATCATTCACTAGACCTGAGGCTTGCATAAATGCATAGCATATTGTCGTGCCTACGAATTTGAATCCTTTTTCTTTTAGAGATTTTGACATTGCATCGGACTCTTGACTTTTAGATTGGTAATCTTTGATTGTTTTGATTTTATTATCTATCGTTTTATTGTTTACAAAAGACCATAAATAATCAGAGAATGTTTGAGATTTTTTTAGTTCTAAGAATTTTTTTGCATTGATTATTGTTGATTCGATTTTTAATTTATTTCTTATTATTCCAGAATCATTCATTAATCTTTTTACATCTTGTTCAGTGTATTTAGATATTTTTTCTGGATCAAAATTGTCAAATGCTTTTTTGAAATTGTCTCTTTTGTTAATTATAGTATTCCAACTTAAACCTGCTTGGAATGCATCTAAAATAAGATATTCAAATAGCTTGAGGTCGTCTTTTAATGGATTTCCCCATTCTTTGTCATGGTATTCTACCATTAGAGGATTATCGTTTACCCAAGGGCATCTTTTTAATTCAACCATTGGTTTTTTGGTTTAGTAACATATTTAATGGTTACTTTTAATTAAATTACATGGGTTTGGTTGAAGAAAGAGTTAAAGATTGCCTATCGAAGATAAAAGATTATAATAAATTGATTAATGCTTTTATCGAAGTTAGAAATGAAAAGGATCTTATAAATGAAGCTAGATCTATTGACTCTAAAAAAAATAAAGGTAAGCTTTATGGAAAAATTATAGCTGTAAAAAGCAATATCTGTGTTTCTGGACTTCATGCTTCTTGTTCTTCAAAAACTCTTGAAGATTATGAGTCTCCATATGATGCTACAGTTATATCCAGAATAAAAGCTGAAGATGGAATTATTTTAGGGATGACTAATTGTGATGAGTTTGCTTGTGGTTGGACTGGCGAGACTAGTGCGTTTGGAAAAGTTCATAATCCTATTTTACCAGATTACGTTCCTGGAGGATCTTCTTCTGGAAGTGTTGCCGCGGTAGCTGCTGGATTTTGTGATATGGCATTAGGTAGTGATACAGGGGGATCTATAAGAGTACCCTCTTCATTTTGTGGAGTTGTTGGAATTAAGCCAAGTTATGGCTGTGTTTCCAGATATGGATTAATTGACTTATCTATGTCTATTGATCAAATTGGTCCAATTGCTAAAAATATATATGAAGCTGCATTATTGTTAGAGGTTATCAAAGGGTACGATGAAATGGATACTACCACCTTTAAATCTAAACCTATTAATTTCACCAAACCTGGAAAAATTAAGTTTGGAATTGTAAGTATCCCTTTAGTAGATTCAAGGATTTTTGATTTGATGTCTTCAGTTGTTGAAAAGGTTTCTAAGGATTCTAAATGGGTAAATAAAAGTGTTTCTTTAAAATATATTGATTTGGGAATACAGACATACCATCCTTTAGTTTGGACAGAATTGTTTTCAGCAACTAGGAGGATGGATGGAAGACGTTTTGGAGAGAAGATAGAAGATTCTGCAGGATCTGAAGTTTTAAGAAGAATTTACGGAGGAGAAGAGATTTCAAAAGCAGAATTCAAGGGTCAATATTATCATAAAGCTTTAGCAGTTAAGGAGATGATAAAATCTGAGTTTGAAAGAGTTCTTAAAGAAGTAGATTGCATATTTATGCCAACAGTACCGTTTTTACCTTGGAAATTTGGCACTAAAATCTCCATGGAAGAATTGTATGCAGTTGATGTTTTGACAATTCCTGGAAGTCTTGCAGAAATATGTGCTATTTCAGTACCGATAGGAAAAATAGATGGAAAACCTGTGGGTCTTCAAATTGTATGTGCTAAAGGTAATGAATCCAAAATGATATCTATTGCAAAAGAAGTTGAAAGTGCTGTTAGCAATCATTTAATTTAAAAAGTTTTTAGATAATTGTAATTTATGGATATAGGAGATGGTGAGATTAAATTTTTGGGACATTCAGGATTTTTATTGAATCTGAATCGTAAAAATATAATTATAGATCCCTATAGGGTTTCAGATAACGTTCCTAAAGCAGATATAGTTCTTATTACTCACAGCCACAATGATCATTGTAGTATAAGGGATATAAATAAAATTGTAAAAAAAGGTACTCTTGTTTTTTGTCCGGTTGATTGTCAGAGTACTTTAATGAAGGTAAAAAACGTCGAAATACATATAGTTGAAAAAGATGATGTTCTAGAGTTTAGAGATTTTAAAATGCAATGCATTCCAGCATATACTTTTAACAAACATCATCCTCAAGGAGAAGAATGGCTTGGGTATTTAATTAAATCAGGGAATAATATTTTTTATTTTTCTGGAGATACAGATCTAACTCCTGAACTTAAGAATGTTAGCGGATATGGAAAAAAAGAAAATAACTTTGTTGTTGTTTTGCCTATTTCAGGTAATGTGGTCATGGACTATTTGACTGCTGCTGATGCTGCCTCATTTCTTAATCCTACTTTGGTAATACCTCATGGATACGGCTCTGGAGTTTATGGAACTGTTGAAGATGCTAAGAAATTTTTAGAACTTTGCAATCAAAGGGGAATTAATGCCAAGATTCTTGATAAAATTTGACTAGATACGCTTAAAAAGGCACCCTTTGACTTTTATACATGGTTACAAATAATGAGAAGATTGCTCGCGAGAATTTACTTAGAGATAGCTCTGAACCTAATGGATTATCTGTAAAAGGTTATAATTTTGACAATGGGCTTGATTATAAAAAATTAATAGATAGTTTTTCTTCAACTGGATTTCAAGCTACTCATTTTTCTAAGGCTGTTGATATTGTTAATGAAATGACTTCTAACAAAGCATTTATTTTTTTAGGATATACTTCTAATATGATTTCTTCTGGATTGAGAGATATTATTCGTTTTCTTGTTGAAAATAAAAAGGTAAATGTTTTAGTTACAACTTGCGGAGGTATTGAAGAGGATATAATAAAATGTCTTGGGGATTTCAAAATCGGAGATTTTAATCTTGATGGTGCTCATCTTCGCGATAAAGGGATTAATAGAATCGGAAATATTTTGGTTCCTAATTCAAGATATGTTGCTTTTGAGAAATTTGTGCAACAAGTGCTTGAAGAACTTTATTCTGAGAGTAAAGATAATGGTAAGAAAATTACAGGTAATGATCTTATTTGGAAGCTTGGAGAAAAAATCAATGATAAAAATAGTATTTATTATTGGGCTTGGAAAAACAAAATAAAAGTTTATTGCCCTGCTCTTTTCGATGGAGCTCTCGGAGACAACGTTTATTTTTTCAAATTTAAGAGGCCTGACTTTGAGATGGATTTGATTAGTGACATTGTAGAGTTTAACAACACTACTATTGGCTTAAAAAAATCTGGAGCAATTATTTTAGGAGCAGGAGTTGTTAAACATGCCATACTTAATGCAAATATGCTTCGTAATGGTTTAGATTATACTGTTTACATAAATACAAGTCAGGAATTTGATGGGAGTGATGCTGGTGCTATGCCTTCAGAGGCGGTTTCCTGGGGAAAAATATTACCTAACTCTTCTAGTATCAAGGTTTTTGCTGATGCGACTCTAGTTTTTCCTTTATTGGTTGCTAAGACTTTTTGTAGCTAAATTGTATCTTTTGGCATACACAATTATTTAAAGAGATTTCACATTTCAAATCGATAATTTGAAAGGAGGTATGAAAAAAGAAGCGAAATGGTTCTTGATTTTGCAAAAGAAGCAATTCAGAATGCTTCAACTCATAGCATAAATTTTGATGAACTTCGCGCTGGAAAGGCTAACATAAAGGCTTTCGGTTGTGGTGGTGCAGGTTGTAACACTATTACTTGGTTATTTAACAAGGGAATTAATGGAGCAACAATATATGGCATTAACACAGACGCATTGCACCTTAGCATAACTAAAGCTGATGAGAAGATCCTTATTGGAAAGGAACTTACTAGAGGTCTTGGTTGTGGTGGTTGGCCTCAAAAGGGTAGAGAAGCTGCAAAAGAATCTGTTTCAGAATTGAAGAAATCCGTTAGTGCTGCAGATATGGTTTTCATATGTGCTGGTATGGGTGGAGGAACAGGTACTGGAGCTGCTCCTGTTGTTGGTCAACTGGCAAAGGAAGCTGGTGCAGTAGTTATTGCAGTAGTTACTATGCCATTCGAGTGCGAAAAGGCTAGAATTGATAAAGCAGAATTTGGATTGCAGGAACTAAGAGAAGTAGTTGATACAGTTATAGTTATAGACAATAACAGACTTGTAGATATTGCAGGTAATCTTCCAATGGAACAAGCTTTCGCAGTTGCAAACGAGCTGATAAGTACAATGATAAAAGGTATAGTGGAGACTATTACTTTGCCTTCATTGATTAA
>CAZRMJ010000003.1:0-73905 GCA_964601175.1 Candidatus Woesearchaeota archaeon | reverse complement strand
TTCAGTATCTTCTGTGATTATAACTGCTTGATTTGGACTTGTGGACACTATTTTGAATCTTACATTTTGGAATCCCATTCCTCCAAGAGTTGCTCTGAACATATCTTGTAGGTCTTCAAATGCTTCTCCGAAGTCTTGCATAAGGTCTTTTCTTCTTTGTGTTCCGCCTAATGATACAAGATCTCCTTTCATCACGGCTCTTCCTAAAAGTCCTGACTTAAATGCTTCAGGATCTCCTTGTACAACAATTCCTTGTTGAGCTGGAGCAATAGTTACTTTTTTAGCTGGCTTTATTTGAGTGTTCTTTATGATTACTTTTTCTCCTATACCAGTCTTTGCATTTTTTCTTGTTAATCCATCTATTCTTATTATTCCCTCTCCTATATCTGCAGGATAAGACCTGTCTACTATTGCTACAGTTTCTCTTTCTCCTTGTATTGTTATTATATCCCCTCTATTAAGACCTAGGGCCCTCATTACTTCAGTATCTATTCTTGCTATTCCTTTGTATGCATCATCCTGTAATGCTTCTAATACTTTCAATTTGATTAATTTAGGTTGTTCAGGCATTTTACCAATCCTCCATTTGATCTTTTTCGCTAAATATTAAACTTAATTTATGCATGTCTTCAAAACATAATCTTACCATGTTGTCCATTATTTTTTCATGATGCTGTATAAATTCTACTATTTCTTTAGGAATGCTTATTGCATGGCTGTTTCCTACAACTCTTAACTTTACATTATAAGTTTTATCTTTTAAATTTTTGAAATCTTCTGCACTGTTCAAATCTGCCGGATGTACTATGGTCTCTTTACATTGATTGCACACTATTGCTCTTAATTCTAATCCATTTTTATTGATTACAGTTTTATTCATCTTCCTATTGCATTTTTTACATAAAATCGTGTTATCAAATATATCTGCCATGTGTATATTTCCTGTATATACGGATAAGGATATACTATTTAAATATTTCTATACTTGGGTATTTGTTTTAATTATATTTCTTTGTTGTCAAGTAGATTTTTAAATCTTTAAAGCTTGATTTTCTCGTGAATAAAATTTTGTCAGGTCTTAAAAGATTTTGGAGTTTTCTCAAACAGGATACTTGGCAGTCTTGGATAGTCTCTCTTGTTCTTGCTTTTATATTGATTAAACTTGTTTTTTTCCCTCTTTTATCTTGGGCTTTTGGCAGTCCATTACCTTTAGTTGTTGTTGAATCTTGTAGCATGTATCATCAAGATGATTTTGAATCTTGGTGGTCTAGAAATGGAGTTTGGTATGAAGAACATGGAATTAGTAAGGATCAATTTGAAAGTTCTCCATTCAAAGATGGATTGAATAAAGGAGATATAATTTTTGTTTCTGGAAGAGGCAGTTATAATAGAGGAGATATTCTGATATTTAATTCCCAATATAAATATCCTTTAATTCATAGATTAGTTAGAGCAGATCCTTACGATACTAAAGGAGATAATAATTTCGCTCAGCTTCCAGGAGAATTGAATATAAATCCAGATCAGTTTGTTGGTAAAGCAGTTGCTAGAATTCCAGGTCTTGGGTGGATAAAATTGATATTTTTTGAAGGATCTAAACCTTCGGATCAAAGAGGCTTTTGTAAATAGGTTTTGAAAGCGAAAGATTAATATACTTTTGATTTATGTATAAGAAATCCTGAGGTTTTATGGAATTTTGTCCTAAATGCGGAGGTATATTGCTTGTTGAAGGAGATAAGTCTCCATCTTGTGCTAAGTGTGGCTATAAGCATAAAGGAAAGATTAAACTTCAGTCTTCTGAGAAATTAGATATTCCTGAAAGAGTTGCAGTTGTTAAAGAATCTGAACTGAATACTTATCCAATTGTCGAGACTAAATGTCCTTCTTGTAAAAACAAAGAAGCTTATTTCTGGACAATGCAGACTCGTTCCAGCGATGAATCAGAGACTAAATTTTACAAGTGTCTTAAATGTGAGCACACTTGGAGAGTTTACAGATAATTTTTCTGATTGCTAATGTTTAAAAACGATTTTTGTATCAGATTTATTGACTTTTTGTCCTCTTAGGAGTATGAAAAGGCCTCGTAGCTCAGCCTGGTTAGAGCACCGGCCTTTTAAGCCGGGTGTCGGGGGTTCAAATCCCCTCGGGGCCATAAGGATTTGAACATCCTGAAGTGACCTGCTCACTTCAGTCCCTCAAACTTTTCAAGTATTGAGGAATCCCCTCGGGGCCATTTATATTTTATAGATTTTTAGCACAAATCATTACTTTATCTTTTTTATCTAAGAAATTCTAATCAGAAATTATTCTCTTAATATTATCTATGTTATTAGCTACTTCTTCACCTTTCTTTGTTAATTTGATTAACTTTATTCTCCCCTTTTTCTCAAATACTACTAAATCTAATTTTTCTAACATTTGCAATATTTTTACTGCATGGCTATATGTACAATCAACTTCTTTTGCTAATATTGATCCGTATCTAGCTCTTGTTAGTTTTTTTAATGATACGAGCATCAATGCAGGTTTCCTTCTAAAGAACATGTCAAAACTGTCTTTTGGTTTTTGGGTCATTTTAATATATCTTTTGTAACCTCTATATTCCAATCAGTATATCGCTTTTAAGCTTTTCCACTATCTTGTTATCTTTGATAGTAGTTATTTGGTTTCACTTTTTTTGAGTATTATTTTTAGTTATAGCAGACGCATTAAATAATCTTAATGGTCTGCTAATAAGCAAATGCATAAGAATTATCAAAAACTAAATGCGTTTGCTATAATAGAGAAATTTATATTCTCTCGATATTTGCTTTATTTATGAGAAAAAATAGGATTAAGATACTTGCAGCTTCAGACTTACATGGCGACTCTAAACTTACAAAGAAGCTAGCTTTGCGTGCTGAAAAAGAGATGGTCGATTTAGTTATTTTGTGCGGAGATTTGACTGGATTTTCTGAAAGCAAGAATTTGATAAAACCTTTCAAAGATAAGAAACAAAAAGTTTTACTTCTTCCAGGTAATTGGGATTCTTTTGCTACTACTGATTTTTTGGCTCAGCTTTATGGAGTCACAAATATACATGGATATAGTGCAGTCTATGAAGGGGTTGGTTTTTTTGGTGCCGGAAGTGCTACTGTAATGGGTCCTAGGTCAGGAATATCCGAGAGTGAATTATTTAAGACTCTTGAAAAGGCTCATTCTGGTTTAAAGGGAATAGAAAAGAAAATTATGTTAACTCATATGCATCCTTCTGGAGGAATATCTGAGGCTGTCGGTTTTAAAGGAAGTGATTCAATAAGCAAGGCTATAAGAAAGTTTAAGCCAGATTTACTTTTACACGGGCATATGCATGAAACTTTTGGAACAGAGGATATGATTGAAAACACCAGGGTAATTAATGTTGGTCGTGAAGGAGTTATTTTAGAAATTTGATCTTTAATTAAAATTATAAATGCTTTATGCTTTGATTTTTTATGGGGGGATATAATTCTAGAAAGCCTAAAATTAAGACTCTTATTCGTACAAGGAGTCGCGAAATTGTTAATGCTGTCGGGGATAACTATATGGATAAGGGTCAAAGGGATTTGAATCGAGGAAACTTTGATTCTGCAGCATCTAATTTTAGGAATGCTCGTGATTGTTATGTTGTCGCAACAAGAAAATTAGATTGGAATGACCCTCGTAGAAAAGAACTTGTTGATCGATCAGTTAATGCTAAGGATTTTTATCGTGTTGCGCATAGGAAGGCCGCTGGAGAAAGATATGGACATGGGCAGGGAGTTTTAGGACACCTTAGAAGATTTTTTTCTGAATTTTTGGGGTTATTTTAATATCTAAAAAATTTGCCTCTGTAAATGTGAGCGCCGCAGGCGCGAACTGCGCCGGATAGGTTTATAAATTTGTTTAATCCCTTAAAAAGTGAGAGTTGTATGATGGTAAAAAAATATTTTGGTTTGCCAAAGATTCCTTTGTATTATAGCGTACCTTTGCTCGTAATTAGCATATTTGCTTTGGGCATTTTGCTTTTTCTTTTTCAAATTGAATTACCTTCAATTTTACTTCAACCGATTCCATTTAATGCAATAAATGTTAGTTCTTGTTCTAATCTTAATCAGACGGGGGCATATTATGTTTTGAATCAAAGTATTGTAGTTACAAAATCTCCTTGCATAAACATTTCTGCAAATAATGTTATTTTTGATGGGCAGTATTTTGAAATTAGTTCTTCACAAGGTTCTTCCTTTTCCAAAGCAGTAGAAATAATTGGAAATAATAATACGGTTAAAAAAACATTTATAAAACACAATGGTTCGGGTTATTTAGATTATGGGGTTGTTTCTTCGGGAAATGTCTCCGTCATTGAATCTAATACTATTTCTGGCGTTAAAACAGGAATATTTTTGAATAAGTCTTATTATTCAGTTATAGGGTATAACTGGTTTTTTGACTCTGTTAATAGTATATTCTTATATTACTCTTCTAATTCTCTTATTCAGTTTAACGCAGTAATTAATTCTTCTAAAAGAGAGAACTCTATGGGATTTCATTTATTTAATAGTAGCAATAATATTTTGTTTATTAATTATGTAAATCAGACTAATTTTTCTCTGTTACTAGATTCTTCTGACTTTAATAATATCTCATCTGCTTTGTTCTATGAACCCTTTCAATCTGGCGTATTTCTTAATAATTCTATTGAAAATTATTTATCGGACTTTTGGATACATAACTCCCTTGGTGAGGGGGTCACAATAAATTCAAAGAATAGATATGGGAAGATTGTTCTTAATAATATTAATGTATTCAATCTTCTTTCTTCTCGTTATTCTTTAAATGTGTTTGGTTCACCGAATACTTTTGTAGAAATTACTGGCAATAATTTTACTTCTTATAGATTTAATAATTCAATGTTGAACGTTTTAGATTTTAACAATACTCTGATAAACTTTACTCAATCATTCAATACCTTTGGAACTGATTTGTCAAGAGATATAAGATCTGGTTTTAATCGTGCAGAGGTTAATGTTTCTTCAAATACGGGATTAAACAAATCTGCAATAATTACCTTTTATGGTTTGTCCACGACCTTTTCTAATCCTGTAATTTATAGGGATAGCGTTCCTTGTCCATCTAATGTTTGTATTAATTTGACGGGTCTTAATGCTGGAAATGTTAGCTTTATTGTTCCAGGATGGTCAAGTTATAGTATAGGATCTGGTCAAGGTTCAGGTTCATCTCCAGCTATCGATATAAATGTCCCTAGAAGTAATCGTAAATATTCCAAGGGTGCAGATTTCCCTCTTACTTTTAATTTAGATCTGAATTATAATGGTAGTGTTAAATTTAGTTTAGATAATGGAACTACTAATAATACTATGATTACTTCAGATAATCTTAGATTTACTTACGAACAAAGTTCTCTTTCAACTGGAAATTATACCTTTATTCCATATGCTACTTTGTTTGATGGAACAAATCTTAGCGATTCTGTTAGATTTGAAGTTATAGACACATCCGGATCTTCTGGAGGGGGATCTGGTGGAGGATCTGGAGGAGGAGGCGGTGGCTCTAGTGGAGGAGGTTCTAGCAGTGGTTCTGTAATAACTAGAGATAATTCCTTGCCAGGAAGTAACCTTACTCAATTTAGTTCTGGAAATAATCCCGGAAACACAATAACTCTTACTGAAGGTAAGCCAAGTTCATTTTTGAGAAATTTGACTTATTGGATAATTATTGCTATATTGGTGGCCATGATTATAATTCTTTTAGTTCTTGTGATTAGGGCGCTTAGAGAAAAAATGATTAAGAAAGAAAGTCTTCCTCAAAACATTATTAGTAATTTAAGGTAATTAAAATATTGTTTTTTGTTCAAAATTTTTGCTTATTTGATCTACGGATGTATTGAAGAAGTGAAGTATTGTATCTGCTATAGGAGTTATCTGTTTTTTTACGTAATGCTCATAATCTATTTTATGTTTAAGTTTTTGAATAGGTTCTGGACCATTTTCAGTTATGTAATATTCTATTACATTTGATTCTATATTGTCTAATAATCTTGCGGCTTTTACATGAGGAGGTGTTGTTTTAGTGTATTTTTCCAAGTCCTTTCTTATAGATTTTCTGTAAACTAATTTTTTATCTAGCTTTCCAGATCCAATATTTTTTATGTAGCTTTTTATGAACTGTATTGGATCTTCTTTGTGAAATATTTTGTTTAATAGCTCTATTTGGAAATCTTTTGCTGCTTCAGTCCAATCTCCTCTTATTGCTTCTAGCCCAACAATCTCTAACTCTTCTTTTCCATTTTTTTCTATTAATCCAGCATACCTCTTTTTTGATCCAGCCTCTACTTTTGCATTTCTTACTTTAGGAAGCATAAATGCTTTGTAGTATTTTTTAAATTCTAATTCTAGATAAGACTTTCTTTGGTAATTTTCTTTTATGTAGTCTTCATAAAATTTGTTTATATAATTTTGAAGTTCTTTTCCGACTAATATTGGATTTTTTTCTACTTTTACAAAAACCGAATCTGTATCTGAATAGATTATTTCTAGATTTTTTTCTTTTATTTTTTTTGCTGTTAATTGAATTATATATTGGCCAAAATGAGTTATTGAATTTGCTAGGTCTAAACTAAAATATCTGCAGTTTGGAGAGGCTAACACTCCGAAAAAAGAATTCATTATTATTTTTATAGCATAGCTTGATAATTCTCTTGACTCTTTTTTTGCTCTTTCTCTTTCATTATGTAGTTTTTCAATTATCTCTGGAAGAATCCCATTTTCATTTTTGAAATAAGTTTTATTAGGGGATTCTATAGCATTCTTCTCCTTTTTGTCCAACATTGAAATTGGATCGATATTGAACGTTTTTATTATTGAAGGATATAGAGATTTGAAGTCCATTACTAATATGTTTTCATAAATTCCAGGGATTGGTTCCATTACGTACCCTCCTTTAATCCTCTCTTCTTTTTGTTGATAGTGTAATGTAGGAGAAACTATCCCTCTTTTTCTTGCTTCTCTAATATACAATGAATCAAATGCTATAATAGATCCAGTTAATTTGTTTAGGGGCAATCCAGTTAAGATTGATCTTTCTATTGCCAAATCTATTATTTTTGTTTTTATTAATAGCTCATATGCAAGTTTACAATCTTGTATATTATACTTCACTAATTTTTCTTTATTATTTTTATATAGTTCATTTAATTCTTCATGTCTGTCTTTTCCAGAAATTAATTTTCCTTCTCCAAGCATTGCTTTAGATACATCATCTAAAGTGTATGATTCAAATTCTTTATTTTTAATTGAAGGTGCTTCTTGTATGAACGGATCTTTTATTAGATTTAATCCATCAAGGACCTGTCTTCCAGGAATATTTGCGCTTGAACTTCTAAAAAAATTGCTTTCTATTTTTATTCTTGCATTTTCATTTGTTCTTCCTATATCAAAGGATAAATTGTTTTCTTCAAATTTTTTCTTTAGGTAGTTTAAATCGAAATCAATCACATGCCAACCAGTTATAATATCAGGGTCTATTTTTGTTATTTCATCTTTGAATTTAATTAATAGCTCTTGTTCGCTTTTGCATTCTATTGAGTCGCTGACTGGGCTTTTACTTATTATAAAATTCTTTTTGTAATTGTACCCATACAAGCCTATACAGAATAGATCTCCAGTTTCTTTATCTGTTTCAATATCTAATGAAATTACTTTTAGAGGAACTAATGTGTTCGAGGGTTTTATTTTTGGATCTTTGAATACTAAGTCTACTCTTTCAGAGGGTTCTGTTTCTCCAGATATTTCTATTGTATTGTGTAAATTGTTATCTATTGCAAAACGTATTGTTGGGCTTAGATCTGCTTCATATGTATTGATATCTTTTTGGTGTATTGCCTTTATTATCTTAGTTATTTCAGTTTTATTTTGATGAGATATTTTTACTACTTTTTCTCCTTCTTTGTTTTTTAGTTCAGTTTTTTCTATTTTTGTTGATTCTAAAACATTTTTTGCTTTGTTTAAATCTTTTTCAGCTATATAAAAGTAAGGGATAAATTCTAATTCTGTTGCGAATGATTTTCCGTTTTCTAATCTGCCAAAAATTTGTATAAATGTCTTTTCTTCTCTTGATGAAGAAGCTATGTTTACAATATACCCTTTCATATTCATTTGTATGACTCTCTGTTTTTATAAGTTAGTTATCATCTAGTTGTTGTTACTAAATAGGAAGTTTTTTAAATGATTGATTTTTTTGATTTTTATGGATTTAGATGATGGAATTAGGCGCTATAGTAAAGCTAGAGCGGAAGCTCTGGATAATTATGATCCAATTAGTTATTTTTACGCTTGTGTTAATTTAGGTATTGAACCTGATGATCCTATTTTGTTTGAAAGAGGCTCTGATTTGTTAGGTATTTTTGAATTAAATAATAATCTTAATGGACATTTACCTGAAAGAAGATATCCTCATACATCTTCTGTTGCGCTAGCTCGCAGAGGGGTTTTTGATTAAATAAGAATTCTTATTAACTCACTTTATATTTCAACTCTTGTACTTCTCGCCTACGCTCGCTAATGTAATCCTCGAGTTGAAAAATATGAAAATTTAGAAAATTTTCAATTGTACAAATCCTTAAATCTTGATAAAACAATGATTTGTACATGGCACAAACAAAGTTTGTTTATGATTCAGAACTAAACTGGCATGACTTCTCATGCAATACTAGATAGTTCTGAACATGGGTTTACAGATTGGAGATTTAGTTAACAGAAAAGAGGTGTCTTTTGGAGATTTGAAAGGTAAGACTATTGCAATAGATGCATTTAATGCGATTTATCAATTTCTTTCTTCAGTTAGGCAGCCTGATGGTACTCCTTTGATGGATTCTTACGGAAATGTTACAAGTCACTTGTCTGGATTGTTTTATAGAAATATTGCTCTTCTTTCAGAGGGAATTAATTTGATTTATGTTTTTGATGGAGAATATCATGTTTTGAAGGGTAAGGCTCATGAACTTAGAAAAGCCGCGAAAGAAGCTATGATTGGAAAATATGAAGAAGCCTTTGATGAAGAAGATATTGAAGGTATGGGAAAATATGCTAAAGGATTTTCTAGGCTTGATGATAAAATGATTTCTGAAAGTAAGGAACTGCTTGAAGCGATGGGTATTGCAGTTGTTCAGGCTCCTGGCGAAGGAGAGATGCAAGCTGCAGAATTAGTTAAATCTGGACAAGCTTGGGCTGTTGGATCTCAAGATTATGATGCTATTGTTGTTGGAGCTAATAGGTTGATACAGAATCTGACTCTTGCTAGAAAACGTAAGACTGCTTCTGGTTTCATTTATATTGCTCCTGAGTTGATTGAGTTTGAATCTGTTATCAATCAACTTGGAATAACTGGAGATCAGCTTATTTGTCTTGCAATTTTAGTTGGGACAGATTTTAATCCTGGAGGAGTTAAAGGCATAGGTCCTAAGAAGGCTCTTGCTTTAGTTAAGCAATTTGTTTATCCTGTTAAGATATTTGAGAATGTTATAGAAAGACACGGAGATGTTGGATTTAATTGGAGAGAAATATTTGAGATTTTTAAGAAACCTAATGTCTCTAAGCATAAAGTTGTATTTCCTAAATTCAATCCCGATAAGGTAAAAGAGATTTTAGTTAATCGTCATGAGTTTTCTTCTGAAAGGGTTGAAAATTCATTAGGTAAATTGAAAGATGTTAAATTAAAGAAAGCTCAGAGCACTTTGTTTTGAATAATTTGTATAAACTTTATAGTTAATACAATGCAAATGTTTTTGATGATGGTAATAAACATTATAATGCTCTACGTGAACAAATTAGATTTATTGCTCGTAAAAGCTCTTTAGATAGAATAAACGAAGTTGATTCTAGCATTAAGTAATAGTTTATTATTAAGTTATATAAATGGCTGGTTCTTTGTCATTTTATGAAACGCTATAAGATTTTCTTTATTTTATTAGTTTTTTCTATGCTTATTGGAGGGGTTTATGGTCAGTCTTCTACTCTTGAACAAAATCAAAAAAATATAGAGGATTCTGCTAAAAATTTGCAAGAAAGTGTTGACAAGGCAAGAGGATTTACTCAAGAAGACTATTGGCAGAATATAGGATCACAATGGAAAGAAATTTTGCTTAAAAATAAATTGATTGCAGGAGTTGATTCTTTTTTTACTAAAATAAACTTATTGTTTGTTATACTGTTTGGAATGGATTGGAGCCTTTCATTTAATATGCTTTTTGCATTTTTATTTTGGATATTTACCTTTTTTTCCATTTTGAAATATTTTTCTTCAATTGGTAAATTCAACATAGGATTACTTTATTCTTTTATAGGCGTTATTCTTCTTGCACAAATTAATTTTTTTGAATATATTGGAAAATGGTCTGTTGCTTTAGTTTTTTATAAAACGTCTATTCTTTGGAGATCTGTATTTTTTATCTTTTTGATAGGATTATATGTTGTTTGGATGCTTGTACATAAATCTATTGCAGATTGGTTGAAAAAAAGGAAAGAAAATAAAAAATATGAAGATCTTATGAACTCTGTTCAAAAAACTGAAAGATTGGTAACTGCTATAGGAGAAAGTGCTGCTGAAGCTACTTCTTGATTTATTTTCTAAATTCAGAGAGCCATTTTTTTATTCCATCAAGTAACTTTTCTTCTTTATCTTTTTCTTGTTCCTTTTTAATTTTTTCTCTAATAAATAATATTGCTATAGCTGCAATTATTATTGCTACCATATTTATTATTAAATTGCCGAAGCTCCAACCGTTTATATAAATGAAAAACTTTTCATTTAACAACCATTGTTCTGTTGCAAACGCTATAGCCTCTGTAGAACCAATTATCATGGTCATAGTTATGGAAGCTATTACTTTAGACAACGGTCCTAAAATTGAAAAAGAACTTATTGCAGTAAATGTTGCTACAAATATCAATAGCCACAGGGTTACTATCGTGATTAATTCTGAGATTTTGATATTTTCTTCAGGATTTATCCCCAGGCCTACTCTAGTTAATGTATGGAGCCCTTGAGGTATTGTGATCTCTTTTTCTAGTTTTTCATCAATCTTTGGAGTTAGGTCCTTAGGGCTGCTTTTTTGAAGTGTTTGATTATCTTGACTGTTTTGAGCTAATGTTAGGTTTATTAAAAAAGTAAAAATTACTAATAATCCCAATACCTTTTTCATAATTCTATTTATTGTAGATTTAATATAAATGTTTGTTTTAAGAAATCTTTATATACTGCTTTTGATACTTGTTGGCATGAAAAAGTTTGGTGTATTATTTATTCTTTCATTATTATTAATCTCTGGTTTTGTTAGTGCACAAAATTTTGCTAATCCTATTGAAAGTGTTGTTGATGGTGTTGCAGGGATATTTTCTCCTATCGCTAGGGCTTTGTTTGGACCGGGTGAAGGATCCGTTTTAAATGGAGAAGAAGTTTTTATTAAATTCTTGGTTTTCTTGCTTGTGTTGATTTTTAGTGCCGCCGCTGCGAAAAATATTCCTCTTTTAAGAGATAAACCTCTTTCTTCGTTTTTGGTTGCTGCAATTATAGGAGTAATTGGAGTGAGGTATGTTACAACTCCTGAACTAATTAATACTCTTTGGTTACCTACTAGTACTTTTGCTGTTGCTTTAACTTCTATAATTCCTTTTGTACTCTTTTTCTTTTTAATTGAGGGCTTTGATAGTTCTGTTCTACGTAAATTTGGTTGGACTACTTATTTGGTAATCTTTTTGTATTTCGCAGTTACAAGATGGGATGCTTTAAAAGTTGGTCCTGGTGATTATGCAAATGCGGCTTTAATCTATTTGGTTATTGCTTTTGTATCTGGCACCCTTATTTTTGCAGATCGCCAAATACATGCACGGTTTAGGTATAGAAGCATAAAAGGAATTACTGATTCTGTCAAGAAGGTGCAAGCTGAAAAGATTTCTACAGAAATAGATGATTTGTATGTTCAGCTGTCTAAGGCTAAGACTCCTGCGGGTAGAGCTGCTATAGAACAACAGATATCTATACTGGAAACTAATCTTAAGACAATGTATTCTTAACTTTTCAAAAGCTTTATAATCTATTTTGGTTTTAATTTGTGATGAATAAAAGAGCTTTGTTTTTGATTTCTTTTCTTGGTTTTATGCCTTTTGTTTCCGCACAATATTTTGGTAATTGGGGTTATGGTACTGAGCAGGTTATTGATTCAGTTGTTTCTAATCTTGAGCCATTTTTCCGAGCTTTGTTAGGCGGAAATGATTGGACTGGTTATCTTTTATTTGAGAAGATTTTATTGTTAATTCTTATTTCTATAGTTGTTTCTATTGTTTTGGGTAACTTGCCTCCATTTAAAGATAAGAAAAAGGGGATATTGAGATTAATTTCCTTAATTATAGGGATTATTGGAGTGAGAAACCTAAATTATATCTGGATAGGCACAATTCTTGTTCAGTATCAGGTTTTGTTTATTTCTATTGCCGGAATTTTACCTTTCATGATATACTGGTATTTTGCAAAGAGTTTTGATAATTGGGTAAGAAAAACTGCTTGGGTATTTTATGCTATAATCTATTTTGGTTTGTGGGCCACTACTAGTCTTGAGACTTATTCTTCAGTTTATTTATGGGGGGCTCTTGTTGCTCTTGTTTACGCATTTGTTTTTGATTCAATGGTTATTCGTTGGATTGCAGTTCAAGACGCTAGAAGGGGAAATGCAGCTCAAAGAGACACCTTGATTGCTGGATTAAAGAAAGAGATTGCGGAAATTAGGAGTTTGCAATCTGGAGGACATATGTCTAAAGCATCTGCAGATCATATGGTTAGGATTAAAGAAGATACTATTAAATCGCTTATTAGATAGATAATCTGAATAGTCTTTTATACTCTTTTTGCTTGATTTTGTTATGAATAGAATTGGTTATGATATTGTTGGGAATATTGCTATTCTAAAATTTGATAGGAATGTTTCTTTATCTTCGAAGAAGAAATTTGCTCTTAACTATTTGGATAAACATAAAGCAGTTAATACTGTTCTTGAAAAAGTAGGAAAGTTTTCTGGAAGGCTACGCACTTTAAAGACTAAGTTTCTAGCTGGAGATAAGACTCTTGAGGCACTTTACCGTGAGAATGGTTGCGAGTTTAGGTTTAATGTAGAGACTTGTTATTTTTCTCCTAGATTAAGTGAAGAGAGGAAAAACATTGCTTCATTTGTTAAATCTAAGGAAAGAGTTTTAGTTATGTTTGCGGGCGTTGCTCCTTTTTCTATTGTTATTGCTAAAAATTCTAAAGCTTCAGAAGTTTACAGTGTTGAATTAGGTCGTGAATGTAGTAAATATGCTCTTGAAAATGTTAGAAGGAATAAATTAATTGGAAAAGTTCATATTGTTCAAGGAGATGTAAGAAAAGTTATTCCTAGTTCTAAGGTTTACGGAAAATTTGATAGGATAGTTATGTCTAGGCCAAATCTTGAAGATAGTTTTTTAGATGTTGCATTTTCTGTTTGTAAGAAGGGAACTATGATTCATTATTATGGTTTCTATCACGAAGATGAGATTGATAGTCTTAATAGCTTAATTTTAAATGAAGCTTCTAAATCTAAAAGGAAAGTTAAGATAATTAGAATTGTTAAGGCCGGAGATATAGGTGCTAGAAAGTTTAGATATAGGGCTGATGTTAAAGTTTTAGTTTAATCTATGGCCTAACAAACGTTCCATTACCATTTCTATTGATTCTTTTTTAGAGATTTCATGTGCCGCTTTAATTGCAATTAACTCTTGAGGATTTCCGCCTAAAACTCTATGTCTTAATCTTATTGCTTCTTGATCTGCTAATTGTTCCTCCAATCCGTAAATTGTTATAGGCCTTATTCTTGGACTTTCTCGGTTTCTTCCTAATAGAGCATTTGGAGTGTCTATTCCTAATATATAATCTATCTGTTCACAAGGGATTGTTCTAGCAGGATTTTGGCCAGGGTTTATAGTTAGATCAAGACCTCTTTCCTTTAAATCTCTCAACCCAGGACTTAATTGGCCATTAATCTTTGCAAATGGAGAAATAGTTACATAAGTTATTTCTGATCCTGCTAAGGCTTTATGACCTAAAGAAGCTAAATAAGAATCTATTGCTGCTGCGCCCATGCTTGATCCTATTAAAACGATTCTTTTTGGATCAACTTCATTTCCTCTTAACATAGTTTCTATTCCTTCTTCAACACTTCCAGTTAAATCAGATAAATCAAAGATTATTTTGCCATCTTCTCTTGTTGAAGGAATTTGAACTTTATGTGTTAGGTACCCTCTTTCTCTTAATATTTTCAATATTTCATCTACCCTTCCAGTTTCATCTTGTGCTAACAAGCCTGGAACTCCTAATGCTACTGGTCTTTTTCTTATCATAAATTTGTTACTTTTCAGTGGTTTAAAAAGCTTACGGTGGCTTATAGACTTGATTCTCCTTTGACTGCTGACGGAGATTCTCCTCCGTGCCAAGTTAGTCTTGGCCTTACTCTTATAGGGTATATTCTTTCTGAATTGTCGTCCAAGACTATGGCTGAGCCTTTTGCATTAGGTAGTTTGTCCATACTCGATTTAATGCTTTCTAACAAGTAAGACTGCATTATTTGGTTTAATGCGTCTAAGTCTGGCTTTGCGGTAAGCCTATGGGATATTACAATATCTGATTGAGTCATTACATCATTGTGTATTTGTCCTGGTTGTTGAGTTGCTAAAACTAGGGATATTCCTGGTTGGCGTCCCTCTCTTAGGATTTGCACTAGTGCATCTGTTGCAGGAGTTTTTTCTTGTTTTTTTAGAAATTCATGTGCTTCATCAATAAAAAACCAAATTAACGGGTTTTCCCTAGTTGGATTGTATGATGCATAATCTATTCCGTGTTGTATTGATTCTATTTCTTCTTTTTTTCTTGCATTTATTCTTTCATTGAACATTTTTTTACTTACTAATCCTATGACTAACCCTCTAACATTAAATGATCCTATTGAACTGTAAACTGATAGATCTATTATTGTTGTTTTTCCTGCATTTACTAGATCTTTAATATTTGTTCCTTCATCTGATTTAGAAAATATTCCCCAACCTTCGGCTGCCTGAAATAAAGAGTTTACTATATTTTTTGTTTCTTGGTTTGTATTATGCTCATGTGTTATTTGTTTTATTATATCTTGTATGGTAAATGTTTCGTTTTTTTCTTTTAACTGGCTTATTGCATTTGTTATTAAAACTCCTTCTTGGGAAGTCATTGTTAAATTGAAGGTTATAATCCAATCTTCGCTATCTAGTTCTGATGCTTTTAGTGCAAATGGTTCATCTATAGGAATTCCTTTTTGTTTGTATTCTTCTATTTTTCCTATTGGTGCGAATACTTTTACTTGAGATTCTTTAGGGGATAGATTCCATTCAGTTAGAATTTCTTTATCTTTTTCGTTTTTGAATTTCATTGTCCAAAAAATTCCCATTGTATCAAATATAATTGGGGCGATGTTTCTTGCTAGTTCTTGAGGTAAATTGGCTATTTCTTCAGTTATAACTCCTAAGGTATAAGACTTACCAGAACCTCTTTTTCCTGAAACTAGAATTACATGAGATCTTGCCACATCAAGCATAATATTATTGGACATTGAAGTATAATTTCCCATCGTCACGTATCCTTTTCCTATTTGAATTAATCCAGATTTTCCAAATTTCTTTTTATCAGAGTTGTCTCTTCCAAGCATTATGTCATAAGCCATGATTGTTTTACTCTTTGAATGATTAAATATGTTATGGGTGTCTGCAAATTTTTATATAGTCTTAATTTTATTGATCTTTATGAACAAACATTCTCTTCCGAAATTGCCTTATTCCTTTGATGCTTTGGAGCCATATATGGATGCTAAGACTGTTGAGATACATTATGGAAAGCATCATCAAGGGTATTGTGATAAGCTTAATGTTGCATTAGAAAAGCATCCAGTTCTTTTTGATAAGAAAGTTGAGGATTTGCTTTCAGATTTGAATTCTGTGCCTGAGGATATAAGAGTTGCTGTTCGTAACTTTGGAGGTGGTTTTGTTAACCACAACATATTTTGGGATTGTATGACCTCAGTTTCTAATAGCGGAAAATGTACCGGGAAAATTTTAGAGGCTATCAATAGAGATTTTGGTAGTTTTGATTTGTTTAAAGAGAAATTTACTGATTCTGCTACAAAGCTTTTTGGATCTGGATATTGCTGGCTTGTTTCTAATTCTGATAAAAAATTGGAAATAATTAACACAAAAGATCAAGATAGTCCATTGTCTATGGGTAAGAGGCCTGTTTTAGTTTTAGATGTTTGGGAACATGCATATTATTTGAAGTATCAAAATAGAAGACCTGAATTTATAGGTGCTTGGTGGAATCTTATTAACTGGAAACAAGTCGAGAAAAACTTTAATCATTAGTTTTGAAAACTTTTTTATATTGTTTTAGTTTAATTGATCTATGAAAAGAGATTCAAACCTTACAGCATCTGATAAATTTGTGATGATCCTTGCTATTGTAAGTATAATTGGTTTTATAGAAATAGTTAGTTATACGTTGTTTGATTTTTCATTGAGAAATTATGTTGAACCTTTTTGGATGATTACAATAGGGATAGGATTTATCTTGGAAGGTCAAATTAAAACATTAAAGAGGTTAAGAGAAGAGGGTTTGAATCCTACTAATTTTACTCATTTGACTACTCTTATAATAGGAGTTATTGCTATAATTACAGGAATACTTAGTTTCCCTCAAATAAATGTTGTTTCTACAGGATTTCTGGCTGTAAAGGGAATACTTTCTCTTTTAGCTATAGTGATTATAGTTGTTCAAACTTGGATTGTCAAATGACTATAAATGTTTTTAAAGATCTTTGAACATTGAATTTTATGGATGAAGATCAGATGGTTGTTGAGCAAGGAGAATATAATCTTATTGCAGATACTGGAAAGAATTTCAAAGTCACTCATTTGGTTTTAAAATCTGCTAATGGTTCAAAGAGAGTATGGAAGGTCAAGGAAATGTCCGAAAAAGATGTTTCTTTTGATATAGAGAAATTTTCTTAGTTTTTTAGCAGTATTTACTGAATGTATGGTTATTTTGGTTTGTAGTTGGTTTCTCTATTTCTTTTTTATTGCTTCTATCTTGAGTTTTGAACTTTATTTTTGATACTTCTTCTTTTAGAAAATTTTCAACTCTCTTACTCATGCTTATTCCGTTTTTCTTACAGTGTTCTGAAAAAGTCTTATAGACTTCTTCGTCAATGTTAAAAGTTTTTATCACCATCTTGTTATATAACATTAAATAAAGTTAATAAATCTTTTTCTTTTTATTAACTGAACCTTTAATTCATAAATAAAGTTATATAAGATTATACAATTTAATGCCTGTTAATAATCTCTGACGAAGAAATTCTATATTATAAAAAATGCGGGAGGGAGGATTCGAACCTCCGAAGGCACTAAGCCACGAGATTGCTTACATCTCGTTAGCTACTTCCTCTAGTGAGGGAGCGACATCTTAAGTCTCGCGCATTTGACCGCTTTGCTACCCCCGCATTGATTTGAGTAAAGTTGAGTCGCTTTAAAATGTTTCTGTCTTAGTTCCAAAGAACTATTAGAAATCCTGCTACCTTTAAGGTTACTAGCCAGTAAAGTCCGTTAAGTGCAAATAAACTCCATGGTTTCTTTTCCCATAGGACTCCTCCTAAAAGAGTAGTTGATACGAAAAATCCCAACCATATCCAGAATCCTATGATTGCTCCTTGTAATGGTGATGTTGTACCAAGTAAAATTATTATGCATGCAAGAACATAAGTCATTACGAATGTACCTACAAAATTTAAGATCATTTCTTTCCACATTCCTTTCATTCCCTTCTTTTTTGCTTTTGCAATTTCACCAGCTGGAACTTTAGATAGTTTTAACCACAATTTTCCGAATATAGGGCCGTACCATAGAAATCCTATGATATAAAGAATTATAGTAATCAAGAAAATTGAGCCTAAATTGACTACACCGTTAAACATATACTCCAAAGAATATTTTAATTTATATACTTATCTAATTTTTGTTTGCAGTTTTTGCAAATTCCATTTAATTCTATTTGAATATGACAGATTTCTTCATCTGGCAATTCTTTTATAAAATCTATTTTGTTTATTTTGATATGCTTTATAGATCTGCAGACTTCACATTTAAAATGATTGTGATCCATTTCACTTTTTGAATATAGAGTTTTCCGGTCACATTTAAATGCATGAATCGATCTTTCTTTTTCTAGTTCTTTTAGAGACCTATACACTGTGGCTATTCCAATTTTGGAATTTTGTTTTCTTATTTTTTCATATATACTCTCTGTTGTGAATATTGATTTTGTTTTGCTTACTTCTAGAGCTATTGCTTTTTTCTGTTTTGTTTCTCTTTTATCTGACATTTTCTTATTGATAGCTAGAATCAATAAGCTTTAAATACTTTGTTTTCGAATGTTAATTATGAATGTTCTAAGTTATACATTACTTAGTGTCTTTATAGTTAGTTTAATTTCTTTAATTGGTATATTCACTTTATCTATAAGTACTAAGAGGTTGAGCAGGATTCTCATTTATTTAGTAAGTTTTTCTGCAGGTGCTCTTTTAGGAGACGTATTCATACATCTTATTCCTCAATTAGTTGAAAACGGGAATTTTACTCTTAAAACTTCTCTTCTTACTTTGTCAGGTATTTTGCTTTTCTTCATTATAGAAAAAATAGTTCATTGGCAACATTGTCATGTTCCTCAAAGTTCCAAACATACACATCCATTTGCAATAACAAATCTTGTAGGAGACGGAGTTCATAACTTTTTAGATGGTATAATTATAGGGGCGAGTTATTTAGCTAGCATCCCTGTCGGTATTGCTACAACTATAGCAGTTATATTTCATGAGATTCCTCAAGAGATAGGAGATTTTGGGGTTCTTCTTCATGGAGGATTTACAAAATCCAGGGCTTTATTGTTTAATTTCTTATCTGCTTTAACTGCAATTATAGGAGGTTTGATCGCTGTACTTGCTTCAGGCATAATCCCATCATTAAATGATTATCTAATTCCTTTGTCTATAGGTAGTTTTATTTATATTGCTGGATCTGATTTGATTCCTGAACTTCATAAAGATTTTGGAGTTAAGAAATCTTTAATTCAAATAATTTCATTTGCTCTCGGAATTGCAGTAATGGTATTATTGCTTATTCTTGAATAAGGAAAAGATTATAATCTAAAAAAACATTAAATTATATGAACGAACTTGTTGAGAAAGTGCGTGAACTTGAAAAGTCTTCTATTAATGATACTATTATTGAAAGACTTGCAGAATTTCAATCTTTTAAGAATAAATCTGATGATGAATGGTTTTCAGAGTTATGTTTTTGTATTCTTACTGCGAATGCTAAACAAAAGACGGGAGCGGCTATACAAAATCAAATTAGAGCTGAAGGCTTTAAGACATTATCTCAAGAAACTCTTGCTAATCTCATAAAATTGAACAAACATAGATTTCATAATGTTAAAGCTAAATACATTGTACAAGCTCGTAAATTTACTGAAATTAAGAAAATTTTGCAAGACTTATCCGAAGTTGATTCTAGAAATTTTCTTGTTGAAAATATAAAGGGTCTTGGAATGAAAGAAGCATCGCATTTTATAAGAAATACAGGGGGACAAAATCTTGCGATATTAGATCGACATATTTTGAGTTTATTATCAGATTATAAGATTATAGATAGACCCAAGAAACTTAATGTTCAAACTTATCTTGAAATTGAGCGTAAGTTTGTTGATCTTTCAAGTGTTTTAAGGATGTCTCCTGCAAAATTAGATCTTTTTCTTTGGTATATGAAAACAGGAGAAGTTTTGAAGTGAATGGATTCAATGAACTTTGCTGGAATCTTCTTAAAAAAATACCAAGTGGAAAAGTTACTACTTATAGAAATATTGCCAAAGCTTTAGGTACTAAGGCTTACAGGGCTGTAGGAAATGCTATGAATAAGAATCCTCACAACACAAGTATTTATCCTTGCCATAGAGTTATTAAGAGTTCGGGACAAGTTGGAGGATATGCAAAAGGTTCTAATGCTAAGGTTTCTAGATTAAGGTCTGAAGGTGTCGAAATAATTAACGGGATTATAGATTTAGATAAATATGGCTTTAATTTCGGGAAACATTAATCTTTTAAATCAAGATAAAGTTGCTCAATTATGTTTAAACATATAGTGGAGATTTTATGATATTAGGATTAGTTGGAAAACCAAATTGTGGAAAATCTACTTTTTTCAAGGCTGCTACTCTTTCTGATGTTTTAATTGCAAATTATCCTTTTGCGACTATAAAACCAAATCACGGTATTGCTTATGTTAAGATACATGATTTAGCTGCTGATTTTGGAAAGGTGTCTAATCCTAGACAAGGTTATGTAAGAGAGGGTTTTAGATTTGTTCCAGTAGACTTATTCGATGTAGCAGGATTAGTTGAAGGCGCTTCTGAAGGAAAGGGTCTTGGAAATCAATTCTTAGATGATCTTGCAGGAGTTGACGCATTTATTCATGTTGTAGATATGTCTGGAGAAACAGATTCTGAAGGAAAGCCTACTACAGATTATGATCCTTCTAAAGATATTTCTCTTATTGAAAGAGAACTTGATTTATGGTATCTTGGCGTTTTGAAAAGAGCTTGGACTACTATAATGAAATCTATGGAAATGCAGAAAGGTCAATTTTCTAAAACTATTGCCAAACAATTTTCTGGGCTTAAGGTTACAGAGGATGATGTAAATCATGTTGTCCTAAAAGAAAAACTTGATGTTTCAAGACCATCTGTTTGGGATGATAAAACATTATTTAATTTTGCAAGGGCTTTGAGAATTTATACTAAACCTATGATTATTGCAGCCAATAAAGTTGATAGGCCAAATGGGATTAAAAATTTTAATAATGTAAAAGAAAAGTTTCATTATACTATTGTTCCATGTTTTGCAGATGGAGAACTTAGTCTTCGTCAAGCAGATAAAGCTGGAATGATCAAATATATTCCTGGAGAGAATGATTTTGTTGTTTCAGGCGATTTAAATGAGCAACAAAAAAATGCTCTTGATAAGATTAAACAAGTTATGGATAATTTTGGAGATACAGGAGTTCAAAAAGTTCTTAATTCAGTGGTTTTTGATTTGCTGAAGTATATTGCTGTTTTTCCAGCCGGTTCTAAAATGGAAGATAGTAAAGGTAATGTTCTTCCAGATTGCTTTTTAATGCCTCCTGGATCAACTGCATTAGATTTTGCATATAAATTACACACAGACATAGGAGATAAATTTGTTAAGGCTATTAATTTGAAGACTAAACAGGCAGTTGGAAAAGATTATATTATTAAGCATCTTGACGGTCTTGAAATTATGACAAGGTGATGATGATTATTCGTGCTAAAGTTAAACCTGGCTCATTAAAAAATAACTTTGAAAAACAGGAAGATGGAACTTATCTGATTCATACGATTGAGAAGGCTGTTGATGGTAAGGCTAATGCTTCTATTATTAAAATTGTTTCTAAGGAATTTGGAGTTGATTTCAGAAAGGTTTTGATAAAAAATCCAAAATCTAGAAACAAAATAATAGAAATCATTAAATAAGTTATTTTATCTTTTGTTTTATGAGGTATGATTATGCTCCAGATTTGAAAGCAAGACTTTCTGAGATTGTTGCCAAACTTCAAATGGACCATATAAATCTAGATAGGGTTGAATGTCTTAGAAGTTTTGGATCTAGTACTAAAAGAACTATTGCTAGATGTCACACTATAGGCAAGGTTATGCAAAAAGGAATGAAAGTCCCTGCTTTTTACACTATTGAGTTTTTAGAAAAGTTTGATAAGCTTAGTTTGTCAGATCAAGATAAGGTTATTATTCATGAATTGTTGCATATTCCTAAAACTTTTGGCGGCGGATTTAGGCAACATGATTTTGTTTGTGATGAAAATATTGAACGTTTGCATTATAGGCTAAAATATTCTCCAGATTATCAAAAAAAGTTGTAAGAGAACTAGATTATTTCTTCTGGAAATGCTTATAAATAAGGTTTGCTTTTCTTTTATCTAAAAAAGAGTGTAAGAGAACTGAAAGTGGTGCATAAAAAATATACGTATAAAGATGGCAAACGTTTTGGTCCATATTATTATGAGACTAAAAGAATTAATGGAAAAATTGTAACAAAATATCTTGGTTCAGATATTGAAAATAACTTTTTTTCAAAACATAAATTGCTTTTTGTTTTTTATGTAGCGTTTTTTTCTCTTGCTTTGTTTTTAATTCCTTTGAATATTACTGGAAATGTTTCTTTGGAAGTTCATGATACTTATAATGTTGGAGATATTATAAATGGCAAGTTTAATTTAAATTTAGCTCAGGGAGAACTAATACCTTCCGATTCTATTGTGACTGTTAAATATGGAAATATTACTAAGGATTTTGTTCTTTCTTCTTTAGTAAATGAACCTGCTGTACAAGGTAATTTTTATTCTAAAAGTGTTTCTATTGAAGGTTACGGTAATGGTTATGGTTTGATTGGAACAAATAAAGAATATCCTTTTGTCGATTTTGATCTTCGCATAGTTAAGGATTCTAAATCTTCTGGTAATTCTAATTCTGAAAATAGTGTTTCGTCTGAAACTTCTGAAAATACTCAGAATGTTGAAGGAGTTTCTGCTGACACGGGATCTTCACAATCTTCAGATTTGGAAACCTCTTCTTCGGAGACTCCATCTGATTCCACTAGTTCTTCAGAAAATTCAGATCAGTCAGCTATCACAGGATCAGTTATCTCTGAAGATACTATTTCTGGAAGAGTTTCTAAGGATAAAGAATTTACATATTCATTAAATGATGGTGAAACTGTTGAATTAGTTTCTGGAAGTGTTTATTATAATGGGGAAATGCTAGATGATAATTCTGTAAAAATTAAAATTAAAAATGGAGAGGTAACTGTTTCAACTAGCTATTCAATTGATCAGGAAGGTTATGGGGAAGATTTTGCTGGAAATAAAAAGGAAACAATATCTCTTAATCTTGAAAGCTTTGGTTTAATTGCTACAGAAAATTCTGAGATATCTATAGTTTTAAGTTATGGAAATGATGTAATCTCTCAAGATTCTAAAAACATAGTTATCATATCAGATAATTCTGAAATTGATTCTTCTTCTGATTCTGGATCCTCAGGAGTAGTAGAAGATTCTAATGTTTCACCAGATTTAAACGGATCAACTTCAAATCAGACTATTCCTTCTAATAATACTTTAAGCAATTCCACTATTGTTTCTAATTTTACGGTTACTAATCAAACTAGTTTGATTAATGATACGTTGCCATTAATAGTAGAATCATCAACTAATGTTACTGTTGAACAATTTTCTGCAGTTATTGGCAAGCCAGTTAAATGGAAAAAGACTATAGAAGTTGATGCAAATGATACTTCTAGTTTAATTATCGAAGTTCCTTCAAGTGCAGATAATATTACAGTTAATAAAATAAAATTGAATGGTGAAAGTGTTTCTGATAATTCTCTTTCTCCAATAACTGGAGGAGTTGTTGCTAATATAGGCGTTTCTAAAAAATCTTTTATTTCAAAGATACTTGAGTTTTTTGCTTTAACTGGAAGAGTTGTTGAAGATCAATCCGCAAGTGCTACTTCGGAAATATCTCTTGAAATTGATCAAACTGATGATCTTGTCGAAATTGAATATTATACTGATGCACCTACTTCTACTGAAGAAGATGAAGGTAATAAAAAAATAGTTCACGTTTCAAGCCCTAATGATGTTCACTATGAAAATGTTTTGATATTTACTAATTTATCTAATGGGCTTAGGATAAATAATCTTGCAGATATAAAAATAGAATGGGTCGAGAATAACTCGTTGCTTGATATTTATTATGCTAATGATACTGATGGCGACGGTTATTATGACTATGTTGAGTGGATCGCTCCACACCTTAGTAATCAGACTTTCAATATAATTGTTATAACTAATGCTCAACATTTAGATCAGAGTAGGATTTTTGTTTCCAATATCTATAATGAAACTAAAGCTCTTGATGGTGTTTGGAGCGAAACTATTCCAGGGGGACATTATGTGAGAGTTACTTTTGAACATAATCTTACTTCTAAAAATGATATCACCTTGTATCCTAGAATTATTTCTGGAAGTCCATCAATAATTGTCTATGAATATAATCAAACTGTTCAAATTGCTCAGTTTTCATCTATTGAAAATGAAAGCTATAACAGAGTAATTTTATCTGGCCTTCAAGGATCTCAAGATACTTTTGATCTTTATGTTACTGGAGGAGATATTCAATTCGATCATATAATTGATCCTTTGTCTCCTAATCCTTCTTGGTGGACAGAGCATGGTGAAAATGTGCTCGGTGCTAGTCAAATAACTCCGATTAATTTGTCAAGATCAGTTAATAACTCTAGGGCATTTATTTTACTTACTAGGAGAGCTCCTGTAGCTGAAGAAGTTCCTGCGGATTCTGGGGCTTATGCAGAATGGGTAAATGGGACTAGGTTTAATATTGTAAAGGTAAGTACAGAAGCTGGAGCTATATTTGATTGGTATGTCATAGAAGGAAATTATATTAATGTTCAGAATGGTAGTAAGAATTATAGTCTTACCGATAAATCTTTTAACGTAACTATTAATTCAGTTAATGTTTCTAGATCCGTTGCTTTTATTAATTTTGCTAGTTGTGCTTCAGCTTCTAATGCAGATGGTCATGAAATATTCTGGATTGCAAATATAACTAGCTCTACAAATCTTGAATTGAGAAGAGATTCTTCTGGAGCATGTGCAGGTAATGTTTCTTATTTTGTTACAGAATTTAATGATGGGTCTACTATTCAGCAAGGAGAAATTTCTAATGTAGGAACTACTGCCTCTCCATCTTATGCAAATGTTAATCCTGTTGATTTAGGAAGTACTTGGTATTATTTTTCAGAAACTACTAATGATACGGCTATAGGTTTAGGATATGTAGGTGTAACTGTAGAACCTCTTAATCAGACCACTTTTAGGTTTTCTAGGCTTGCTGCTTCGGGTAATGGTAATGTTATGGCTAAATGGTATGTAATTTCTACTCCAGGGGCTAAAGTTCAAACAGGTCAACAAGTATTTACTAGTAACTCTATTTCTATAAATGCTGTTGAGTTGAATAGGTCATTTGCTACTCTTTGGTTCAACAATACTGGAACTGGTACTAGTTGGCAAAATTCTATGGGGACTATTAATATTTCTAGTACAAATACTATAAATCTAACCAGGGCTACTACTTCTAACGTTCAAACTGGAACTTGGCAAGTAATAGAACTTCCTACTATTTCAGGAGTTGATGATTTGCCTATAGGCACATTTAATTTAACTTCTCCAATTAATGGTTCTTCTACTTCAGTTAGAGCAGTTAATATTACCTTATATGTAAATGATAGTTATTATCTAGGGGGCGATTATAATTATTCTTATTTTTACATAAGTAAAAGTTCTCCTTTCAAAAATGATCATCTTGTTTATTCTACCGATAGTTTTCCTGTTGTTGCCGGAAATATATCTTTCAATTATAGTATCCCTCCTTTAGATTATGATCCTAATGGAATGATCTTATTGTATCATTTTGATAATAATTCTTATTATGGAGAAAATAGAACTACTGTAACGGATTTCGCGACCGGTCAATTTAATGGTACCGTGACTAATGCTGAAGGAGGTAGACAAAAAAGTATAACTGGTTTAGGAAATGCTTTTAGAGGCAATCGAAGCCAAGTGATATCATTTTCAGAAAATACTTTGCTTGCGTCTCCATACTTTACTGGGCAGATAACTATTATGTTTTGGTTTAATTTATCCCTTAATGATACTATTTATAGTTGGCCATCTCCAGTTTCTAGATCTGGAGTCGGTACATTTGTCAATAGAAGTTATAATGTCGAGTTTTTAAACTCGACTAAAACTATTTCTTTCGATACAGGTAATGGCACATCTAATGTAGCAATTGGCACTAGTGCAATATTTATGCCAAATATTACTTGGTATCATTATGCAGTTACTTTTGATAGAGCTACAGGAGATGCTGCTACTTATGTTAATGGTTATCTTAACTCTTCTAGTACTTTAAATACAAACTCGGCTTATCTTCCAAATATAAGTGGGACTTTAAGAGTTGGCTCTGCCCCTATTGCTACTGGTTATTTTCCCGGATTAATTGACGATCTTGTTATTTATAATAGAACTTTAACTGCTTCAGAAATATTAAATGCATACAGGCTAAATGAAGGAGTATATTTCTTAAGGGCTAATGTTAGCGGAGATACTGGGGCTCTTAATGCAACTCCAATATATACTTTCTATATTGATTCTACTGCTCCAAATATCACTTTGAATGCTCCTTCTAATGCAAGTACTAGTTCATCTGGAATTCCAATATCATTTAATTGGACTGCTACAGATGCTATAGATACTTCCCTTAACTGTAATTTGACTATAGATAATTCAGTTAACAAATCTAATATTGGTTCTTCAAACAATACTCTTGTTAATGTAAGTGTTAGCGGATTTTCTATTAGCGACCATTATTGGAATGTTACTTGTTTAGATGATGCTGGAAATCAAAAAATTAGCGAGACTAGAACATTTACGGTTTCAGATGGTATTCCTCCAACTATTAATTTTACTGGACCTACTCCGGTTAATGCTAGTACTCAATCTAGTAGTTTTTCAATAAACGTTAGTGTTTCTGATTTGAGTAATACTAGCGTTTTCGTTGATTTTGATAAATCTTTAGTTGGATGGTGGAGAATGGATGATTATAGTCCTACTATCGTTTATGATTATCTTGGCGTTATAAATGGTACAATTAACGGAAATGCTGCACCTAACTCAAGCGGTAGGTTTAGAGGTTCATTTTCTTTTGATGGAAATGGAGATTACTTGGATCTTGGAGATCCAGATCTTGCTAATAGTCCAGCTGCTCCATTAGATGTTTTAGATCGTTTTACTATTGTCGCATGGATAAAGCCTTTTACTCTTGGGGGAGATGTTCTTTCTAGGGAAGATTCTGATGCTTTTGGAGACTTCCAGTATAGATTGGGAATAAATTCAACTGGAAATGTTTTTGTTGTTTCTCCTCCTGCTGCCGATACTCAATTACAAGTTTCAGCAAACTCTTGGAGTCAAATTGCTTTAGTTGCTAATGGTTCTAATTCCAAATTATACAAAAATGGAGTTAATGGTACTCCATTTACTTTTTCACCTGGTAATGTTATATCTGGAAGTGTAACTATAGGTCAAGGAGGATCACAGACCCTAAATTACTTCAATGGGAGTATCGATAATGTTATGTTTTTCAATAGATCTTTGTCTCAGACTGAAATAGCACAGCTTTATGAAAACCAATCAGATAGATATAGCTTAATAGATTATTCTAGCGTTTCTTCTGGAACTCACAATTTCAAAGCTTATGCTCAAGATATCTATGGAAATATTAATTCCACTGAAACTAGAACTATAACTGTATCTACAAATGTTGCTCCTTATAATGGAACTTCATTAGTAATTAATTCTACTTTAGGAACAAATAAAACTCTTGATAATTTGAATATAAGGACAACGCTGTTGGATCAGAACAATAATACTATAAATGTTACAGTAGTTTGGTATAATAATAGTGTTAGACATCTATCTATACCTTATAATTCTAGTTATGCTAATGGCACTACATTTATTGCTTCTTTGGGTTATGGAAACACAACTAAAGGTCAGAACTGGTCTGCCCAATTGATATTAAATGATGGATTTTCTTCTTTTTCAGTTAATTCAAGTAATTTAACTATTCTTAATAGTCTTCCAAATGTAAGTTTGATATCTCCAATAAATAGCTCTGTTACTTTTAATAGGACTTCTCAAATATTTTCTATTGCAATTAGTGATGATGATGGTGATTCGATAGTCTCTTCCAGATTCAATATTAGTCTTTCTGGTTCTTCAGTATGCACAGATTCTAGTTTCAATGGAGCAAATATTTATGAGCCTGAATTTATTAATACATTTGATATTTCTACGCTATTCTTGGGATTCAATTGTTTGATTGATAATAATGATCGTTATATTTGGAGTGCTTCTGCTTCTGATGATGGGGTTAATTATGGTTCTTATTCTCCTAAATATAGGCTTAGCGTCCAGGCTTATTTAGATACTATAATGAACATAAGTTCGATAGACTTCGGTAATTTGAATTATCTTGCATCCAATGATACTGTAGATAATTCTCCTAATCCGATTATATTGGTTAATCAAGGTAACTCTCTCGTCGATATTTCTATTCAAGCTACTGATCTTTGGCAGAGTTTAACAAATCCTTCATCTTATTATTTAGCTAAAGCAGATAATGTTACTACAAATGGAATTTCTGAAAATGGTTCATTTAAATGGCCAACTTCTAAAACTACTTATTTCCCTGTCCCTCAAACTTCAAATAATACTAAGATAATTACAGATCTTAATTATACGTACTCTTCAGATAGTGCAGAGATAGATATCAACGTTACAGTTCCTTCTTCGGAAAATCCAGGATCTAGATCTTCTACTATTACATTCACTATAGTTTTAGGTACGGGAGATACTTATGCTGCAGGAGTTGGAGGTTAGAATGATGAACTGTAGATATGGAGCAGAAATAGATATAAATGTCGAGTCTTCTAATATTATGTTAAGGGATGTTTTGGGGGTATCAAACATAAATCAATAAGATGGAAAATAAAAACAAGAAATATTTGTTGATAATAGACTCTATTCTTTTAGCTGGATTGTTATTACTTGCTTTCATTTATATTGGTTACTCTCAACCTTTAGTTACAGGGCCTCTTTCTGAGGGGGCTAGTTCTCTGATGTTTGAGATTCCTTCAGACACGGATTATGTAATTGTGGATGATAATTTGCAATTTGATTCTCCTAGAACTTTGTTTATCGGAGATGTTTTTAATCTTGATCCTGGAAGATATTATATTAAATCCTTTTTCGAGTCTTCTGGTCAAGTTAGGGAACTTTCTTCTGAAATCGTTTTAAATATTCAAGTTAAAAGAACTACAGATAATTCTGTTGGAATCTTTAATGTAAATAAATTCCCGATACATGTGGATACCTATAACATAGGTTCTCTGGTAAATTCTTCAGAAGTTAAAGGTGGTGTTGTGGAAAAATGAAAGCTTATTCTATTTTAATTTTTTTGATTTTAATTCCATTTTCTTCTGCATTTGCAATAACTCCGGCACAGCATATATTTGGATATGATCCTGGATCTGAGCAAACCTCTTATTTCGAAGTTATTAACTCAGACAATAAAAAAGTAGATATTGTTTTAGAACCTCAAGGAGACTTGAAAGATTTTTTATCTCTTTCTAATTATACTATTTCATTAACTCCTGAAGTAAAAAGTGTTAGGATATATTACTCTTTGGAAACTCCTCCTAAGTTATCTCCTGGAAGTCATAGTATAGACATTCTTATAACTGAAGTTCCAAATAATGTTGGATCAGGGAAGACTTACATAAATTCTATTGTGGGTGTAATCACAAAGGCTGTAATTGATGTGCCTTATCCGGGGAAATATGTAGAATCTGCTTTGAGTATAAGTGTTTCAAACGATAGTCTCGCTAGTTTCGTTATCCCTGTAGTAAGTAAGGGAAATTTAAACATTGCACATACTAAGGCTTTTTTGGATATATTTAATTCATCTAATAGTAAAATCGCTTCATTGGTAACTGAAGAAGTTCCATTATCTAAAGGTGAAAGAAAAGAATTAGCAGCTCAATGGGCTCCTTCAAATAATGTTCCTGGAATTTACAGGGTTTTTGCCACTATTGTTTATGATGAAGCTACTATTGACTTGAGAAAAGAATTTTCTATCGGATCAGATACTCTTGAGCTTAAAAATGTTGAAGTAAACGACTTTAGTTTGGGTCAAATTGCTAAATTTGAATTTCTTGTTAATAACAATTTAGGTACTCCGATCAGTGATGCTTATATCTTAATGCAGGTTTTTGATAAAAGTGGCGATGTTATGGCAGAATTTAAGTCTGCAACATATGATTTTGAACCATTTGGAAGTCAATTGCTTGTTGCATTTTGGGATACTGAAGGTGTTAGTGCTGGATCTTATGATGCGAAGGCATTTATTCATTTTGGAGAAAAGTCTATTCAGAAACAATTGACTTTAGATGTTTCTGAAAATGATATTTCTGTTGTTGGAGTTGGTTACGTCGTAAAATCTAGCAAATCTGGGGGAAGTTTCAATACAATTTTAGTAATTGCAATAGCAGTTCTTGTATTGCTTAATTTTACATGGTTCCTTTTGTTAAGAAAGAGAGTTAAGCATAGATAAAATTCTAGAAAATAATATTATTTATTGGAACTTTAAAATAAAAAATTGAAAAGATTTAAATACTTGAGACTTTTTTATCATGTTATGATGGTAAAAAGAGGACAAATTGTTTTTGCCTTTGTGGCTTCTATATTATTTGCTTTATCATTTGGATATCTTTTAAGTGATGGTCTTCAAGGTTCAAGTTCAGATTCTTCGGTTCTTCATTACAAAGGTTATGTTTGTGTTTACAAAAATGGGGAAGTAGTAAGTTGCGATCATAATTTGCTTTACGATAATGGGAAGAATTTGACTAGAAATGCATTAGGTACTGGAGTTGTTGGAGCAATATTGAATATTTCATTATGTAATGCTACTGCTGGATGTGCTGGACCTGTTGCGGCAGCATCTGAAACTTTTAATACATATATTAATTGTGGATTGAATAGTAATGCTGGAACTTATGCTGTTTTGAATAATGCTCCTGGTAACTGGTCAGTTTCAAAGACATTTACATCAACATGTGATAGTATAGAAGTGAACTCTACAAGATTGAGTAATCAAACTGGTTCAGTGTTTGCAGGAAATACATTCACTCTTGTTACTTTACAGACAAATGACCAGCTTACAATAAACTGGACATTAATGATAAGTTAATTTATTTTGATTTTTTTATTATTGTAATTTCTTGGTTTTTTATGCCTATTATTGAATTTGATTTGTTATTTATTATTAACTTTGATTGTAAATTTTAGTTTTTTACGATTTTTAACAAAGATATATAAACCCTGATTTATTTTATTGTGCATTAATGCTCAACATTAAAAGTAATCATTAGTGCACTATGAAAGAAATAGTAAAAACAAAAAAAGATTTAGTGGCGAATCTACTTAGAAAGGACACCGAAGGTCTTACAGTAGTAGAAATAGCACAAAAATTAAGTATCTCTCGAAATACCGTATCTGTTGCTTTAGCTGAATTAAAAGGTGCTGATCTTATTAGAATAAGGCCTGTAGGTATTGCTAAATTGCATTATTGGAAAGGAGGGAAGGCATGAATAATAAAAAGGTTATCTTGATAGGCGTTTTAGTTTTAACTCTGGGAATATTAATTTTAATTAATCTTCATAAATTAATTCTCTTTTTAAATAATGAACAAAATAGATTTAATTCGATACAAATAGTAAACGCTGAACATCTTGATGTTAATAGGAACTTTGTTGAAAAGATCTATGATTCTATTAAATCAAAAGATAATATTTGGAGTAATGAAATAAATGATGGAGAATATGTAAGAGTTACATTTGAGAAGAATCTTACTTCTGTTGATGATATTACTATATATCCAATAGTAACTAATGGAAATCCAATAATAGAGGTTTATGAAAAAGATAAGGATAAAGTTATTGCCTCTTTTAGGGACATAACAAGTGATTCATATAATAAGATCTTTCTAAGGGATTTAATAAAATCTCAAGATCAATTTGATTTAAGAGTTATTAATGGATCAATTAAATTTGATCATATAATAGATCCAACAGTTACAGAAGTATTTTCCGACAGTTTTGAGGATGGAATTTCTTGGACTCATTGGACAGAAGTTTCTGGGACTGGATGGTCTAACGTTAATTTATGTCCTACCAATTGTGCTGATGGGGCTCAATGTGCTTGTGCTGAAAATGGAGCGATTAATGCGTTACAATTAACAAATTCTCTTGATTTAACACCTTATAGCGAATGCATTCTTACTTATTCTAGATATGTTGATAGTTCTTTTGATAATGGTGAATTTTATTATGTAAATGTTACAAATTCAGGCGGGAATTTTGTAAACATCTTTTCATGTACTAATGGTCAGGCTTGTGAAGATAACACCTGGGATACAGAGACATATAATATTACTTCTGGAGTTGGATTAAATAACAACTTCAAAATAAGAGTAACTGCAAGTAAAAATGATTTAAATGAAGAAGCAGGTTTTGATTTTGTTAATGTTACTTGTATGACTTCAGATGCTAATGCTCCATTAGTAACCATTAACTCTCCTGAAAATAATGCTGAATATTCTAGGCTTTTAGATCTGCCTCTTTCATTTAATATTTCATTAAATGAAAATGGAGTAGCAAATTATACATTAGATAATGGTTTAACTAATATTTCAATGAGCTCTGAAGATGGGCTTAACTTTAATGCTAGTAGCGGAGATCTTGATTTTGGAGATTATACTTTCCAAGTCTACGCACAAGACGTTAATGGTAATGCTAATTATACTTCTAATGTTAGCTTTTCAGTTGTTCAACAATATGCTTTAGTAAATGGGACTGTTTTAGATTCTAATGGGAATCCTATTAATGCTAAAGTTACAATATATGATGAAGTTGCTAATTCTTTTGTATATAATGAAACTGGAGATAACTTAACTGCAATAATTCCGATAAACTCTACTTATACAATAAGGGTATTTCCTTTAGATATAGATTATGTTGATAGAATAAGATTTGACAATATAAATTTGACAGAACAAAATATTACAGATACATCTTTAGAAGTTGCAAGATTGGATAGTGTTTCGAGTTTAGACAACCTATTTAGTGTATTTAGCGTTGATCCTTTATTGGATAATTTCACTAATTATACTGTTTTCTTTACAGCTCAAAGTTCTGAGCTGAAGAATTGTCCTTCATGGAACTTTACAGATCAAAGTTGTTCTAGTGGATGGGAACCATTTCTTCATGATCTAACTCCTGGACAAGAATATAATATTACCTTGCCTTCTGGAAATTCTGCATTTGGATTTGTAGAATTGACAAAGGCTTTACACTTAGATGAAAATAGAACTATTATTTCTAATATTTTTGATTCAGTTAGACAAATAGATGGTATATGGAGCGAAACTATTTCAGATACGCATTATGTTAGAATTGCTTTTAACAAGAATCTTACTTCTTCTAATGATATTACTATATACCCAAGAACTATTTCTGGAACTCCAATGATTACAGTATATGAAGAAGATGGAACGAATCAGATAGTCAACTTTACTTCAATAACTGATAATCAGTACAATACTGTTTTCTTGACTAATTTAGGTAGTAGATCTCAAAGTGTTTTTGATTTGCTTATTTCAGGAGGAGATTTGCAATTCGATAATATTGTAGATCCATTAGTCTCTGAAACATTGGTTCCTAATGCAGTTTCTCAACGAGCTTCAAACGGAACTCATACAGATACTGGAGGATTTGCAATACAAAGAACGTCTCTTCTTACTTCAAGTGGCATAAATGGCCTTAATACTTCAAATAATATTGCATTTAGGCCAAGAGGGGAAAGTGCATCTTTAGATACTTTTGTATTTGTTAACTTCACAGTACCTTCTAATGAAGCAATAACAAGAATATTTCTTACAGTTAGATCAAATACAACAGTAGCTAATCATATGAAGGGTATGGCTTTATGGAACTTTACTTCTGGAGGTTGGAGAAGAGTAAACTTTAGTGCTGGAGCAATAGGAGTATTGAACACTACTACCTATAATTTATCTGTCTCCGAAATGGATCATTTTGTGTCTAATAGTAAATTTAGATTGATGGCATATCAGAATAGCACAGCTACTGGTGGATTTGGTGTTGACTTCATGTCCGCAGATGTAGTTTATGAACAGAATATTCCTCCAGTTACGAATTTGAATGCACCTTCTAATGGCACCACTGTAACAGATCCTGTGGTTAGTTTTAATGCCACCTTTAGCGATAATTTCGCACTTCATAATACTACTTTATATGTTTGGAATTCTACTGGAGATATTATTAACACTACTGATGCTACAATAGTTGGATTGGCAGATAGTACCAATATTACAGTGACCTTGCCTTATTCCGGGACATATGTTTGGAATTATCTTACTTTTGATAATGCAAGTAATCGCGCTATGAATTCAACTAACTTTACAGTCATTTATAATGATATAACTCCTCCTCAAGTTACAATAAATAACCCTGCTAACGATACCTTGAATCCTCCGATCTTATTTAATGTAACCTTGAACAAAGATGGAAGCGCATGTAACTTTACATTAACTAATGGTAAATTAAATTATACCATGCAAAATAATGGCAATAGGGACTTTAATGCTACAAATTCTACAATTTCTGATGGAAGTTACGTTGCAAAATACTTTTGTTGGGATTCAAGCAATAACTTAAACTCTACTACAAATATTACATTTAGCGCACTTAATTTAGTCAATACTTATTCTATAAATTTGACCGGTATTTTAAGAATAAATGGTTCAAATTATAGAATTGGGGATTTATTTAAGAATAGCAACTTAGAGATTCTCCTTAATAGTCAATTTGGTAAATTTAGGGGATTATTCAAGACTAATTCTGATAGTTTAACCCTGGGAGAAAGTAATACTCGATTTGGTGGGTTATTCAGAATCAACACTCAAAGATTGACTATAGATAACGCTGTAACAAGATTACTTGGACTATTCAGAATAAACTCACAAACTATAGCTGTTGATAATGCTAATACAAGATATAGCGGAATATTTAGAGTAAACCAAGATTCTTTAGGATTTAGCTTAGGAATTTCAAGAACTTATGGAGCAAACAGAATTGCTTCTAATTCTATAGGTTTGAGTGATTCTGTAAATAGATTCTTGGGAATATTCAGAATTAATAACAATAATATTGGAATTACAGAAAGCAATACTAGATTCGGAGGATTATTTAGAATTAACAATCAAGAATTTGTTTTCGGTGAAAATGCTAATAAGTTCTCAGGATTATTTAGAATAAATCAACAAACTATAAGTCTAGATGAAAATAGTTACAGGTTATTAGGATTATTCAGGATACAATTACAAGTCATAAATGTAAATGAAGTTCTTATTAATGTTCAGAATATTCTAAAGTACCTTGTAGAATTAGTTCAACAGCTTAACTTAAATAATTCCGTTGAAAGATTAGCAGGCATTTTCAAAATACCAACTAACTTGCTTTCAATTGACGCAGTATCAAATAGAAACTATATTGGGCTTAGGGCAAACATACAGGACATGAGTCTGAATAGTATAGCAAATAGAATTGCAGGAATATTCAGAATCAATAACAATAATATCGGAATTACAGAAAGCAATACTAGATTTGGAGGATTATTTAGAATAATGGGTCAACAATTAAACTTGGTAAATAGTAACTCAAGATTCTCAGGATTATTCAGAATAAACTCTCAAACTTTGACTATTGACGATACCAATACAAGATTCTCTGGATTGTTTAGATTGAACACTCAGAGACTTACAATAGATAATAGTCTAACCAGACTTGCTAGTTTGTTTAGAATTAATCAACAAGGTATAAATGTAAATGAGAAAAATACTAGATTTAGTGGATTGTTTAAAGTAAATGCCCAAACTCTTACACTAGATAACGCTGTAACAAGATTACTTGGACTATTCAGAATAAACTCTCAAACTATAGCGGTTGATAATAGTAATAGCAAATATTCTGGAATATTTAGAGTAAACCAAGATTCTTTAGGATTTAGCTTAGGAATTTCAAGAACTTATGGAGCTAACAGAATTGCTTCTAATTCTATAGGTTTGAGTGATTCTGTAAACAGATTCTTGGGAATGTTTAGGACCCCTACACAAGTTGTTAATGTTAGAGCCGGAACCAATTTAGGTGCTGAAATATTAAAGTATGTAATTCAACTTATAGAAAGAATCAATCTTAATGAAACAATCAACAGATTGGCAAATCTAATTAGAACAAGTTCCATAAATGTGAATGTTGCAGAAAGCAACACTAGATTTAGTGGATTGTTTAGAATCAATACTCAAAGATTAACAATAGATAACGCCGTCAATAGATTAGCTTATATGTTTAGATCTACGGATGATTCATTTACTCTTGACTTAGGATTTAGAGGTAATCTTGGAGCAAATAGAATTAATTCGCAAATAGTTGGATTAAATTTAGCTTCTGAAAGAATTGGAAATATATTCAGATTACCAACTAATTTGATAAGCTTCAACTTTAATTTAGAAAGATTCTTTGGAGCAAACAGAGAGATATCTAATGAAATAAGTCTAGAAGATTATGCTTCAAGATTCTCGGGAATCTTTAGAATTAGTTCAACAAATATCGGTTTGTCAGATTCGCTGTATAAACAAGCAAGTAGAGTAAGAGTTGCCATACAAGATATTTCCATTACTAATTCTGTGACAAGATTTGGAAGAATATTTAGGCTACAAACTCAGCAGATAGTTCTTCAATCTATAGCTTCAAGAGTTGGAGGACTTACACAATATTTAGTAGAATTGGTGCAGAGATTAAGTTTGACAAATTCTACTCAAAGAAATAGTCATATACTTAAAGGATTCTCTGACTTAATGAGATTATTCTTTGGTTTATTCTCTGATAAGAATCTTCCTACAGGATCTGGAAATGGCGGAAACGGAGGTTCTAATGGAAATGGCGGATCCGGCGGAGGAAGCGGCGGATCTTCTTTCGGAAGCGATAATTCATTTGGTAGAATAATTAGAGGAACAAATAGGGAAATATTCTCTTCTAATAGGAAGAGCTTTTCCATAGGAAATGGTCAGATACACCATATAACATTTAACGGATATGATGGTTCAAAAGCAATATTCACAATGGAAAGTACTCCTGAAGTCTTTACTCTTGATATTGTAGACTCTAAGAACTTTGATTTCAATAAAGATGGCTTAGACGACCTTTCAGTTAAACTAAATTCAATAAATAGTTTAAGGAATTCTGCAACCATAGAACTAACTCCGCTTTTAGGAGCAGAAAGGCTGAAAGAAGTGTTGTTTAGCCCTCAAAATATGAAAGTTTCTCTTAAACAAGGACAAACTTCAACAAGGGACTTAGTAATTGAAAATACGGGTAATAGAAATATTGCTTTGAATCTTGAAGTATCTGGACTTAAGGATCAATTGAAGTTATCTGAAACTGAAATAACTCTTGAACCAGGAATGTCAAAAACAGTTAAAGTAGATTTCATTGTAAGAGAAGATGCTGCTCCTGAGCTTTATATTGGAAAGATAGTTGCAAAGGCACCCGGATTTGAAGATGAAGTGTTAGTTGCAATAGACGCATCTTCTAAAGGCGCATTGTTCGATATAAACACAGAAATATTAGATGGAAGAATAATAAGTCCTGGCGGGAAAATACTTGCAAGCGTACAAATATTAAACTTAGGAGACATAGGCGAAGTTGATGTAGTGGTCTATTATTCAATAGAAGATACAAGTACTGGACAGATATATGATATTGAACATGAAACAGTAGCGGTAAGCACACAAACAAGTTTACTTAAAACAATTAATGTTCCAAAAGAACTTACTCGTGGAGTTTACTTACTAAACGTTAAAGCAGTATATCCAAGTAGAGAAAATGATAATGAAGAAAGCATAGTAAATGCAAGTACATGGTTTTCAATAATTAGCTACAAAACCTATGCAGTATATGCTTTGATAATCTTGATATTAGTGGCTGGAATAGTTTACGTAGTAATGTATCTTAAGCGAAATGGTTTCTTTTTCAGTAGATCTGGATATTATATGAGAAATATTCAGAACTTCAAAAGAGCCAATTTTAAATAGCTGTCTTTACTATACTAATTGATGAAAATTAGAGGTAATTCTAGTTATAGAATATTTCAGATCATCCTAGTTTTAATTATCTTATTATTTTTAATTTTTGTCGGAATAAAAAGTAAGATTTCTGGATTAGTTTCCAATGACCAAGTAATAGTTTCTGCAAAACTTGAACCTTCATATCCAATTGCAAGAGGATCTTTGGTAATAGTAGAAATTAAAATATACCAACCGGCAAGTGTAGGTGATAGAGATATTACTCTCAGTTATTATTTCGTTGAGAATAATGTAAAGCAAAAAGTTAGATCTCAAACTGTAGCATTGGACACTTATTTATCAACTATATCAAAATTGGAAATTCCAGAATCAATAAAAGGAAACTCCATTAATTTGGAAATTGAAGTTTCAGATTCTGAGACTCAAGAACTATTGGGGGCTACAAGTCAAACAATAATTTTGTACGATAGATGGTCTGTCGCGTTTAGCAAACATTTACTTGCGTTTATGGCAATAGCTTTAGTTATTACTGCAATTATACTGCTAATAATATTGTTCTTCAAATGTAGAAAAATGATGAAGAATCAGGTTATGTCTTCTCGCTCGGCTAAAGTTAGGTTGAAGTGATTGTTTAGTTATTTCGAAACTTGGCAAATAACTAAATAGTCCATTTTTGATTGAGTTTTTTTAATAAAAACTTAAAAAATGTACAATTGACTAAATTTATATAGATTAAATGTTTTGCTTAACTATGGCTAGAGAAGATAAATTTTATAAGATAGCTTTTTTTGTTGCTCTTGCCATCTTAGTTGTAGTATTGTTTTTATCTTTTAATAAAAGTTTTGAGAGAAATTACGGTCAATTTGAAGAAAAAGCATTAATTACGGTAGTAATTGATAATTGGGGAGAAAATAAATATGACTCAAATGAGCTATTGATGCCCGGCAAGGTTATTAATTATGGGGATATGGAAGCAAAAAATGTAGTCGTGGAGTGTAAAATGTATGACTCTGATGAAGAAGGAGTTCATCTTTCAGAAACTCCAATATTTACAGTAAGTGAAAATATCGGGAATGTTGCTTCAAGAAGTATAAAAGAATATCAATTGAATCATAGCGCTTTAGGAACCAATGATTATTCATTGGTTAGTTGTTTGGTTAAAAGCTGTGAAAATTGTAAACTTTTAGATAATCTTCTTAGATAAAACTTAACGGAATTATGAAAAAACAAAAAAGCCAAATTAATGATGCGAAATTAAAAGGAATCAAGGGATGGTTGATTTTGCCAATTATCCATATGTCCTATTACTTATTTACTTATGTTTATGACCTCTTAAATTATCCTTGGGGATTAGAAGGCGAAATTTCATGGAAGTTAGCCTTAATAGATCTAATAGGGATTTCTTTATTCATCATTACCTTAGTTTTTGCTTTTAAACAAAAAGTTTCTGCAAAGAATTTCTTTATTACTTCTTATTTGTTTGTTGCTGCATCAAATACTCTTATATTTACTATGACTGGAGATGAAAGCCTCTTATCTATCTTTTTTGCAGCCATAATATGGATATGGTATTTCTTAGTATCAAAGAGAGTTAAGAATACTTTTGTGAAGTGAACCTTTAAGTTAATAAGATTAAAGAAAATACAGTACAAAATAATAGGGGATTATTTAAAGAGTCTACATTACTTAAATAAATGGAATATAAAAGTTGGTTTAAGGATTTAGAAAAAACTAGTTCTGAATTTAACGATGTAAACAATGTCCTTGAATGTTTCAAATTTAAGTATAAAGAAGAGAATCATCTTTACGAGTGGATAATAGGTATTAGTGCTGGTCTTTATTTAAATAGGGATTCAAATAAGTATTCTTCTAGAGGAGGGTGCGGAGCAATAATGAGCTGTTTCTAACATGCAAAAAAAGCAACAAATCACGAGTAAAGAGAGAAGCATAGTTCTGATTAGCATGTTGTGTGCTACAATAATGACCTTTATTTTAACAAAGAGTTTTGGATTTGCATTTATTAGTTTATGGGCTGGAATGGTAATAAGTTACACAGCCATTCAGTTAACTAAAATGAAGAAAATATCTTTACTCTATGTGTTTATTACCCTTATTCTCTCTTTTATTATATCCTTTTTTATTAATAACAATCTAATTTATTCCTTGTTATGGGGGATAAGCTTCAGCATAATAATATATACTTTAATTGAGTTATACAGTGAAAATAAATCAAAAATTCCAATAGTTTTAGTTTTAAGCTTAATTTCTGCATTTACTACATGGGTAATAAGCAAAAATGTAACTTATTCTTTAGTCGGATTGCTTCTTGGATGGTTTGTATGTTATGGATTAGTCTCTATTCCTAAATTAAATAAAATTCAAAAAAGAAATTTAATATGGTTGTGCCTAATTATCGTAATCATTTCTCTTATTAGAGCAGAAGCTTATAGTTTATTGCCAATAATTTTGGGAGCCTTATTGCTTATTTTTATAATATTTAAGATTGTAAAAAGAAAACGGTAAAGATTTAAAAACTTCGGGTTCCTAAAAATCGAAATTACAAAATAGATATTCTTATAAAAAATTATATGATGATTGAAATTTTTAGAATGCTTAATATAACTCGCAAAAATTTTAAACCTCATATAGATAAATTACTAAGTCTGGGATTAATCTCAATTAGACAAAACGAGAATGGATTTCCAGAGCTTACGAGCATCAAAATAATAAACATTTTACAAGACAATAAAGAAGAAACAAAAAGGCATTTGTCTGATTACGAAGGATTGCTAAATTTCCTAATAAACGCCAGTGTTTATATTGAGCACATAGAAAAAAATCCAAGATTAGATTTGAGAGAGACTGAAGTTACAAAGAAAGTCTTAGAGAAATTAACTAAAAAAGCAATAGAACGATAGGAAAACACACCCCTGATTACGTCAAAATGGTATTACGCCCGTCCCGGGAATCGAACCCGGCTCCTGGCCGCGACAGGGCCATGTACTAACCGATATACTAGACGAGCTTAATTCAATTACAATAGAATTTGTTTTTAAATCTTACCTATTTGATATTTTAACAATCACCAAATTTATAAACAATTATTAATCAAACTTATTATGAAGAAATTGTATATAGGGCTAATAATCTTAGGAATTATAGGTCTATTTCTTATTTATGCATCTTTAAGCTATAAATCTGTGAATACTGTGAAGACATTCTCTTTAACAGGAGAAAACTTCAAGTTTACATTAGATGGGGTTGATAATCCAGATATAGTTGTTAATAAAGGAGATACTGTAAGAATAGAATTCAAGAGTGTTGGAGGTTTCCACGATTGGAAAGTTGATGAATTTGGTGCATCAACAAGTCAAGTTAGAGATACTGAGGGGCCAACCTCTGTTGAATTTGTAGCAGATAAAGCGGGCACATTTGAATATTATTGTAGTGTTGGACAGCATAGGGCTAACGGAATGCGTGGAAACTTGATAGTAAATTAATAATATGGACTATTTGGCAATAATTCTTACAGTTTTAGGATTGTCCCTTTTTGAGATTATTACAAGCGTAGATAATGCAATAATTAATGCTGATGTCCTAAAAACAATGAGGCCAAGATATAGAAAATGGTTCTTGGGAATGGGATTATTAGTTGGAGTATTTATTGTAAGAGGACTCTTACCTTGGGCAATTGTTTGGGCTTCAAATCCTAAGATAGGAGCAATAGGAGCTTTTGCGGCTAGTTTTTCCAATGATCCAAGTATCTTAGGCGCAATAGAAGCATCTGCTCCAATATTGTTGATAGGTGGAGGAACATATTTGATATTCTTATTTCTTCATTGGTGGTTCCTTGAACCTAAAAGCTATGGATTTTATGGAGAAAGGACAATAGAGAAGTTTGGAATATGGTTTTTTGCAGTAGTTTCAATATTTCTAGCAGTAATAGTTTGGCTTGCATTGCATAAACAAACTATGATGGCATTTGGAGCAGTAATTGGAAGTACGGCTTTTTTCATAACGCATGGATTCAAAACAAATGCTGAACAACATGAAAAAGACTTAAAGAAAGAAGGCCTTTCAGATTTGAGCAAAATACTATATCTTGAAGTAATAGATTCTACATTTTCAATAGATTCTGTTTTGGGAGCTTTTGCATTTACTTTATCTGTGCCCTTGATAATTTTGGGAAATGGTTTAGGAGCATTAGTAATAAGGCATTTAACAATAAAAGGGACTGATAAAATAAAAGATTATATCTTTCTAAAGAATGGGGCAATGTATTCAATATTATTTTTAGGGATAATAATGGTTTTGGATAGTTTTGGACATGATATTCCTGCATGGATATCTCCAGTAATTACTTTTGTAACTGTAGGTTACTTTTTCTTAAAATCTAAAAAAGCAAAAGATATTCTAAAGGAATCTATTTCCAAGTAACTTTGACCATATCCGTTCTTTCTCTTGGATCTACGATGACTTCTTCAGGATTTTTAGAGACTCCTGCTTTAAACAATATTTCTCCAGTATATGCAATCATTCCGCCATTATCTACTAAAAATTCTTTGGCAGGACAAAAAACTTTAGCACCTCTAGATTCACACATTAGCCTACACATTTCCTGAAGTCTTGAATTACAGGCAACACCTCCTCCTAAAACAAGCTCGTTTTTTCCTGTATGTGCTAGAGCTCTTTCAGCAGCTTCAACTAACATTGCAAATGCAGTTTCTTGCATAGAAAATGCTAGATCTTCTATTTTATGCCCTGAATCATAAAGTTGTTTAAGTTTAGTCTGCATACCTGAGAATGAAACATCCATTCCCTTTATTGAATATGGAAGTTCAATGTAATGTCCATTTTTTGCTTTTCCTTCTAATACAGGACCTGCTGGAAAAGGAATTCCTACGTGCCTTCCAAATGTATCTATAAAATTACCAACTCCTAAATCAAGAGTTTCTCCAAAAACTCTGTATTTTCCTGATGAGTATGCAATGACTTGAGTATTTGCTCCAGATGCGTAAAGCAATACTGGGTCAGAGGCACCAACGCTTTGACCTATCTCGAGATGTGCAATACAATGATTGACTGGAATAAGTGGTACATTAAGGGATTTAGCTTTCTCCTTTGCAAAGTTGACTCCTGCGTGTAAACAAGGAGCAAGCCCGGGAGAATTAGAAATTGCTATCGCTTCTATATCTGAATTGGAACATCCTGCTTTAGACAAAGCTTCTTCCCATATTTGATTTGCAACAAGTTTGTGATGCTCAGCACTTTTGTTGGGGATTATTCCACCTTCAAGAGGCTTATACATATCTTTAATGTTAGCAAGTATCTTTCCAGATTTAACAACTCCTACTCCAAATGTGTGGGCTGTTGTTTCTATTCCTACTATCATAAAAATAACATAAAAATCAACTTTAAATAATTACTTGGGAATGTAAAATCCAGTTTCAACATTCCAGACCCATCGTGTCTCAGCTACGTATCTTTCTATTCTATCATGCACTTCTTTATCCCAAAAATCTTGCAAAATTTTACCATCTTCAATAAGATTTCCTAAATGTATTAAAAATCCTCTTCTTTCAGAGGTATAATTAGCATGTGTTGATGGAGATCTAGCAATTTCTCTTGAAGAGAGTAAAGGATCGATGCTTGACGAGGCCCAATCGTTAAAATGTGCAAGAACTTGAGGCATTAATCTAGATTCATAACTCCTAATCACTCCCTCAACTCCTTTCAAAAACTCAGCGAGTCTATCTGTTTCAGTAATAAGGTAGTTATCGCTCATAAAAACTTAATAAAAAAAGCATATAAAAACATAATTATGCTAAAAAGGATATTAAAAAACTATCCAAAATAAAAAAAACAAAATAAAAAAGAAGAACTAATTATCTACGCTTCTTCTTTCTCCCGCCGCGAGACATTTTAGCCTCACAAACGTTACCTTGAGCATCAACATAATATAAGTAACCATGCTGGCGCTTAACGACGTTCTTTGCAATTATCTTTCCCATGAACACCTCCAGTCAAGTTACACGTCGGTAATATATAAATCTTTCGACGGAAAAAGCGATATTTTCGGTTAATTTGGGAAATATCTTTTAAATTCTCCCTCGGTAAGAAAATTTTTGATTATTTTTTTATTGCGAACATTTATTGGAATTTCGACTATTTTATTAAACGGTTTATTTAATGAAATAGAGAACTTGAATGGCTTAATTATTTTTTTATGTATCACTTTATTTTTGGAATCGAGCCATAATGCAATAAATGGAAAAAAAACAAAAATAGAGGTTAGATTACCTTGCCACGTAACTTTTTTTGGAAATTCAAAAAGTAAATTGGAAGTATTCTTGCTTTTGAAAGTCAAACCAATGCCTTTGGAGATAAAATTGGTTTTCTTTAAATCAATATAAATTTTCTTTCGCTTATGAAAAAGATGGAATCTCATAAAACTAGATATCTTTCATTTCAGATCTTATCTTAGACATCTTTCCTAGTTTGTCGCTTACTTTGTCAGATTTACTTTCAAGAGATTTTTTTCTTTCAATTAATTTTGCTTCTTTCTCATGGATAGTCGCAAGAGATTTTTGCAATAGAAGTTCTTTTTTCCTACTTTCAGAAATTCCTAATGAAAGTTTATCTATAGATTTTCTTATTGAAGCTTTATCTTTACCAAGAGATTTAATTTCATTCTCAAGATCCTTGATAGCTCCTGAGAGAACAGATTTTTCCCGAATCACCATTTTTCTTTACTATCAAAAGATAAATCTGTTTATAAACGTTTCTTTAATTTCGAGGCAAGCTTTGAAATCGCAGATATGGCAGAATCATATGAGCCCTTGGAGATATAACGATTTGCATAAGCCCTATCTAAAATTGATCTTTGATTCTTTAATTTGCGTAACGCTTTAGCAGAATCGTTAAAATTAAAGTTTTTTATTTCATTAACTTTTGATCTCCAATCTCTTGCTTGTTCTACATATTTGTTATACCATAAATAACTAATCAGAATTATTGAACATAAAAGAATAAAGAAAATGCCTATATAAATTTCAAAAGAGTAATCTTTTTCTTCAAGAGGAGGACTTAATAGTAGATCATTTGGAAGGCTTATTTGATATAGGTCTATTCCTAAAGAAGGTTTTTCCGCACCAGCTAGATTGCTCGAACATTCAGCATATAAAATTACTTCTGAGGGATATATTGTGCCTAGATTAGCAAACTCTTCAAATGAGCTCTGTCTGGAGACTGATAAAGGTCTTTCTGAAGAATAAATTAAATTTCCTGAAAGATCATAAACAAAAAACTTAAATGAAACATCATTAGAATTTGCATAATTATAATCTAATTTGTATACAGTGATTTTAGGAGATATTGTAAGTTCATTATTTGACGAATTAATAGAAACATCAGATGACTGATCAAATTCTATTATTGAGTCATATTCTTGTCTTTTTGATTCTATTCCTATCACTATGGGTATTTTTTGAACTAAAATCCCTTTATTATAAATTAAGAGGTTATTGAAATAGATTCCTTTTTCTGGATTATTTTCTCCTATTATTAGTTTAAAATATCCAAAATCTTTATGGTTAATTACTGTAGTAGAAGATTCTAATCTAACTATTGAACTTTCTTTTTCAAAAGATGCTGTATAGATGCCTTGATCTCCATTGTTGAAGAAACTAACTGGAATTATGGCCTGATCCGTAATTGTAATTATCTCTGGGGTATGTGGAGTTTCATTCAGACCACTAACAAAAAATAAATTAAAAATAATCAATAAAAGTATCAGTTTTTTCATTTTAATTTCTCCTTGGATTTTTTTCTGAAAAATAATATTGCTAAAATAATTACGAGGACTGTTAATATTATTGATCCTATTGCTACCCAGGTTTGAGGAGTTATTATTGAATCAGATATTCTAAAGTGTGCAGTAGATACAGCAAATCCTCCTATATAACTAAGTTCTACTCCTAAAATATAATCTCCAGGGCTAAGATTTGATGTGGAAAATCTTTTGCTGTAACTTTTAGCACCTTTTACATAAAATGTTTCTGATTCAGTATAGTAAATATGATCTTCAAAATCTTTTATAACATAGGTCATTGTAACATCAACTCCTGTTTCTTGTCCGAGTTCTAAAAGCTCTATTAATGCTGGCAGTTTTTGACCTTGCCTAAGAATTCTATAAAGATCTGGAACAGTAACTACGGTATCAAATAAGACTCCCTCACTGACCACATTAAGTACAACAAGAATTTCTTTAGTTATTCCTTGATAAGTTAAGATTATCTTTCCTGCATAAACTCCTGGTTCTGGGCCATTGACTTTAAAATTAAATGATGTAACTCCACCTTTTGAAATATAAATAGAATCAGAGCTAAACTCAATATAATTTTCTATACCTACTGCTGAAATTTTTATATTCAAGGGGATGTTTCCAGTATTCTCTACTATTACTTCGTTTGTTTGACTATCTCCTGAAACAATTTTTATATTGAAATTGTCTTTGTTTACTTTAAAGTTTGCTGCTGAATAACTTGATCCTCCGCCAGATCCTCCAGATGATCCTGAAGAACAAGCACCACAATCTGCAGAACAACTAGAACAAGTTTCTGCCCCGTTACATAAATTATCTCCGCAATAAGCATTAGATTGTTCCACGCTTAATCCAATTTCTGCTTGAGAAGAAGAGTGGGCAGATAATTTTGAGCTAAAGTCAAATGTATAGATCCATATTGAAAAAGATAAACTTGCTAGAGAAGAAATAACTGCAATAACTAATAGAATTTTCATTAATCTAATGTTTACCATATATAACTAAATAAAACTCAGTTAAATAGTTTATTAAGTTTAAGCCCTATAGAGGATAAAAGATATGTTTCCTTCATAATTTCCAATATCTAAGCTTGAATTAGATGAAAAAGTGATCTTTAAGGATTCGACTTTATTTGGTTCTATTATTAATGGAGTATACGAAATTTTATCTGAAATGGTGCCTTGGGCTTTAACTTTGACTTTTACTGGAAAAGGATACGAATTATTTATTGAAATTGATCTTGTTGAAGTTCCTCCTATTGCTACGCTCCCAAATGTTAGGGCAGAGGAATTGATATCAAAACCTGCTGTATTTTGAGTGACTGCAGCATTAGCAAAAAAAGAGGACATCTTGACAGGATAAAAAGAGTAATAAAAAACAGAAAGAGACATTAAAAATACAATAAAAGATATAAAAAAAGCTAAAATTAAAATCTTCTTCATTTTCTTTTTCCTTTTTTATGCGATCTTTTTATGATCCAGATAATCAATATAGCTACAAGGATTACTACTCCCGCAATTATTAATGAATAGGCTAGTAATTGGTTATTGCTCAATATTTCAAGACTTCCAGTTAGATAACTTGATTGACCAAGATAACTTGCATTAAGATTGACTGTATAAATGCCTTCGAGTTTATCTGTATCTAGGTAACTTTCAATATCTTTTTTCTCCCAAGGTTTCAGATCTATGGAAGGGGTTCTGAACGAATAACTCTCATTAAGATTATTTGAGATATTTACATCTACATAAACTGCGGAAATTGGAGAATTCCATTGACTTTCAACAGTAACATAAAATTTCTGAATGCCATTTTTTTCAATGGATCTGGTATAATTTGTAATATTAACAAATAAAGATCCTATTTTTAGGGACTTATTTAATTGTCTTTCATTTCCAGAATAAAAAACGTGAGCAATTGCTAAGTAGTTTCCTGGGCTTATTCCTTGAGTATCCATATACTTTCTAAAGTATCTATCTCCTCCAACTGGAATATCCACTGGAGTAAAATTAGCAGTTAAAACAACAGAGTCTTCTGCTGAAACAAGATCTATGAAAACTTTATCTAAGCTTAAAATATTATCTCCTCTATTTATCACGTGAAGCTCTACAGGTAATTTATCATCTACATTTCCGTCTGGAACATTTAATGAAAGATCTCCATAAATTCCTGGATAAGGTACAAAAACCGTAACTACTGAGCCAACTTCTACAATTGTATTAATAAAAGAAGATTCAGAAGGCCTTTCTTTGATACTAACGCTAACTGTATGCTGGCCTGGTTCATTTATTGATTGAGGGAAATGAATTGTTAAGATAAAATTACTTCCTCCCTTAACAGAAGTAGTGCTAAGAGTGGAGTAAGGTTCTAAATCTCCTCCTCGAATGGAGATGTCATAAAAAGAATCTTCTGAAGCATCAAGAACAAAAAAGGTAACATTTACCTCTTTGCCTGGTTCGAAAGAAACATCTTTGAGTGCGGGAGATATTCCTAAAGAGGAAACTAATGCAATTGCATTAATTAAAATAACTAGTATCAAAATATTTCTAAACTTCATCATTAAAATGAAAAGAAGGTTATTTTAAATATCTTTTTAAAATTAAGGTGATATAAAAGCAGTTGCAGTTATTGTGTCTCCTATAGATCCGGTAAATGAGTCTGAAGGAATGGTTAAATTAAAATCAATTCTAACTGAGTCTGAAGAGTCTAAAAATTGAAGACGGCCGCAGAACAATGCGGTACTGGTATTAACATCATAAAAGTTGTTTAAAGGTAATGTAGCGGTACCTCCTGTAGAATTCAAACAACTGCTAGCTTCTACATTGGAAACATTCCATTTGTAAGTTGGACCAGTTCCTCCTATGAACTGGGCTGCAGTTTTGGTACCGCTCAAGTTTAATGTAACATTAACATTTCCAATGTTTTCTATTCTTAATCCTCCAGCATTTTGAAGCGTCCAGTTACCATTAGTAACGTTATTTGTTTCAAGAGTATTAAGTCCAGCAGAAGCGTAACCTGCATTTACTCTTCCAGATCCCCAATTTATATGTGCTGTGGTAAAATTAATTGAGACAACAGATTCTACTGTAAGATTTGCTTCTCCCGTTGAAGTTGCATATCCGGAGATGATATTAAACAACCCCTTCGTAGAATTATAAACAAGTCCTATTGAAAATAAAGATGTAATGACTGCAACAAAAGCAAGGAATGCGACAACTTTTGAGCTAGCCATTAGAACCACCACTAGGAGTGTTGGAGCCCTCAACGACTAATCCTACATTTCCGACATTGGAGGATTGAATCTCTTTAACAACATGGTTGTTTTCAGAACTCATTTTGAAAATTATAAGATTGAAAACCACTGAAACTGCAGACAAAACTATTGTAAGAACAAGTAAAACAACAACAAATTTTTGTAAGTTGGCCATTTATCAACCTCGACATTTGTAAATTAATTAGACTATTTAAATTTAATTGAGTCAAAGGCTTATTTTAAGAGATATTTAATAAAATAAAAAATAAATTAATTTTTTTGAAATTTAGTAATGTCTTTCCTTTCTTCTAAGCTCAAAATACCCAAAAAGTACGATCAATAGAAGAGAGATGCTAACATCTCCGGTAAGAACATAAAATCCTAATCCTGCTAAAAATATTATCAGGATTTTCTGCCACGTTTTCATATTAGAAATACCCCCTTTCAAAATAATATTTATTTATTCTATTTGTAGCATAATATGTTATGCCTGCAATTACAATCAGAAATAAGATATGTATCCAAACAAGGTTGCTGCCATTTACGTCAATGGGGAGGGTTATAAGACCGAATAAGTAAAGTTTGCTTAACTTGGTGTTTGTTCCACTCTGTTCTAATATCGTACCGTACCATCTATTTCTTACTACGCTTACATCAATACTATCGCTTACTCCTAAGACTACATCCCCATAGTTATTTTTGTTTAAAGTTTTGCTACTTCCAGAATTGCCATTCGAAAGAATATTTGCAGTTATATTAATTATCAATAAGTATGCTAAGACTAAACCTATTGCTATAAGGTAAACGACATAGGTTTTCTTCGACATCATTTATTTTTTCAAGTGATATTTACTATTTAAACATTGTTTAAGCTTTCTTGCTCTTGGTTTTCTTGTTATTAGCCTAGCATATAAAAATCAGCATAGTAAGGAAAAGTTGGATCTGCCATATCTACATTTAAGCTAAATCCCTCATACCCTCTTATTGATCCGTATAATTTTGCTATTCTTCTAGATCTAGCTTCTGTTCCCATAACTTCTCTTAAAATTGGTATTCTATCAATTGGTCTTGATCCCCAAGTAATGGAATACTATCTACAAGAGTTATTTTACTTGCATCTTCTCTTTCAAGATTTACCTCTTTCAAAATGACCATTTATATTCTTTAAATTTTTAAGGTTATAACTATATGTGTTTTGAAATTTATGTTTCCGATATTTATTTAAAGAGTAATTAAGGTTCGTTTAATTATGACTGAAAGGATAAGGCGCATGGATTTGAGGTCCATTAAGCTTCTATTTTAGAAAACATATGTGAGCCTATTAATCCTAATAATATTGTTACTGTTGAAAGCATTAACAAGTTTATGTACAATGGTAAATTTCCAGCTCCAGATAAGGCATCTCTTAGGCCATCGACTCCATATGAAAGTGGATTGAATAAAGAAATTATTTGCAATGTTTTTGGTGCATTAGATATAGGGAATAGAGATCCAGATAGGAAAAATAGAGGCATTATGAGGAAGTTCATTATAAGTGGAAATGCTTGCATATCCCTCATTCTTGAAGCTATTGCCGTTCCTAATGCAGTGAACATAAATGCAATTATGAACATAAATAATAAGCCAATAACTACTCCAAAAATTGAAGCTGGCCTAAATCCAATTGCAAATGTTATGAGAAATATTATTAGTCCTTGAATGAATGCTATTGTTGCTCCTCCAAGAGTTCTTCCTAACATTATTTTCCATCTAGGAATTGGTGCGACTAAAGTTTCTTTTAAAAATCCAAACTGTCTATCCCATATTATTTCTATTCCTGCAAACATTGCAGTAAATAATATTCCCATTGAAATTATTCCAGGGACTAAGAAGTGTACATAATTTCCTTGACCTGATCCGCTAAATGTACTTCCAAGTCCAAATCCTAAGGCCAATAAGAACAGTAATGGTTGCCCTAACGAACCTATTATTCTTGCTTTAGATCTCCAAGTCTTCTTTAGTTGTCTTAACCACATAGCATGTATTGCGCCCATTATCTTCTTCCTCCCCAGAGTTTTGCCATATTTCTGAATTGATCTTTTGCCGAAGCTTCTTCTTCTCTTATTGAATGTCCAGTTAGTTTAAGGAATGCTTCTTCAAGGGATTTAGATTTTGTTTTTTTCTTTATTTCAGAAGCAGTACCTTGGATTATTATTTTACCGTTATCTATTATTGCGACAATATCTGAATTTTTATCAGCTTCTTCCATGTAATGTGTTGTGAAGAATATAGTCATTCCTTCTGTTTTGTTTAAATTTTCAACATAATTCCATAAATGGTTTCTTGTTTGAGGATCTAAGCCTAATGTTGGTTCGTCTAGAAATAATATTTTTGGATGGTGTAACAATCCTCTTGCTATTTCTAATCTTCTTTTCATCCCTCCAGAGAATGTTCTTACCAAATCATCTTTTCTACTCCATAAGTCTACCAATTTCATTAAAGTTTCTATTCTTTCTCTTCTGATTTTTTTTGGTACCTGATAAAATATTCCATGAAATTCTAGATTTTCATATGCTGTTAGATCATCGTCTAAACTTGGATCTTGAAATACTATCCCGAATGATTTTCTAACTTCTTGTTGTTGTTTTTGAGGATTAAATGAGTTTATTATTATCTCTCCAGAAGTAGGTTGAAGAATAGTTGTTAACATTTTTATTGTAGTGGTTTTTCCTGCTCCATTTGGACCCAGAAATGCAAATCTTTTTCCCAATGGAACTGAGAAAGATATCTCTTTTACAGCTTCGAAATTTCCAAACTTTTTTACTAAATTGTTTACTTGAATTATAGAATCCATTTTACTAAGTTTTTTAGTTTGTATCTTTAAAAATCTTCTTAATGGACTTTAAGTCCATAAATGGACGATTAATCCACCTTGCTTAAAAGGATTTTTTATTTAACATTTTCGAGCTGTTGCAAGTTATAGGGTTGCATTGCTTGTGAAGAGCTGAAAGGGGGTAAACAAAAAACATGAAAAACAAAAACGTGCTTGGAATCTTTGTGTTTGCTGCAGTAGCATTACTAGGGGTCTCGGGTTTGGCTGCTGCACATGGATGGTTCGGTTTTGGTAGCCCTATGGCTAATCAAGATATTCAGACCATTCAAGAAGATCGTAAGGCTATGCAAGACGCAATAGATAACAAAGATTATTCTGTTTGGAAAGATCTTATGGAAAAGCAGATTGCTTACATGCAGTCTCAGATTACGGAGAATAACTTTAATGCTATTGTAGATCAACATGCTAAGATGGAAGAATTTAGATCTGCTATACAAGACGCAAAGAAAACTGGAGATTATTCAAAAGTTCAGACTCTTCAGAAAGAGTATGGAATAATGCCTTATCGCATGGGGCATAATCTTGAAGCTTCTTCTAACTAAGAATATAAATAATTTTTATTTTTTTTATTTTTAATAATATTTATAATGTCTTGATTCTCTTTAATATTGAGTGATGATGGAACCTGTTTCACTAATACTGATTATTTTTTCAATCATAGGTATTTTTGATGCAATGTATATTTCTTTTCATGCAACAACTGGAAAGCTTGTGAAATGTTGGTTTTTTCCAAAGAGTTGGTGTAAAAAAGTTCAATACAGTAAGTATAGTAAAATGTTTGGAATTCCTAATGGTTATTTAGGATTGCTTCTTTATGCTGCTATTTTCCTTTTTACTTTATTTAATTTGTATACTTCTATGCCTTTCTGGCCTGTTATTGCTCTGTCAGTTTTTGGATTTGCTTTTTCGCTTTACTTCTTATTTATACAGGCTGTTGTTCTTAGAGCTTTTTGCATTTATTGTATAGTCTCTGCTATCAATCTTACAGTCATATTTATAGCCGTAATGTCTAAAGTTTTATGACTTTATTCATGGATAGTTTTAAAAACCTATTTTTGTAAAACGCTTTATCATTATTAAAATGGCAGAAAAGGAAACAAGTTTACAGAAGATACAGCGTTTGACTAGTAATCAGGCTAATATTCGTAATGTTGCAACATCAGCTCACATTCACCACGGTAAGACTGCTTTTACAGACAACTTGCTTGCTGCTGCTGGAATGATGGCTGCTAAGAATGCAGGAGATCTTGAAGAGGGAATGAGTACATGGCAGCATAAAGATGAGCAAGAGAGATTGATGACAGTAGACGCTGCTAACGTGTCCATGGGTCACGAATATGAAACTCAAGAATATTTGATTAACTTAATTGATACTCCAGGACACATAGACTTTGGAGGTAACGTAACTAGGGCTATGAGGGCTATTGACGGTACTTTTGTTTTGGTCTGTGCTGTTGAAGGAATAATGCCTCAAACTGAAACTGTTTTGAAACAAGCTTTACGTGAAAGGGTTAAACCTGTTTTGTTCATAAACAAAGTTGATAGATTGATCAAGGAGCTTAAGGTTACTCCTCAACAAATGCAAGAACGTTTTGCTAAAATCATAGCAGAATTTAATACTCTTATATTGCAAATTGCTGAACCTGAATTGGCAGAAAAATGGAGGGTTAATGTTGCAGAAGGTAGTGTTGCTTTTGGTTCTGCAAGAGAGAATTGGGCTTTGTCAGTTCCATTCATGAAGAAGAAAAATATTAGCTTCAGCGACATAATTAAGATTTATGAAATGGAAGATGAACAGAGAAAAGAATGGGTTTGGAAGAATGCTCCATTACATGAAGTAGTTTTGGATATGGCTGTAAAGCATTTGCCTAATCCTATTGAAGCTCAGAAATATAGAATTCCTAAGATTTGGAGAGGAGATTTGGATAGTAAACTTGGTCAAGATCTTGTAGGATGTAATAGAAATGGTCAGTTGGCTTTCGTAGTTACAAGAATAGTTATTGATCCAAGATCAGGAAAAGAAATTTGTGCTGGAAGATTATATTCAGGTACTATTCAGAATGGAATGGAAGTTTATTGTAATAACAGCAAGAAGAAGGCTAAGATCCAACAAGTTTTAGTTTATAATGGAATTAAACCTGAACAATTAGATAGCGTTCCTGCAGGAAATGTTTTGGCTATATCTGGAGTAAATGTAGATGTTGGAGAAACAATAACTGTTGATGAGCAAACTCCTTTTGAAGAGCTTAAGCACATATTCCAACCAGTAATTACTAAGTCTATAGAAGTTACAAAACCTCAAGATCTTCCTAAGCTTATAGAAGTTCTTCGTAAGGTTGGAAAAGAAGATCCTTCTGTAAAGATTGAAATAAATGAAGAAACAGGAGAGAACTTGCTTTCTGGAATGGGAGAATTACATTTAGAAATTATTGAAGGAAGAATAAAGACTGAAAAGGGACTTGAAGTTAAGATGGGTAATCCTATAATTGTTTATCGTGAAACTATCACTAAAGATAGTGGAGAGATTGAGAGTAGAACTCCTAATGGACATAACATATTCTTCCTTAGCATGCAGCCCCTTGAAGATAATGTTTATGATGCGATTGAAAAAGGAGAAATTCCTGAAGGAAGATTAAAGAAGAAACCTGAAGATATATGGAACAAATTATCTTCTCTTGGAATTTCTAACGATGAGGCTAGAGCTTATAGGGATATTTACAAAGGTAATGTTTTCGAAGATCAAACAAGAGGTCTAGTATTACTTTCAGAAGTTATAGAATCAATAATTGATGGATGGAGACTTGTAATAGATAATGGTCCTTTAGCTAAAGAACCTTTAATGAAGACCAAATTTATTTTGCATGATGCTAAACTACACGTAGACCATATGCATAGAGGTCCTGCTCAGATATATCCTTCTATCAGACTTGGAATGTTTAATGCTATGACTAGGGGTGGAGCTGCAATTCTTGAACCTATTCAGACTCACTTGATAGAAGCACCTGTTGATTATATGGGATCAGTTACTGGATTAGTTGGAAGTAAGAGAGGGGTTTTAATTGATGTAGAACAGAAAGGAGTAGATGTTTTCATAAAAGCTAGAATTCCTGTTTCTGAAATGATTGGATGGAGTAATGATCTGAGAAGTATTACTGAAGGTAGAGGAGTTTCTAGTTTGATAACTCAGGACTTCAAACAATTACCTAGAGAATTACAGGAAACAGTAGTTAGAAAGATAAGAGAAAGAAAGGGTTTATCTGAGAATCAGTAAATTTTAGTTAATACTAGTTGAAATCTCCAATCTTTAGATTGGAGTAGTTGCTTTGGAGATATTCAACGGTAATCCCAAAACCCACTAGCAAACTCCACCCTTTAGGGTGGAGTATAAAACCCATCAGGGTTTTGTGATACTTTCAATATTTTTTTAAGTTATTTATCTTCAATTTGTTAATTGTGTTCTAAAAATTTAAAAAATTGTAAAATTTAATTCAATTTAAATTTTTTTATGATTTTGTAATTTTTGGGCTGTTAATTTTTTTGTAGTTTTTATTAATAAATCTTTTCGTTTTAATTTTTTTATTAATTTTTTCAAAAAGATTTAAATATGTATTAGTAAAAAGAGGATTAGTTAAAATGGTGATGGCTTCAAAAGAACCTGAGATAATGAATGAGGCTGAAGAAGACTCCGATGCCTCTGTGACTATAGATGATCTCTGCGAAGATCTCGAAAGTCTTTATTGATTTTTAGTGGCTCTCATTGATGTTTTTTTATTTTTTTTATTTTAAGGAGAGCTGATTATTTTCTGGTTTTTCTTGAAAATAATCCAACTAGCATATCATCTAGTTTTTCTTTTTTAGTTGTAGTCTTTTGATTTGCGATGCTTCTTCTTATTATGTCTTCTACTTGTTCTGGAATTGTTAACATATTTTTTCTTGCTCTTTTCTCTAATAATTTCATTACTTCTTTATCTAACCAGATAGTTATGCTTCCCTTTGAATGGACTTCTCCTTTTACTGCTTCAAAGCCTCGATTTATTTCATTTTTTGGCCAGTTGTTGCTTAGAAGTGATTCTTGAATTTTTTTGTCGCTAAACCCTCTTCTCTTGGCTTCTAGAATAAATCTTACTAAGTCTGGATTTGCCATTTATATCTATTAAGTTAATTAGTTTAAATTTATTTTGTTTTATGGATCTGATCGAATAAATAAGCCTTTATTTCTAGCCTATGTTCAGATGTCATATCATTTAAGCTTGTAATAAAAAGATAATTCATTTAGTTAATTGAAATTCTTATAAAACTAAAGTGCAACAATCTTTATTTATCCCATTTTATATGAAAATATGTGACTTTAGTTATAGGAATAACTTGCAAGGAAGGAGTATTGATAGTAGCAGATAGAAAGGTTATCGACGAACATCAAAATGAGGCTTATGTTAGGAAGATAGAGTCTCAAATAGGCCAAATAAATTTGGCTTTTGCAACTTCTGGATATGATCATTTATTTTATAGATTTAAGAGGCAATTACCTCTTGCAGTTCAACAAACTATTCGCCATTTAGACTTCTTAAATTATCAACTATGTTTGGAAAAAAATATCCCCTACAAACCTCAGATTATGCCTGAAAAAATAGAACCAAAAGAAGTTGAAATTGAAGAAAAAAATGAATCTTTAGATATTAAGCTTGATAAGACTAGCCGGACAGAGCATGTAATAGGTCATGAACTTCCAATGATTCATCAATATACTTATGAAAGTTTTTTGGGGGATTGTAGAAGAATTATAAGAGATCTTTGTACAGCTGAAGATGAAGCAGTTTATAATTCCTTAAATTTGTTATTGGCAATGCCTCATAATGATAGGGCTATATTGCATTATATCGATTTTTATGGAGAAGAAAAAGAAAGGGACTTTCAATGTATAGGTAGTGGGGAATCTCTAGCCAACTTAATATTAAATAAATTTCTTAAAAGAGGTATAGAAAATTTTCCGTCAGCCGAGTATGCATTAAAACTAGCTTACTTTTGCATCTTTTTTGTGGAGGCCCGGGGGTTTGATAAATATGTAGGTGTTGAAGAAGATAGATTTTCAGATAATACTCTTGTAGGGCATGATGGTTCTGTTCTTTCCTTAAATTTTAAGGAAGAATTGACCGTGATGAGAGAATTAAAACAAATGGTTAAGGATATCAAGGATAGATTTGATGTTCTCAAGTTTTAAATTTACATATTTATGGAAAAAATTTCAATCCATAACCCATTATTTCTCCTTTTGAGCTACACCTTATATTTCCCTTTATCTTATTAAAATACCAAGATTCTTTTTTACTATTATATCTGCAAGCAATTGCATAGGAAATAATGTCTGCTAATTGTAAGAAATTGTTAGATTTATCATCTAAAGATAAAATGCTTTCACAAACTCTTTTTATTTCTCTTCTCATATATCTATTGAAAATTTTATCTTTTCCTTTAATATTAATTCTAGTATCCTCTCTTTTCACAGGAATACCATTTTTTAAATATTCGCTGTGCTTCCTTTGTAAATTCATTACTTCTTTGGAGCTCTCTGCTTTATCTATGACTATAAGCCCCTCTGAGTCTTTACTATCTAAAAAGTATTCAAATCTTTCTAATATGAAACTATAACATAAAGTGAACAATAGTTCTTTATTTCTATCTTTCATTTTACTATTAACTATCAATCCAGCAATTATTATATGTTCTTTATCGCAAATTATATCATAAAGTTCTTGGTTGAATTCATCTTGCTTTTGTTTGCTTAATGAATTCCAATAACTATCTTGATCATAACCTTTTCTTCTTATTGCCTTCAAATTCATACTTTGATTCTTAAAATATTTTCTTTTTAAGTCCTCTATTTTTTTATTAGTTTCATTCCATTTATTTAATGGTATAGTTAAACCACTCATTACAATATGGTCTGCTTTAGAGTTATAACTCTCATCTATGTACATTATGTAGCTCATAAAAATAACTTGTTTAACCCCTTAATAAGCATTTATTAATTGGGATTTGCATTTTTTATAGTCTCATGGTCTTATACCTAAATTAAATAAATTGATATTGTTCTGTTTGAGGAGGTTTTTTGAGTATTATTAAGATAATAAAAAAGAGTAATTTGGTTAATTATGTTTTTGATCCTCTAAACCATTCTTTCAATTTATATCTTCTCTTAACTTTAATAAACTCTTCATTTCTTCCGTATGGTATCTAATAATTTTATGTTTGAATTTCATAATTCCCCTCCATAAACCCATGGATCTTTTTGATTTTCCATAAATTTATTTATAAATCAAATAAATAAGCTCATTTATATCTTTTATATCAGTAATAAACAATCTTTGTTGCATGAGGCCTATATTATAATGTTTAGAATGATAAATATTAATTAGATTATTTCCTCTTCCTAAAAAGATAGTCCAATAAGCAACTAATCAGGTAAATTAAGACAATATAAACTGGAAAGAATATCCAACTAACTAAAGGAAGCGAAACTACATTTCCAATCAGTTTTCCACAAGAATAAACTGTATTTGCAGAGCCCTGAGAAAAATTATCATATGTTAGAGGAGTACAAAAAAGAGATAGAAAAAGATATATAAAAATCAATAAAGCTGCGAAAACTATTTTGCCCTTATTAGGTTTAATAAAATCTTTAATGTTTATCATATGTTTACTGTGATGTTACTTGTATCTAAATAAATGCCGTTATAAGCATTTGCTTTGATATTATAACCACCAGATACATTATAATTGTAATAAACATATATAAAACTTTCTTCAGAACCCTCTAATGTGATATTAATCGAAGAGTTAATTATTAACTCTCCAAAGTCTAAACTCCAATAAATGGTATCTATCACTTTATTTACAAAGGTGTTATTTATACCAAATCTAAAAATCCTTTGAGTATTATTTTGATAAATCACTCTTAAATCATCTATTGACAAATCATTATCTATTGTGAAAGGTTCAGAGACCGTATAATTTGTATTGAACCCGTCTGTAACTAGTACCTTTAATTTGCAAAAATCGCAATCTGGCAAATTTGATGAATTTAATAAAATAAATTGATCTGGATAATCTAAGCTTAAAACTGTATAGCTTTGCCCATTATCTTTACTGAACAATAGAGAATATACTAAAGTATCATTATCTGAATCAGTAGCATTCCAAGATAGATTTATCAACGAATTAGAAATTTTAAATCCGGATAAGTTTGGAAGGCCAAAAATTTCAGGATTATTTAGTGTACGGCTTTTTTCTGATTGGGTTGTGTTGTAGTAAGATAATGAAACCTTGCTTATCTCATTAGAATAATTAAGAGCTACTAAAAACACTCCAATATCAGTCTCCTCTGAACTGCCATTAACATAATTTATTGAAAAGGGTATATCAAAACTGAAGTTTGATATTAAATAACCTGATCCATTAGATAGCCCAATAGAGAAATTACCTTGGCCAGAATTTATATCCTTTATAAATAACCCCTGATCCATAATATAAAAGTTAGCAAATTCAGTCTGATTGCTTGTTCTATTGAAGAAACCACTTACCAATATTCCAGAACTGGAAAATTGGTTTATATTCTCAAAATCATTCAATAACTCATTATATGAATCTTTTGATATCCAAACACTTCCAGAGTCTGTGCTACCCATAAGATTCATTAAAGTTATCTCTCCATTTGATTCGTTCCATGGGACAATTTCTCCAAAAGTAGTTACTTGACAACCGTAAGGTAAACAACTTTCATCTAAAAGCTCATCGTTATCTTCATCCCCATTGGGACATAATTTACTTGATGAACTAAGTCTCGTATTTTGTTCATTCCAGGTTTCATTATCGTATTCATCGCAAAGTCCATAAGTATGCCCAATTTCATGGGCTGCAATATAACTATACTCGCTTTCTTCTATAATTACTCCTCCTGGTCCTCCAAATCCTCCGACAAACATTGAGATGCCTTTAGCTCCACTTTGTCCTAAAGTTGCGAACCAACCATTTTCAACAACTCCAACACTTCTATCTAAACCAGAAAGGGTTTTCATTACAGCTAATCTTAAGATTAAACCTGCAATTCCAGAACTAGAGCTAACATTTAACTCAATATTCTCCGAATAATAAGTTCCAAGCATATTATCTGCTACTGGGTACAATGTCTGAATGATTTCTTTATTTTTATTAACTTCTTCATCGAAAGTAAGGGGGCTATTTATTGGTACGTAAAGAATGTCCAATTTTTTCTCATCTAAAACATTAACTGTTTTACTATTTGAATCAAAATAATTTATTCCGTTAGAGCTAGTTCCATTAACCATCACTACTATAGTCATATTTGCCCCAGAATTCTGAGGGGCGTACCAAAAATCTATGTTTTTACTTTCATTATATTCAAAATTAGATGTTATGTTCTGGCCTATAAAGTTTCCATTCCAATAAACAGTCACGTTTGGAATAATTGTATCGTTTGATAGCATTCCTTTGAAAGTTATCAGGATTCTGATAAATGTATTCTTTCCTTTAACCATATCAACATCGGCTACAACTTGGACAGGTATAGGTTCACTAGCTTGAAGGCCTGCCAGCCAACCATCTTCAACAATATAAGGTTTGTAATCTTTGTTATTGCCTGGACCAGTTAAGTTATACGGATCATCGCAGAACAAATCATTATTTAAATTAACACATCCTTCTGAAATAGAATCATATAAACTCCAATAATTTCCTCCGTAATTAGTTAGATTCCAATTATTTAATGATCCATCATCATTTCCAGTAGAGTTTATAAAATTATTATTAAAAACATTATTTTGATTTGATCCAGACTCAATCGAAACACTGCTTAGATTAAATAAATTTAAAGTAATATTGTGTAGGATGGGATTTCCTCTATTGTTGTCTAATTTGACTCCAGTGCCATTAGTAAACTTATTTTTAAGGATATTAAAACTAGAACCGTCTCCTTCAATATATATTGCCTCAGCATTATTTTCAAAAGTATTATTTATTAGAGTTATATTGTTTGCGCCTCCAGCGAAAGCATCTTCCCTTATTTGAATTCCATCACCAAAATTTCTAATAATGCAGTTCTTTACTACTCCATTGCTAGCACTATTATATAAATTAAGTCTAATTCCCATTCCAAAACTATTGAAATCTCCAGTTAGACTAATTGAATTATTGCAGTCAAAAGTAACTCCGGCTTGTATAGATAGAGCATTTAACACTCCCGTAAATGTATAATTTCCAGGTCTGTAATTTCTATTGCTATTAATTATTAGGCCTTGGTATAAATAAATCCCTTCTGATGTCGGGCCTGTTGCATTATTGAGATATACATTTTCAACGCCGTCTATTACATAATTATTCTCGCTAGTGTGTGTATAAGTTATGCTGTGAGTTATAGTATTATTCCATATATTATTTGTCCATACGCGATTTGCATTAGAATCATCTCTTAAGTTTATATCGCTTCCTGAACTATTGATAAAATAATTTTCAGTAATATTGTTATTGTTTGGATACTCATTTAAATCTTCATCTAGATAAACTCCTTGGCCGTTATTCTCAAAATAGTTTTCTTTTACTATATTATATTGAGGGCTAGTGGTAAAATGAATTCCATCAGTATTATTCTTAAATGAGTTATTTACCATGAGGTTATTATTGGGTACTTCACCAGAGTTAAATCTTCTAAAGTAAATTCCTGCCCTATATCCTTCAAAATTGCAATTTTTAATGGTGTTTGAATTATAACTTCCTTGTAATAAAATTCCATAACTAAAAACCCCGCCATCTCCAATTAATGTTGAATTTTGACAATCAAGAGTTATTCCACTGGTAATAATACGTACTCCCGAGGGAAGATTATAGGTTCCGTTGGTAAAATTAGTATTTTGAGTTATAGTGCAACCATTTGTAGGAATACTCCCACATTCTACAGCACTTACAAAATGAACTAAAAATATAAAACACAGAATAGTCCCGATTAAAATAAATGTTTTTCTCATATTATTGTATTATTTATAAATGCCCTCACTTGATTGACTATTTCAGTATAATTAACTGATGAATTCTGCCAAATATTTAGAATATTAAATAAAGAGGACATATTAATCATAGATTCACTTCCACTGAAATAATTGAAAGCCCAAGTTTGATTATCTTTATCTGTCGATTTGTCAAACCTTCCCAAATAATGTTCACCATTTTGGTTTACTAAATATATCTGCTGGTTACTTGAAATTGGGATTCCTGGAATGACATTCATTATTCCCTCTTCTATAGCTTCATTTGCCGAAGAATTAGATATGTCGTAAGTAATCAACATATAAGGCCTTCTACTTGAATTAGAATTGTCTCTCGCAGAGATTGTATCATTACTATTATCTGAATGAATTCCAAAACTAAATCTCTTACTACCACTAAAAGCAGAATTAAGATCATTAATTCCTTGTTGATTAAACGTAAAATTAACAAATATGTTTGTTGTATTAGATTGAGCGGAGTAATTTGAGTAAACAGTACCATTTAACATATCACTATAAAATTTGCTATTTCCACTCAGATCATTTGTATATTGGCTACTATTTTTTTCCATATGTGTAAGGTTAATCTTATTTGTTGTTATTGTTTCAAAAAAAGCCGAAAGAGTTGCATTAATAATTGTCCCGCCATTAGGAATAGATTCTAAGTCCCAATCAATATCTGATCTGTAGTTCCCAAATGGTGCTACCCCAATCTTTAAACTTGTAGGATTAGAGGTTCTAGGATAACCTAACAGATCTCCATCAAAATAATATTGAACCATCCCATTCCACACTATTGAAGGTGTTCCTAGATTAATGCTTGGATCTATTACTAATGGATAAACCATATTTCTTGAGTTTAGAATGTCCACTGGAATTAATAAAGAAATTTGCTCTGAAGAAATACTATAGCTAAGATTAGAACATTTTCTAGCACTGTCGCAAATGAATGGATCATCTATACTAGGGTTAAGATCTCCAGAAATAGGGAAATTCACTTCAAGATCTTGCCCTTGTAAACCTTGTATTGGCCTTTTAATAATCATTTCTTCCTTCAATTTATGCGGTAAATATTGATAGACAAGATCAACGTTTGGTGAAATATTCTGGTAAGTTAGAAGGTTACCGCTAACTTGTGGAGTGGATAAACTTACATTTACAGCTCCAAAGTTAGAAATCCTTTGATTAAATCTACCATTTCTAAATTTTACCTTAACTAAGCCTTGGTTATCTACTGTAGCATTGAAATAGTAATCATTAGTACAAAATCCTTCTTCACAATTGTGCCAACTTTCATCAATCAGTTCCCAAGTACCCCTTCTATCAAAATATTTGTCATAAGAATATATTTTAGTGGTACAAATAATTTCATTACATGATGTCTCAAAGTTAGATCCAATATCTGTAAAATCTCTTTGAATATTCTGTGCAGAAACCATAGATATGAAAACGAAGAAAGAAAATAAGTAGAATACTAATAAAAACTTCTTTTGCATAAAAATAATAGTTTCTATGATTTATATATTTTATTAAATTTCACTAGCTCACTCAGAGTTTTTAATATAATATTAATCTCTTCTAACGCCTCCTATTTTTACAACTAAAATACACTTTACTTCTTTTTTGCGGAAGTGTACACTTTTTGCACCGCAAATGACTTGTAAATTCCTTCTAATATGTCTGTTCCAGCATATCCCGAAAGTAGAGATAATCTTGGATCAAAGTTGAATACTATTCCTACAAAAATTCCTATTATTATCGCGATTACCACGGTTATTAAATAATATGTCCAAATTATTCTTCTTCTCAATGAAAGAGCTTTTAGTAATCCAACTACTCCTCTTGTGAGTCCTCCAATTGCCCCTAAAAGTGCTGCTGCCAGAATTGGATCCATAAAATATATTGTTCTTTTATTTATTTAAATTTTTATGTGGTTTTATTTTACCTGATTGCCAGTCTTTTAGTATTAATCTTGCTGTTCTATCTGTATCAACTACGCCACCTTTCAATAATAGATTTCTTTTTCTTCCTAGATCTTCTAGAAGTATTTCTGAATCTCCGTTGGCTTCTATTTTGTAATGTCCTTCGAAAGTATTTGGAAATTCATTCATTAATTCTGCTATTATGAATTCTGGATTCTTTGTTGAGTCATATGTTCTTACCCCTATCATTGCATGCTTTTTGAGATTTGAAGCTTGGCTCGCTGCTGCGTCTTCATCAGACATTACTCCTGGAGTATCTAGCAAGATTATATCCTTAGCGAGTCTTACTTTTTGTATTCCTCTTGTAAATCCTGCCTTTGGGCTTGTTTTTGCAGCGCCTTTTCCACTAAGCATGTTTATTAGAGAACTTTTTCCTACATTTGGGTAGCCTATTATTCCTACATGTATTTCGTTTCCTGTTTTAAAGAATTTTTTTAAGCCTATTCCGTGTTTATGGATCTCTAAATGACTATTTTCGTCTTCGGTATTTTTGCTTTTAGCTTTTTTTATATTTTTAGATTCTATTTTTATTAATGCTCTTAAATCTCTTCTTCCTTGATTTTTTTTGCAAGAAATAAATATGTATGGATCCAGATCTGATACTGCTCCGGATTCCTCTAATTCTTTATGATTTACCAAATCTGCTTTATTTAATATATAGATTACTATTCTTCCATGCTCCCTAGCAAAATTTTCCATTTCATAATTTCTTGTTTCTTTTATGAATCTTGAGTCTAATACCTCTAAAACTATGTCTGAAGATATTATTACTTCTTTAGCTAGTGAAGGATACTCTTGTCTATGTTTGTTATGGGTGTCTATCTTTCTTGTTTTTCTAGATGAAAATGTGTATTTTACTCTCATGTTTATAGTATTATTTTAGTGTATTTAACATATGCTATTTTGCATAAAGCATATTTTTTTATAATATTGTCTTATTGTTTTAATATGCTTAAAAGGCTCTTTCAGAAAGTTTCGGTTGGATCATTTGTTACTAACACTCTTAGGCTCGTTTTGATAATTGGATTTATAGAAGCTTTTAGAGGATCAAGGGAATTAGTTATGGCTTTTTGTGTTTTCGCTTTTTTTGCCACCTTTTTACCTAAAATTCTTAATCGGTTTGGTTTGAAAACGGGAAGTGGTATGCAGATAGCAATAGTTTTGATAATTTATGGGTCTTTGTTTTTAGGAGAAGTAAGAGGAGTTTTCTCAGGTTTGTGGTGGGATATTTTACTTAAAGCAGTGGCATCTGTTGCATTGAGTTTCGTTGGCTTGACCATAATTCTTGTTTTGGAAGAACATGAGCATTTGGATTCTAGCCCATTTATGACTATATTAATTGCATTTTCGTTGTCTTTTTCTTTTGGGGCAATTTGGGAAGTTCTGGAGTTTTCATTAGATAATATATTGGGTTTTGGATTAACTAATGTTGGTACTGGAGTTGTTGAGATAGACTTGATAATAGATGCTTTTGCTGCTTTTTTTGTTTCTGCTGGAGGTTACATATATAAGAAAAAAGGTTTTGGCAATCCAATAAGTGGATTAATCGCTGGAGCTATTAGGAGAAGTCCTAAGTTATTGAAATCGGAAAAAAATCCAGAAGCTCATATTCAAAAAATAAGATCTATAATTTCTGCAGGAGAAGGTCCAAAAGTTGAATTTAAGTCTTCTATTAGAACAAATCTGCATACTAATTCTATAGATAAAAATATAGAAAATGCTTTGCTTAAAACTATTGCTGCTTACCTTAATACAAATGGAGGAACTTTAATAGTAGGAGTTTCAGATAATGGCGAGATACTTGGATTAGAAAGAGATTCTTTCATAAATGATGATAAGCTTAAATTGCATTTGAATAATCTGATTAAAGATAACATAGGCACTCAGTTAATGCATTTAGTTAATTATGATTTGTTTGAGATTGATAATAAAAAAGTTCTTAAGATTGAATGTTTTCCTAGTGATAAGAGAGTATTTGTTAAGGACAATAATAATGAGGACTTTTATGTTAGGAATGGTCCTTCTACAATAAAACTTAATGGCAGTGCTCTTGTTGATTATGTAAATAACAGATTTGGTTAAGTTTAAATAAATCTTTTTACAGATTCTCTTGAGGGATGATGAAGCTTCTTGAAAATTTGATAAATTTGAAGGGAATAAGCGGAGATGAGAAAGTTGTAAGATCTTTTATCTATAAGGAAGCTAAAAAATATTGCAAGGATGTTTTTATAGACAAAATGGGCAATGTTGTAGCTAGAAAAAAAGGTGTTTCTCCTTCAGTTCTTTTGATGGCTCATATGGATGAAATTGGTTTAATGGTAAGCTCTATTGAAAGTGATGGAAAAATACATTTGAGCTCAATAGGCGGAATAGATCCAGTAATATTAGTCGGACATAGGGTTGAAATAGAAACTTCTAAAGGCCATATAAATGGAATAATTACTACTAAAGAAATTTTGAATGATTCTGCTGGAGAAAAGAAGATAAATATGGAATCTTTATTTGTTTTTACGGGATTAAATAAGAAGGCTCTTGGAAATTTAGGGATTAAAGTTGGATCTTATATTTCTTTTTCAAGGTCATCAGATTTTTGTAGTCTTGGACATAAAGATATAATTGCAGGGAAAGCACTTGATGATAGAGTGGGTTGTTATATATTGTTGGAAGTTATGCGTAAATTAAAAACTAAACATGAGATCATTTTTGTTTTTACAGTTCAAGAGGAAGTTGGACTTTATGGTTCAAAAACTTCATTTTATAATTTGACTTCGGATTATGCTTTAGCAGTTGATGTGACTGCGCACGATGATGATGGAGATAGGATGCTTTTGGGAAATGGACCTTATTTGACTATAAAGGATGCAGAAATGATCGGCAATAAATGTCTAAATGAAGCTATTGAACGCATTGCTAAGAAGAAAAAGATTAAGCTTCAACTTGAAGTTAGTGAAGTTGGAACTACTGATGCTAGTTCTGTTTTTGCAGCTAAAGGCGGGATTCCTTCTGCAGTAATAGGTGTTGCTGTGGCAAATATTCATACTCCTATAGGTGCCGCTTCTAAGGATGATATAGAAGATGCAGTTTCTCTTATTGGAGAGTTTCTCAATAGTCCTCCAGATAGATGCTGGTGACAATATATTTATTAATGGGTTTTTTCTTTCATTTTTGAGGTAAGATGGAATTGTCAGATTTTAATGATGATATTGGTCCGGAAAAAGTTGTAGAGGTTTATGATCCTTCTACTGGTATGAGGGGTTTTACTGTAATAGATAACACTGCTCTTGGTCCTGCTAAAGGAGGAATTAGAATGACTCCTACTGTTAATGCTAGAGAGGTTTTTAGACTTGCTAGAGCTATGACTCTTAAGAATTCTTTAGCTGGTTTGCCTTTTGGAGGTGGAAAAAGCGGAATTATATATGATAAAGCAGTTCATCAAGATAAGAAAGATGATTTTGTAAAAGCTTTTGCTAGAGCCCTTAAACATCTTGTACCTAGTGAATATATTGCTGGTCCTGATATAAATACTACTGAAAATGAAATGAAGACATTTGTTGAAGCTAATGGTAACTTTAATTCTGCTACTGGGAAACCTCTTGATTATTGTAAGATAATAAAAGGAAAGAAAGTTTGTGGGCTTCCGCATGAACTTGGAAGTACTGGATTAGGAGTTAATTATGCTACCCAAGTAGCATTAAAGCATGCTAAGATTCCAATATCTGGGGCTACAATTGCTATTGAAGGTTTTGGAAATGTTGGTTCTTTTACATTTAGACATTTACAAGAAGCAGGGGCTAAGATTGTTGCAATAAGCGATAGTAAGGGTTGTTTGTATAATGAAGACGGTTTATCTTTTGAAGATATAGAGAAAATAAAAATGTCCAAGGGTACAGTTACTGCAGGTAAAGGAAGAATTTTGCTAGGTCATAAGTTATTTGAGCTTCCGGTTGATGTTTTAATTCCTGGAGCTCTTCCCGATGTCATTAATAGGCACAATATGAGTTCGATACAGGCTAAGATCATTGTAGAAGCAGCTAACATTCCTATTCCTTTAGATGTTGAAGAGGAATTAAGTAAGAAAATTATGATTGTTCCAGATTTTGTGGCTAATGCTGGGGGAGTTATATCTAGTTGGGTTGAATATATTGGAAAAGACGCTAAATATATGTATAAAACTGTGAAGGACAAGATTACTAAAAATACAGATCTTGTGCTTTCTACATCTCAAAAGCTTTCAATTTCTCCAAGAGATTCTGCTAATAAGATTGCATTAGACAGAGTAAAGGAAGCTATGTTAAAAAGAAGTAAACTTATTAGAAGCTCTTAGTTTCTTCATTATTGTTTTGGTTATTTTGAGAAGAATTTTTATCTTCTAAATTGTTATTCATTCTTTGCAGAGATTCTTTTTCTAGCTTAATTTGTTTTTGTAACTTTGCTAGCTTTTCTTCGCTTCTTATTTGGTCTAACTGTTTTTGGAGCTCCAATATCTTTTTTTCTGTGTCATTTACATTGCTTTCTTCTGCTTTTTGTGGAGCTTTAACAATTGCTTCTATTTTTGCAGGCCTCTCGGTTTGTTTAGCTTTAGTTTTTTTCGGATTTGGTTCTGATGGGGCGTTGTTAACTTTTATTTTTCTCTTGAATACTACTAGAACTACTATTAATCCCAAAGCTCCTGCTGCAACATAGTAGTAAACATTTGAGAATTCTCCGCTTCCACCAGTTACAAAGCCTATTAATTTGTTTTTTGTTGCTGGAGTTTCAGATACTGTTGAATTTGTTTCATTTTTCTCTGTAATGTTATTTTCTTCTATTCCTTCTGTTTCTTTATCTTCTAAGTAGAAATCTATACTAACTATAGGGGTTCCAAGAGTATATGGTCCAAATTCTCTTTCTTTAACCGTTTCTCCTGTTTCATTATTTATTATTGATGCATCAACAAGGACTTTGCTTATTGTTCCATAATATGTGAATCTATATTCTCCAAATTTACGAGCCCTACCTTGATATAACTCTATGCCTTCTTTACTGTCTGGGTTAAGTATAGAGACACTTAGATTTTGATAAGGATCTGTTTTAATAACAAATTCTGTTTTTTGAACAGATAAAGCTCCAGCGAGGTATGCTGTAAGCAATATTCCTAGTATTGTAAGGGTTATGCCTCTTTTTAACATCCCTTTCCTAATTTTTTCCTATTTATAAGTTTTTTTAATGTCGACAGTGTCTTTCATTTTGAATGTATTAGACACTTCGATCATCTAAAAATCGAGCATTCATCAGACATGATATTAAATTGTAAGATGATGCATCGATTTTTTAATAAAAATAAAAATTATTCTTTATAAGAGATTAATTCTCTTCTTTTGATTCTTCTTCCTTAGAATCTTCTTCAGATTCATCAGAATCATCTGAATCTTCTGAATCCTCGGACTCTTCTGATGTCTCGGATTCATCTTCCATTTCAGATGTTTCTTCTTCGGAAATCTCAGAATCTTCAGCCTCTTCAGACTGCTCTTCTTCTGTTTTTTTGTTTTCTTCTTCCATTTAGTGGATGTAAATCCAGGGGATAAAAATGTTTCTTTATTTTTTCAATTCTTTAAAATTTGAAACCTATGGTTTCTCCTTTTAATTCAAAATTTGTAAATCCTTTGTCTTTGTCTGAAAGTATCAATTTGCTTGCTCCAACTCTTTTAGATATAAATTCTAGATATTCTGATAATCTTTTTTTAAGATTTTCACTTATTTTTAATTCTAAGACTATACGTTCTTCTTTTTTCATATCTTTTTCTTTTCTAGCACTTTGTATTTTTCTTGCTATTTCTCTAGCAAATCCTTCTGCTTCTAATTCTGGAGTTATTTCTAAGTCTAGGGATATTTGATCTGATTTGTTGTAAACTACTTTTTTTACATTTACTTCATCGGCAATTATTTCTAAAAATTCATCTTCAAGTTTAATTGGGATAGTTAGCTCCTTTAGTGGTTGTCTTACTTGAATCTTATTTGTATCTCTTATTTTTAGAGCTTCACTTACAATTTTCCTTACTTTAGACATAGATTCTATGACTTTTTGATCTACTTCTTTTTTAGAATATTCAATCCAATTTTGCAGATGTACGGATTCTTTATTTTCATTAATTGTTCTATATACTTTTTCAGACATAAATGGTAACATTGGTGCTGAAATTATTGCAAAATCATTGAGTACTTTTTTGAGTACCGCTCTTGCGTTTTCTGCTTCTTGTTCGTTGAATCTTTCTCTACTTCTTCTAACATACCATGTAGAAAGATCATCTACAAACTTAGAAATTTCCTTTGCAGCATTTATGGTGTCGTAGCTCGTTAAACTTGAGTTTACTGAAAGACCTAGTTCTGCTATTCTAGATAGGATCCATTTATCGAGTATCTTGGTTCTTTTAGGCATGATACTTTTTCCTTTTGAATTTATCAGATAGAAATTCAACGTATTAGATAAGATTAAAATTATTTTTTTGTAAACCTCTTCAACACCTTTATCTGAAAAATTAATATCTTCAGAGGACATTATTGGAGATCCTAGTAAGTAGAATCTTAAAGAATCCGCACCATATTTTGAAATTAAATTCATCGGGTCGGGGTAATTATTTTTTGATTTACTCATTTTTTGACCATCTGATGCTAAGATTGTTCCAGTTGTTACTACATTTTTGAAAGACGGTTTATTGAATAATATAGTTGAAGATGCTAGCATGTAGTAGAACCAAGTTCTTGTTTGAGCAATATATTCAGAAATAAAATCTCCTGGGAAGTTTTCTTTGAACCATTTTTCATTCTCAAATGGATAGTGTACCTGTGCAAAGGGCATTAATCCTGATTCAAACCAGCAATCTAAAACCTCTGGAACTCTGGACATTTCTTTACCACATTTGCATTTTAATCTAACTTTGTCCATTACTGGTTTATGCAGGTCAATTTTTTTTGGGAAATTTATTGCATTATCTTTTAGTTCTTTTATGCTGCCTATTACTTTTATTTCTCCGCAAGAGCATTTCCACACAGGGATTACTGAAGCCCAATATCTATTTCTTGAGATATTCCAATCTGGAGCGTTTAAGATATTGTTTTTGAATCTTCCTTCTTTTAGGTGGTTTGGGTACCAATTTATTTTTTCGTTATTTTTTAGAATATCTTTTTTCACCTTTTGTATGTTTATGAACATAGAAGGGAGTGGTGCGTAAAATAAAGGAGTATCGCATCTGTAACAGAAAGGGTAACTGTGTTTATTATTTTGTATTTTGTATAAAAGGTTCCTTTTTTCAAGGTCTTTTACTACTTCTTTATCTAATGTTTTAAACCATAGTCCCTTCCATTCTGTTGGACCTTCTTTTAATTTTCCATCTAATCCTATGTGTTCTATTAATGGAAGATCAAATTTCTTTATCATAGAATAGTCAAATTCTCCATATGCTGCCATATGAACTATTCCAGTACCATCAGTTACAGTAATATTTTCATTTTCATCTATTACATAGTGTCCTTTCTTTTCATTTTTTATGAAGTATAATGGTTCATACTCTATTCCATGTAGGTCCTTTCCCTTAAAAGATCCAATTATTTCATGACTATCTTTCAATTCAGACAGTCTATCTGCTGCTAATATGTAGATTTCTTTGTTGCTTTTTACCTTGACGTATTGCGCATCTGTTTTTACTGCAAGTGCGGCATTTCCTATTAATGTCCAAGGAGTTGTTGTCCACGCTAAGAAATATTCATTTTTTCCTTTTATTTTGAATTTTACTGTTACAGAAGGTTCTGTGATATCCTTATAGCTATTATCCATCGCTATTTCTGCGTTTGATAATGGAGTTTCACATCTTGGACAATACATCAAGACTTTTCTTCCTTCATATATCAATCCTTTATTCCAGATTTCTTTGAATGCCCACCATACAGATTCCATATAATTTGTATCCATTGTTTTGTAAGAGTTGTCAAAATTTACCCATCTTCCCAATCTTTCTACAAAACCCTTCCAATCATGGACATATTTTAATACAGTACTTTCGCATTCGTTACAGAATTTATCTACTCCTAAGTTTTCTATTTCTTTTTTACTTTTGAAATTAAGTTTTTTTTCTACTATGCTTTCTACAGGTAACCCGTGACAGTCCCAACCCCATACTCTTTCTACTTTGAATCCTTTCATTGTCCAAAATCTAGGTATTGTGTCTTTTATCGTACTAGACAAAAGATGTCCATAATGGGGAAGTCCTGTTGCAAACGGAGGACCATCATAGAAAACATATTGTTTTTTCTTGTTTTTCAGAGATTTTTCAAACGTTTTGTCTTTTTTCCAAAATTCTATTGTTTCTAATTCATTTTGGTTTACATCTTCCATATAGAATAGTTTTGAAACTACCTTTTATACCTTATGTCGCAAGTGCTTTCCTAAACCACTCCTATCAAGTCGTGGTTAGCACTTCGATCATCCAAAAATCGAACACTTATCAAATTCATATGATTGAAAGTGTATCGATTTTTTGATTATCTGAATCTTTCTGTTGCCCATCTTTTGTCAAATCTTAGTAGGGTGCTTATGTAACTAACTATGCATATAAATCCCATGCTTAACGTGAATACTTCATTATAAAATGAGGATATTGCCATTAAGATGAATGATGCTACAAATAGGGATTTTATGTATCTAAATCCATCTATTAGTTCATCATTTGCTAGTTTTGCTATAATAAAACCTGTAGGGATTGCTAGAATTAAGGTTAGTAAGTAATAGATCATTTTACTCAATCATAAAGTCATCTTCATCCCAGACTTTTAATAGATCTTTAGAATCCAATATTCCGACAATTTTTCCTTTAGAATCTGTTACAGGAAATATTCCATATCCTTCTTCTCTTACGATTTCTATTGCCCTTTGTATTTTATCAGTTTCTTTAACGCTTAATACCTTTTTAGTCATTACTTCAAATACTTTCTTTTGTTGACCGAAATATTTTATCAAATCGTGATGGGTTATTATTCCTAAAATTTCTCCATTTTTTTCTATTATTATGCTGTTTATTGAATTTTTAGTCATTATTTTTGCAGCATCTGATAGACTAAGATCTTTTTCTATAACTACTGGCTTTTTCATCAAATCCCTTATTTTCATCAATTGATTACTGTTGCTTTGTTTATAATTATTTCTTCTAATGGCCTATCTTGTGAATTAGTCTTAACTTTAGCAATAGTATCTACTACATCCATGCCTTCAATTACTTTTCCAAATACAGGGTGCCTTCCATCCAAGAAATTATTGTCTACTAGGTTTATGAAAAACTGACTTCCTCCAGTGTTTGGTCCTGCATTTGCCATAGATATTGTGCCCCTATCATTTTCATCCAATGTTGTTCCTGTAAATTCATCTTTTATTTTATATTCCGGACCACCCATGCCTGTACCTGTCGGATCTCCTCCTTGAATCATAAACCCATCAATTACTCTGTGGAAAATTACTCCATTGTAGAATCCTTTGTTTACAAGATCTACAAAATTTCCTGCAGTAATCTTCATTTCACCAGTGTAAAGTTCTAATGTTATGTTTCCTTTATTTGTTTCTAGTAAGACTTTTGTGTGTTTGGATACCATGTTATTTGATATAATTATTGCTGCTATTATTAATAGGGCTATTATTGACCATATTAAAACTTTTTTGTTTTTCATTTTTTTGTTAATTTTTTAGATATTATAAACTTATTTTTTTGCAATTTTCCACAATATCTCAAAATATTTTTTATAACCTATTGCAAACTCTTTCTGTTCGATTACTAAAGCGAAGGGGTTTTTACCCCATAATATCA
>CAZRMJ010000002.1:0-128542 GCA_964601175.1 Candidatus Woesearchaeota archaeon | reverse complement strand
TCCAGAGATTTCAAAACAACTATAGGTTGGGGGTTCGATTCCCTCCAGAGGCTTTCAATCAATTCTCACAGAATCAACTCTAAGACCATCAGAATCTCTTGAACAAAGAGAGATATATCTCAAAAAAGAAGTGGCTGAAATAAACCCTTCTCTATGATCAAAAAGTCTAGCATTCCTCGGATCATCAACATACTCAATTTGAGGTTCAAATTTTTTATCCGCAAGGAATTCCCTAAGACCGTATCCCCCATTAGATGCGGCAAGAATCATCTCGAAATCTCCCTCTAAAAAACTATCAGGTCTTCCAGGATCAAAACTGCTAACATATCGAGTTATATTACTCTTATCTTCTCCTACAACATCAGTCCTACATAAAACATGCTTCAAAGCCATTCGCACAATAGAACAACTACTATTTAAAAAAATAATTATAAAAATGAATATATTTTCTCAAACGCTAACAGCCTTTTGACTTCCTATCAAAATGTCTGCAGTTCTAACATCTATAGAAACTGTCTGACCTTTATTGAATGGTCCGACAAAATCTCCATCAACACCCATAAAAGATTCAACATCGTCTGTAATAAGGACATTTTTCTTATTATCAGCATCAGAATTTCCATTAAGAAGCAACATGGAAATTAGTTTATCGGTCTGCTCAACTGAATGAAGAAGACTATCAAAAAGATCTTTCTCAAAAGAAAGCATATTTTCAAAATCCTTTTTCATAAGACTTGTTTCATTTGCAATAAAAACAAGTTGTAGCAGTTTCTTCTTCCTGCGCAACATAAGCTCTTTGAACAAAATCATCAAATTCTCATATTGTTTCTTTTCCCTAAGAGCCTCTTCAGAAAAGAAATTACCATTATTTGTTATAGCATTCTTCCTTTCATGTATTAAAATAGAAAAATCCTTCATAAAATCATTAGGCATACCCTGAAGAGGTTCGTTCATTTTTTCACGACGCAAAAGCTCATACAAATCTTCATATTTAATCATACTGAAAAAAACAAGAGGCATTTTATAAATATGACTGTACAAAAAACCAATAAACAAATTTAAGAAAAAAGAGTCTTTTTCAAAAGTTGTCTTCCAAGAATACTTTTTGAAATAGAAGAATCTTTTTCAGTAAACCTCATAGAAGAATCGTGAGATTTTAAAGAGTCATAAAAAATAGCAGGAACAGGGTTAGAAGTATGCATTTTTTTCCTACATGAAGTTGTATGATCTGCAGTGACCACTAGCTTAAAATTGGTCGAAATTCCACGTAACTTCCCAAAAAAGCCATTATCTATCATCTCTATAAATTTGACCTTCTGTAGAGGCTTATTATCGTGTCCTGGAAGATCTGTTTCCTTAAAATGGATATAAAAATAATCAAAAGAAGAAGAATATTTCTGAATCATTTCAACTGCATTAAAAATAGCCCTATTTAAAACAGATTCGGCATAATCATAAAAATCATCTTTATCAATTGTAGGTACATTAAAACTAGACAAGTTCATTCCAAAAACATCAATTATTCCTTTTTCAAGAGGCATATATCCAAAACCCATCCATTTCCCGGATAAAGGCTTAGATTCTGGAATAAAACTGCCTGCATCTCTGCACAAAATAAAATTAGCCGGAAAATATCCCTTCTTTCTCCTATTAAGGTTCACAGGATGATTTTCAAGAACCAAATAACTCTTTTTAACAAAAGTATTTACTAAATCTGCAGAAACAGCAGATCTACTGCTATCATCCAAAGGAGAAGAAAACTTTACAGTATTGGCCAAAGATTCTACTGAAAGCCCAGATTCATAAGATGGATCTACATTTGAGATATTAGATGAGAAATCTCCTCTAAAAACAAGGACTGCTCTATGCCCAATAGTAGGTACAATTTCAAATCTAAAAGGTAATTTTATTTTTGAATTAATAGCCTCTGCAAGTTCTAAAGCCTCTTTAGTCGTAAGAGTTCTACCAGCCCTACGATCAATTATATTCAAATTTTTCAGATTATCAATTGTAGAAAAATTACACCTTAAAACCAAGTCTCCTTTATTCAAATTTACTCCAGCACCAATCGCCTCAAGAACTCCCCTAGAATAATCTCTGAAATCGTATCCTAACAATGAAACAATACCACTAGAAGATTGAGGAGCAATCCCTTCAGCAATCGGAAAACAGCTATAAATTTGAGATTTTGAAGCAAAAAAATCAAGATTAGGAGTCTTAGCATAATCTAGAGGAGTTTTATCCCCTAATTTAGAGCAAGGCTCATCTGCAACGCCATCAAGAACGACAAAGATACCTTTCATATATCCAAGCAGGCTAAAAAACTTATAAACCTTATTAACGCTAAAATTTCATGTTTAACCTTCTAAAAGAAAAGTTAAAATCCTTTTTCGGCAAGGAAGAAAAATCTAAAGAGAAAGAAAAGAAAAAAAGCAAAAAAGAGAAGTCTCCTAAAAAAGAAAAACAAGTAAAGAAGAAAACAAAAAATAAAGATTATACTGAAACAGAGAAGATAGAAGCAGAAGTAGCTTATGAAGAGATAGAAGCAGAAATCAAAGAAGAAAAACAAGAAAAAAAAGGATTTTTATCAAATATCTTAAACAAATTTACAACATCTAAAATTGAAAAGGAACAAGTAGAAGAAATATTCAATGAATTAGAAATAATATTGTTAGAAAATAATGTAGCACTAGAAGTAGTAGATAAAATAAAAGAAAATTTGATAAACAGTTTAGTCGGACAAGAAGTAAAACCAAAAGAACTAAAAGAAAAAATAATCTCCGCACTTAAAGAATCAATAGAAAATATATTGATAGATTCCCCTAATTTAATTAAAGAAATAAAGGAAAAAAATGATACTTACACAATCTTATTTTTCGGAATAAATGGTACTGGAAAAACTACTTCTATAGCAAAGTTAGCAAATCTTCTTAAAAAAAATGGAATCTCCTGCGCCTTAGCAGCTGCAGATACATTTAGAGCCGCGGCAATAGAACAACTAGAAATTCATGCAAACAACCTAAAGATTCCTATAATTAAAGGAGAATACTCTTCCGATCCTACATCTGTAGCATTTGAAGCTAAATCTTACGCAGAGAAACAAAAAATAAAATGTTTATTGATAGACACAGCTGGAAGAATGTATACTAAAGAAAATTTGATAAAACAAATGGAAAAACTAATCAGAGTAATAAAACCTGATAAAAAAGTATTTGTTGGTGAAGCAACAGCAGGTAACGATATAATAGATCAGATAAAAACTTTTAACGAAGCATTAGGGATAGATGGGATTATTTTGAGCAAATCAGATATTGATGAAAAAGGTGGAACATCGCTTTCAGTATCTTATATAACTAACAAACCAATCTACTTTTTAGGAACTGGCCAATCATACAACGATCTAAAGGAGTTTAATAAAGAAGATATTCTCAAAAATTTAGGTTTTGATTAAAAATCGATCTAAAATTAAGCGCATACAACATAAGTACAATAAGCTGTTGCCAAAAAATTATTAGGGAGATAATATTGATATTCCCATTTATTCAAATTAGAGTTCCATCTAAATCTCTCATAAGAAACACGATTATACCATGTAAAAGCAGAATCAGGAGAATCAGTAATACATTGAACCGGCTGAGTACCTGAAGAACATTGCGTAGTCGTATCAACTAAATAAGCAGAAAGAGGCCTACAATTAGATCCATCAGATTTGCAAAATCCTTGTACGTCTATACCTCCAAGTTTTAATGAATTATAAGAATAAGAGCTACGAGCAGCAGTAAGCCTTGGAGTCCAATTATTATTTGTAGAAGCAGTACATGAAGAGTCCCCATTAGAAAAAGATGAAGAAGAACAACTAGGAGCAACACCTGATAACTGAGAAACATCATGTCCAGGGTTAGGAGTATTCTGAGATTGAGCTATAGCAAAGCCAACCAAAATAACAAAAGACAATATGACAAAGAAATGCCACTTATTTATATTAATCTCCACCTTCATCTTAAAAAGACAAAAATAAATCAAGTTAATAAAGATATCTAAGGTCCCACTTCAGTTTTAAAATATAATTCTAATTGATCCCCTTCAAAAAAATTAAAAAAATGATCATAAGTAGAATCTATGGAAATATTCACATATGCTTTATTCTGAATTAAAGGAGCTGAAAAAGCACCTATAAAATCATCAAAAAATAGGTCTTTGTCAAAAACAGACATCTTTAGAGTATAATTATCACAATATTGTCCAGTAACTTCAATATTTAGAAAACTATTTCTCGAAACAGAGGCGTTAGCAGGATATATAGAAACGATTTGACATTCTCCAGGACTAAGAAGGATAGGAGCTTTAGTGGGGCTACTTGGCTTAAAATAACCAGCAGGTTTTTCAAAATCAGAATCAGAAAAAACCTGGTGACCTGTAATCTTAGTAACAAAACCAAAATGATACAAAATAAGAAAAGAAAGAGCAATTAAAGCTGAAACCAATACGATGATATTTTTATGCATAAAAAACAAAAACATTATAGGTTTATAATTTTTCTTCATCAAAGCTCAAAACCATAAAAGCACAAATTTATTAACCATACTAAAACTCGTTCTTTTATGCTTGATAAGTTATCCAATGCAATAAAGAAAGCAACAGATAAGATAGCTAACGCTATATTCTTAGATAAAGATCTAGTAGATTCCATAATAAAGGACATTCAAAGATCAATGATTGAAGCAGATGTGAACGTCCAATTAGTGCTTCAAATAACTCAAAAAATAAAAAAATCTGCATTAGACGAACGCCTTAAAGGAGTTGAAAAAAAAGAGCATATAATAAAGATGTTACATGATGAATTAAGATCGATATTAGGGGAAAAAAGAGAGATAAAACTAGAACAAAAAAAACAAAGCAGATTTATGATGCTTGGATTATATGGGGCAGGTAAAACTACAACAATCTCCAAATTAGCGCTATATTATTCAAAAAGAGGAAACAAAGTATGCACTATAGGATTAGATGTGCATAGACCTGCAGCATCAACCCAATTAAAACAATTATGCGACAAACTAAATGTAGCATGTTTTATATCTCCAGAAGAAAAAGATCCAACAAAAATATGGAAAAAATACCAAAAAGAATTAGACAAATATGATTTAGTAATAATAGATACAGCAGGCCGTGATGCTCTAGAATCAGATCTAATTAAAGAAATAAAATCTATATCAAAAGTATCCAAACCAACAGAAACATTTCTTGTAATTCCTGCAGATATAGGTCAAACAGCAAGAAAACAGGCGATAACGTTCAAAGAAGCAGTAGAAATAACTGGAATAATAATCACGAGAATGGATTCTACTGCAAAAGCAGGAGGAGCATTAACTTCATGTTATGAAGCAAAAGTACCAGTAGTCTTTATAGGAACTGGAGAAAAACCTGCAGATCTTGAACAATTCAACCCAGATTCATTCTTATCAAGAATGCTAGGTATGGGGGATTTAGAAGCATTAATGGAAAAAATCAGAACAATTACTGATGAATCCTCGTTGAAGAAAACTCAAAAAAATATAGAAGAAGGAAAATTAACATTAAGAGACGTACAATCTCAGTTAGAATCTATGGAATCATTAGGAAGCATGGACAAAATAATGTCCCTTATCCCAGGATTAGGAAAAATAAAAGATAAAGTGTCTTCTGAAAAAATGGAACAACAACAAAACAAACTAAAGGGTTACAAGCACGCAATAAATTCAATGACTAAAGAAGAGATAGAAAACCCAGAAATAATGGAAAAAGAAACATCAAGACTTCAAAGAATAAGCAAGGGCTCCGGAGTAAGTACTACAGATATAAGGAATTTAATAAAACAATATAAATTACTAAAGGAAATGATTCAATCAGGAAAATCAGATTCTGAAGGAGTAATGGATCAAAAAACCTTAATGAAAATGGCTAAAAAGCTAGGCAAAAAAAGATTCAAATTGTAACATGGAAAAAACCATTCTAGCCAGAGGTGCTGAAGCAGTAATAACTAAATCAAAAGGCACCATAATAAAAGATAGGATAGAAAAAACTTACAGACACCAAGACCTAGATAAAAAAATAAGAAAATTAAGAACAAGATCGGAAACCAAAATTTTAGAAAAGTTATCTAAAAAAATAAATGTCCCTAAAATAATTAGCTCTGATGAAAATAAAGCAGAAATTAAAATGGAATATATCAATGGAAAAAAATTAGCCGAAATTTTAGAAAAGACTGAATATAAAAAAGTTGCAGAAAAAATTGGAAAAACTTTAGCAAAAATGCATAATGAAGACATAATTCATGGAGATTTAACAACATCAAACATCTTACTTAAAGAAAAAGATATTTATTTCATAGATTTCGGCCTATCATTTCATTCATCTAGAATAGAAGACAAAGCAGTAGATATCCATTTGATAAAACAAGCATTAGAAGCTAAACATCCTGCAATATATGAAATAACTTATCAAGAGCTAATAAAATCATACAAAAAACATTCAAAAGATGCACAAAAAACCATCTCCCAATTAGAAAAAGTAGAAAAACGTGGCCGTTACAAAGCGCAATATTAAATAAATAGCCCCGCCCGGATTCCTCAAATCTCTAAGAGTTTGAGGTGCAGTTGAGACTTGTTCTCAAATAGCACGTTCGAATCCGCGAAATAGCCCCGCCCGGATTCGAACCGGGGTCTCGGGCGCCAAAGGCCCGAATACTTGACCGCTATACTACGGGGCTTTTCTCGCTCTAAAAGAGGTTGAAAGTATATTATAATTTGAAACCGCCACCTTTAAAAACCCTATCCTCCAAGCTCAAACATGACCGAGAAAGCAGATTGGACAAAGATAAAACCAGCAGAAGTTGAACAAATAATAGTCACACTAGCAAGACAAGGAATGCAACCTGAAAAGATAGGCCTAGTTTTAAGAGATCAACATGGAGTTCCAAAGTCAAAGCTTCTTGGAATAAAAATCTCAAAAGTTCTTGCAAAAAACAATCTCTCAATAGATTCTGAAAAAAAGAACATATTGGACAAGATAGAAAAGCTAAAGAAACATTCTGAAAAGAATAAGCATGACTATACTGCAATAAGAAAGGCAGTTATGTATCATGCTAGAATAAATAGAAGAGAAAAGCTAGCAAGTAAGTGATCTCTAAATCAAAATGAACAAAGGTAGATTGATAAAAGTTAAATGCCCTAGATGTATGAATTATCAGACTACTTATGGCAAGGCTACAACATTAGTAAAATGCATAAGATGCAATAAATTACTTCTAAAACCTCAAGGAGGAAAGGCAAAAATTAAAGCCCTTATAAAATATGTCTTTCGCTGAATTAAAAGAAGATGAGGTAGTTTTATGCACGGTAACTAAAATAGATGCTGGAGGAGTATTTGTTAATTTAGATGAACATCAATGTGAAGGACATATAATTTTAGCAGAAATATCTCCTGGAAGAATAAGAAACATAAGAGAATTTGTAAGCATAGGAAAAAAGATAGTTTGTAAAATATTAAGAAAAAAAGATAACGGCTTAGAACTAAGTTTAAGAAGAGTTTCTGCAAAAGAAAGAAACAGCATATTAGAGCATTATAAAAAAGAAAGAATATTTGCAAGCATAATCAAATCAGTGATTGGAGATAAAGCTCAATCAATAATAAACCAAATAAAAGAAAAGGAAAATATAAGCGAGATTATAGAATCCATAAGATCAAACCCAGAATCAATAAAGAACTATTTTGAAAAAAAAGAGTTTGAAAAATTAAAAGAAATACTATCTCAAAAGAAAGAATCTGAAAAAGAAGTACAAAAAAAGATAGTTTTAAGATCAGATAAAGAAAATGGAATATCTCAAATAAAAGAGATACTTGAAACTGAAGAAGCAAATATTTCTTATTTAGGATCTTCAGGATTTCTTATAAAAGTAAAAAGTAAAGAATACAAAAAAGCAAATTCTCAGTTAGATAAAATAATAGAAGCAATAAAAGATAAGGCAAAAAAAGCTCATGCACATCTTGAAGTAAAATGAAACTAAAATTTTATATCAATGAAAAAAAGGAAAAAATCTATACTTTAAAAGAAACAATCAATAATAAAAAAACAGAAGAAGCCCATTACAAATTCATAAAACTCAAAGACGCAAAGTATGCTTCAGAATAATTTCTTTTGCTCAACTTCTTTCTTAACAATTTCCATATCTTTTTCCCATTCAGTAAGCAATCCTCTATTGTATATAATAGCAGCAGGATGAAAAAGAGGAATTAACTTAATGCTATTTCCATCTACATTTATAATCTTAATTTTTCCATGTACTGAAGTAATTCCTGGTTGTTTGTCCATTAGATCAACGTTAGTTCCGGAAAGAAAAAACTTAGTAGCATAATTTCCTAATGAACATATTACTTCAGGTTTAATCTCTTTAACTTGTTTCAAAAGCCAAGGAGTATGAGCCCTTATTTCTTCGGTAGAAGGATTCCTATTTTCTGGAGGCCTACATTTCAGAATGTTTGCAATGTAAATATCATCTATACTTAAACCAACTTTTTCAAGAAGCTTATCCAAATTTTTTCCAGCAGCACCAACAAAAGGCAAACCCTGTTCATCTTCATTTCTTCCAGGGGCTTCACCTACAAAAAGAATTTTAGCATCTAGATTACCTTTTCCAACCACTATATTCTTACAATCTCTAAATATCTCTGTATTTTTAACAAGCAAAGCCTCAGGAAAATTAAAATCAATAGAATCTTTATTACTCATAAAAAAACAAACAAAAATCCCTTTTTAATAATTTATACGGAAATCAGTTCCTTCGAAAACTTGCTTAAAACTTCGCAACCATCTTTAGTAACTAAAATATCATCTTCTATTCTAATGCCATATTTTCCTTCAATATATTCACCAGGTTCTATAGTAATTATCATATTTTCTTTTAGAATTCCTTTTGAAGAATTAAGAATATAAGGAGATTCATGAACTTCAACCCCCAATCCGTGCCCTAAAGCGTGAATCAATGTCTGTTTCAAAGTCTTGTCTATAGAATTACCCAATTCAGAAATACTAATACCTGATTTTAATAAAGAGATAGCCTTTTCTTGAGCATGTAGCAAATCATAATAAATTTTCTTTTCTTTATTAGAAACATCTCCAAAATAAAAAGTCCTAGCGACATCAGAACAATACCCTTTATATTTAACTCCAAAATCAACAACACAAAAACCTTTATTCATTTTACCCCCAGATTTGTGATGGGGAATAGCAGCGTTTTTCCCAGAAGCAACAATAGGCTCAAATGAGAGAGTACAACCACTCTTATAAGTTTCATAAACCAAAAAAGCAACAGCAGATTCTTCAGTATCAAAACTTCCAAAGTTTTTAACAAAATTTTCCAATATCGCATCAGTAATCTTACAAGCCTTTTTTACTAATGAAATTTCAGTCTCAGTTTTAATAGCCCTAACCTCATTAAAAAAGTCACTCAAATCAACAAATTCGCAATTAATTTTATCCCTAATATTATTAAAATCTCTAACAGATACATTAGAAAAATCAATCCCTATTCTTTTAGGATTCAAAGAGATCAAAATTTCAAATAATTTCTTCCCATGGGATATCTTAACATTATCAACTAATTTAGCTTCATTCAAATCCCTAGAAGTAACATGTAAAATTGATTTTGAGTTAGGAAAAACAATCAAAGCACCAGATCCAGAATATCTTGTAAGATAAAACAAATTAGGATTAACATCCTCATTAGTAACAATCAAGGCAAAGTCTATATTCTCTTTAGACAGTTTATCTTGTAATCTTTTCATACATAATACATAAAACAAAAGTTTAAAACCCCTTTTATCAAAAAAATAAGATGATGGAAAAAACTCTTGTATTACTAAAGCATGACTCTATATCCAGAGGCCTAGTTGGCAGAATAATTTCAAGATTTGAAGATATAGGCCTAAAAATAATAGCTGTAAAAATGCTTTTACCAAATGAAAAATTGGCAGAAAACCATTACTTTTTAGAAGAGGACTGGGCAAAAGCAGTATTCGAAAAAACAAAAGCAGGATATGAAAAAGATGGAAAGAAATTTCCTTACAAAGACCACATGGAATTCGGCAAGCAAATACAATCATGGAACATAAACTTCCTAAGAGAAGGACCAATAATAGCTTTAATTCTTGAAGGACCTCACGTAATAGAGATAGTTAGAAAATTAGTTGGATCAACTGAACCTAGAGCATCATCTCCTGGAACAATAAGAGGAGACTTTGCAATGATGGAATCATACGCGGTAGCAGATGCAAAAAATAGAGTTTTAAGAAATTTAGTTCATGCATCTGATTCTATAAAGAGTGCTGAAAGAGAAATGGCTTTATGGTTTAAGCCTGAAGAAGTACAAACATACAAAAAAGAAATAGACAAACACTTCTAAAAATGCCCCCACGAGGAATTGAACCTCGGTCTATTCCTCCGCAAGGAATCATTCTATCCGTTAAACTATGGGGGCCTAACAAAAAAGACAATTAGTGATTTTTAAACCTAATCAATGTAATATCCAGTTATTCTTTACAAAAGAAAGACTTGTCCACCATTTCCCTAAACCAAAATGTCTACAAGTATGAACAAAAGCAAAACCCAACATAACAAAAGCATAAACTAAATGTTCATCAATAAATGGATGATTCTGAGGAGGAATTAAAGCAGAATACATCAAAAGCAACATCAAAGAAGCAGCAAAACTTCCTAACCTAATCATAATTCCAAAAGTTAAAGTCAAACCAATAAACAATAGTCCTAACATGAATAACCATTGAACTAAAACAGAATTAGCAATAGATGTATAAAATGAAGCCAATGGCCCATGTACTCCAAATGTCAAAAATCCATAAGTAGGACTTCCGCCCTTAATCCAAGAACTATCACACATTATATTAACAACTTTATTAGCAGAATCAAAACAGGTAGCAAAACCTAATCCATAAAGTTTATCAAAAAATGCCCATAAAAATATCAATCCAAAAGCGATACGAAGTATGCCCCAAAAGTAATGCTTAAACTCTAAGCTCCTCTTTTTCATACAAAACTGAAGTCAATTCAACTTAAAAACCTATTCACTAGGTTCGTCCTTCAAACCTTGTTGAGTTACAAAAAAAGCAGCTTCATTATCGGGTAAATCTGGAGAATCAACCATTTTAGCAACTCTACTTCCTTGTTTTCCTCTTCTCAAATAAATTCTAACCTTTGCTGCATGACCAACTATATGTCCTCCAACATGAGTTGTAGGATCTCCAAACATCATTGCAGGATTTGCCATAACTTGGTTAGTTACATATACTGCAAAACCTCTCTGTTCTGCAAGTTTTGTTAATGTATGAAGATATTTATTCAATTTTTGTTGTCTATCTGCTAATTGACCTCTTCCAGCAAACTCTGCCCTGAAGTGAGCAGTCAAAGAATCAACAATTAATAGTTTTATAGGCTCACCTTCTTTTATTAATTCTCCAATTTTATCAAGCAACAAAATTTGATGATCTGCATTAAAAGCTCTTGCAACTAATATATTTTTCAAAACTTTTTCAGGATTAGCTCCCAATCCTTCTGCTATCTGCCTTATTCTACTAGGTGAAAAAGTACCTTCAGTATCTATGAAAACAGTTTTTCCATTAGCTCCGCCATTTTCAAGAGGCAGCTGAGCATTTACCGCCAAAGAAAAACCCAGCTGGCTCTTTCCAGAACCAAAAGCGCCATAAGCTTCAGTCATAGCACCTACTTCAACACCTTTTCCCCCAAGAAGAACATCTAAATTCTTACTTCCAGTAGTGATATATCCAACAGATTCTCTTTTTTTAGCAAATTCACTTCCATCCATAAAACCAAGTTTCATCATGCTTCTAGCAGCTTGAATAGCTTTACGTGCAACAGCTTCTCCAATTCCAGCAAGCTCTGAAAGTGCAGGCGGAGACATTACTGCAAGACCCATCAAATCATAAACTCCAGCAGCTTCAAGTTTAGCAGCAATACCTGGACCAATCCCAGGAATACTTGTAAGGCCCGGTTCTTCTTCTGAAGAATTCTCTTTTTCTTTAACCATAAAAAATAAGACCCAAATCAGTATATAAAGATTTTATCAGTCTAAAATATCAATAACCATGCCAAAACAACGTCGGCAAATATAAATGAATAGAATATAGTTTTTTCTATTCTTCCTCCAGATCTAACATTTCCTTTAGCAGAATATCTCAATGGCCAAAAAGGATAGATTCCTTCAACAGTCCAAGAATCAACCATAAGATGAGTTCCATAAGCTAAAAAAAATGGAAAAGCTGCAACAGGAAAAAACCATACCAGTAATCCAGTAACTGCTAAACAAAAAGTAAAGCTATGCAAAAAACCTCTTTTACGAGAAGAACCTTTCGTAAACAATTTTCCAAAAGAAATGATTCTATCCAAGTTGGGCATTAAAGTGGCCATAGAGAATACTAAAACATAAGTCCACAAATGAATAACATTAGAAGCAAAAAAAAGCATAAAAAAAAGACCAATTACTATATGAGTTCTATTAAGCATAAAAAAACAAAGAAGAAATAAATTTTAAACCTTCTGTTCCAATTCCTTTATCAAATTATCTACTGAAAAGTCTTGAATTCCCCTTACTGAAAATTCCAAACTATTACTAAAAGAATTCATCCTGAAATTACCAGTAAACAATTTCTCATCTCCAAGTATTTCAGATCTCTTCAAATTCAAAGAGTCAAGAGAAAATAATTCCTCATCCGAAACAGAAAGCAATTTCTTAATATTTTCTCCAAAAAGAACAGATCTCATTGTAGCACTACCATCATCAAGAACAACATTCAATAAAACTCCTTTCTCACCTTCATTTTTCTTAGAATCAAAAAATCTTGGTTCAAAAGTTTGAACAATAAAAGCACGAACACTTACTAAATCGCCTTCTTTAGCATTAGCAAAACTGCCAGGCAATACTTCTCCAGTTTCTTTAACAGAATCAAACTTTTGAGTACTAGGCTTTATATCCGAAAAGGCAGAAAGATGAATCTCCCCATTCTTTACTGTAGCTCCTTTTATTTCTACAACATCTCCTTGATTCAAATTACCTGACTCAATCAAAGAAACATGATTTGAATCCCATAAAACTACTCTCACATTAGAAGTCTCATCTCCTACAGTAAAGCTAGCAAATTTACCTGATCTTCCATTCTTAGAAAATTCTTTTACTGGAAAAACACGAGTAATTTTTCCAACTATGTTTGCTCTTCTTAAACCATTAGTAAGTTCTTTTATCTTAAGAACTTCATTTTCAAAACTTATTCCAAGTTCAGCTGCAACTATCTGAGCAGCACCTTCCTTAGAAATCAAACCGGATAATTTAGCTTTTTTAGCTTCAACTTTTTTTTCAATTTCCTCAATAGGAACATTAGAATGCTTAGAAATCTTTTCAATTAAGTTGCTATATGCGTCCATTAGATCACAATAAATCACAGGTTTAAAAGAATACCGCTAGTAAAATGCAGACATTTAAATACATAAAATATCTACAAAAAATATGAGAATAAACGAACTTCTTAAAAGAATTGCAATTCCTATAACTACAACTCTTGCATTAGTATCAGCATCTGGATGTAAATACGCTCCTGAAACAAATTATAAAACTCCTGGAGAAGAAATAAGACAACAATTATCTCCAGATAAAGGAAGAATAGCAATAGTGTTCCCCCTTAATTATGTAGATTTCATAAGACCTAGAGAAGGACCCTCAGACACAAATGAATTAATGCAAGAAAGAATTGAAAAACTAAAAGGAAAAGGAGACGAATATTCATTAGAAATTGCAAAGCTGATATCTTCTGCAAGAACAATAGAAAAAATATGCAAAAATGGAGATATAGGCACATACTTAATTCCTGAAATAATGTTCTCTGAAGATAATTCAAGAGGCAGATACCCTAGAATGTCAAGATTTGTTTCAGGAACAACAAGCGAAGGTCATCCAAGAACAGATATAGAAGCAGTAGTCTATTGCGACTCAAATCCAAATTTAGAAGAAATAGCAAGAATAGGGAAAACATACCCTGGAAATCCAAGTGCATTCACATTCGATACAGATAGAGGACTAAAAAGAATTGATTATAAAAAATGAATTCAAAAAAAATAACTTATATTATAATTTCAATTCTATTTTTAACTCTCTTAATTTTCCAAGTTTCAGCAAACACAGGCCAAGTTTGCGATTCATTTGCGCCAAACCAACCATCTAATAGAGTTCCCAATGGATATGATGTTAGAGTCGATGCTCCTATATCTATAAGCTCCCAACAAGTAGGTTCAAGAGAAAGAGGGTGTGGAGCTGCAGTATTTAGCAGTGCATTAGAGAGAACAAATCCATTAAATGAAAACAGCCAAACATTGACACAACAACAAATAATTAACATATGTTCAACAGCGGGACATATTCAAAACGGAGGAGCTGGAACATTCCAAGAATACCTTGATGCATTAATAGATCAATTAAAAAAAGATCCCCTAAACTATTATCAAATAACTATTATGAGAATAAACAATTTTACAGATACTCCGATATTAACAAGACCAACTCCATCGACAAATTATCATGGAACAAATGTAAGAACAATAGAATATAAGCCATATAATTTTGGACCTGCAGACATAACAGAAGGAATGAGAAAAGTAAATGCTGTTCAAGGAGGAATAGTTCTAGGAGGAGTAGAATATGATCAAAACAACAATGAAGTAGCAGCACATATGGTTCAACCAAGAGCAATAGAGTCTCAAGGACATATGGAAAATGGAATAAGAGTATATAATATTGAAGAATATGATCCCTATTTTGGAAGATCAATTGATATATACATATCAAAAGACCATCAAGGAAAATGGTATGCTGATTTTTGGTCCGGGCCAAATAATCAAGAAAGATGGTTCCATCTAGAAGAATTTTTATTTGTAGAAAAATTAGGGCCATTTAATCAATCATTTAATTGGACTAGAAACAATACTGGAGGCTCAGGAGGAAGCTCAAGAGTAGTAAGAGGTCCAACAACTGGAGCAACAATCTTACAACCTCCTCAAGGAACTATCATCTCCAAGAGGCCCTATAACTCCAACATCTTGTGGAACAATAGACAGAATTGCAAATATGTGCATCCATCAACAACAATGCCCTGTAAATCAATACTGTAGTTATGATTTATTTTGTACATGTAAAACTCCAAGATGCGGAGACAATATAAGAGATCCTGGAGAACAATGTGATGATGGAAACCTAAACAACAATGACGGTTGTTCGGCCCAATGCACTACTGAATTTCAATGCGGAGCTAATTGGATAAACCATCAGCCAGAATGCCTTCGTCCTGGAAATGGATGTCTTAATATAAGAACTCTATCTGTAGGCTTATGCAGCAACGATTGCAGATGTAATCCTTTACCAGTTCCAATAAGATAAAGATTTAAAAAACCTATTTAACAAACAAAACTAATGGCAAACACAGCAATAGCAATAGTAAGAATAATGCCTGAATCTCCTAGTTCTAACTTGAAAGAAATTGAAGAAAAAATAAAACATCAAATGGAATCTCACGGAGGAAAAAGCATAACTTTTGAAGAAAAACCATTAGCATTTGGATTAAAGGCAATAATTCTAAAAATGGCATTTCCAGAAGAAAAAGGCACCGATTTTATAGAAGAAACAATTTCTAAAATAGAGGAAGTATCTTCAGTTTCAATAGAAGATTTTAGAAGAGCCTTTGGATAAAATGACTTTATCTAAAGAACAAATTTCTCAATTAAAAAATCAATTATTTGAACAAGTAAAACATCTCCCAGAAAATCAAAGAAAAGAAGCAGAATCTCAAATAGAAGAAATGTCTGATGAAGCAATAGAACAAATGCTTGAAAGCCAAAAAGAGCAGATTAAAGTTTTCAGAGAAATAATATCTGGAAAAATTCCAAGCAAAAAAATATCAGAAAACGAAGAGTCAATAGCAGTTCTAGAGATAAAACCTCTATCAAAAGGACACACTATTATAATTCCCAAAAATAAAATAGAAAACATAGACAAAATCCCTGAAAAAATAAATGGTTTCTCTGAAAAAATAGCAGAAACATTATCTAAAAAATTAAATTCAAAGAACATAAAAATAATTCCTGAAAAGAAGTTTGGAGAAGCAATAATAAACATAATTCCCTTATATGATAAAGATATAAGTCTAGATGGAGAAAGATCAAATCCCTCAGAAGAAGATCTAAATAATCTGTTAGAAAAAATAAAAAAAGCAGAAGAGAAAGTTGAAAAAAAGGAAGAACCAAAACAAGAAGTTAAAAAACTACATAGAAGAATACCTTAGAAAATAAAAGAAAAGTAATAAAGAAATAACAAACGCTGGAGCAAAAGGAATGCCAGATTTAATCAAAACATTCTTCCCATATTTCCTCAACAGTAATATTTCTTTTGAAGACAAACCCTCAAAATTTTTCTTAATTGTTTTTTTACCTACAACTACGTCTTTAGCGAGCCAATCTCCTTCAGTAAGTCTATTTGGATTTACATATTTGACCATACAACTTTTTTCAACAGTATGGACATAAATAAAAAGCAAAGGAGATAAAAACACAAAAAGAGGAGCATATATTAGATTGCCATCCAATGTAAAGTAAACAAACAATGCAATCAAAAATGACAACATAAAATATTTTTTATTTTTAACAAATTGATGTGAAAATGAAGTCTTAAAAGAAGAATAATTAATGCGAACTAAAAATAAGCTATAAATCAAAGTGTATAATACCCCTGATGCAAAAAGAAAGATTACAAATCCTATTCCATAATAAGCATAATCAAATAAAGAATTATAGGGAAATATTCCTCCTATGCCAAACAAAAGTTTTGCATCTCCTCCTGCAAAAACTCTAGAATAATACAATGCGTAACCAATTAAAACAAAAAGCAAAACTCCAAAGAATCCATGAATAAAAAATAAGAAATTATTTGAATATAAAGAATAAAATGCCCTATATGCTAAAACAAAAGCAATTAGTGAAAAAGTAATCCAGTTAGCTATTTCTCTAGTTTTAATATCTTGAATTGCAGATAAAAAAACAGCAACAAACCCTAGAGCATATAGAAAAAAGTATTCATTCATGATATACAAAAATTAAACATCTTTATAATATTAGCTACTAGAATTACTTTTCAAATTATTATCATCTCTAGTTCTAAATTGCCCACCACGTTTATACTTATTATAACCCCTCTGTTTTTTCTTATCGTTCTTACTCTTTCTTTTTCCAGAAAAATATCCATAATCATCAGACATAAAAAATCAAAATCTCTTTAATATAAAAAACTAACTGGCAAGACAAGATACTGCTGCACAGTTTATATTACATTTAACATCTAACCTTTCATCACTACAAAATACTTTATCTCCATCTAAATTAATGCTTTCACAACAAAATGCAATACTATTTTCAGATTTACACAAAAGTTGACATGCTTGGATAGCTGCATCAAAATTAGATGCCTTTAAAATTGGGCCAGTTCCAGAAGAAAACATATCAAATCCATTTCTAACAAACAAGATTAAACCTATTAAAACTGCAATTCCAATAATAATTAATATAATCGTCGTGATAGCTATATCAAAACCCCTATTATTCATACTAAGAACAAACTCCTTCTCCGTTATTAAATGTAGCGTCACAAGTGCTCCCTGTAGAATAACAAACACCACTAAATCCGCATCTACAAGGAACTTCACTAGTTATTACATGATAAGCATTGAATGTACAAAATCTTAGAACTTGTTGACTTGATCCAGATTCTGAAGATCCTGAAGATCCAGAACTCCCTCCTGAGGCCCCAGATGAAGATCCTGAAGATCCAGAATTAGAAGGCAAAGGAGTTCCAGGAGTATTTCCTCCCCCAGATTCTGAAGACTTAAATCCAACAGTTTCTAGAACTTTCTCAATACCAGAATTATCACTTCCAAAAAATACAAAATACAAAATTAAAACAAAAATAATTAACAAAATAGCTAAAAAAATGCGAAATGCAATCTTGTTATTCCAAACCATTTAACCGCTTTATTGAGGACAACCAACAAGTTCTCCAGCAGCATTATTTATCCTGGTTTTATTATGATCAGAAACCAAAGTATCACAAGCCTCTTTAGCTTTCACATTTCCATCGTCGGTACATGCAAACTTAAAGTCATCAATCTTGACACCATCGGTTTTCAATGAAGCTATTATTCTTGAATCTCTACAATTAACAATTTCATCACCAACAAGACGATAGGCACAAAAATCAATTGTCAAACCACCTTGAGCATAAACTGCACAAGCTTTAGCAATCTGCTGTAATTCGCTAGGACCTTTATCAAAAAGGCCAAAAAAGAAATCAAATCCTTTGGTAAACCCTATGATTAACATAACTAAAACAACTAGTCCCAAGATTATCCAAATAATAGTACTTATAGTAACATCTCCCTTCTTTTTCAAACTAAGCATACACAACATTAAGATCAGTTATTTATAAATCTTCTTCAAAAGTAAAAATCAATCAATATAAACGGAAATAACATTATTCTTATCAAACAAGACATTAAGAGAATAAGAATACCTTATTTCATTATTAGAATATTTAGAGTCTTCGAAAATATCCGAAGCAGTTAAGGTATATAACCCATCATTAAAAGATAAATTATAATTTCCAAGAGATAATCTAGCATAAGCATTATTATTTTGTCCAGAAGATCTGTAAGTTTCAATCTTTTCAGAAAGTGCTTTCCTAAACGCATCCTCAAATCTACCATTAGACCTATCTTCAGAAGAAACAGAAGAAATAGCTTCAGAAATAGAAGACATAATATTTTCCTTAACAGACTCGTGTTCTGCAGCAGATAACTCAACAACCGAATTTAGGTCAGACCTATAACTATCCAATTTACCATTAAATGTATACATGACATAAAAAGCATTAATTATTAAGATAAAAGCAATAAATGGAAGTAAGGCTGTGCCTATATGTCCTCGTCTATTCATAATTCAACCTCCTTATTAGATCTGACATAAAGCGCAAAAGTTTTTCCAGGACAAGGAACCCTAATCTCTACATTAGATGCTTTATCTGGAAACTCTTTAAGAAAGTCAATTACTGAAATTGATGGCCTAAAATCTGTATAGGCAAACCTTTCCTCAAATACTCCCGACCAAGCATGCAATGTATAATCTCCATAAGCAGAAGTTAAAACAAAAGCATTTTCATGACCATAAAATTTAACAAAATGATTTTTCAAAACTCTTTTAAGGTCTAACTCAAGAGATTCATTTGAACACATTTGTTTGATCGCATCTGAAACCGTAACAACATCTTTGTTAAAAGATATGTAATCGTTCAGAAAATCATCTGCCAAGCTATAATTTGGAGAGTGATCTTTAGCAAAAAAACCAGAAATTGCAATAAAAATAACCATTATTAAAAAAACAAGCATCATAGCAGGAGCAGAAGTAATTGCCTGACCCAATATACTTCCTTTAATTTTCATACTAAAATCCTCTTAGAGTTCTGAGAACTCCCTACAATTATACCATAATCTTCAATCTTAATAGAACTACACAATGGAAAATCCAAGTTATTAGATCGAGAAATAAAGTCACATCTAGTCTTGAAATCCTTAACACCCAGAATAAATTCTTTATTCTTACTATCCCTAATATAGATCATATGATTGCCATCTTCAATAACTTTTGAATTCAAAACACATTTACTGAAAAAATCATCATTTTTTAAAGAGCTCAAATCAAATTTATTTTTAGAAACACAATCTCTAACAATTTCCAAAAGGGATTCTGATTCAGATTGTCTGTAATCATATCCCTTTCCAAAAAAAGCCACAATTCCGCCATAAATTCCTCCAACTATAACAACAACCATTAGAAAAAATACTAAATACATCAACCCACTTCCGGTAGCTTCTCCATAACGATTAAGCTTCAATCTCATCTCTTTGTTTCCTCACAATTTTAAATATAAATCTGGTTTTATCAGGTTCCCCTGAAGGATTTTCAACATAAAAATCTACAACATCAACATCATTGAAAAAACTAAAACTTGTACCTGTATTCAACCTAGAACTAACAATTACTTTATTATCTACGTTGTCAATATTAACAATATCCTTAACATTTTTCCCATTTTTCAAAGCAACATTAGCCAATGGAGTAACATCGATCTTAATCTCCTGACCAGGAATAGAATTATCTAGAACATTAGCAATTTCCTTAGCATAAAAATCTTCATAAAAAGCACCCCCATTAGAGTAAGAATTGACGAACCATAATAATCCGGTAAATACTAAAGCAGTTATCAAAATGTAAACAATACTGTCCATTGCTATATTTACACTACCTCTTATATTCATAAAACACAAAGCAAAATAAACAATATAAAGATATGCACGATAATATCAATTACTCAACAAAATCACAAAAAATCAGAGAATTTTTCAAAGTTGGATAATCAGAATCATAATTCAAAGATCCATAACTATACTTTATTTCGATATCAGATTTATCTTTGGAAACAGTTATAGGCTCAAGCAAATTAGCTCTAAAGTATAAACATTTAGATGAAAAGTTTACATAATTATAAGTTGGAACAGATCCTTGAAATCCCGCACTATAAGTTTTAGTGCTTGAAGCAGAACCATAAGAAACAACATCAATATTTCTATCTATTACCCTACAATATCCATTATCTTGACATTTAGAAATTTCCTCTGAACATAAACATAAACAGTTCTTATCAAAACATCTCTGAGGTTTTATATTTGCGGCAATATTTTCCCCATTTTGAGCAACAGGAGTATCTTTATCCCAAGAAACTAAAATCCAACCTTTAACTGCTTGTAAAAAGAATGTATTCTCTTGACCTTCATCAAGAGCATCTATTTTAGAAACCAAGCTATCTACAAAAGCACTAGCATTTTTCATGTCCTTATCAGCAAATAATCCGTATAAGTTAACTGCAAGAAAACCCAAGACAACAATTGCAAGAACTGCAAGAACTATAGAACCAAAATTCTCAACTCCGAAAACACTACCTTTTGAAGAACTCATAGATTTCCTTCGATACCCCCATAACACAATTTGTTTACTTCATTAGCATCCCATTTAACAGATTTAATTAAACTGCATCCAATTTTAGCTCTTTTTTCATCACTTTCATATTGTTTACAAGAAGATAATGCAACATCCTGATTTCCACTAGCAACTTGCTCTGCAGCCAAATAAGAAAATCCAGCACCTACAACAGATACAATAAAACTACCAAGAGGACCTCCAGGAATAACCTTTCCCAATGGAGAAGTGAATAAGCCTCCAGCAATAGCAGTCCCAGAAAATAATGCAGCATCAAGACCTATTTCTTCAGGAGTACCTTCAGTTTTTACTTGCATAAACACCATCGCAATCTGATTAGAAAACAAATTCTTAGTATCTGAAATATCTTTAATATTAGAATTCTCTGAAGAAGCGAAACTACTAACACTTTCATCAGTAAATTTCTGCAAGTAAGTAAGGCCACTCCCACCCATAACTTTTTGAGTAGCTAAATAATTCTTAAAGTCAAGACTTGAAAGTATATTATACTGCTTATCTGCTTCAATAAGCTTATCAGATAATGCAAGCCTAGAACAAACAATACATTGAGGTTCTATTTTTTTAAAGACTTGATCCAAATCTGAACCTATTAAACTAGAAATAACTGAAAGAGCCCTATCTGCAGTATTATCTGTAGTTCCCCTAAATACATCCAACTTACCTTGTCCAGTCATAAGCCAACAATTATACATTGCATCTGCATACAACCTCTCTATTGTATCTTTAGTTTTTTGTTGGTCTCCAATATTTCCATTTATATTAACATAAACATCTCTAACATTATCTTCTCCAGCAAATTGTTTACAGTCACTTTTACCATTAACTAATCCAGAAAATAAACTATCCTTAACAGTGATGCATATCTTTTCAGTATAACAATTGAGAGGAAGATTTTCTGCCGTAACACTAGGAAGGGTAGCCTTAGATAAGATAGATATTCTGCATAAATCTCTATTTTCCAAGTCCTTATTTCCAAAAAAACCAATATAAAATAAAACTCCTAATATGACTGCAACAATAACCAATACTATTCCTACAACTGTTGAAGGTGCAATCTGAGCCTCTCTTTTAACCATATTAATCCCTCAGGATAATAAAAACAAGTTTATAATATTAATCAATCAAAAAATCCCCAGTCTCTTAAGTAAAGAATAAATTCCTAAAATGGCCACAGCTAAAAGTAAAACCCATAAAACAATTCTTCCTAAATTGTCAAAACTCTGCCCCTTACGCATTTGGAAAATTAGAATCATAATATTTAGTTAACAAATCATAGAATGCCTTGTCATTAAGATCTGAATAAGAACTAAAACTTGCAATTCCTTCAGACCCAATAGAAATCTTAATGTTCTTAGCACTATATTTCTTAAAAGGACCATTATTCGAATCAAACAAAAGCTTCAAGCCATCGTATATTGAAAGCCCTTGAAGCCTAGAGTATACTGCATACTCGGGATAACTAGGATTAGCAGAATTTGTAGGATCTAATCCAAAAAAGTAAAACCATTTCTTATCTTGAGAAGGATTAAAAACAATAGTTGAAGAACTATAAGAAGAAAACAGAGAAGGTCCTTTTTCTTCAAAAGATATAGAAATTGGATTTTCAATTTTCAAAGGATTATTTTCATAACTTGTAAGATCAAAACATCCAGAGCTATACTTTTCAGAAGAACTATCCGAAATAGGCTCATTCAAATCAATAAAAATGTAAGGGGTATTTTTACGAACAAAATAAGATTTAGATTCATCTATTCCATTTTTCTTAAATTCAATTGTCAAAAGTTTTTGGCATTTTCCCCCTTGTAATATGGAATCTCTCCAAGCTATCAAATCACCAATTAAAGAAGGATTATGTTCATAATCAATTTTAGCAAAATCAGCATCTCCAAAACCATTAGAATTAAATTTGTCCAAGAGACTTATAGAACCAACATTTAATGAAGGAAAAAGAGGATTAGAAGATGGTCCTGAAAGTCCATTTTTTGTTTGGGGAATAATTTCTATTAGCCCACTCTGAGGATTTATATGAACTCCCCAAAATCTCCAGCTATTAACTTCAAGATTAAAGTTAACAGGATCTCTTGAGGTTTTTAAATAAAAATCTTGCAATTCTTTAGCCAAAACATTAGGTTCAATTTCATAATCTCCTAAAATAAACTTATCAGATTTAGTATCGATAACATTCCATTTACTTCCAGTATAATATTCAATTTCATTTCCTTTAGCAAGATTTATTCCAATAATACTCATCCCTTCAGTATTTTCAGTGTAATTAAAACCAGGGATTAATTTGGCAAAAAATATAGTGCCTCCAAAAAAACTAGAAATCCCATATCCAATAATACCCAATGCTAAAATAACCAAGATTATTTTAAAGATAGGTTCTGAAACAATCTGCCCTTTTCTCATCCAGAGTATCTCCATAAATTCTTAAAATAATCCAATAAACCTTGTCCCTTCTGGTTAAATATAAAATAAAGAAACAACATCAAAATCAAAACAATTAATGCAATAACCCACCAAGAAAGCTCTTCAATGCCAAAAAACCCCTTCTTTTTCATAAAACACAAAGTAAAAACACAAATATAAACCTAACTCAATACCAAACACATAGTTTATAACATATAAATACGCTAAATAAAAGAGGTGAAAAGTGGTAACAACAGATGAAATTCTAAAAAAATATTCAAGAAAAATAGAGTCAGAAATAAGAACTGAAAATACAGATTACAAAGATTATTCAAAAGATTATATGCAATTCAAGGAAGATATGCTTCCAGACATATCTAGATATAAAAGATGGGCAGATTCATTAGGAAGGATAATAAAAATAAAATTATCTGAAAAAGAAAACGCAAAAATACAAAGAAACCTCGACATAGCTCACATAAATATCTCTGCAGCGCAATCTGCAGGGTTGGCTCTAGTAGCAATGTTATTCACATTATTCATAACACTGGCATTAGTTCTAAGTGTAAGTCTTCTAGGAAATAGTTTTCCAATAATGTTAACTTTCTTAGGATTTATTTTATCGGGTTTTGTTTACTATTATGTTTATTCTATGCCTAACAGATTAGCAAATATTTGGAGACTAAAAGCATCATCCCAAATGATCCCTGCAATATTATACATAGTAATTTACATGAAACATACTTCAAATTTAGAAAGAGCAGTCCAGTTTACCTCAGAACATCTTGATATCCCCTTAGCATTAGATTTCAAAAAAGTGTTATATGATGTAGAAACTGGGAGATATCAAACAGTAAAACAATCTTTAGATTCCTATTTAGAAACATGGAGGGACTATTCTCCAGAATTTGTAGAATCTTTCCATTTAATAGAATCAAGTTTGTATGAACCATCTGAACCTCAAAGAGTCAATACGTTAGAAAGAGCACTTCAAGTAATATTAGAAGGAGTTTATGACAAAATGTTATCTTACTCCAGAGATATTCGATCTCCTTTAACTAATATTTACATGTTGGGAATTATCTTGCCAACTTTAGCATTAGCACTTTTACCTCTAGCATCTGTGGTTATAGCTGGAGGCCTAAAATGGTACCACTTATTTGTAATTTTCAACTTAATAATACCATTAGGAGTATACTTCATGACCTCGGAGATATTATTCAAAAGACCCGGAGGTTACGGAGAAAATTCAAGTATAAAAAACAATCCAGAATTCTATAAGTTTACTTCAAAAAAACCTTGGGTAATTGCAGGACTAATATGCATCCCATTATTCATAATAGGCCTATTGCCTTTTCTATTCCAGAGCGATATATTCACCTCAATATTGAATCTAAAAAGCGATTATAGATTTGCAGAATTAGGTTTACCATTCTTCCAAGATCAATTAATATTTGACTTCAAAAAAGTAGGTTCAAGCTTAGTAGGCCCATTTGGGTTACTTGGAATAATCTTTTCATTATTCATTCCAATATCGGTCGCCTCATTTTTCAGCATTTCTTATAAATTAAAGACTAAAGAAATAATAAAATCAAGAAAAGAAACAAAAGATCTTGAAAAAGAATTCACAAGCACATTATTCCAATTAGGTAATAGATTAGGAGATGGTGTCCCAGCAGAAATAGTTTTTGCAAAAGTAGCAGAATCATCTCAAGGTCAAAAAACTCAAAACTTCTTTTCATTAGTAAATCAAAACATCCAAAGAATGGGTATGCCAATAGATCAAGCTATTTTCAATAACCAAAGAGGCGCTATAATTTACTATCCATCTGCAATTATTGCGACAAGTATGAGAATACTTATAGAATCTGTAAAAAAAGGATTAAACATTGCCGCAAGAGCAATGATGTCCATATCAGATTATGTAAAAAACATTCAAAAAATAAACGACAGACTAAGAGATCTTTTAGCAGAAGTAATCTCTGACATGCGCTCAAATATGGTTTTCCTAGCACCATTGCTTTCAGGAATTATTGTAGGTCTAAGTTCTATGATTGCAATAATCTTAAACAAACTAAAAGATCTATCGGACCTGACCTCTGGAGGAGCAAGCATAGCTGGAATAGGATCAATAGGAAATATAGTAAATCTATTTGACATAACTAGCGTCGTACCTCCATATTTTGTTCAAGTATCTATAGGATTGTATCTAATAGAAATAATATTTATCCTAACTGGAACTTTAGTAACAGTAGACTCTGGAAAAGACGATCTTCAAGAAAAAAATGAATTAGCAAAAAACCTAAAGAGAGGAATAATGCTTTACATAATTACATCATTCGTAGGCACGCTCCTATTAACAGGTTTAGCAGCCATAGCCCTTTCAGGCCTAGGTTAATTTATATATCTCTTTAAATCTTAAACAATATGGCAACAGGCACAGTTACACTTCATAGAGTTCTCAAAGCAAGTCCTGAAAAAGTGTATCGCGCATTTACAACATCTGAAGCAATGGCTTCATGGATCCCCCCATATGGATTTACATGTAAAGTCCATAGCATGGATGTAAAAGTCGGAGGAAGTTTCAAAATGTCATTCACAAATTTCACAACTAATAATTCTCATTCATTTGGAGGAAAATATCTAGAACTAAAAAAATCAGAATTTCTAAAATACACAGACAAATTTGATAACTCAAATCTTCCAGGAGAAATGATTACATCAGTTTGGCTAAAAAAAGTATTATGTGGCACAGAAATAAAAATTATTCAAGAAGGAATCCCAAAGGCAATTCCAGTTGAAATGTGCTATTTAGGTTGGCAGGAATCTTTAGAAAAGCTAACAAAATTAGTGGAACCAGAAATCCCAGATACTCAATAAATTGGCCAAGTAGTATAATCTTCAACAGGGATTGAAGGAAATCTAGTGCTAGGTAAAAAATCCCTTATAGCCTGAATAGATTCTTCAAAAGCACCTATTTTAATTAAAGAATCCAAACTAACAGGGCCCAATACGTGAGTCATAGGAGAAGGGTATCCTAAAGAAATATCAGAAGGAATTTCTAAATTAAGAATACCTCCTACAGTTCCAAAACAGTTAAGAGCCCAAGGGCTAGCATGATGTCATTGCGTTGATAAAAAAACAAACAAACCACTGGGGTGCCTAAAATTTCCTCCATCGTCTTTATTAGAAGAAAGCATATATTTTTCAGCTTTAGCTCTCCAAGCATCTTCACCATGTTTAAGCCAATAACCTGGCAAAATAACTCCACTTTCCAGTATTGGCTTTACATTTCTAGATCCATGATAAACAATTACCTTTTCAACTTCTGCCATAAAAATAACGCATTAAGTGGCTTTAAAAACCTAACTCTTCCTAGCCTCATTCATCAGCCAAGATCTCCATTCAGGAAAAACTCTATCTGAAATTGGCAATCCAACTTCTCTAGTAATTCTCTCGCTAATGTTATGAAAAGCATCATTAGACAAGGAGTTAAATTTACTTTCCATTAAACTAGGAAGATTCATCTTCTTAGATAAATCAACTATCTCTTGTTTAATTCTGCCCCTAAGCAATATATTATCCCAAACAGCATCCCAATTTCCTGCCCATCCTTTAACATTTCCAGCAATAGCCTTAACAATTTCAGAATCTCCATTCATTAAATCGTCAGTAGGTTCAAGTTCATCTTTTTCAACATTATATTTTACTAAATCTACAAATCCTTTTTCATCTTCAGGATCTTTAGTCCAATGCTTTCTAACTTCCGCAAGTTGAACAACTCTTTTTTTGTAATGCAATCCATCAGGAGTTCTTATCGGATTAGCAACTGCAATAACATCTGTAGCCTTAAAACTAGTAACTGGAACCCCCAAATCATTAACAACTCTATCAAAAACTCCGTAAGGGTTAGCTCCGTGTATTGTCCCAGCAACTAAATTAGCCAAAGCACCAACTCTCATAGCCTCATACAATGCTTTAGCCTCGCTAGATCTAACCTCTCCAACAATAAGTGCAGAATCTCCCAATCTAAGACTTGCCCTAATACCCTCTGAAGCTTCAACTTCCGTATTTCCTTCAAGTAAAGCACTTCTTACTTTCATCCTTTGAATATTATATCCCAACTTACGCAAAGAATCAACAGGCAATTCAAGAGTATCTTCTATGACTAAAGTTCTAACAGAAGGAATAACTTCTAACATAACACTTCCTAAAAGAGAAGTTTTTCCAGAACTCCTAGTTCCTGCAATAAGCATAGTTCTATTTCCGTCAATCAAAAAGCTCATCAATCCTGCAGCAAAAGAATTAATCATTTTATTATTTACAAATAAAGGCAAAGTCCAAGGATCTTCTCTATGTCTACGTAATGCATAAGCAATTCCTGTCGGAGACAAAGGCTTCTGTATTGCTGCGACTCTCGCCCTTATGTTCCCAAAAAATATATCTGTATCTAATATAGGATTAGCTTCATCTAAAGGTCTACCACTTTGAAGCCTTAACTTAGAAGCCCATGAATCAGCATCTTCGTAAGAAGGCAATATGTTTGTAACACAATCTCCATGTTTAGAATGCCTTACAAAAACATAATTTTGTCCAACAGGAGAATTCAAGAAAATATCTTGTAAATTACTATCAAATAATAGAACCTCTATTAATCCAAAACCTATTGTCTGTCTAACAAGAATCTTAGCTAAAGAATTCAGTTCCCTATAATTCAAATTAATTCTCTTATTTTGAGATAATTCAGACAATAAATCTCTTGCAACATTAAAAAATAAAGATCTAACTTTTTCCGAATCCACAAACTCTTCAGATTTTGGTTGATATTCCAAAAGAACATCCTTTCCTAAATTAAGTAAATAATGATGTTCTTCACTAAGAGAATATTCCGGAGGCATTATATGGTAAAGATATTTAGAATCTCCTTCAACTTTCAAAATCATTACAGGAACATCTTCAAAACCAGATTTAATTTCATATTGATCAACTAATTCTGCATTTTCAGGAATCTGAGCAACAAGCCTAGTAAATGTAAAATTAGGGAGTATATCTGGTCTAAACAAAGAATAATAGACTTTCCTATCTCCTACAGCATATGTCTCTATAACGTCAATTAAAGAAGAAATAATTTTAGTCTTAGAAAGTAAATCCCTAAATCTTTCAAGAAGTGAAACATAATTGGTCAAATGTCCTTGAAGCCTCTTCCCATAAATAGAAATTCTCTTAACTATTTCAAGATAACATGAAGCAGGATCTTGCCTAAGAAGACTCAATAAATAACTAAGTTCTGCAGGAACAAATTCAAGATCTGAAAACATACTAAGCTTATCGGGTGCCAGAATTCTTTCCTGTTTTAACAAATAAGTATAAAGTTGAGAAATTTCCAATAGCATTGAAACTTGTTCAAAGGGATAATTGTAATTTCTTTGCTGAACTAAAATTACCCTAGAGACTTCAGGGTTTTCAATTAATGAGTCAACAACTCGAGCCATAACCTCTGCTGAATCAGCTATAGATGGAACAATAGAAGCTCCCAAGTAATTAATATAAAGAATAGTTTCACCCTCTTTTCTTTGTACCTCTGTAGAGTAAACTGGAGAATTTAGCTTAAACACCATATCTTTTTTTATCCGAATTATGTTAAATATTTACCTATCTCATTCTAAAATTCTTAATATAAATAAAACTGCCAAAAACTCCTAAAATCAATAAAACTAAAGCGCTCAAATTAGCGCCCCCATCAGAAATATCAGAAACCACATATCCCGTAAAGCTTTCTAAAGAAAAAATAAAAGACAATACAAGACTAATAAAAATAGCCAACAAAAGGATTAATCGTTTATACATAAAAAAAATAGATTAACTCCATTTAAATAAATTAACCTTCTTGATTATATATACTTACAAAACATTTTAAACACTTCAATACATATAAAAGCATGCCTCAAGAACAACAGCCCGAAGATTATTACGCCGAAATTCCAAATAGAATTAAAGATTTAGAGGAAAAACAAAGACTGCTTAGAGATAGAATACTTCTAATAGGAAAAAATCTAGTGGAAGATAGAGACTCAATGATTCAAGAAATTCAAGAAATGAAAAAATTACTTTCAAAAACAAGAGAAGAAAACATTAAAATACAAGATTTCCTAAAAAAGGTAGCTGATCAGCTATCCGAATCAGCAAGAAAAGAGGAATTAATGATGTTACAACGCCAATTAGATTTATTTATGACTGCAAGAGGTAAAAAGAACTAATGGGACTCCTAGAAGAAATTCAAAGAATGAGGCAAGTAGGTATGCAAGATGACCAAATAGTTCTAAAGTTACAAGAACAAGGAAATACATACAGAGCAATATCTGAAGCAATGTCTCAAAGCAAGATAAAACAGGCAGTAGAATATTCAGAAGAACAACAATTGCCTCAAGTCCCAGAACCTCAACAACAAGCAGATCCACAATATCAAGAACAACAAGAATACTTTTCAGGCTATAACCCTCAATCTCAAGTCCAACAATCTCAAGAATATCAACAACAATATGATTATCCTTCAAACGCCCTAAGTAGCGATACAATAACTGAAATATCCGAACAAATAGTTTCAGAAAAACTATCAGACATAAGAAAAAAATTAGAAAAAATTTCTTCGTTTAAAACCGAATTAGAAACAAAAGCAGAATCTATAGATGAAAGACTAAAAAGAATTGAAAAGATAATAGATACCCTACAAGCATCAGTTTTAAGAAAAGTTGGAGATTATGTCACAAATGTAGAAGACATAAAACATGAATTAATAGAAACTCAAAAAACATTTGCTAAAGTTCTAGGACAAAAACATCATAAAGAACATAAACATTAAATAAAAATTATTTCCACTTTCTTACAAGTAACCATGTAACTAAAGCAGCAACTGCAATAATCAAAAAGAACCCCTTAACTCGAGGAGAATAAAGCCAACTGAAAAAACTAACTAAGCTAGGATCCCCATGAGAAACATCTTCATAAGTAGCACTAGGAAGATAAGGAGCCAGAGAGTTAGAAAATATCTTCACACCTGAAACTAAAAATATTATAATTAATAAGACAACAAATACCCATCCAAATCCCTTTCCAATCATAGAATCTCCCCCTTTAACGTTACTAACCAAAACCATTATCAAAAATAATGAAATTAACAAAACTGCAAACCAAGGAACAACATTGATGAGAAATTGAGTAGCACTAGATGCGGTTATGAATATTGTCGCAATAACAAATGAAATAAAAATATTCATAGGATTACTTCCACTAATAAGCTTAGTCTTCTGAAGTAAAGCAAACATTATTCCGAAAACTGCAAGAAAAACTAAAACAGGAGAAAAGTAAACAAAACTAGAAAGATCTGCAACTGCCACCTTACTTCTTCCTAATACCCTCTAAAGGGATACCATACATTTTACTTTCAGCAGCTTTATCTGCAGGGCTTTTATGCTCTGTAAAGAAAGGAACTAAAACTGCTAATATCACAACAATCCAAACAATCGAAACCCAATTCTGTTGCCACCATATCGAACCAAACCAAGCAAAACTATTAAGCACTGAAATTACTACAATCAAACCTATAACAAGACCTCCCCAAAAGAATGTAGGCATCCAATCTCTAGCATTACCAGCACCCATAAACAAACCAGCCATTATCAAAACAACAACAATTACTGCAATACCTATTCCCAATCCGGGAAGAAGTAAAGCAAAGAAATCAGAAACTATCTGAAGCCTCATAGCCATCAGAGCAGCAGCAATAGCTATAACAAAACTAATTCCCCTATTATCTCCTAAAACTTTGGTAGTTGTCAAAATTCCAAATATTATGGAGAAAATAAGCAAGACAGGCAATAGAAAATCAAAGACTCCTGAAGCTTCCCATTGAGAATATAAATCATATAAAGAGAAAAACTGCATAAAAATGCCAACATCAACCATCATCTGAAAATACTAACTTTATTTAAATATGTTTCTAAAATTACTTAGATTCTTTCTTCTTATCTCCAAAGAAGACTATCAAAAATCCAACAACAATTATTACTATGAAAACAACATTAGTAACTAAATTAGATCCTCCTTCAGTAAACTTAGTAGCCAAATAATCCCAAGCCCCTGTAAAATAAAGAACTGCAATAATTACTGCAACAAAAGCTGCAATGGATATTGTCCATTTGAAACCTTTATGCAAAACAAATTCTTTGTCATCCTTATGGAACAAAGCGACCATTATCAAAAATACTAAAATTATAACAACAGAAACAGCAAGAAAAGGAAGTAAATGATTGATTATCCCAACAGCTCTAGCAAAAGTAATTGTAATAAGCCCAATCACTAAAGCAACCATTGCATCTATCTGTTTCTTTTCTTTTCCAAGAATTTGAGATTTCTGCAATATTGCAAAAACAACTGTAAATATAAGTATGAAAGGAAGTACCGCCTCAGAAATTAAAGGGCTAGACAAAATAGTTTCAACCATGACACACAAGAACAAAGAGATTATTTAAATCTTATTTATTAAAATCAGAAACTATCAAAACCAGAGGTCATCATTGACCCTCCAGAATTTCCAGAAGAACTTCCAGACAAAGATCCAGGAGCAGAACTTGAAGCACCAGAAGGACCCATATCCATTCCATCACTCTTTGAAGGAATAGAGCTTCCAGTGATAACAAAAACATCTCCTATAGCCTTAACAAATTGATGAGGAATAATAACTCCTCTTGCTCCGCCAAGTGAGCTTATAAAACCACCACTAACTCTAATCTTCCATCCATCAATCTTATTATCCATCAGATTAACATCTTCAACCTGTCCAAAGTACTCTCCCTCAGCAGTATAAACGTGTTTACTCAAAACCTCTGAAACCTTTTTTATTTTAAGCATACGTTGATTTGATAGATTGTCTATTTATACTTTGCGATATCACAAAAAACATATTACAGAATAATCTAGAACAAATAAATTTATATTCAAAAGCTTTTACAGAATAAACAATGAAAAGAAAAGAAATATCTCAAGTATTAATTGCTATAGTAATATTAGGGATAGTTTTCGGATTCTCTGAACTAATAAAAGGAAAATTCGCTGAATTCGCAATAGCACTTGGAGCTTCAGCAATAATTCTTATAATAAATATAGGAATCAAAAAAATAATTGCATCAAGATTAGATGCAGACGTTGAACACGAACTGTGGAAAATGAATAGATATGGCCCAGCACCAGAAAATCATTTAGATAAAGATATTACTGCAGGAGTCCTAATCCCTTTACTTATTTCAATAATCACCTTGGGAAGTGTTAAGTTAATGACCGTTTTAACTTATGAAACAAGAGCCCTAAAAAGAAGAGCTGCAAAAAAATTCGGACCATATAGCTTTACTGAGATGACTGACTGGCATAACGCATTAGTCGGAGCAGCAGGAATACTATCTTGTCTTTTGATAACCTTTGTAACTTATTGGCTTCCTGGAGATTTCTGGTCAGCGATAGGAAAAATGGCCACATTTTATGCATTCTTTAACATGATACCTTTTTCAAAACTAGATGGTTCACAAATATACTTCGGATCAAGGGTGCTATGGTCAGTTTTAGCAGTAATAACTTTAATATTCATGACCTATGCTATGCTTCTAATCTAAGCATAAAATGGAAGAACTAAAGAATATTTCTCCAAGAGATTATCAAAAAGCAATAGTAGCTACTGCAAAAGAAAATAATACTTTAGTAGTCTTACCAACAGGAATAGGTAAAACTCTAATTGCCTTGATGTTATCAGTAGATAGGCTAAAAAAATTTCCTGGAAAAAAAGTATTATTTTTAGCACCAACAAAACCGTTAGTTGAACAACATTTAGAATCATTCAAAAAGAATCTCCCAGAATTATTCGCAGAAATGGATATATTTACAGGAGCAATAAATTCAACTAAAAGAAGAAAAATATGGTCCTCAACAGAAATAGTTTTTTCAACACCTCAATGTATTGCAAATGATGTAAGAAAAGGACTATACAATCTAAATGAAGTAGCATTATTAGTAATAGATGAAGCACATAGATGTCTAAAAAATTATGATTATACATTTATAGCAAATGCTTACAAGTCCCAAGCAGAAAATCAAAGAATAATTGGACTAACTGCATCTCCTGGTTCAGACAAGAGCAAAGTAGAACAAATTTGTAAAAATCTAGACATAGATAAAATAGAGCTAAGAACAAGAGATTCAGAAGATGTAAAACCTTATTTGCAAAAAATTGAATTCAACAAACACGAAGTACCATTTCCAGAAGAATTTATTGAACTAAGAACTCTTCTAAAAAGAATCTATGATTCCAAAGTAGAACAGTTAAGAAATAGAAATCTTCTTTTTGAACCTGCAAACAAAATAACGCTTCTAAAATTACAGTCAAGATTAGCTACACAGGTATCTCCAGGAAACTTCAATGCAATGATTGGAATGTCTTTATGTGCGCAAGCAATAAAAATTTCGCATGCAATAGAATTACTAGAGACTCAAACACTTGCAGGACTATCGGAATACCTAAAAAATTTAGAAAAACAAGCAGCAGAGAAAAAAAGCAAAGGAGTTCAGTCATTGGTAAATTCAATGGAATTTAAAGCAGCAATGATATCTTTAGAAAAACTAAAAGAGAAAGGAATAGAACACCCCAAAGTAGAAGAACTAAAAACTTTATTAGAAGAAGAATTTAAAGATAATAAAAATTCAAAGATAATAATATTCACACAATATAGAGAAACCGCAAACACAATTTCTAAAAAATTAAACGAAATACCTGAAATTAAATCAAAAATATTTGTCGGACAAGCAAAAAAGAAACATTCAAGTTCAAACACAAGTTCAGGATTATCTCAAAAAGAACAAAAAGAGATGATAGAAGATTTCAAATCAGGAAAAATAAATGTATTGTGTGCAACATCAATAGCAGAAGAAGGCCTAGATATCCCAGAAGTAAATGCTGTGTATTTCTATGAACCAATTCCATCAGAAATAAGGAGAATACAAAGAGCTGGAAGAACTGCCAGATTAAGTAATGGAAAATTAGCAATACTTATTACAAAAGGCACTAGAGATGAAACATTCCATTATGTATCAATAGCAAGAGAAAAAAAGATGCATAAAACAATAGAAACAGTAAAAACAAATCTTCAAAACAAAGACAGGACATTAAACAGTTTCAGATGACTTTCTTCAATATATTCTCAAAAACAAAAGAACAAAAAGAAATCAAAAAAATGCCTGTAATAATGGATAATAGAGAGAAAAATTCATTAGTGGCAAGCGAGTTAATTAAATTAAATAATAAAATACAATTTGAACAATTACAAATAGGAGACTATATCATTGGAGATATAGTCATAGAAAGAAAAACTTACCCAGATCTAATAAATTCAATAATAGACAAAAGAATATTCGACCAACTAGAAAATCTAAAAAAATACCCAAACCAGCTATTAATCATAGAACAGGATAAAACTTCTAACATAAATATTAATGAAAATGCAATAAGAGGATTCATGCTAAACACAGCCATAAAATCAAAAATACCTATAATATTTTCAAAAGATGAACAAGATACTGCAAAATATCTAAATCTTTTAACAATAAACAAAGAACAAAAAAAGTTATCAATAAGGCCTTCAAAAAACCTAGCCTCTAAAGAAGAACAAATTCAATTTATATTGGAAGGATTTCCAGGAATAGGCCCTGCAAAATCAGAAGATCTAATAAAAGAATTCAAAAATCTAAAAAATATATCAAACGCATCAATAGAACAACTAGAAAAGGTATTAGGAAAAAGGGCAAAAGAAGTCCATGATCTATTCAATCAAGAACTTTGATAGTAAAAGCCCTAATCCTTAGATCTTCTGGAAATTTTTCAACAATGCCATAAACTTCTACATTAGATCCAACATAATCTTTAACACATTCACAAAATACGGGAATATCCATTACAACAAGAATTTTCCCATAAGAGAAATCTCTAGATTCCTCAACAACCCCTTTAATTTTTACGCTCTGACCAACAATAAGCCCATCAAGATTAGTTACATATTTCCCATCAAATAATAAAAAACCAATCAGCACAGCAAGACCAATAATTCCAATAATAAACGCAATTTTCCTCATAAAACTATAAGGAACAAAGTTTAAATTAACCTTCCTATAATGAATAATATGGATACAAAAGAAAAATTAAGCTTGATAAAAAGAAACACTGAAGAAATAGTTACTGAAGAAGAAATAATCAAATTAATAAATAAAAAGAAAAAACCTGTAGTCTATTGTGGATATGAACCTAATGGGCCAATGCACTTAGGGCATTTTGTTACAATAACAAAATTAATGGATTTTGAAAAGGCAGGATTCAAAACAATAGTCCTTTTAGCCGATATTCATGCGATGCTAAATAGAAAGGAAGAATCTCTAATCAAAAAAGAAATAGAAAATTGGAAAAAAACAATAAAATATTTAGGACTAAAATCAGAGATAAGACTAGGAAGCGAATTTCAATTTTCTAAAGAATACCAGCTAGATGTAATGAAAATCTCTCAATCAATGTCTTTAAATCGCGGATTAAGAAGCATGCAAGAAGTAGCAAGAGATATAGAAAATGCTACAATCTCTCAACTTTGGTACCCCTTAATGCAAGTAGCAGACATAAAACATCTAAATGTAGATGTAGCATTAGGAGGACTAGAACAAAGAAAGATACATATGCTTGGAAAAGATGTAGAAAATTCAATGGATTACAAATTTGTAGCAGTCCATACACCATTAATAACTTCATTAAAAGGACCTGGAAGCAAAATGTCAAAATCCATTCCGGGAAGCGGAATATCATTTGCAGATGAATATGAAGAAATTAAAGATTCAATAAAAAATGCTTACTGCCTTGAAAAAGAAGTTAAAGATAATCCAATACTACAGATAATCAAGCTGATAATAATGCCAATAAAAAATATCCTTAAGATAAATAGGCCAGAAAAATTCGGAGGAAACAAAAATTACGAAGACTACGGCTCCTTAGAAAAAGATTTCAAAGAAGGAAAGTTACATCCTTTAGACTTAAAAAATGCAACAGTAGAAGCATTAGAAGAGATTATAAAACCGATTCGCAGTAAAATAAAGAATGGTAAAAAAGAGTAAAGTTGTAGCATTCTTGATAATTATAATATCTTTGATAGCAATAGTTTTAGCATTAGGAGAAAACGTAAAAATAACTTCTCCAACATCAGGATCTAATTATACATCAATATCTTCAATTTTATTTAATGTATCATTCGTAAATGGAACAGATATAGCTCAACCATCTAATGCAAGTTTCTTTCTAAATATCAGCGGAACATGGGCAAAAATAGGAAACACTTCAGCATCAAATGGATGTCAGGTTTTAGCATCGACAGGTTCATTCTGTGCTGCAACAATAACAAATACATCAATACCAGATGGAGTTTACAGCATAAACGCAACAATTTTCAATCCATCTACTTCAATATCTGTAACATCTAGGGAAAATTTAAGCAACTTAATCTACATAGATAGTACGCCTCCAGTAACCTATGATTCTAACTTCTCAAACCCATTAGCAGGTAAAAATTATTCTCAAAACTTAGTCATCAACATATCTTCAATAGATGCAACAAGAGGTATACAGACAGTAATATTTAATATAACAAATTCAACAGGACAACAAAATTCAACAATAATTGCCACAAGAGAAGGTTCGACATCAAGTTACTCTGCAACAATAAATACTTCTAATTATCATGATGGAGTATATAATATAACTGCATATATTAATGACTCATTAGGAAATCTTAACAATTCAGCAAAAGTCTATCAATTAATATTTGATAATACTCTCCCATCATTGAGTCATAGTTGCGATGCCTATAGCGCAGAAGAAAACGATGCAATCACATGTTCATGTAGCTCTTCGGACAGCTTATCAGGAATAAATAGTTCCTACGGAACCAGCGGAGTATCATTCACTGTCAATCCTTCAACTTCAAGCACAGGCAGCAATTTTCAGACAACTTGTACAACTCAAGATAGAGCTGGAAATCTAAACACTTCAATATTGTATTATAATGTAACATCCATAAGACAAAGCAGTTCAGGATCCGGAGGTTCAGGTGGATCCGGAGGTTCAGGCTCATCATCAACATCAGGAAATAGCTCTAATAATTCAACAGACCAAGATGAAAACAAAAACGTAAATCTAATAGAAGGAAATCAACAAGGATTAAATTCCGAAAGCGGAAAAACAACAGTAACAAAGAATGTAATATGGATAATATTAGGGGTAGTAGCAATAGCAGGAATCTCAATAGCAGCAGTAAAGTTTATAAAAAGAAAAGGTTTCATGAAAAGATAATCTGGAAGTAAAAAAGAGTGACCCTTAAGGATAAAAAAATAATTTTTTTAATAAGCACAATAATTGTTTTAACATTATCTTGGATAGTTGCAGCAGAAATTTCAGCAAACACTCAAGTAAAAATAGTCTCTCCCTCATCAGGATCAAACTTTACAAATCTTTCATTAGGCCAAACTTTTCTAAATGTTACATTTGTTAATGCCTCCGGAGTTACTGGAATAAGCGCTGCGGATTTTAACGTTACATTTCTCATGAATAACACTGGAAATGGAACAAGCTTATGGTTTCCAATAGCAACACTAACAAGAGGTTGTGTAAGAATATCAGGAAATAACCTTGCATGTGCAGCTAATTCCACAAATGTATCAATAGTAATCCCAGATGGAACATACACATTAAATGCAAACATTACCAACGCAACTCAATCATCAATTATAGCAAATCTTACAAATTCGAGTAGAAGTTTAATAATAGATCGCACATCCCCAATTTCAACAACTTCTAATTTCTCTGCACCATTTAGTGCAGGAGCAAATCTTTCATCAGCAAATGGCGGCCTATTCATAATAAATCTCAGCATTGCAGACGCAACAATCGGAGTACAAACAGTTTTAGTAAACATAACTAACAGAAGCTCTGGAGTTTCAAATGCAACATTAACTCTCACAAGAGAAGGTTCTACAAATAACTTTGTAACAACAATAAACACAACTCATTATTTAGATGGATCATATAATATCACAATAATAGCAAATGACAGTTTAAACAATGTAAACAACTCAGCAGTTCTTCAAAACATAATATTTGATAGCACAGCTCCAGAAGTAAGTTTAAGCTGCTCCCCTAACCCAGTTACAAGAGGAGAAACTATAACTTGTTCATGTTCTGTATCTGATGTAACGGCAGGCATAAATAGCTCATACGGAACAAATGGTATATCTACTACAGTACACCCTTCGACTTCACAAACAGGACCTTCATTTTCAGTAGGATGCACTTCACAAGACCTTGCTGGAAATTCAAGATCTGTAACTACCACGTATTCGGTTGTCGAAAGCGGAAGTTCTTCAAATGGCGGAGGGGCAAGTTTAAGCCCTCCTGCATCATCAGATGAAGGAAAGAAACAAGAATCATCTAATGAACCAGATACAACAGTCCAGAGTTCTGATCAAGGAGCAGGAACCGAGAATGGAAGTTCATCCAAAGGCATAAGCACAACATCTAAGTTATTATTAACAATAATAATCGCAGCTGCAATAGTAATAGTTGGAGCATATATAATAAGAAGAAGAAAGTAATTTATCTTGTCTTAAATTCTAGAACATCCCTATCCTTTAGAACATGACTTAATCCAACTTTTTGATTAGCAAATTTTCCACTAGGGCCCGTAAGTTTAGTTTCTGAAACTTTAGTTGAAAATCCTTTGTATATCGATTCAGCAACATCTTTTACAGTGCTTCCATTCCTAACAACAACGGGCTGTGAAGAAGGAGGTTTTCCAGGTTCTTTCATGTATACTCTTATAACATCCATAAACCCAAATATTCTCTTCTTAAGTAGGTCAATGCCTTCATTCTTTAAAGCAGAAATTAAAACATAGTCTACTTTCTTAGATTTTAATCTCGAATCAAGTTTCCTAACCTCCCCATCAGTTAAAAGATCTATTTTATTTATAACTATTAATTTTTTACCCCTGCAATGTTCAAGAACATTTTCAAAAGAAGAATAATCTTCAAACTTCTCGACAACAACAAGAACCAAATCAGCAGTATGAACTATACTCATATCAAAATCTTTACTTAAAACAGCAGGTAAATCAATTATCTGAGCACTAACTCCCTCGTAAAACATAGCTCCAACATTAGGTTCATTAGTAGAAAAAGGAGTTAAAGAGACAATAGGAGAAGCATTTGTAAGTCTACTAAGCAACATAGACTTACCAGAGTTAGTCAAACCAACAAGAATAACTTGAAATCCCTCCTTTCTTATCCCTTTTTTACCTTTTCCAACAGAAGAATTTTTCTCAGATTTCTCTAAAAACTTCTTGAGTCTAGTCTTAAGCTCTGAAAGTAAGTTCTCTGAACCCTTATGTTTAGGGGCAACTTTTATCATTTCTCTTAAACAAGCAATTTTTTCATCAAGTGTCTGCGCAGCTAAGTATTTCTTCTCAGCATCAAAATATTCATATCCTGCATTTATAGGCATAAATTTTTTAGTAAAAAAGCATATAAAACCCTAACGTTTTAAACAAAAATGAGATTTCAGAAAATAAAACTAAAAAACGGAATAACTGTATTATATGAAAAAAGAGATCTTCCTATAATATGCTATAGCATCTCAAACCCTTTTGGAGGAGCTTATGAAACAGCAGAAGTAAAAGGAGTAGCACATTTATTCGAACACCTATTATTTACCGGGACTAAAACAAGAAGTCATGAAGATATTTCAGGAGAAGTAGAAAAAAAAGGCGGAATTTTAAACGCATTTACTGGCCAAGATGTAACCTCTTACTGGTTCAAATTACCTTCAGAACATGCAGAAACTGGAATCGACATAATACATGACATTTTAAAAAATCCTACATTCGATCCAATGAAACTAGAGAAAGAAAAAAAGGTAGTCATAGAAGAAATAAAAATATTCCATGATGATCCTGAAAGAAGAGTCTACGAACTTCTTGAATCTGCATTATATGAAAAGCCATTTGGTTTGGGAATATCAGGATCTGCAGAAACTGTAAGAAGCTTATCAAGAGAAAAGATAATTGAGATATTTAACAACAATTATTCTCCTGAAAATTTTGTAGTAACATTAGTTGGAAAAGCAGATATAAAAAAAATATGCAATAGACTAGAAAAAGAATTCCAACCTCAAAATAAAAAATATTCCCATATAAAAATAAAAATAAAAAATCAAGATATCAAAGAAGAAAGACAAGGAATTGATCAGGCACAATTACTATTAGGGATGCATGTTCCTCTAGAAGATAAAAAACAAAAAACCTTAGAAGTTTTAAATGCATATTTAGCAGGCGGAATGTCATCCACATTATTCCTTGAGATAAGAGAAAAACATGGATTAGCATATACCGTAAGGGGAAGAATAGAAAGAGAGAAAAACTATAGCTACTATAGCATCTATGTTGGTACGACAAAAGAAGCATTAGAAAAGGTAAAACAAATGATAATCCAAGGTTTCAAAGATGTCCAAAAAATGACCCAAAAAGATCTTGAAGATTCAAAACAAAGACTAATTGGAATAAGAAGAATAGCAACAGAAGAAAGCATCAATGCAATGAATAACTTAATATTTGAAGAAATTTCAACTGGAAGATCTGAAGATTACTATAAATATGACGAAAAAATAAATGCAGTCACATTAGAAGAAGTAAAATCTATGGCCAAGGAATTGATCAAAAACTACAGCACCGCAATAGTCTGTCCTAAGTAAATCTAAAAATATCAAACAGTTATCAATAAAGTGATTGTTGAAATCATTATATCCATAATAGCAGGAATATTAATCGGAACATTTACAGGGATAACTCCTGGAATACATATCAACACAGTAACGGCAATATTGGTAGCAAATTTAGGAATATTTGCATCAGTATCTACATTCGCATTAATCTCTTTTGTAGTTTCTTTAGCTATGACCCATACAGTCTTAGATTTTATACCTTCTATATTAACAGGAGCAACAGACTCAGAGTCTTTTCTTTCAGTTCTTCCAGGCCATGAACTCCTAAAAGAAGGAAAGGGAAAGGAAGCAATTCTTCTAGTTCTAATAGGCGTGATAACTTCTATACCCGTAATAATTATAATCAGTCCAATTTTCATAAAATTGGTCCCTTTAATATATCAAAAAATAATCTATGTAATCCCTTTCTTGTTAATATTTATCTCAATATATACAATAGCAAGAGAAGAAAAAGTTTGGACAGCACTATCTATTTTTGTAGCAACAGGACTTTTAGGTTATGCTTCATTAAATTCCCCTGTTAAAGAACCACTTCTCCCATTATTAGGAGGATTATTTGGAGGTTCAAGCATCATAATAAGCCTATCTCAAAAAACAAAGATCCCAAAACAGGACCCAATAAAATTACCTAAATTTAAAGAAATAAAAAAAGACTATTTCAAATCCATAATCGGATCAATAATTTCATCACCCCTATGTTCATTCCTCCCAGGAATAGGCTCTGGACATGCAGCAACAATATCTTCAGAAATAGTGCCCCAATCAAGAAAATCATTCCTAATGATGTTAGGTACAATAAACATTCTAGTAATGGTTTTAAGTTTTACAACATTATATCTCTTAAATAAAACAAGAACCGGGGCCGCAGCTGCAATAAAGAGCATAGCCGGAGAAATCTCATCAAATCAACTAGTTAACATTATGACAATCTCAATAATAACAATAGTCCTAACGTCATTTGTAGCTATATTTCTAACAAGTTTATTTCTAAAAGCAATAGAAAAAATAGATTACTCAAAAATTTCAATAATAATGCTGTTAATCTTAATAATAGCAGTAATAATTTTATCAAATTGGTATGGATTTCTAATTTTTATAACCTCTACGGCATGGGGCATTTTTGCAATATCTTCAAACGTCAGAAGAATAAATATGATGGGTGTCCTCTTAGTCCCAACAATTCTAATATATTTAACAAATCAATTCTAAAAGCTCAAAGTAGTTTGTTTTTCTTTCTCTTTTCCAAATATGCTATGAATGTCACTTTGAACAATTTCAAGATTCTCAAGCAAATAAGGAGAAACTTTGAAAGTTCTTGCAAGATCTAAAGCAGATTCCATATATTTTACTATACTTCCTTCTGAAATAGTAAAGATTATCTTCCCTCCGCAAGAAGTACACTTCCCAGACAAAGGAGGTCTTCTAAATTTATCATTGCAACCTACACATCTAAAAACTTGTTGTGAAAATTTCCTTAAATTTCCTCTTATATCTCTAATAAAATGTCTTTCTATAATCAGCCTAGCAACATCACTAGTATCGACAGCTCTTATCTTAGAACACAAGTCCATCTGTTCTGAAACCTTATCGTGCATAGTAGGAAGAGTCTTATAAGATGAGTTCAAAACTGCATGATTAATATTATCGCAGTCATGAGTAAATCCTAAATCCTTAAATGCATCCCTTCCTTCCTTAAGCCTAGTAGAAACCTTTTCAACCTTAATTTCAGAAGAGTGCTTCCTCTGTTCTGCAAGTTCATAAAGTTCAAGAGGATATTTTCCACAAACTGTATCCAAAATTTGATCATCGACTTCTCCAGCATTTATTCTAACGTTCAAAACAAGAGGAGCATCTTGAGTACCACCTCTATGTGAAGGCAAAAACTTTCTTGAAAAGTTCAAAAGCATATCCATCAACAAAATAACTGCAGCTTCATCACCATCAGCATCCCTTCTCATTGCAGCATGCATAAAAGGAGATGCAAAAAATGCCTGAGTCTTAGAAAAACCAATCAATCTACCAACAGTAGCAGTACAAATGTGAGGAGCAATACAAGCAAAAAGTATTCCAGTAATATCTCCCTTATCCTTAGCTTCAAAATATTTATTTAACCCATAAAGTTTCTCTAATTCATCATCTACAAATTTAGTAATGTTGAAGAAAACATCATCTGCTTTTTCATCTAATGTGTCGGGACATGCAGGCAATATAATATCATGAGGGAAAAGCTCCAAAATCTGATCTTCATTGTCTAGAGTATTTCCATTTATATCTTTCTCATATCCTAACTCCTTCAATCTAGAAACGGAAGTGCCTATTTCTTTAGGTTTGAAATAAGAAAGCGGCATCTCAGTCATATCATATCTTATAGTGCCATCTTTGTTAACGTGTAAATTATATTTAGCTCGAAGTAATCCTTTAGCTAAATGTTCACATGTATGTTCTTCACTTGAAGTTCCTCTAACCCCCTTAACTACAACAGGAAGATCATCAATTCTAGCGTTAATTAATTTTTTAGCAAGTTCAAATTGTTGCTTTATATCAACTCTTCTTGTAGAAAACAACTGATTTTTCTCGGGATGTTCAACACAAGGGGAATCAGAATAATTTTTACAAATTAAGCAGTAATTTCTCTTCTTACACAAAGTAAGACAAACAGGGCATCTTGGATAAGGACTATCATTCCCGCATATTCCGCAAAAATAATTAGGAAAATCTGCATTAACGCTGCCGTATTCTACTGCAGCTTGAACGCTCCTAAGTCTTCCTCCCTCTTCGCTAACAGGAAATATAACGTGAGGGCTTCCAATAAGCTTACGAAGCTTAGCTTTTTCAGGTCTACCCATACGAGCACCAATAAAGTCTCCTGCTTTATCTTTTATAGTTGACTTAGAAAGATCATTAATGATCGCCAATACTTCCTCATCTGAAGGAACATTTTTAACAAGGTTATCAAAAGAAGATTCAATATTTTCAAAAGATTCTATTCCTAGATTATAAAGTAAAGCTCTTGAATTAACTTCATCAAGAACAACATTATCTAAAAATACATCATGTACACAACCAATTAATTCAAGTGCCCTCTTTCCTTTAGAAAATCTATCTTGATCAGATTTATTGTAAGGCAAAATAAGTTTTCCTTCATTAATCTTACCATGAGCTACCCAATCAACAAATCCTAAAAATTGGTCATAAGATATTTGGGTCCAATAATAAATATAATTTGGATGTAAGGGAATAGAATACTGTTTACTCAAAGAAATCGCATCATCAAGAGAGATCTTGAAAATATCATTTACCTTTCCCCCATTTTTTTCAAGTTGAAGATTCCACCATTCTTCTACATATCCTGGCTTAAGCAAAGGATGATTTCTATTAATTACATCTTCTAAGGAAAACAAAAGATCTCCTAAATAAAGAATCTCTGAAACGTTATTTTTTATCTTATTTGACTCTTCCAAGGTTATTGGCTTAACAACACTTCCATCTTTAAGTTTAACAATGGGTCCATCGATATTTTCTACCATTGAGATTGCACAACCTTTTGTAGGTTTCTCAATTTTAAGCTGTGTTCCAACTGATAAAAAATTCCTTGATATCGCCATAGTCGCAGGACTAACAGATGTGGCAGAAAATCCAGAATTTCTAGATCTTCCATATCTAAATCTGAATCCCCCGGATCTTGAAGGATGAGAATATATTGGTCTTCCTGCAACAATATCCTTCATATATGTAGGAACGCCATCTCCTCCAGAATTAACTTTTGTTTTTTTCTTTTGAACATCAGCATATTGCTCTAAAAAATCAAATCCAGTAGATTTGAACCCATTTTCTTTAGCAATCTTGAGAAGTCTAAAAGCTTTGATAGCTTTCTGGGCCAAACATTCTGAAAACATCAAACACATCCCACCCCTAATAAAATTAGTTTCAACTCTTGGAAGGTCCTTATAATTGTAAACTTCTCTTTGTTCTGTTGGTTCTCCAGCTATTTGAAAAGGGAGATTTTTAGCAAGAAAAGTAATCTCTTCTTCTGAAGGTAAATATTGCAAATTAGTAACCCTTTCATGATAATCATAATTTTCTGTAACATATCTCTTAACTTCATCATCTGTAGGATCATACTTAGCAAATCCAAAAATCTCTCTCAAATAATCTATCACCATTAAAGCGACACAACCTGCAGTCGTTCCAGCACTTCTAATTGGACCTGAAAAATAAGCAACAAAATAATCCTTCCCATCTTTAGTTTTATTCAATTTTAAATCAGTATATCCTTCTATAGGTGAACTAACAACACCTAATGTGAAATAAGAAAAGGCAACACGAATTCCCGCATCAATTGCTTGAAGCAAGTTTTCAAATTTACAATATTTCTCCTTAGCAATATCTTCAGCTATTCCTAAACACACGGACATTGTCAACTGACCATATTGCTTTTCCAATTCAAGAATTCTATTAATAATTTTTATGTCTTGAAGTTGAGGATAAATAACTGAAATTAATCCAACCGCTTTTTCAGCCAGAGATATAGCAATAGGGGTCTCAACTTTAGAAACTGGATCAAGTCCCTTTGCTCTTGCAATCTCGGCAACATCATAAGCCTTCTTAACTTCATCACTTATTAGTTTGAAATATTGTTCAGAATTCATTTAGCAATCTCCTCCATTCTCCCAAGATTCCTATCTTCGGATAGAGTAAAATCAAGTATTTTTAATTCATGATTTTTCACATTAAATATAGGAACCTTACAAGGATCTGGAATATTTCCAACCTTTTCTTCGAAATCAGTTCTTCCCTGCCAGCAATTACCAGTTAATATCAAAGTACCATTATATTTTTCTATATCAAGCCTATGAACCTCTCCAGTACAAAACAAATCAGGAACTTCAGAAATAACCAATGGGTCTTTTTCAGGATTAGGAACATAAACAATAGAAGCAGAAACACCATGGCTAGGGGCAAGATGTCTTCTCTTCAACATATGTTTAACAACCTTTGCAGGATACTTGTGAGCTTTAATTAATCTCAATTCATCAATTGTATCTGCAAGAGTATGTATACTAGCTCCATGATACAATTGTACCTTAAATTCCTTATGTCCTTCATATAACTTTATCATGGAAGGATTAGGAACTAAAACCAAATTTGAAATTTCATATAAAGCACCAGCATATGTTTTATCAAGAATAGGTTGCGGCTCGGGAACTCTTGAGGCATCGTGCTGTCCAGGACATAAAAACATAGTTATTCTCTTAGGGACCCTATTAAGATAAGTAGCGAACATATCATATTGTCCTTTAAGATTATTAACTTCAAGCAACCTTTCTTGTCCAGGAAAAACCCCTATTCCATCAACAGTATCTCCCACAATAAAAATATATTTTATTTTTTTAGCAAGTTCATCGTCGCTTCCAAGCCAATCAATAAAATTTCCAAATTCTACATCTAAAAATTTCTTGCTTCCTACATGAATATCTGAAATAAAAGCAAGACCACAATCTTCGTCAAACTTGGTTTTTTGAGCTACAAAAGAATCTGGAAAGAAAATATCATATCCCATAATCAATTCATTAGTCCCAGAGCATCTAACTGCAACAACCTCATCAAGTTGAAGTTCATTAGCATCCTTGAATGAACTACTACCTTGCTTAAAAACAACGTTTGTTTTTCCAGTCAAATCTTCAAAAACTACAATTAAATTTTTATTTTTAGTTATCCTTTTTTCACTAACCATTCCTATTATAGAAAACTGCTGTCTTGTGTTTGAAATTTTATTTATAGACATTAAATTATCAAGATTATTTCTTCTCAATAGTATATTTTGAATTTCTTTATATCTTGCTCTAAAATGTCCTACAAAATCAGAAACTTCTATTTTTTTATCACAAGTAGTTTTAGCATAATGAACGGTATAATCTGGATTTATCCTTTCAGTTTTTGGGGAATTTTGTACAGGGTTTGTATTAAGATTAATTTGAATGCCTAATTTAATAAAAATATTCAAAAATTTAGGTTGAATCCCGTCAGTCAATGCAGAAACATCTTTAGAAATGACCCAACTCTTCAAAATAGAAGACTTAGTAATCATCTTTTGACCAGAAACATTTTCAAAATTTTCAAGTAGTTTTTTTACAGTATAAGAATCATTGATATTATTAAGAATCTCGAATATCTCTTTATCTAAAAGAATACCTTTTTCTTTGATTATTCGAAGCAATTCTGAATTTATCATATGCTCAATGCAGTCTGTAAAATCTCCTTTGCCCTTGACTGTAAATTTTCAGGAATCATCAATTTTATTTCACGAGTTCTTCCCATGCGACCCCTGCTTATAACATCTACATTTATCAGTCCAAGCATATCAAATTCAGCAATTATATCTGAAACTCTTCTTTGAGTCAATATTTCAACTTTAGTAATTTGACATAATTCTTGATATTTATTATAAACATTACCAGTAAAAACTCCCTCATTATTATTTGAATCTTTAATTAAATTAAGAATGCTATACAAAACAAGTTGATGTTGCCTAGGTTCATTTTCAATTATATCTAACATCTTATCCCTTTCAATTTTAGAATTAGCTTTATCTATAAATTCCATAGTGAGCTTCTTAGAACCTTCTCTTTCAGCAAGTTCTCCAGCAACTCTAAGCAAAGCAAGAGCTCTTCTAGCATCCCCATGTTCACGAGCTGCAAATGCAGCACATTTAGAGAAAACACCTTCATCCAAAACATTTTCAACAAAAGCCTGCTCAGATCTTTCTCTTAATATGTCTTGTAATTGTAATGCGTTATATGGAGGGAAAACTAATTCTTCTTCTCCAAGAGAACTTCTAACCCTAGGATCTATATTATCCATAAAAGTCAAACTATTACTAATTCCAACCAAACTTATTTGAGCATTCTTTAATTCAGAGTTCAATCTAGTCAAATTATATAAAAAACCATCAGATATTTTCTTAACAGCCTGATCTATTTCATCCATTACTATCAAAACTAATTGTTTTTTCTTTTCAATTATATCTATAAATTTAGAATAAACCGCATCTGTAGGAAGACCAGTAGCAGGAACGCTTTCTCCTAATGAAGAAATTATTTCAGCTAATATTCTATATTCTGTATCTGCAACTTTCTTAAGTTTGCAATTAATATAAATTACTTTCAAATTATTAGCACCTGAATCACTAACTCTCTTTAATATTTCATTAGTAACATATTGAACACATAATGTCTTCCCACTACCAGTTTTTCCAAAAACAAATAAATTACTAACTCTTTCTCCTCTGATAGCAGGTGCAAGTATAGAAGCAACTTCTTCTATTTGTTTATCTCTATGAGGAATAGTTTCAGGTGTATAATTTATTTGCAAAACACTTTTATCTTTGAATATACCACTAGCAGAATTAGTATAAGAGTTAAAGATATTATCAAGTTTAGAAGTCATAACCATCACACACCATTAATTCAAAATAAACAACTTCTTTATTTAAAGATATTGACACAATAACCTCTATTTCCAGTGAATTAATAACATTAAACGTCGATAAAACAAAAATAAATTTAAACGAACAATAAACCCACAGACACCTTCATTTCAACTGCAAATTAACAATATAATATCTTAAAAGATATTATAATAAATATATATTAAAAACAATATAATAAACGTTATTTTATGAAAATAAATAAAATAATAATTATATTATATACTATAATATACAAAACTTTAAAAATAAAAATATAAAAAATAAAATTTATAATTCATTTTTATATATTACTATAATCTCCAGAAGAAATCAAGGGGACACAGGGTAAAATCAATTTTTTATATAATTAAAATTAAAAATAATTAACCGAACTAAATTCTTAAATATATTTTCTACGTTCTCTTGTAAGAAGACAAATTCCATATACAGAAGCTATTAATCCCAAACCACCCAAACCAAATTCAATTTTCCAATTCCTTTCTCTTTCTATTAAATCAATACCTTCAGGAGAAGATTCTTTATTTAATATTTCTCTTAAAATTCTATTTTCATCATTTATAAGATAATCTTTCATAGGATTATATTCATCAAACATTTCGATAAATCTCTTATTTTCGTTAAAATCATCTTCAAGACCTTTTATCTCTAAATATAAAGGATCAGATTCAATTTGATGCTTGTTAGATATACTATCTAAACCTGCAAAGCCCCCAACAGATGCTCCAGCAAGAGCCAAACCCAACAATGCAATTCTAGCAGAATTTCTCATATTTTAAAAATAAATTTTACTTATTTAAAGATTGTTATATAATCAAACTAAACATCCATTCCAGTACACATTTTTCCAAATAATAATCTTTATATACTTAGTAAATTAATTCAAAACATGAACATAAACAAGAAGCCTTTAAGAGAATTCATCGGAAGGCCTGTTGTAACAAAAGAAGGTAAAAGATTAGGTGTTGTAAAAGACATAACCTTTGAAACTCGAACAGGAGAATTAATTCAACTTTTAATAAGAGATCAAACACCTTACTTAAGATCCTTAAATGTCGAAACAAATACAAGTAAAGAATCAATAATTCCTTACAATTCAATAATTGCGGTAGCAGACTTTATAGTTGTTTCAGAAGAAGATTTGATTTAAGAATATCAATTTTAATCTATAAATTTCAATTCACAAATGTTTAAAAAGCGTTCTAAATAAGGGTAACCATGAAAATAATCGGATTTAACATTGATGAAATATCTGGCAAAAAAAGCTCAGAAGTAAAGAGATTTAATATCAATACAGATGTAACTTTCAATAATGTAGAAAAGTCAAAGTTAGACGTTCTAAAAGAAGGAGAAGCACTAAGAGTAGGATTCAAATTTAATGTTTTATATAAAGACGCAGATTCAAAGTCCGAAGAAGCAAAAAGTGAAATATCTATTTTAGGATCATTATTATTAATGGTTGATAAAGAATTATCAAAAGAATTCCAAAAATCTTGGAAAAACAAAGAAATTCCAAAAGACAAAATGATTGGATTATACAATTATGTATTAAGAAGATGTTCTGTAAGGGCATTGCAATTGGAAGAAGATCTTAATTTACAACCACATATACCTTTCCCACAAGTCAGGCCTCAACAACAGAAGTAAATTCTGAGTCAAAAATTATTTTATCTTCCCAAGTTGACCAAAATCTAAAACTTTAAGGTCGTCTGAAATTACATAAACTCTAAACTTATCCAAATTAAAATCCCAAGCAAAACTTAAATCAAAATCTCTTGGGTCCGTACCTTCAACAAGTGGGAAGAAACTTGGTAATATTATTATTTCTTTAGATTTATATTTTCCTTCTAAAAAACATTTATATTTTTCTTTTTTAATATCATCTTGTAAGTTTACTGCAGGGTGTCCATGCCCAAGAACAATGTAATTTATCTTATTATCCCAAATTTCACTAAAATCTTTATCCCCATGTAAAAATGCAACATCTTTCCATATAAAGAAGTCAACTCCTAAAATTCCCATTTTATTTAAGATGGGGAATAAAATAACATCATGATTTCCCTCTATAATAATAAGTTTAGAACATTTAGTCTTAACATATTCTATAAAATTGATTATATACTTCCATTCATCAGGTAAAATATATCCAAATTCATGTTTAATATCCCCAAGCATAACAATATTATTTACATTTCCAACTTTAGATATAATTGCATCAAAATCAGATACGCATTTTTCATAAAGTTTAACTGGAATCATAACTCCCGAACTTCTCATAGCACCCTCATATCCTAAATGTAAATCTCCAATTACCAAAGTTCTTTCTTTATTTTCAGCAGTTAAAAGTAAACATTTTCCAATAAATTCTTTTTTCATCTTTTCTCAATGATCCTCATTTGAAGCTCATGCATTCTTCTCAAAAAGTTAACCCTATCTTCAACTTTAATAAAATCCGAATGACTTTGAGTTAGTAAATTAAGTCCAAATGGAGAAACCATTGGAGTTCTAATTACCTCTACAGTTATATCTTTTCTTTCTATTTTCTTAAGTATATTTTCAGCATTACCAATATCCATTAAATCATTAAGAACTTCACGTCTAGCTTCTCTAAGGATAGGAAAATCTTTACTTAATTCCTTAACGGCGCTTAATAAAAAGTGAGAGTGAACCTGTTGTTTACCAACACTCTTACTACGACCTTTATAATTTCTCAATATCATTAAACTTCTAGCAGCACAGTGTCTAAATCTTCTTCTTAAAACGTCTGTTTTTTCAATAGCTTCTTCTACTATGGTTCTTAAATTTGAACTAGTTAATCCTTTTATTATTTTATTTGAATCTAAACCTTCTGCAGCAATGAAAAAACCATTATCATTTATCCCAACTTCAATATCTCTATGTTTCAACTGAGATGCAACATAAGCATAAGCTCTAGAGAGAGCATCATTTACTCTTCTTCCATACATTGAATGGAAAAGCAAATATTCCTTATCTTGTTTAAAATGCTCTATAACTAACTTTTTATCACTAGGCAATTCGGAGAAATCTTCTTGCTCCAAACAATATCTATAAATTTGTCCAGCAGTTTCGCTTGAACAATAACAATAATCCTTAATGAAATTAACACATTCAAGTGAATTTTTGACTCTTTCTTTAATAAGGCCTCTAAATTTAGAAATTGCAGATGCAACATCAAAACTTAATGGTAATTGCTCCGAAAACCAACTAGGAATAGTTGGCTGCCTTCCAACATTAGCAATAACATAGGCTTTCATTCCTTTGCTATGTATAAATTGATATTTTACACCCCCTAAAACAAAAACATCTCCTTTCTTTAGTTTCTCCAAAAAAGCCTCATCAATACTTCCCACAATTGACCCTTTCATTTCCACAGGAGAACTAATAACAACACTAACAAACCCTTCTTCGGGAATAGTTCCTATATTAGTTAAATAAATAATTCTAGCAAGTTTACCCTTTTTTCCAATTTGATTTATAGAAGAATCAAACCATATTTTAGCATAAACATTTCTATGTTCAAGATCATAATCTCCAGATAAGTAAGAAATAATACTCATAAAATCTTCTTTACTAAGGCTAGAATAACAATAACTCTTTCTAATCAGTTTAAGCATATCATCTATATTCCAAATTTGAGAAATAGCCATTCCATAAATATGTTGAGACAATACATCTAAAGCATTAATTGGAATATCTACTCTATCAATTATCTTCTCTTTCATATGTTTCATTAACATAGCACATTCAATCAAATCATCTCTATCTGTAACTACAAACCTTCCTTTAGGGTTTGAATGCAATTGATGTCCAGCTCTTCCAATTCTTTGAAGTGCCCTTGAAACACTTTTAGGAGATCTCAATAATATTACTAAATCTATTGAACCTATATCTATTCCCAATTCCAAACTGGTACTTGAAACCACAACTTTCAAATCTCCTTTACGCAATCTCTCTTCAATCAAAAATCTCTGACTTCTACTCATAGAACTATGGTGTGCTCCAATCATACCGCTATATTTTCCAGGAAAATGAGTGTCTAAGTAATGAATAATTCTCTCAGTAGCATTTCTAGTATTTGTAAATATCAAAGTAGTCTTATGTTGATCTATTAATTCATCTAGTATATGATATAATCTTTTTTGATCTTCAGCACCATCCATTGTAAGCAAATCAACTCCTGGACTAATCAATCCAATATCAATTTCTTTAATCAATGGAACATTAGCGATCAAACAATCTCTTCCGGTGCCAACCAAAAATCTAGCAATCTCTTCAATCGGAGCAATAGTTGCACTCAATCCAATTCTAACTGGAGTTATAGCGCTAAAGTTTTCTAATCTTTCTAGCATCAAACTAAGAAAAACTCCTCTCTTGTTAGCAAGAGCGTGTATTTCATCAACAACAATAAATTCAAGAGCTCTCAAATTCTCAGAAAATTTAGGTGCAGTTAACACAATCGCTAAACTTTCAGGAGTAGTCACAAAAATATGAGGGACTTTTCTAGCCATCTTTGCTCTTTCAGAAGCAGTTGTATCTCCTGTACGAAGACCAACTCTTATATCTTGCAGCTTAATCCCTTTAGATAGCGCCAATTCTTTTATTTCTAAAAGCGGTCTCTCCAAATTAACATAAATATCATTAGTCAAAGCACGCAAAGGAGAACAATAAACGGCATATATCTTATTTTCAAGTTCATTTTTAGCAGCCAAGCTAACAATATAATTCAAAATACTAAGAAAAGCGGTAAGAGTTTTAGTTCCTCCAGTTGGAGCACTTATCAAAACATTCTTCCTTTCATGAATTGGAGCAACTCCATAAAGTTGAGTAAGTGAGAAATCCTTAAATTTCCCAAAAAACCATTCCTTAACTAATGGATGTAAAATCCCAATTACATCTGTGCTACTTCGCACATTTGCAAATTCAACCTTACTTTCAACCATAAAAAGAATATCTTAAGGCAAAAATAAACTATAAAAACATTACCAATTACAAAATACTATGCCTAGAATATCTAAGAATAAGCGCTCAAAAATATCTGAACAAATAATGGCATATCTCTATAATGTCTCTCCAGAAGCAGTCTTTACCTCAAAGATAAGCGAAGAAATAGTAAGGGACGAAGAGTTTACTAAGTCTTTATTAGAAGATCTAGAAAAAAATAAGCTTGTAACAAAGATAAAGAAAAGTCAAAACGGAAATGATTATGCTCGTTGGATTAGATGGAGAATATCAACTCCTGCCTTTGAAGCATATAAGAATCTCAAGTAAACAAATCTTTATATTTCCACATCTAATCAAAATACTATGGATCCAATCAAAGAAGCCTTTGAAAGGGTAAGGCAAGATATTGAATACTTATATCAAGAAATCTCAGAGATAAAATCTTTATTAAGCGAACTTAGATCTCAACAATCAAACAAACCAACAAACCAACAGTATTTCCCAACAGATAAAACGAACTCTCCAACACTACAACAGCCTTATAATGGCTTAATAACTCCTAAAACAAGCTTTTCCACAGGAAGTGATGGGGTTCCAACAAACAATCAAACAAACCAACAAACAATCCAACACCCCTTCATTTCCACTGAAACAGGTACAATAAGTTCGGTTAATGACAGAATTAGCAATCTTAAAAGAGTTTCAGAAATCCTGGGAACTCTCGATGATCTAAAGAAGGAAGTTCGTTTAAAATTTAAGAAGCTTACAGAACAAGAAATGCTTGTATTTGGCACAATCTATCAATTAGAAGAACAAGGTTTTGTAGTAGATTATAATATAATTGCACAAAAAACAGGGCTTACAGAAATTTCTATTCGAGATTATGTGAGAAAAATCATCAATAAAGGTATTCCTTTAAACAAGTTAAAAGAATCGAATAAAAAAGTAATTCTTTCTATTCCAGAAGATCTTAAAAGAATAGCCTCACTTGCTACAATCTCTCAATTAAGAAGTTTATAAAACTGGCACACCGAATAAAATTGTTGTTCTCACTATTATTGTTAAAAAGCCTTAAAAGCCCCAAATTCTATCTTTTTAGGCCTTATTAGCTATTTAACCAATTCACTCTCTTTTACCAAATCAGGCTTTATGCACTCAACACGGCAAAAAGCCCTCACTTTTGTCTCACTTTTTGAAAATTTTAATCTTATCATCATTTTTCCTCACTTTTTACTCTAAATTATGCTCTCCTTTGGTAATTTTTTATATTTTTTATCTTCCTTAACTCTCACTTTTGCATATTTTTCTAGTTTGTTACGAACTTCTTCACTCACAAATACTCTTTTCTTCCCGCTAGGTTCGGTTAACTCTTGTATTAACCCCTCACTTTTCTGTTTTATCGCATTTATTTGGCCTCTTATTGTTGCCCTCTCTTTTCCTAAAAGTCTGGCAATATCTTCATAACTTAGCTTCAACTCTGTATTCATTAAGGTAAAAACTATCAATCTCTCATTACTACTTAGTCCATTCAAAATATCATGAAAATTGCCTGTTTGAACAGGTGTTTGAACAGATTTAACAACAGGATAAACAGCCTCCTGTTCAGGCAAAACAGCTGTTTTTTTGAACACCTGTTTATGTTCAACAGCCAAATTTGAAATTGAAACAGCTTCTTTCAATCCTTCAAGATCATCTTTTAACGACGCTAATTCTATTTTAAGATCGCTAACCAAATCAAACAGCTGTTTATCGCTATTATTTAGGTGTTTAATCCACTTACTAACCCCTTCAAAGTCTTTTCGAACTTCAGAAAAACCCTTTCTGGTTTCACTCTCAAGATTTTTCATCTTTTTTCCAGAACCAAATAATCCAAACATACAGTTATTATAGACGTATATGATATATAAATCTTGTGTTTTTTAGCTACTAAGAATAACAAAAATAAACACCTCTAAACACCTAATAAACACCATAATCCCATAAACAAACAACTGTTTAAACACCATTCAACAGCTGTTTACGTTTTAATCCTGTTTAAACACCTTCTCAAGAAAAACTCAAAAATACATAAAAATCGCAACAAATGGGGTAAAACTATTTAAACACCCAGGCCTTAACTAAAATATCTCGAATAGAGGTGAAAGGAGGTGTTTAAATGAGTAAGTTATCAGGGTGGATGTTTCTATTAATTGCCTTGGTTTGGCTACTTCCTTTGATCGGAGTAGTTATCGGATCCCAAGCAGTTCACAGTTGGATTGCAGTAATCGCTTTAGCAATTGTAGGAATCAATAAGGTAATGAATAAGTAATTGCCTTTAGCCTTTTTTACCTCTTCTTTTTATTATTTCTATTTATATTCGATAAACAGCTGTTCAAACACCTGTTTATGTTTTTTAAACACCAAAACTCTCAAAAAATATAAAAAGCCTCTACATTCAGATAGTGTATGAGGAAAACATTATTTGAATTCAAGGAATTCCTTAAAGAATACAAAGTAGTTCCTCTCGCAATAGCATTTATTATGGGAGTTGCAGCTACAGCACTTGTAAAATCTCTAGTAGACAATCTAATAATGCCCATCATTACGCCTTTCATACCCGGAGGAGAATGGCAACAAGCAACTTTATCCTTAGGACCAATAGTTCTAGGTTGGGGATCATTCCTTGGAAGTTTGATAAATTTCTTGGTAATTGCATGGGTAGTATTTCTAGTTGCTAAATTCATCCTAAGAGAAGAAAAGGTGGCAAAGAGATAATGGCCTCAATAGTATTAACCCTTTCAGCAATCTTAGCAATAGTTGTTGGTATCTTAGTACTTGCATGGCCAAAACTTCTGAGAATTGCAATAGGCTTATACCTTATAATTATAGGAATACTTCAGCTCTTACATGACAATGTAGATTTCAGCCCATTTTAAAATTTGATCAAACATTTAAGCAAAAACTAAATCTTTCAGCACACCATAAACATTCGTTTAATTCAATTCCAAGGTGCCCATAAATATTAAGAAACTTGCCTTCGTAAATGCGAGCGCGAAGCGCGAGTCGCGCCCGACATAGAAAGTTATATTAAACTCTCAAAATCAAAAGAGTTATGGCTCAAACTAAAAAAGAGATAGATAATATAAAAATAAACGCAGTTTACCACAAAGGCTTAGAAAAAATTGGCAAGGCATTTAGATCTCCTTCAAAAAAGTCAATTGCAACCGTCTATTATAATAATAGGGAATCTCTATTTAAGGCAAATCAAGTAATGAATGAACTTAGCAGTCTAAGAGATAAATTTGATTTCAACGATTCCAATGAAAAGTTGATAAATGAGAAAGCAGATAATGTAAGGGCCATCCAATCAAATCTTTGTCAAGTTGAAGATAGAATCAAAAAACACGTAGATATAGTTAATGAAGCCATCATAGAATTAGATAAATTTGTTAAAACTTTAGACCAGGAAACATACAGTAGGTTATTTTTAGACTAATTCGCTATTAGTTCGTTTAATACAATAATATTTATTAACGATGCTTCTATCTGTTTAAGATGGTTGAATGGGCATTCTTAACTGCTACGGCTCAATTATTAAAAAAACTGGCTCCAAAAAGCAAAGTTTCTACAGTATATGCAGATATGCTATCTATCTCTTTTGATTTTGCGAAAGCACAACTTGATGATGAAATAACTCATAGGGCAAAACATAAACTCCCTATCTTGCCAGAATGGACTCTGAAAAGGTTTGATGATCTGATTAATAGGCACTTAAGCAATCAATTAGAACTTGCCAAGTCTAATCTCCTTAAGTAGTTCGTACAAGATACATTAGCAGTCGTTTTGAGGTCTCTAAATATCTATTTTTAGTCGTTTTTCTGCTTTTTTCGTAAAGTTAATGTATTGTGGCCTGGAATTACCTCTAATTCATCGCCTTCTTTGAATCCACAAGCATCCATAGTTACCCCTGGTATGTTAACTTTATATTTATAGTACTCTTGATCTTTGTAAGTTCTTGACTTCTCTTTTAAGATTTTCATAGTTTTTAAAGGTCAATTGAGTATATAAATTTTTAGAGACCGAAACATTTAAATAGTTTAGAGACCTAAATAATTGATGGTTAAGGAGATTTGTAAAAACTGCAATAAAGAAAAGGAAGTTGCTGAAGAGGGCAAATCTGAGGGTTTATGCAAGGTTTGCTACAAAAAGTTAATCTGGGAGCCTAAAATAGTGAGATGTGATCGGTGCGAGCGAATGAGGCCAATGCATGCAAAAGGCCTTTGTAATGGTTGTTATAATTCAATATTTCATGTAGAAAAAGTAAAAATTCACAATACAAGGCGCTATCATAATATAGATTTTGAGACTTACAAAAATGCAACAAAATTATGTGTTATTTGTGGTTTTGATAAAATAGTGGATTTGCATCATCTGGATATGAATCATGATAATAATTCTAAAGAAAATCTAACTGGTTTGTGTCCAAATCATCACAAGATGGTGCATCATAGAGAATTTCAAAAAGAAGTTTTTCAACGGTTAAAAGAAAAGGGTCTTTTTGTCCCTCATGGATTCAAAGATGATAATTTATTCAAAAATTAAACTTCCGATCAACGCTTAAAATTTCCAGCAAGCATAAACAAGTTCGGTTTATCTTTGCTTAATCTTTTAATAAAAAGCTAAATCTTTGAGCAATGATAATAAGTTCGGTTTAATTACTTATTTTCCAGTTCTCTAAGTGAGCTTTTGAAGCTCATAGACTCAATCAACGCAGGCTCTATTGCAATAATATCCTTGAATGTAATTATCCCTTGAAGTTTGCCATTAAGTATGACTGGTAAATGTTTTATGCTGTTTTGCTCCATTAATTCTACTGCCTTATGAAGATCTTGATGGGGCTCAATATGTACAATTTCTTTAGACATAATCTCTTTTACAAGAGTGGCAGCCCCTTCTCTCCCTTCAGCAACAACTTTCCTTGCTATATCTTGTTCGGTTAATATTCCTATTACCTTTTCCTTATCGTCTGTTATAACTAAGCAGCCTATTTTTTCCTCAGCCATCTTTTTAGCAGCAAGAGTTATGATATCTCCTTGAAATGTAGTCTTAACATCTCTGACCATAATTTCTCCAATTTTATATCCTGTATCCATAAAAAAACCAGGACTTTAGAATTTATATTAATTTATGTGCTAAATATTATTTAGTGCTTTCAACTCTTTCCCAGTTATCTCCATAATGTTTTGACTTGGCTTTAGTATCCCAAAAAACCATCATCCACATATAAAGTCTAGCAAAAGCTAATTCAATTGACCACCAAAATTCCTTAAGATTTCTAGGATATGAAATAAGAGAGAAAATACCTTTAGATTCGTTAGAAAAAGATTTTACTCTTTTTACCTTATTTGTATCTACATATTTTGAAAGAGTTTCATGTGCTTTGCTTGTTCTAATCTTTTGTTTTACCCAATCGGACCAATTGTCAACATTCCTAACATAAACTTCAGCTTTTTCAGCATAACCTATAGAATACCCTTTTTGAGTAAAGTAATAGGGGATAACAGAATCTTCAGCAACGTCTAAAGGTATCTGATCTATCTCTTTTTTTCTAAATGCAAAAAGATATCCGGAACACTCTATAAATTTCCCTTTGGAATAAGACTCTTTTCTTATTTTATGAGCACTATCAAATAAAAAATTAGCCCAATAGCCATACTTAGTTTTCCTATCTTCAAAGGGTATAGGTCTTCCTGTAACGCACCCGATCTTAGGATCTTCAAAAAGATTTACAATCTCTTTTATTGCTATCTTATTCAAGAAAACATCTCCATCAGTTAATATTAATATATCTGATTTTATTTTTTTGAACAATAAGTTTAAAGCAAAACTTTTTCCCTTTCCTGGATCTTTGAAAATTTTTAATTTTTTATTTTTTGAAGAATATTTTCTAGCAACATTTAATGTTTCTTCATCTGGAGCAGATACGATAATTTCATAGTTAACTTTGGTATCTTGATTTAATGCAGCGCTTATAGCATTTCCAATAGTTTTAGGTTCTTTAAAACTAGTAATTATAAGGGTAGTTTTCATAAAAAGCGTAGGGTAATTCTCGTTATAAATTTATTGAGTTTTATTCCCAAGAACGTCTAATGGATTTTGTATCTTCTTTATTTGGTCGGAAGATATGTGCGTATAAATCTGAGTTGTGTTCAAAGAGCTGTGTCCCAATAATGCCTGAATCATTCTAATATCAGTTCCATTCTCAAGTAAATGAGTTGCAAAACTGTGCCTTAATGTATGAGGGGTTATTTTTTTCTGTATATCTGCTTTAGTTCTCAACTGTTTTACTATTTTCTGTATATTTCTTGTGGTCAAAGGATCTTCTTCAGAAAATAAGTATCTGGAGTTTTCTTTTCTTTTCAAATATTCTTTTATTTCTCCGGCCAAATTTGAAGATAATGTAAACATTCTATCTTTTGACCCCTTTCCGCCTCTAACCCATCCAATGTTTTCTGCAAAGTTTATATCTTGAGGTTTCAAATTAACAAGTTCAGAAACTCTCAATCCAGAAGAATATAGTAGTGAAAGTATTAATCTTGATTTTCTAGTTTCAGCAGAATTAATTAATTTTGAAACTTCATCTCTTGTTAAAACTTCTGGAAGTCTTTTATCTTTCTTGGGCATTTTTATTTCACCAAAATCTTTTTTTAATATTTCTGCATAAAAAAACTTTAGAGCTGCAGCTGCAAGCATTATAGTATTTTTGGATTTATCTTCAAACATTTCAGCAAGATAGTTTCTAGCATCATCCTGAGTTAATTGTTCGACAGGCTTATTTGCCTTTAGAATAAATTTGTTAACAAAAAATGAATAATTTCTAACTGTCAACTGAGAAAATCCTCTGATTTTCAGCTCAGTATTTAATTTGTTTAAAGCTTCAATCACCATCTTAATATTAAAGAAATGCCTTTGTTTAAAAGGTTTTGTAAAAGATATATTTCTAAATTTTAAGATCTCAGATTAGAGAAAAAATACACGGCCCTAACAAAATAGTGGTTGATCAAGTTTATTAGTGAAATAATATCTTCAAGTAGAATCATTTTGTTTAACGATAAGATTTTTGTCTTTTCGCACGAGCTTTAGAGTCTCCAGGTTTGCGTTGTTCTTTACGTCTAACATCTGCAACAAGCATATGCCTATCATATTTCAAATAAGCTTCTTTAAGTTCAGATTTTTTAGTCAAATTGACAAGTGCCTTAGCAATTGCAAGTCTAGCAGCTTGAATCTGGGACTCTTTTCCGCCACCATTTGTTTTGATCTCAAGATTATAAGGAAATTTTTCGAAAAGGCTTTCATATATTCTCACAGGTTCAAGTAATGATAGATTGTGGAACATCTTTAAATTATCAATAAGAAAATTATTGTACAATATTTTTCCACTTCCATTCAAAACTTTTATTTTAGCAACAGAAGTTTTTCTTTTACCAGATGTTCTAAATAATAAATCGCTCATCTTAACTCCTCGCTAATTTCTTTTAGAGAAATTGTAACTACTCCTTTAGATGGAGAAACATTTTGAAGTTTAGCTTCCAAAAATTCAGCAGGCAATCCTTCATAACATCTTATTTTCTTAAGGGCTTCTGCACCTCTTCCTTGTTTATGAGATAACATTCCCCTTATGGTTCTTTTAACGATTGCTGCAGGTTTTGTAGGGAAAAGAGGACCTTTCAAAGAAGAACCTCCCTTAGCACGAATTTCTTTGTAACCTTCAAGAGCCAAACGTCTGTTTCCAGAAATAACTATCTTTTCACAATTTACGACTGAAACATTCTTTCCAAGAAGTGCCTGTTTAGCAACATAACTTGAAAGACGTCCAAGAACTGAATTTGTACCATCAACTACTATCGAGATCATATTAATATTTTAATCCCCTCCGCATTAGGATTTTTCTTAATTTCATCAATTATTTTTATTGCTTCAGCTTTTTTTTCTTTGATTTTTGCCATTGCAGATTCAGAAAAATAAAGTGCGCAAATCTTAACTTTCTTAGATAGGTCTCCAGAACCCAAAACTTTTCCAGGAATTACAAGTATTTCGCTTCCAGAAGATTCTTTATCAATTCTGCTTAAATTTATTGAAGGATATTTTCTTCTTCCTCCAGAAATTATCTGTGCAATCTTATTCCAAGCCTTAGATCTCTTTGCAGCAAATAATGTATCCACTACATAAGTGTCCATTTTTTTATTTATTCTTTTAGCCAGTGCAGTGTTACTTATCATTTTATTTCAGAGATTTTTCAAAAGACTCTAAATTGTCTTGCAAAGATCCTATTGATTTAGCTAATATCTTATCAGAATCTAAGATTCCAAAAGATTCAACAAATAGCAAAAATTCAGAAGAGTCTGAAATAGAATCTTTGTCAAGTCTTTTGATTTCTTCAGCTTGATAATCTGTCAAATCACAAGTCCATTTGGTTCCTTTCTTTTCAGGCTTCAAGGGACCTTTTGAATCTTGTACTATTGAATCTATCTTTACATTTCCAGACTTAACTTCGAATAAGTTTCTATAATAAATAAGTCCCGGAACATATTTCGCATGCATCAATCCATTGCCCACATTAACTGTTGCAGAAAGTTCTATTTCTTGATCTTTCTCCAATATTGTTATCGGGATAGAATCATAAACTACTTCTATATCTCCTTTGAAGTCTCCAGAATAAACTGTGCAAGGACCTACTTTTTTCAAAGATAAAGTAGCAGAAGATTTGCTTGAAACTTTTCCTTCATTTTTTAGAGGCATAAGTCCTATTCTGTGTGCAAGAACTTCATCATATAATGCAGAGTCATTCTTGAAGATTTCTACTTCATCCACGGCAAGGACTGGTATTTCTTCAACGCTTCTCCTAACTGCATTAAGCAAAGAATAATTGCTATCAGTTCTGATAACTATCCCCTCAGGTGTTTTAGAAATTATTTCCATGATTGTATTTAGAGAAAAGGCTTTTAAAATTATCCTTTAAACTCTCCTTCCTCTCTTACCTCCCTTCTTCTTAGGTCCACCTCTAGGCACTCTGTGAGTATCCAAAACTCCTAATATTTTGAATCCTTCTTTGCCTAAGGTTTTTACGGCAGCATGAGCGCCAGGACCAATTCCTGGAGAGTTTGTCTTTCCTCTTGTTCTAACGTATAATGCATTTATTCCAGCATCTCTTGCAAATTCAGAAGCTCTCTTAGCAACGAACATAGCAGTAGTAGGGTTTGCCTTAAGTCTGCTGTGCTTTGTAACCATTCCACCACTTATTCTAGTTATTGTTGCACCAGATAAATCAGTTATATGGACTATTGTGTTGTTATATGAACCAAAGACATAAGCAATTCCAGGAGTTAATTCTGCCTTCTCTTCTTTTTCCTTAGAGGCGCGATTTTCTTCAGAAGAAACTTCTTGATCAGAAGTCTCAGTAGATTCTATTTTTTCTTCTTTATTTTCAGCTTCAACTTTAGATTCTTTCTTCATTCAGTTACCTCTGCAGGTTTAGCTTTAGCTATTTTTTGTCTCAAACTTATTGTTGATTCAACAGAAGTAGGAACAATATAACTTGGAATATTAACTAATCTTTCTTCGACGTAAACTTTTTTGTGAACAATTAACTGTCTAGCATGTTTAGCTGTATTTGAAAGTCCTTTTTTCCAAACAACTGTAGACAATCTTCTTTTCAACAGGTCTTCTTTATTAAGTGCAAGAACATCTGCAATAGTCTTTACATCTAATCCCATATTTCTAAGCTTAGTGAAAAACTTCTCCTTTTCTTCTTGTGGTTCAGTAATCAAAAATTTAGCTCTATTTCTAAAGTATTTTATTTTTGCTTCAGCTTTCCAAATTTCCCTTTTGTTCTTAAGTCCATATTCTTCGACAAGTTTATTCTCATCGCTTATTCTAGACTTATCATAAAGCTTTCTTGGCCACGAAAATTTATTTTTTTTGCGAATCATTTTACTTAGCTTTCTTCTTTACTCCTACAGTTACTCCTGTTGTTCTGAAATGGCTTCTAGTTCTTTGTCCTCTCACTGGTTGTTTAAGAGAATGACGCATACCTTTGTAGCTCTTTATTTGTTTCATGCGTTTTATATCAAAATCTTTTGTCATGTCCAATTCGTTTGTAAATATGTGTTTAGAATTACCTGATTCGTAATCTTTTTGTCTATTCATCATATATTCGTATATCTTAGGGTTTTGAATAAAAGATTCTATCTTTTCTATTTGAGTTTTTGAAAGATCAGATATTTTAGAATTCTTATCTATCTCAAGAAGCCTACAAATAGCATTAGAGACTGACCAAGATATCCCTTTAATATAAGTCAATCCAGGATAAACTTTTTTTCCTCCGGGAATATCTTTACCATGAATTCTAACCAATGATTCTAATAATTCCTCTTCTCTTTGCTGCTTAAGCTTATAGTCCTGCCTAACTTCTTTCTTTCCAGATTGTTCGTTTGTTTTTTCTTCTGCCATTTTTATTTAACAAATAACCTTTGTCTAGGGTTTTCGGTTAACTCTTCCATTATCCTTTTTTCTATTGCCCTTCTAGGATCGGGAGCACTTTTAACTCTCTGTTTGATTTCTTCAAACGAAGCAAAAGGTTTCTCATTCCTAACGTTAAGCAACTCTTGTGTATGTTTGCGACCAAATCCAGGTAGAAGTTCAAGTTGATGGAGCCTTGTGTTTATGGCTTGAGCAGAATTAAAGAATTTAACAAACTCTTCTTCACGCTCCCCAACATAAGTTTCAACGAACTTCTGTAATTGGATCTTCGCAGTTCCTGTTAACTTATCGACACGTAATCTGCCGATAATGTAGTATATCTTGTCTCTCTTATCCGGGCCTATATAAACTTTTTCATCTAGTGCTATTTGAGCCCCTCTAACGGGTGCAAGTTCAAGTAATGCTAAATGTTCAGTTCCTATTGCTTGAACAACTGGCCTCATATTTCCAGACAATGGATATCCATTTGCAAGATAATCTAATACTAAAGCATAATCATCTTTCTTAATCATGATTAATACTCCTTCACTAAGTTTAGAATAGCCTCTAACTCTTTTTCATCTAAGGATACATCATTGAATATTTTAACTAATGATTCTGAATCCTTAGGTAAAAGGTCTATTATTTTAACCATGGATTCTTCTTTTATTTTATGGTTATTCAATGATCTTAATCCTTCTAATAATGCATCAGATTTTTTCTTATCTAACTTTGAAAATTCCTTTAAGTATGCTTTAAGCTCAGGTTTATTTTCAAGATCTCCAGCAAGTTCCTCAACATCTGCCAGATGAACTGGATTCATTTTAATTATCATTTTTAACTCCTTCTATCTTCTTCAAATGTACAGGTTTTATAATATAAGTTTTAGGTTTAGTAAAATCTTTAATTGAAACTATAAATGATTCTCCTCTCTTTCCAATAACCACTCCAGTTCTTCCTTGAAGTCTAGATGGGAATCCTGTGCCTTGTATAGTTAAATCTCTAACAACAGCTACACTATCTCCTTCACTAAATTGTTGAAAATACTTTGTGAAGGATAACTTTCCCCTATTCCTAATATTTTTATTGGTTAACATAGAATTACCTGATTCGAGGGCTTTAAAAAGCTTCCGCAAGAAGAACGTTCTTAAGAAGTAACGCTTCCTTGATAAAGGTCGCCTTTGTCTCTAGCAGCACCCATATTGTTGATTATTGTCTGAAACATTTTTTCGCCCCAGATTCCAATACCGCAATGAGTACATACGTCTACAGCTCTGCCATCAGTTATTTCTGCTTTGCAATAAACACACTTGGTCACCATTTTTTTCAGACACCTTAGCAGATGACCATTTATAAAGTTTTATAGTTTTTTCAGTCAACATTTATAAGTAAAAGGTTCTAAATAAAAATATGAAAAGAGTTGTGATGATCTTAGCTTTAGCATTTATAATGGTGCATACGGCCTCTGCCTTATGCACTTTAACTCCGACTCTCGTCAATCAAGATCCTGTTTCAGCAGTTCCTGGTGAAACTGTGAAACTACTTTTCCAGATTGCAGGTACAGAAAATCCTGAATGTGGAAACATAAATTTAGAATTTTTAGAAGGCTATCCATTTACATTGGATCCAGGGTATAAAAAAATACAAACTATAAAAGGCGGCACATATGACAGAGAATTCAATTCTTTCTGGTTAGTACCTTACAAAGTTAGAGTAGATTCTAACGCATTAGATGGAGATCAAAAATTAAGTCTTAAAACTTGGATAAATTTAGATTCTCAATTTGCAAAAGTTTATGATTTTAACATCTCTGTAAAAGAAGTAAGAACAGATTTCGTTGTTACGTTGGATAGTTATTCTTTTTCTACTAAAAAATTAGTTATAGGTATAGTTAATATCGGAGATAAAGACGCTCAAGCAATTACTATAAAAATTCCTTCGCAAACAAACGCTCTAATTGAGGGAGGAAATGTAAAAATTATTGGAGAGCTTGGATCAAATGAAGATACGTCTGCAACCTTTGATGCATCATTGAGTCAAGGTCCAATTAATGTAGAAATAGAATACAACGATGAAGTCGGAGAAAGAAGAGTAATCAATAAAGAAATCAATTTTAACGATTTAGCATTTGAAAGCACAAGACAAAAATCTAATATTCCTATAGGGACTATAGTTTTGTGGCTTGCAATAATCGGAATAATTGTTTATCTTTATATCTCGAGAAGAAAAGCGAGACATCACATAAGGTACTTAAAAAAACAGTTAGGTCCAAAACTTACTCGTAACGAAGGGCTCTAACAGGTCTTATTTTAGAAGCTCTCCAAGAAGGTATAATTCCAGATAGTGCTCCAGTTAATGTTGCAAATAATATGCATCCCAAAAATAACTGCCATGAATAATGTGGGCTTAAAAATCCCCAACCAGCATTTTTCAAAAATGCTCCTGCAATAGAAGTAACCACTAATCCAACCATTATACCTATAACTCCTGCTACGAATCCCAAAAATCCTGCTTCGAATACAAATATTGCAAAAACTTCACTATTGCGTGCCCCAATTGCTTTCATTATTCCTATCTCTTTAACTCTTTCAATGACTGATGTGATAGTTGTATTTGCAGTATTGACTGCAGAGACTACAACGGAGATAAGTGCAATAAATATTACAAAATAGACTATGTAGTTTAAAGCACTAGTAAATTGTTCTAATAAATCTTCAAATGAAGAAACAAAAAAGTCTTCCTTGCCTTTCTTTAATCCTCTAGATTTTCTTAATTCATCTTCTATTCTATCGATTACATTTTGAATATTATCTGCATCGACTTTAGCAACTATCTGATTATATTTTCCAGAACTATTAGGGTATAATTTTTCAAAATAATCTTGTGTGATGTAAATATTAGAATCATCTTGGGGATTTCCTATTTGTTCAAAGAAACCTGCGATTCTTATTTTTTCTCCTTGAACTTCTAAATTATCATTAAGAGTAAGTTTTCCGGGAAGTATTTTATCTTCTATTTGATAATTATATCCCAATATAGCCTTTTTATCATCCCCATTCCTTAAGTCTCTTCCACTATCAAGATCTATTGAAAAAACTTCTTTCATTAAATCAGTATGGTCTGTGTCGAAGCCAACTAGAAAAATAAATTTATTAGTTTTGCTTTTTGAAATTTCTGCGGCAGTGGAATATATCCCGCTAGCCTCATAGACTCCAGAAGTTTTACTTACGGCTTTCAAATCCTCTTCGGTCAAAAAGAAAGTTTTATCCAATCCAGGAGCACCAATTCCTTTAGGAATAACTGTTACTTTGTCAGCCCCAGAACTAGATTTGAGTTCATTTACATAATCAAACAAACCTTGTCCAAAACTTACAAATATGAATATTGTAGATATTCCTACAAGTATTGAGAATATAGTCAGAAAACTTCTAGATTTTCTATGAGCTATATTTTTCAATGAATACTTTACAAGCTCTTTATTTATCATTTAACTCCTCAATGCCTCCACAGGTTTTTGATTAGCTGCACGAATTGCAGGAACTATTCCAGATATAGCTCCTATGACAAAGCTACCAATAAATGTGATTATTATTAGGGGCCAATTTATTTGAGGGGAAGTAGTTGCTCCCAAAAATGAGTTTATAGAAAATGTCCCCAAATATCCTATTCCCATTCCAAATATTATTCCTGCTAATCCTCCAACCATTCCAAGAAGGCCTGCTTCAATTAAAAATTGATAAAATATATCTGAATTTTTAGCACCAATTGCTTTCATTATTCCTATTTCTCTGACTCTCTCTAAAACCGAAGTAGTCATAGTATTGACTATTCCAAGGGAACCAACAATTATGGATATTGCAGCAATCATAACTATGAATATCTGTATTCCCGCAAGTATTTGATTGACTGTAGAAAGTGCTGCTTCAGGAGTAGATACTTCGAAATCTTCTTCTCCAATTTTCACATTTCTTCTGCGTCTAAGAAGATCTTCTATTTGTTTCTGAGCGGTACCGACTAAATCTTTGCTTTTTACCTTAACGCCTATTAAATCAACATTATCTCCATTATCTGATATAGACTTAAGGTCTTCATCATCCAACATGATTATTTGATCAAAAATAAAACTGCCTTTCTTTTCAAATATCCCCTTTACCTGATATTTCTTTCCATTTATAGTTATAGAATTTCCAACTCTAATTTGCTTATTGAAACCATTTTTATCTTCATAATAAAAATTGTTCCCAAGAACAACCTTGCCAACATCTCCATCTTCAAGCAATTTTCCTTCTAATGTGCTTACTCCAAGGATATCATAAAGTATTTTTCTATCATTGCCATCAACTATATTTGTTGCAACTTCCACATTAAGAATTTTATTAAATTCAACCTTAACTGTAGCTATTTGTCTAGGTATTGCTGTTTCTACCGGTCCCAATTTAGAAATTGCATCTACATCTTGAATTGTTAGAGGTTTACTTACGCTTGTTCCGGGAGGACCAAAAGAATTAAGGCCTCCAGCTTGAACTTCTATTACTTCAGTGGAGCTTATGCCAAATTGAGATAATATTGCGGCCCTTAATCCCCCTCCAAGGCTAATAAGAGAGACTACTGTCGCGATTCCTATAAATATTCCTAAAAGAGTAAGCCAACTTCTAATCCCTCTCCTTCTTAAGTTCTTCAAGGCAATAGATGCATAATCAATTATCATGCTTTCTCCACAATATCAAATTTATTCTTTCCTTTTACGCCTTTTACGAATCGCTCTATATACAAACCAGATGATAAGTAGAAGAACAGCGATTCCAACATATGTAGGTGCATTGTTTTTCTTTAAAATACCTTTCTCTATTGCTTCATCTTGAGTATATGCCCTAAGAGATAGAGTATCTAAAATCTCCCTATCATTATTATCGAAGTCTTTGTAAGTCACTCTAACAGAAATTGAGGGAAATTTAGTATTATAAATAACATCAAAATTGTTTGTTTCAAAATCGTCCGAATCAATCGTTCCGATATATTCTGAATTTTCAGATAAGAATGTGACATCTTCACTTTCAATAAATAAATTGACAAATCTTGCATCTGCCAAGCCTTTGTTAACGACTCTAAGATTCAAGGTGCCTTGTTGCCCTATGATAGAGTTTTGAGAATCTGCAAAAACTTCTATGTCCGGGTCTGCGGAAACTACAATACCTATTCTACCTGTTTGAGTTTTTTGATCTCCTCCATCTTCATATTTTAAAGTGTAAGGTATAGAATAAGTCCCAGCATGTATATCATTAGAGACTCTAAATCTAAAAGCAAAAAGTTCATCATCATCTTCCTTTATTCTATTAACAAAACCCTCTGAACTGCCTATGGGAATTATTCCAGCTTGATTAAATTCTAAACTGAATGAAACAAGATCAACATCGTTATTCCCATCATTTTGAACATTTATCCTCATAACTCCTTCTTCACCAGGTGAAACTGTGTCTACAATTACAGAATCTACATTAAGTGCAGAACTAAAACCAATCATAGAAAACAAAAGAAGTGTTACAAAAATAATCGATTTAGTTTTACTCATAAATCAGCGCATCAAAAACAATTTATAAGTTTTATCCACAAAATTAATAATCTCCAAGTGGCAATTATTAAGGAGATTTAACTGTAGTCCAAGTACTGCCTTTCTTTACAGTTAATTTTTCTATCTTTCCATCTTTTAACCAATATATTTTTTTTGCATGCTTCATTGCAACATCTGGGGCGTGAGTAATTAAGATAATTGTTTTTCCTTTGTTATTTAGATCTGTTAATAATTTCATTACATGTTCTCCTGTTTTAGTATCTAAATTTCCAGTAGGTTCATCTGCTAAAATTATTTCAGGATCATTAGCTAATGCTCTAGCTATTGCAACTCTTTGTTGCTGCCCCCCACTAAGCTGATTTGGATAGTGATCCATTCTAGTATCTAATTCAACAAGTTTGAGTAAATCTTTGCTCCTTTCCATTCTCTCATCTAATGGAATTTTCTGAAATAACATTGGAAGCATAACATTTTCTCTTGCAGTTAAATTTGGAATCAAATTAAAACTTTGAAAAATGAACCCTATCTTCTTGCCCCTTAATTGAGCAAGCTCAGATTCTGTAAACTTCTCTATATTTACTCCTTCAAGTAAAATTCTACCATTCGTAGCAAGATCTAAGCTTCCTACTAGATTCATTGCGGTAGACTTTCCACTTCCTGATGGGCCCATTATAGCAACAAAATCTCCTTTATCTATGGAAACGTTTATTCCATCAACAGCCTTAACCGTAGTGTCACCCATATGATAATGTTTAGTCACCCCATCAAGATATATCAAATTCTTTTCCATAATGTAAATTCAAGCTCTAAATATAATAATCTTTTGGTAGCAAACCTTTAAAAATGGTCAGATAGCAATAGTAGTATGATAATTCCAGTAAGATGTTTTGGTTGTGGAAAGCCTATAGGTCAACTATGGGAAGAATACAAGAAAAGAACAACTGCAGGAGAAGAAGCAGGTAAAGTTCTTACAGATTTAGGCGTAGAAAGGTACTGCTGCAGAGCAGCAATGCTTGGACATGCAGACGTATTAGAAGAAGTTTCTAAGTTTAAGAAATCCTAATTAATTTTTGATTTGTTAATATACCCGCAAGATCCACAAACAACTATCTTATGTTCTTTAGAAATTCTCACTTTTCCAAGGTTTAAATCAGATAAGCATTTTTTACAAAACCTTTTCCTAAATATGCCAAGTCTTATTCTATTGGCCATAGAAAGTTTCTTTATTTTCTTTGTTTGTTTTAAACTCAATTTTTCCCGAGAAAAATGTTCTTCTATCTTCTTTTTTGCATCAGATTTGGAACTCTTCATAAGAATCAAAATAATCTAAACTATATAAAAAAATCGAAGACAGCATCCTAGCTTCGCCTCTTGACGGAGACTACAACAAACGGACGTGAAAGGCTTAACTTCTGTGTTCGGAATGAGAACAGGTGTTTCCCCAGCACTGTGGCCGTCTTCACAGATCATCAAAATGTTAGATTTATAAAACTTCCTATCAGCGTATTTTACAAGCAGGGATACCGAAGCGGTCAAACGGGGCAGACTCAAGATCTGCTGTGCTTAGTGCCTACCTAGGTTCGAATCCTAGTCCCTGCATTTAGATTAATTTTAAAACATCTTAATCCATTACGGGTTCATGCACCCGTAGCTCAGCCTGGATAGAGCGACTCCCTCCTAAGGCGTAGGTCGTAGGTTCAAATCCTACCGGGTGCGTTTTGGATAGTACAATTAATTATTTTCCTTTTAATCGATTTATCTTTTCTTATAGGGGAAAGAGTTTTTTCGGAAATTTCTATTTTAAAATCTCCAAAAACATTTTTTATTTCTTCTTTATCGAAAAAATGGCATATTAACCCATTAGACTTTTGAATCGTATTCTTTTCAATTTGAAGACCTTTCTGTCTATAATCTCCGACTGCAAAGTCCTCAAAGAGTATCAATCCTTTATCAGATAAAAGATCTTTTATTTTATTTGCAACTTTTATTCTTTCATCCTGCTTGAAATTGTTTAGGAAATAATAGCAAACAATCACTTCAAATTTGTCATTAGTTTTGAACTTCAAGAAGTCTTCTTTTATCAATTTTACATTCAAGCCCTTTATTCTTTTAATCGCTTCCCCAGAAATCTCAATTGCAGTAATTTCTTTTGGTTTCTGCCTTAATATTGCATTCAAGGTCTTTCCATTTCCAGATCCAAGTTCAAGAACTTTTTTGCCAGTAAGTATATTCTTAAGGCTAATTGTTTCCTTCTTCCAAGTAAGTTTTTTTGAGTACAAGTCATCCCATATTGCTTCTTGAGGGTTCATCAATTTGTTAAGAAACATAAGCTTTAAAACGCTCCTTCCTGAAGAAATATAAAGCGCCGATAGCATAATGGTTAGTGCGTCTGCCTTCCACGCAGATGATCTGGGTTCGATCCCCAGTCGGCGCATGAGATTCAAATGGAAAAAGATAACTCAAACAATCACAATTTAAGTCACGAAAAAAGTAAGCATTGGTATGACAGATATTACAAAATATTGTTATTCATCCCAATAGTAGTGATGATTTTATCAGTTATCTATTTAGTTTCTTTCTATTCTTCCAATCATGATATAATTCGCAAAGACCCTAGTTTATCCGGAGGAACTACAATAACTGTTAAAACGGACATTGATTCTTCTTTAATAGAAAATAAGATCAAAGAGAAAATAGACGATGCTTATGTAAGAACAATTTCAGATTTATCTACAGGTAAACAGCTGGCAGTCCTTATAGATTCTTCAAGAGAACCTGACCAAATAGTCCCAATTGTAGAAGAAGTAATTGGATTCAAATTAAACGCAGATAATTCAAGCGTAGAATTTAGCGGACCAAGTTTAGGAAGTAATTTCTATAATCAGTTGCTTATCGCAGCAACAATATCTTTCATCTTAATGTCATTGGTAATCTTCTTACTTTTCAAAACTTTCATTCCAAGCATGGCGGTAATATTCGCAGCATTTTCAGATATAGTTATGACCCTAGCAGTAGTAGACTTTTTTGGGTTTAGAATTTCATCAGCGGGAATTGCAGCATTTTTAACGTTGATAGGTTATTCCGTAGACACAGACATTCTGTTAACTAGCAGGGTCTTAAAAAGCAAAGGTCAGACAATAAATTCAAGGATATATGGTGCATTTAGAACAGGAATATTCATGACATTGACAGGTCTTGCAGCAGTTATACCTGCATTTTTCATAATTACAGGACTTCCAGATTCATTTAAACAAATTTTCTTAATCATTGCAATAGGCCTAGGTTTCGATATAATTAACACATGGCTCACAAATGCTTCAATAATAAAATGGTACGCAGAGCGTAAGAGGTTAGCATAATGGCAAGAATATCCTTTAGAGTTTGGGTGTTAATAGTTTCATTATTGCTTGCCTTGCTTATGATTTCTCCAACTTTCAAAGATGGAATATTAATCAAAAATATAGACAAAGATTCTAAGGCCTTTGATTCAGGACTTAGAAGCGGAATGGTCGTAAAAAAAATAAATGATCATGCCATAAACAACTTAGAAGATTACTCAAATGCAGCTTCAGAATTTTTATTAAATAATCAAGAGAAGAGAATTTCAATAGAAACTGACAAAGATTCATTTATCTTTTTAGACACCAATCTATCTTCAATAACTGTAAGCAAAATTCCAAAATCTAATTTAAGAACTGGTCTGGATCTTAGCGGAGGAGCTCGTGCACTGGTTAAAACAGTAAATGGGACGCTCACAGATACAGAAGTGGCTGATCTTGTAGACATAACAAATCAAAGATTAAACGTTTTCGGACTTACAGACTTAACTGTAAGATCATCTAAAGATCTTGCAGGAAACAATTTTATGCTTGTAGAGGTTGCCGGAGCTTCTCCTGAAAATCTAAGGGAGCTAGTAGGCAAGCAAGGTAATTTCGAAGCAAAAATAGGCAATAAAACCGTGTTTGTCGGAGGGGAAAGAGACATAACCCACGTATTTAGAGATGCATCCCAATCTGCAGTCTACCAACCAGAATCTTTAGGAGATGGAACTTATGCAAGTAGATTTACATTTACAATTGCATTAAGTCCAGATGCTGCACAAAGACACGCAGATATCACTAATTCCATCCCACTAGATCCTAATTCAGGGGGTCAATATTTATCAGAAAATCTTACATTGCTTTTAGATGGAGAAGTTGTTGATGAGTTAAGAATAAGTTCTGGTTTGAAAGGACAGGTAGCTACTCAAATATCAATTCAAGGATCTGGTACTGGAACAACTCCAGACTTGGCTCTTTCAGATGCAAGGGCGCAAATGCACAAATTGCAGACTCTTCTTCTAACTGGAAGTATCCCTTATCAATTAGAGATAGTTAAGTTAGATACTATCTCATCTTCATTAGGAGAACAGTTTACTAAATCTATAATTCTATTGGGAATAATAGTTTTCATAATTGTTTCATTAGTTGTATTCATAAAATATAGGAGAATCAAGATTACTCTTGCAGTAATCCTTACTATGTTCTCTGAAGCTTTCATAACTTTAGGAATAGCAGCATTGTTGAAATGGAATCTTGATACTGCAAGTATTGCAGGAATAATTGCTGGAATGGGTACTGGAGTAAATGATCAGATAATAATCCTTGATGAATCTAAATCTGAAGATAGTAGCAGCATTAAAGAGAAAATAAAGAAAGCTCTATTCATAATAGCAGGAGCATTCTTTACAATAATTGCAGCAATGTTACCTTTATTCTGGGCAGGAGCAGGACTATTGAGGGGATTTGCATTCACAACTATAATTGGAATCTCAGTAGGAATATTAATAACTAGAAGAGCCTTTGCAGATATAATAAGAGCGATGGGTGAATAATAAATGCTTCCAAGATGGCACGTTTTTTGGGGAATAGCTTTTTGCGTAGTCTTTAAGTTAATCTCTCCAGATACAAGTTATACTTACCTTTTTTTAATATGGTTTGCTTCAGTATTCATAGATTTTGATCATTATCTTACTGCAGCATTCAAACATGGAAAATGGGATCCTTCGGAAGCAATAACTCACGGATATTCTTTACGTTCAAAATATATTGAACAAAAGTCAGAGTTCGGGATGTGTGAAAAAGGAGACTTTCATTTCTTTCACACAGTAGAAGCTCATCTGATCATAGGAATATTAGGGATATTTTTCTATCCATTATTCTTTATATTTATAGGGATGATATTTCATTCTTTATTAGATTTAATTTGGTTAGTTAATAACGATGTTTTAGACTCAAGAGAATTCTTCTTCGTAAATAAATTCAGAGCTCTTATAATCTGATTAAAGGAAGCTAGCTACTGCTTTAGACATTAAAAGTAAGCTTAATAGCCACATAATAAATGCCCAAGGTGTAAAGAATATCCCTGTAAACATTACAATTGCTGCGAATAAATCTACTGCGCTAAGGAAATCTCCTCTCAAAATAAATAAGCTTTTTACAAATAAAAGCGATCCTGTAAATGTAACTATCTGAAATGGAATACTTATGGAAAAAATCATGCTAAACAATATGATCGAAGAAATAAGGTCTATAAACCCTAAAATTTTTACAAGTACCATAAAAGAAGCCTGCCTTATTTGTTTAAAAGATTATCGCCTTATGGATCCATAAATTTATAAAATGCCTAATCGCAATTTTTATAATGAAAGATTTCGCAGATAACAAAAAAATTTTAGTAACTGGGGGAGCTGGATATTTAGGGTCCATATTAGTTCCAATGCTTTTGGAGAAGAACTATAGGGTACATGTAATGGATACTTTTTATTTTGGAAAAAATCCTATTGAAAGTCATCTAAGTAATCCCAATCTAAAAGTTACTGAAATGGATATAGCCCATCATGAGAATATTCCTGATTTATTTGACGGAGTAGATGCAGTAATCCATCTTTCAGGACTTTCTAACGATCCTTCAGGAGATCTAGATCCCAATTTAACAATACAAACAAATTTCTTAGCTACAATGTCTCTAGCAAGAAGAGCAAAAGCAGAAGGAATTAAGAGATTTATATTTATTTCATCTTGTTCAGTTTATGGGGCAAGCGGTGCAAAGTTTCTTGATGAGCAATCAGATGTTGGTCCAGTGACTCTTTATGCTTTATCAAAATTACAATGTGAAAATGCTCTTTTCCCGATGGCAGACTCTAAATTTTCAGTAACTGCATTAAGATTCGCAACTTTATTCGGATATTCTCCTAGAATGAGGTTTGATCTTGCAGTAAATGTGATGGCAAAGAGAGCATTACAAGGAAAAAGTATAATTCTGAATGGTGATGGGACTCAGTACAGACCATTTCTGCATGTAAAAGACGCAAGTAGGGCAGTTATTACAGTATTAGAAGAAGACTCTAATATTGTTAATAAACAAGTTTTCAATGTTGGAAATAGTGATCTTAATTTTATGATTAAAGATTTAGTGCCATTAATAGCAAATCATTTCAAAGATTCAAAAATAGAAAAAATAGACCAAAATAAAGATAATAGATCTTACAGGGTAAGTTTCAAGAAATTTGAAAAGATTTGTAGTTTCAAATGCCTATATGACATTAAGCATGGTTTGAAGGAGATCGAAGAAGCTGTTAATTCTAGAAAATTAGAAAATATGGATGATTCCAAATATTATAATTTAGAAGTTATGAAGAAAATCATCAAGGAACCAATAATCAACTATAGTCTGGCATCAAGTCCGAGATGGTCAAATGGTGGAGAATCTCAGCATTAGAGATTTTAATTAAGATTAATTTAAACAAGTCCACATATAAGTTTATAAACATTTTTTATTAAACTGTCCTAAATGGTAACGGGAAAAAAGGCTATTTCTTCGAGGAAAAAACCCAAGGTAATAGGAGTTATATTAGCATATAATGTTGCAAAAATGTTGCCACGCGCCATTGAAAGAATAAGAGCAATCCCAAAAGGACTCTTAGATGATCTGATATTAATGGATGATGGATCTAAAGATGGAACTTATGAAGTTGCTAAAAAATTGGGAATTAAATCATTTAGGCATGTTCCAAATAGGGGATACGGCGGAAATCTAAAAGAAGGGATAAAAAAGGCTTTAGAAATGGGAGCAGATTACATAGTTGAAATTCACGGAGACGGAGCACAGTTCAATCCAATCTCTATAAAGTATGCAATGCCTTTTATGCAAGAGGGAAATGCTCAACTTATATTAGGGTCAAGATTTACAGTTCCAGGGCAAGCGCTAAAAAATGGGATGCCTTTAATAAGATTTTTAGCAAACAGGGGACTTAGTTTCTTTGATAGGCTAATACTTGGATTAAAATTAACTGAGTTTCACACAGGATTTAGAATTTATGGAAGAAAACTTATCGAAAAAGTCCCTTACAAAGCTAATACTAATGACTACTTATTTAGCTTCCAGATAATAGCACAAGCGGCATATTACAGAATGCCTGTTAAGGAAGTTCCCGTAGAAGCAGATTACCATGCAGATCATACTTCTCATTCAATAAAGGGAGCAAGTTGGTATGCAATAAGGAGTTTTTGGGTCTTAGCTCAATTCATTCTAGCAAGAGCAGGTTTATACTATAACAAAGTTTTTAATAGGGCAAATTGAAGGTTTTAAGATGGAATTAAAATGCAAATCCTGCGGTTTTGAGGGGATGAATAGATTTTTGGAATTAGGAAATATCCCTCCAGTAAATGCATTTATACAAGAATCAGAAGTTAGTAAAGAGAAGGCATACCCTCTAAACCTAGCATATTGTCCAAATTGCTATTTGGTCCAACTTGAAGAAATAGTTCCTCCTGAAGAGCTATTCAGAAACTATCTTCATCTTTCCTCTGGATCTGAGTCAAATATAAATCATCTGAAGGAAGTTGCATCTTATATAAAAGATAAATTCAAAATAGATGAAAGCACAAAAATTTTAGAAATAGGCTCTAATGATGGCACCTTGCTTTCATTTTTTAAACCATATACAAAAAATATTTTAGGGGTTGATCCTGCAAAGAATTTATCGGATTTAAATAAAGAAAAACAAGTCGAATACATATCCGAATTTTTTGACACAAAGACTGCTTCAAAAATAGTTAAAGAAAAGGGAAAATATGACCTATTACTTGCATTAAATGTCATTCCTCATACTCCAAATAATATAGATTTACTTAAGGCAGCTAGGTTAGTAATGAAAGACTCCGGAGTTTTAGTAATGGAAGGGGTTTATGCGTTAGATACAGTGTTAAGGGGAGAGTTTGATACCATTTATCACGAGCACGTATACACATTTTCATTACACTCTTTAATATCTACATTTAGGATGGCTGGACTTACAATAGTAGATGTAGAAAAAATACCAACTCAAGGAGGATCATTAAGAATTTCAGCTATGAAAGATGAGTACGCAAAACCAGTAAGTGAATCCGTAAACAAATTATTATCTGAAGAAAAATTAATTGGTTTAGATAACCAACAAGTCTATTCTGAAGTAAATAAAAAAGTAGAGAATTATAGGAAAGAAATAAGGGAATTGATAGAACGAGAGAAATTAAGTAATGGAAAACTAATTGGTCTTGGAGCTCCTGCAAGAGGCGTAGTGATGATGAATTATATTGGAATTACTCCGAATGATCTCGACTATGTTGTTGATGATACTGTTCTTAAGCAAGGAAGACTGGTGCCTGGAGTTCACGTTCCTGTAATGTCTACAGATTCATTGAAAAAAGAAAAAGATAATAAGACTTTTATTCTATTTTCTTGGAATTATAAAGATAGTTTCATAAGAAGATTAAAAGAGATAATGCCTTCATTTAAAGTAATAATCCCCTTTCCTGAGTTGAAGGTGGAGGAATTTTGATAGACCTCTCAAAAGTATTAATAATAGGAAAAGATAGCACCATAGGACAAGAACTTGACTTTGGGATAAAATTGGGCCATAAAGATTTAGATATTGCTAATTTAAAAGATGTGGAAATGATTTTTTCAAAATATTCTCCGCAAGCAGTTATATGCCTTGCATCAGTAGATTTAGCTTCATCAGAAAGCAACCCTATCATGGCAATGAATGTAAATGTAAACGGTTTTAATAATGTAATAAAAATAGCCAATAAATACAATTCTCTAACAATTTTGATCTCAAGCGGAGCAGTTTTTAACGGAAATTCAAATGGGTTTACCGAATTAGATATTCCAAATCCAATAAATGTATATGGAAAAACTAAATATCTTGCAGAGATTTTATTAAAAAATAGTTCAAAAAATTACCTTATAATAAGAACTGGATGGTTATTTGGAATTGCTCATAAAAAAAATGGATTTACTAAATTCATAGATAAACTATTAAATGAAAAGAATGAAGGGGAAATAATTGCCACATACGACTCATTTGGATCTCCAACATACATAAAAGATTTTGTAAATGAATTGAAGAGATTAATTATTTCTAATCGAAATGAAGTAATTCATTTAGTTAATGAAGGATATGCTTCAGCAGCAGACGTTGCAAAAGAGTGCGTGCTATTAACCGGAAAAAATCTCGATTTGAAATTAATCTCTTATAAAACTTTAAGTAATTCATCTCAAAGATCTCAAAGTGAAGCTTTAATTTCAAAAAATAACGAAATTAGAAACTGGAAAATTGCACTTAAAGACTATCTATCCGAGATTAAAAAGACGCAGATTTAAATAAATGCCAATTATATCTTAAAGTGGAAAATGACAAAAAAACGTTTGTTGAAAAGTTGTATCGTTTTATAAATAAGAATTATAAAATAACCTTAATCTCAATTTTTTTATTCGGTTTAATTTTAAGAATTATTGTAGCTTCTAATCTGACTCCTGTGGCCGATGAAATGGTTCACGGAGTTCATGCAATAGGGATCTCTAAATTGGCTCCATTAAGTACACTAACTCAATCAACTATATGGTATTATCTTACAGATTATATCTATCGCATCTTTGGAATAAGCTTGCTTACAGCAAGATCTCTTTCAGTTATTTTTGGCAGTTTATCTATAATTTTAGTCTATTTAATTTCAAATCTCTTATTTAATCGGAAAATAGCTTTAATTTCATCATTCCTTCTTGCAATCTCTTCATTTCATATAACCTGGGCTGCAAGTTATCAAGATCAAACAATGATGTTTTTTATCTTGCTTGCATCTTTCTTTTTCCTAAAAAGTTACAAAGAAAAAGGAAAACTCTCTATGTTATCGGGAGTTTTTCTTGCAATAGCTGAATTGATGAAAATAATTTCAGGGGTTTTCATAATAGTTTTCTTTGCCTTCGCAATATATGTTTTGTATAAAAATTTCAAAAATAATCGTAAATTATTCAGAGAGAATTTAAATCGTCTGTTGGTAATAATTGCCTTACTTATTTTAGCCACTCTTCCAGTAGCGGCTTATAATTTATTTTTGTTTAAGGAAAAAGGAATCGTAGATCTGCCTCTGGCTCAATTTTTAAGAATAAATCCTGAATTTTACACTGGCCCTGGTTTGCACCATGAAGAGGGTTTTGTTTTATTGAAACTTCCTAAAAATCTTTATGATATAATTACAGTATATTTCATAAAAGAAGACCCATTAATTTTCCTTTTAGCCGTAGCAGGTATAATTTATCTTATCAAGGGCTTCAAGAAAAGAGAATCTAATTTTGAGATATTGTTCTTATTATCTTTGTTTTTCTTTGGAATTATTTTCATTGCATCATCAATAGTACTGCAAACACATTATACTTCATTCTTTCCATTGATGGCGCTCTTCTCAGCACCATTTATAGAATATGTCTCAAAAAATAGGAAACTAAAAGGTCACTCTAAGTTATTTATTTTAATAGTTTTGTCCATAGTTCTAATATATAATTTGATTCATTTACATAATCCATTAACCTCTCAAAGTGCAACTGAAAAACTAAGAGCTTATGCAAAAACAATTGATGAAAACACATTAGTTTTAGTAGACTCTAGGATTTATGTTGGAACATATACTTGGATGTTTAATGATAAACACTATCTTAATGCAGATTACCTTTTACAACTTAATAATTTTGATAATTCGACTAAACCTGTAAGAGTAAATGCGATTTTTGTCGAATGCGCAATAGATGATTGTGGTTGGGGAACAATAAAAGATCAACCTGAATTAAATGCCTCAATGGAAATGCTGGTCTCTAAATTTAAGGAAACTTCAACTTCAAAGAACTTTAACGGTGGTAGCGGAATAGATGGAGTAAGAGGTGGAGAACCATTGAACAAACCGTTTTACAAAGTTTATTCTTCTGATATTTTAGTCAATCCTGCATTATTAGGTTATGTTGATCAAACCCACAACCATTTCTTTTACCATATTCCAAGAAATGTTAATCCAAAAGATGCATTTGATTATTATGTAGTGGATGGAGCATTAAATAAACTGCTGGATTTAATTGCATATCTGATTTTGTATACTCTAATTGTATTATCTGCAATTTCGATAGTAGTTCCTTTTTACCTCTTATCAGTTGAAAAAAAATCTAACTGAAAATTACAATATATTTATATACAGATTTTAGCAACTACAAAAATGTTAAATGGAAAAAAAGTAGCTCTGATTACAGGAGTAAATGGACAAGATGGCTCGTATTTGGCAGAATTTTTGCTAGATAAGGGATATTATGTAAGGGGAATAGTTAGGCGTTCAAGTAGTATTCATAGCGGGAGAATAGAACATCTTCTAAAGAAGATGAATTATAGCCAAGACTCAGAAAAAGAGTTTGTTTGTTACCATGCAGATCTTACAGATGCTTCTAGTTTAAGAAATATTTTGGAAAAAGTAAAACCGGATGAGGTATATAATTTAGCTGCTCAAAGTCATGTAGGCATAAGTTTTGAAAATCCTGCAACAACCTTTGATATAAATGCGCTAGGAACATTAAGGCTATTAGATGCAATACATCATTCAGGACTAAAATGCAAATATTACCAAGCATCCTCTTCTGAAATGTTTGGAGCATCACCTCCTCCTCAAAATGAGGAAACTCCATTCAAACCTCAAAGCCCCTATGGAGTATCAAAAGTTGCAGCTTTTAATTTCACAAGATTGTATAGGGTGGCATATGGCTTATTTGCTTGTAACGGAATACTATTCAATCATGAATCTCCTAGAAGGGGAATTAATTTTGCAACTCGTAAAATTACAAGAGAATTATCCAGAATAGTCATGGGACACGCAAAAAAAATAGTTATGGGCAATTTAGATGCAAAAAGAGATTGGGGGCATTCACAGGAATATGTTAAAGCAATGTGGGCTATTCTTCAACATCATGAGCCTGAGGATTTTGTTATTGCAACAGAGGAGACTCATACAGTTAGAGAGTTTTTGCAAGAAGCATTTTCTCTTTTAGGACTAGACTATGAAAAATATGTTGAAGTTTCAGATAGATACAAAAGACCTGCAGAAGTTGACGCTTTATTAGGAGATGCTTCAAAAGCAAAGAGGCTTTTGGGATGGGTACCTTCCATAAAATTCAAAGAATTAGTTCATACAATGCTCGAAGCAGATCTAAAGGAACAATTCGAAGAAAATGGATTAATCCTAGTTGATAAAGACAATAACAACCAAAAAGGGTTTTATATAGAAAAAGCAAAAGAGATGTTGAAGTCTATGGGTATGATAAATTAAGAATAATTTTGGAATATTTAAACAACTTAATTTCAATTAATGCTTGTTTTATCTTTCTCGCTTCCGTAGTAAGGTCCATTTTTAAACTCAAAAAATTTAGAATCTGTAATGGTCTTTATGCTATGCCCCCCATTAATAAGAACATAGCAGTCTCCTTCATTCAGAATCTTCGTCTCAACAAAACTGTCATCAATATCATAAATATTTAATTCAATAGACCCTTTCAAAAGCAAAAGTGCTTCATGCGTATGGGTGGTTCTTCTTTCTTGAAGGTTATGTTTATGAGGGTTGCTTTTCGTTCCAGCAGGCATTTCAAAAAACATTGCTTGCAAAAAATGTTCCGGATCAGTCAAACTATGAATTTTTTTATCCTCTATTTTTTGATTAAGCCCAGAATTAGTATGTAAAATATGCAGGAGTATAGAAGGATTTACCTTTGAATATATTCTTTCTATCATATGCTCTGCACAGGAGAAATAAAATTTATTTTATCATTATATCTAGATAATATATTCTTAAGTTGATCTGCAATATTCCAAGATAAAATTATGGCATACACATCTTCATATTTGGAGAATATCTCATCTCCTACTATGGGTATTCTTGTGGCAGGAGTATATTTGCCTTTCTTATGCGGAGATGCATCTGTTACATAATCAATAATTGTGTTATCTAAGCCATAAAAGTTAAGGAATGTATTTCCTTTTGCAGCTGCACCTACCGCAATTAGAGGAATATTCTTCTCCTTTAAATGATGTATTTTTTGCATAAATTTACTTCTTTGAATTTTCAAAGATTCCATGAACTTTTTATAAGTCTCTATTTTAAAAGCACCATAACTCTCCTCATTAGAGATCATTTCTTTTACATTATCGCTTTCTTTTACATTATCGCTTTTTTGAGCAATTATTCTTAAAGATCCTCCGTGGTAGTTTACAATTTCTGAAGACTTTATCTTCAATCCAGCCCTTTCTAAAAGCTCCTTAGCAGATTTAACAGTAAAATAACTTACATGTTCATGATAGATTTGATCGAATTTTCCAGTCTTTAGAGTATCTATCCAATATGGTTGTTCAAATACAAAACTCCCATCATCCTTCAAAATTTCAGAAACTGCTTTTACAAAATCAGAAGGATTATCTGAATGATTGAAAACGTTATTCGCACAAACTAAATCTGCCTTCCCATATTTACTTAAAATTTCATCTACATATTTTGATCCAAATAAGCCTACAATAGTTGAGATGTTTCTTTGTTTTGCTAAGTCTGCCATATAAGGAGAAGGATCAACTCCTAATACTTTGTTTCCTTTTTTAAGAAATTGCTCAGAAAGATAACCGTCATTAGAGCCTATTTCAATCACTAATCCTTTATCTAATCCGATTTCAGCAGAGATTTCTTTAGCATATTTATCCCAGTGATCTCTTGCAAATTGAGAGTTAGAAGAAGTGTAAGAGTAATCAATCTGAGAATATCTTTTGATAGGATCTGTTTCATATTTATTTTGAACATGCCCGCATTTTAAGCATAGGCTACATACCAGGCGGTAAATCACATCATTATCGCTTTCTTTAGATTCAGGAACAAAAGTATCTGCAAATGGATGCATTCCAAGATCAATTATATCCGTAACTTCATTAGAAGAACATACAAGACATTGAGCTCTAATCATAAATATCATGCATTTTAATGATTTATAAAGATTGTTGACAGATTCAACAATGTTTTTAAATCAAGATTTTCTTGGCAAATGATGAGTCTAATAAATAAAAAAATGTTATTGGCATGTTGGTCAATAAACAACCCTTATTGGATAATAAATCAAGCTTATAATATCCCTCTTAGAAAAATATTCTCAGAAGTAATAAATTTTGATCCTCAAGAAGAAACTTACAAACACGGTAAAAAAATAATGAATGAGAAGTTTCTCAAATTACTCCAGAAAGAAAAGCCAGATTATATTCATCTATTCTTAGTTTGGGATGAATTCTATCCCGAGACGCTTATAAAAATAAAAGAAATTCTTCCAAATGTAAAAGTGACTCATTGGAATGGAGATGACGACATTAAATTTGATAATTATACAATTCCTTATTCTTACGCAATAGACTATCAATTTATTAGCCAACTTCAATTTACTAAAAGATATGACTCTTACGGAATACCTTGGTTTGATTTATTGGGCGCAGATACAGGTAAATTTAAGCCATTAAATGTAAAAAAGAAGTACGACGTTTTATTTGTTGGAACTCCTAAAGGAGATAGACTAAAATATATGAGGTTTTTATTAAAAAAAGGAGTAAATTTTGTTTTAGGCGGCGCAGGGTGGGATGATTACCCAGAGTTTAAAGATCATTATTTGGGCAAAATTCCAGAAGAGGAAATTGTAAAAATAATCAATGAATCTAAAATAAATTTATGTTTCTCACAAAACTTTTTTAGTGTGCCTCATGTTTTAGAAAGATCTCTTGCAGTAAATGCATGCAAATCATTTGCATTAACTGAATATGTTGAAGGATATTTCTCAAAATTTACGGAAGGAAAGGATTTTGCTTCATTTAAAAATGAAGATGAATTATACAAAAAAATTAATTATTATTTAAAAAATGAAAAGGAGAGAGAAAAAATAGCCGAAAACGCATACAAAATAATAGTCAAGCGTTTTTCAAATCTTGGTCTTCTAACCGAAGCTTACAAAGCAATAGAGAAAAATCGTAAACCTCTCTATGGAAATATCAGCAGAAAATATCTTGCTGAAAAACCGGTTTATTTAGATCAAGATGATTTAAAAAAAGGATATGGGCATGTAAAGAAAAAAATATCAGATTACAAATATGTTGGTTTCAAAAACAAAGGATATGAGATTTTACCCTATAGGGATTATGTGCAGATCTATTCAATGGAATTAATTGGAAAGCCAATATCAGTTTGTGATCTTTTACTTAGCTCAAAAATCATAGGAGATTATGCTTCATTATCATTATATTATGCATATAATTACCTTCAAAATAATGGCTCTTATATTAAAGATAATCTTGATGTGTCTCAATTAATGGTAAGAAAAGATTATCTATTAACCAATTTTGAGAAATTTAAACAATTGTATAAAAAAGAATTTAATATTCAAAAAGAAACCACTTCATTTATCTCCATACCTCTAATAAAAACCCATAAAATAAAGAAAATACCTGTAGTCGGAACGGACCACATTTTATTTGGATTATTTGAAATGAATTTAGTTAATCTAAGGAATCAAAAAAAATTATTTACTGACTCCTATTTATACAAATTAGCATTTTATTCTATTTTTGTGAATCCTCAAATTTTAAAATATATCTTAGTAAATTCTATAAAAAGAACAAAAAATAAAAAATGGATTAGAATTTCAGATCACATTTTAAGATTCTTTTTTAAAAATAATTAATCTAAACAAATTCATATCTATGGGTCTGTCTTTCTCTATCACTTTTAGGTGAGCAAGTCACAATAGAGGTACCTCTAAATGCTTCAATTTTAGAAGCGACTCTCGCAGGTATAAATATACGAGTGCCATTCTCTGCCTGATAAACCTTTCTTTATTTAGTTTCTATATCTTCCAATATAATAGTAGCTTCACCTAAAAATCCCCACACTTCAGGATATTCTCTCCAGTGTCCTCCAAGAAGCCCATTATTATCTACTAGAACTAATCTAACTTCTCCAATATCAAATTCATTATTTCCAGACATGATGGTAGTAATTCTTCTAGAACCCTCTTTATTACTAAGATCTCCAACTTTTTCATAAATTACTCCTTCAATTGCCATTTTTATAACCTCCAGCCTTTAATTCTTTAAATACTCTAAGATTTAATGAAGAATCAATTGCCCTTTTCATTGGACTCTTCAAATCGGAAAGTAATTCGGGTTTTATTGAAGGTTTATGCTTTTTATATAGGTCGTATAAACTAATTCGATCTTGTCCAACATTTATGGTTCCGATAAAATTTCCTTCTAGAATTTTAATTATTTCATTAGATAATTCTTGGACTGGAATTTTTGAGCAAAAAGAATCTGTGAAAGATGTATCAAAAGGAATGTTATTAGGGTCAAAAAAGCTTGTTCTAATGATGCAATGATTTTCAACATTCATCACAAAAAGTTCACCTAAAAACTTTGTCCATGCATAAACATTAAAGGGTTTAACCTCAGAATTTTCACCATAATTTCCATCAATACAAGGATAAACATAATCTGTAGAAATGTATATGAATCTTATTTTGGAGTTATTGCAAACTTCAACAAGATAAGCAGTTCCAGAAGAATTGGTTTCTATTGCAAGATTAGGATTCGTTTCACACAATTTCATGTCAGTAAGTGCAGCACAATGAATAACTGCATCAATTTTGTTTTTTTTAAAATAATTCATTACATTAGATTTATTAGTAATATCGAGTTCTTCTCTCGAAGGAGTCAAAAAAGCTAAATTATCTGATTTGTTAGAAATCAACGAATTTCCAAGTCTTCCACTAGATCCGGTAACAAGAACATTATATCTCATAAAATCTCACTAAATATACAATTTATAAGTTTTTCTTTTAATCATTTTTTCCAAAATTCATTTTCGAGGAAAGAATTTTATTTTTCATTACTTTTATTATGTCCATGTCCCTATAGTCTAAAACTCTAAGCACTCCAATTAGAGCTAGGTAAACTAACCCAAACACAAAAAGGACCATTATTGTAGATACTCTTCCTGAAATAAATCTAATGCCTATTGTCCAAAGTAATAATCCTGAGGTAATGCCTGCAAGTGCTATTTTAGCAAAAGCTCTTCTAATTGGGTAAAATCCATACAACTTTCTAACTTCTATATAAAGTGTAAGGGTAAATAATATCCAAGTTATGCTAGTTCCAAGCGCCACACCTTCTAACCCATATTTTCTTACAAATAAAACATCAATTACAAAATTTATAGCCGAAAATATCATATAGTAAACAAATACTCTTTTAGTTCTTCCAATAGCATTTATTAGCCCTGTTAAAAGGCCTATAAACCCAGATAATATTGCTCCGATAGAAAGAATTCTAAGTGCGGTAGATGCAGCGATAAATTCCCCCTTAAAGAATAGGCTAATTATCTTTTCAGGAAAAATAATTAATGGCAGCGAAATGAAAATATTAATTATAAAGACCCATTTGAAAACTTGCTTGGAAACTTCTTTTATTACTTCTTTATTACCAATTGATAAGTTTCTAGATATAAGTGGTACAAATAGTTGGATAAACAAATCTTGAGCAAAACTGAATAGGCCAACAAGCAATACTGCTGCAGAATAAATTCCTACGCTTGCAGCATCAAGGTTTGATCCTAAAACTAATGTGTCTATCCAGAAGAAGAGGCTAAAAAATATTCCTGAAAATATAACTGGCCAAGAATAATTCAAAAGTTCTAAAGATATTTTGCTTTTCTCTTTAGTGGTAATATCTTTTTTTGACAAATACTTATTTTTAACATAAGCTACAAAAAATAAATATGCTGCAAAAAGCAAAAGTGCATAAGACAAGATATATGAAAGAACTATGCTGTTTTCTCCAATCCCTATAAAAATAGCTAAAACAAGTAATAAAACTTTAAAGAAATTGTGTAAAAAATTGACTAAAAATGAATATGTTCCAACTTTTTCGAAAGCTCTTATTATTGCGAGAAAAGCCCCTGCGAATATGCTAAATGGAAGAACTAAACTAATAAACTTCAAATAATGGGTCAATGAAGAATCATGGAAGATTCTTGTAGAGATAATTTCTGATAGATAATATAATCCTATGAAAGATATTATGCTCGTAAAAAGAAGAATTTTCATAGATTTATTTATGATAAATCTTATCTTTCCAAATTCTTTTTTCCCCCTATAGAATGAAATGTATCTAAGTAATCCATCGTGCAATCCAAAAGAAGCAATAGCTATAATTATGCCCACAACTACTAATGACAATGAAAATCTACCATAAGACTCAGAACCATAACGATTCGCTATAATTATTCTATAAGCATAACTTAACAATTTAGAGAGTATTATCGAAAAGAATACTAAAAATGAGCTTTTAACTACTGTTCTTAATGTGCTATTTAGTTCAGCTTCTTTATCCATTGCCATAACTAGTAAGATCATATTTAAATATGTCATTACTTGCTAATAATATGTCTCGAAGAAATATAATTACTGGAAGGCCTATATGGTTGCAGTCCATAATCGATATATTTCCTAAAAACTTAAGGTTATATACAAATCCAAGAAGAAAATATATTGAATTATTTGTTCGAATATCTAGTAAAAAAATTATTCAAAACTCAAAAGTTTTAGATGCAGGAGCTGGACCGTGCCCATATAAGAAATTTTTTAACCACGCAAAATACGAAGCCACTGATTTTAGCGACCCACATAAAATTCTGGATTTTGTATGCAATTTAGAAAAGATTCCTAAGAAATCAAGTTATTATGATTCGGTAATTTCTACTGAAGTTCTTGAGCATGTTGAAAATCCTGAAAATGTAATAAATGAATTTTATAGAATCTTAAAACCAAATGGAAAACTTTTTTTAACCACCCCTCAACAATTTATGATTCATCAAGCACCATACAACTTCTTCTATTTTACCAAATATGGCTTAGAGAGCCTATTAAAAAAATCAGGATTCAAAAAGTTCAAAGTTTCTCCAATGGGGGGTTATTTTTCAGCACTAGCAGACATGATTAAGTTTAATGGACTTTTGAATAATAAAGCTCCCAAGATTATTTCATATCCTCTAAAAATAATTGGATTTCCATTTACACAAATAATTTTTCCCTTAGTTCTTTCAAGTCTGGATTTTTTAGACAGAAATAAAGAATGGACTATGGGTTACACTGTGGAAGCAATAAAATAACTAAATTTTTTGGGGCAAATCTAAAAATCCTTTTCTTATTAAGTGTAATCTTTTGAAACAATAATAAACTGCTTTAAAATAAATCTTCATTTTGAGAAGATTTTGTTTATTTGGTCTTAGTAGGGACTTCAAAATATGTAGCGCTGAAATTGAAAAAAGAACTAAACCCAAAGAGACTATCCCCCTAAAATCATTTAAATTTTTAGCCTGTATGTATAAGTGATTTACCTGATTCATATAAATTAGTTTTGGTTTGGGCATTCTTTCAACATCTGATACTCTATGAATTATTTTTGCATAAGGAGTAATGAATAAACCTCCAGGATATATTTTGTTTAACCTGGTGCTAAATTCAAAATCTTCGGCAAGCCCATATCTAAAAAAGTTTTCATCAAAGAATTGATTTTTAATTGATTCTTTCTTATAGGCCATGTTAAACCCCGGAATCCAAGAAGCATTTATGATTTTATTCAATTTAGAGGGGTATTGTGCTCCGAATGGAGAATATACTTTAGCAGTATTAATTCCATAATTTTCTATTAGAAATAATTTTCTAAACATATTTTCAAATTTTTCAATCCTAATTTTAGGAAGGTAATATCCAGAGACTCCGACCGCATAATCAAATTTATTAAAAACTTCAATTATTTTGTCAAAATAGTCTTTTGATAGTGAGACATCATCATCTAAAAATATCAAAATTTTAGAGTTTTTAGAAGATTTCTTTATTCCAAAATTTCTTGCCAGAGTCAAAGACGGTTTTTTAGAATAAAGGTATTTTATTTTCGGATTTTTATTTTTATTAAATAAGTTTTTTGTTTTATCGTTTGTGCTTTGATCTACAATTATCAACTCGCATATTTTGGAGATATTTTTCTCAAAAGACTTTATTGTGATCTCAAGATCTTTTTCACGATTATACGTAGCAATTATTACAGATATATCTTTTAATGAGTATCTCATTTTAACGTTTTAAGCTCAATTTTTAATGCAAATGCCGGAATAATAAAAGATAAATACAATGCATAAAATTTTTGCATCTTGCTACTTATATTAAAAATCCATTCAAATAAAAAAAATGGTTTTTGAAAAATAATTTTTTTTGACAATATCTTAAATCTAGCCTTAGAGTAATAATTGAGTCCATCTTCCGGCCTAAAATAATCAAAAGTCAAATAAGTGTAAAAAACTTTATGCGTAGGATCTGCAACAGATCCTATGCTCGGAAAGATTGGAACTTCTATTGATATTTTTGCACCTGGTTTAGTTATTCTCCAAATCTCTTCCATTGGATCAATGATGCTGTTTAGATGCTCCAATACATGAGATGCATAGACATAATCAAAATGATCTTTCTTAAATGGCCAAGGATATTTATTGAGATTATGGACTACGTCAACCCCAGGCAATTTAACCGAATCTAAATTGATAAATCCTTTTTTAATATCTTTCCCGCAACCTATGTGAAGTTTTTTCATTTTATCTTACGGTTTGTTTACCATTTACATAGCCTTTCCAGAATCCAGGGACATAATAAAAATGATCCATTATAGATGCGGCAATATATGCAGGGAATATTGAAATGCCTCCTTTTTTCCAAGGATAACTTATAGGATACGTTATCAGGCCAAACAAAGGTATTGCTTTTAAAATTCCTGCCCACCACTTAGTCATATTTTTTCCATGTATCTTGACTAATGCTCCATATCCATTAGCATATTGGTAATGTTTTCTTAATCTCTGCAAAAAATTAGTAGGGTGGTAATGGACTATCTGAGCCCCAGCAGGATAAGCAATAATCCCCTTATCCTTTATTTTTATGTAGGTGTCGTAATCTTCTCCCGCAGATAAAAATTTCTTTTCGTCAAACATTCCGATGGATTCAATAGTGCTCTTCCTGTAAGCGCCACCTTTTCCATCAAGGGAAGAAGTAATAACGCCCTTTTCTTTTATCATGATTCCTTTAGTAAGGTAACTAAAATTATCCCAATATTCCTTAGGATATTCTATTCTAGATACGGATGCAACGACTTTTTTATCTTTAAATGGAGAAACTAAATTTTCTAACCAATTTTCATTTTTAGGCACACAATCCTGAGGAAGTTCAACTACTATCCCGTATTTTGCTTTTCTTATTCCAATATTTATCTGAGTAGAGAATCCTTTTTTTTCATCTACTATAATAAATTCAACTTTTCCAGAAAATTTTTGAGATTTAACCGATTCAGTCAACATATCCAGTATATCTTTATTCGGATTATATGCAGGCACTATGATAGAAACATCCATCAAAATTTAAGATAAAAAACGATTAATAAATCTATGTTTTACGGCTTTGATAAAATTCTATTGTCTTCTTAATTCCTTCTTCTAAGGATACTTGTGGTCTCCAACCTAGTTTAATTAACTCTGAGTTGTCACATACAAAATCTATTATTCCTACCTGTTTATGAAAATCAGGTGGCATGATCGCTTTAACTTTTAATGAAGGAATATTGTTTTTGATAATGTCTATTAATACCTTAAATTTGACAAATTCTCCTCTACCAACATAATATATTTTATCAGTTTCTCCTTTATCCATTATAATCATGCAAGCACTAACTACATCATCCACATAGATATAATCTCTAAAGAAGTCTCCATTATTATAAAGGTGTAGCTCTTCTCCGATTACTGCTTGATTTATCATATAATTGAAACCAGCTTTCTTTTTGTTAGACCCTTGCTCATAATCTCCAAAGACATTGGTGAATCTGGCAATAACAACATTTAATCCAAATACTTTATGATATATGTGAAAAAAATGCTCTGCAGCAAGGCGCGTAGCTCCATATAATCCAAGAGGGTTGCATGGAGCACTGGGACCAACAGGGATTTTATCAACATTTCCATTAACAAAGAATGTACTAGCAAGGAAGATTTTAGCCGCAGGATTAAAATTTTTACAAGCTTCTAAAAGCGAAATAGTACCCACGCAATTAATTTCTATGTCTTCATAAGGTCTGCCTTCTTTAACTGCATAGTTATCTACTGTGCTTGCAAGATGGTATATCTGATCTTTATCTGCAACATCTTCTGCAGATATATTTTTTATATCTTTTATGATTAGCTTTACTTTATCCTTAAAATCTTCAATATTGTTCAATTTTTTATCCGAAATAGATAAAATAGTTACATCAAATCCCTTCTTTACAGCTTCTCTTGCAAGATGGCTTCCTATAAATCCCAATCCTCCTGTGATTAGTATTTTTTTCATAAGCTCATAGAAAAAGGCTCTTATTTAAGTTTATCTAGAATATTGATTTATTTTTTGGGTGGTAAGGCCGGCTAAGACAAATGAAGAAAGTAAAGATGTCAGCTGAATAAATTGATCGCTTCCATTATTTATCCTGAATTCTACTTCTCCAGTCGCTTCTATAAGTTTAACCTTAATCTCAGTACCAATGGGCAAATTCCAAATCTCTGTTTGAATTGCTTTAATTAGGTGGGTATAAGGGATTGCTCTTTTCTCAATAATTTCTCTAATTTTTTCCTGTGCATTAATAAAATCTCCAGATAATGCATAGCCTAAAGTAGTAACAACTTCAACAGGATCAAGTTTGGTAATCTTAATTTGTGAAGATTGAATGAAATTAGGTTGTACGGATGCAAAAAATTCAGTTAGTATCTTATAATAATCTTCTTTTTGTTCAGGACTCATACCCCAACAAGGGATAAACATACCATTAGACTCAATTTTATCTGCAACGGGATTAGTAGAATTAAATTGAACATATTTTGCTTTTTTCCAAGGTTTTTGTTTGAGAATATTCCCGCACATAATTGGTCTAACTTCAACTTTATTTTTAGCCAAATAATCCGCAAATTGTTCTCTAGTAAAAGGGGCAGATTCTTTTACTATGAATGGGTATGCAAACCAACTAGGATCCGCTCCAGGCACGGTTTCAGGTAATTCGAAATAATCTACCTTTCTAAAGAGTTCATCTATTTCATTAAATTGTATTTTTCTCTCTCTAATAAATCTCGGAAGTCTTTCAATTTGACCAAGGCCAAAAGCTGCCTGAATCGCACTCATTTGACTATCAGTTCCTTGTGTTAAGTAAGTATATCTATTAAGGAATCCTTGACTATTTTCAAAATCTCTCCCCCAAAAAATTAAACTCTTAGATATTTCCGCGAATTCTTTATCTTTAGTTGCTATTGCTCCTCCAACTCCTGCAGTGGTTATATGGTGAGATCCATAGAAACTATATGCAGCATAGTCTCCAAAAGAACCCACATGCCTTCCTTCGTAATAACCCCCCAACGTATCGCAACAGTCTTCAATCAGAACTCTTCCATTAAGGGCTTTTATTATTCTTTTCATATCAGGTATATTTCCTAGAAGATGAGGGAGTATTAACCCCTTTATTTCAGGGATCTTCTCGATAGCATCTTCAACCTGTTTTGGGTCCACAACATAAGTATTTGGTTTAGTCTCTATGAACACAGGGATGAGCCCCAAAAATGAAGCAGAAGAAATACTCGTTTGAAAAGTTGTTATGGGATGTAAGACATAATCTCCTGGTTTTAACCTTCCAAGCTTCATGAGGCTCTCAATTGCAACCTGAATTGCGGAAGAACCACTATTGGTTAAGTTAACATGATCCACCCCAATAAATTTAGAAAATTCCTTCTCAAACTGTTCATTCACAGGCCCATATCCAAACCAATCAGACTCGAGTACTTTATGGAGCATATCAATTTCCTTACTATCCCATTGAATACGATTTATTAGGTGGGGATCTCCTCTATTCCATTTTTTCCAAGATAAATTTTGAACCATCTTTTACTTAAATAATTTAATTTTGTGCTTTTAAATAATCTTCTAGAGTTCCCAAACCCTCAGCAACAGGTCTGACTACAAAGCCCTCCTTTTCCATTGTACTTAAATTAAGCGCACGATTTGATTGATAATTACTTGGCAACTCAGCATCAATTACTTCTCCAGGCAAGTTGAATGTAGATTTAATCATGTCAAAAAATTGTCTGATATCAACTCTCTCGCCTCCAAGATTTATTTTTCCAGAAAACCCAGATTCAATCAATGAACAGACATAGGATCCTATATCCTGAAGAAGAGTTTGATTAGTGATAACCCCCTTAAAAGCTCCAAGAACATTTCCACTTTTCAACTGATTAAACGCATATCTAAATACGCTTCCTCCAATAGTCCTCTCAGGCAATGCAGAAAGTCCATAAGTATCTCCCACTCTTATTATTACATTATCTGGAACTAAACTTGCAATGGCTTCGGCTGTTGCCTTAGTTATATTGTATAAATTCCCTTGAAGGAAATCTGGATGATCCTTTTCTTCATAAGGAGTTTTCTTATTGCCATCAAAGACTGCAACAGTGGATAAATGAACTAGCTTGGCACCATTATCTGAACAGTACCTTGAGATATTCCCAACAAAAGAAGTATTAACTTCTAGAGAATCATAGGGAGCTCTGTTGCATTCATTGACTCCTACTACTCCAGCACAATTAACGATGACCTCAGGGTGGCGAGAGTTTAAAAAATCAGTTAAGTCTTCTCTTCTAGTAATATCTAACTTTGAGGTAGAATATTTCCCACTTCTAGAGGTTCCTTCAGCATTAAACTCATGATCTCTTAAAGATTTAAGCACGTTGGAGCCAATCAACCCTGTGGAACCGAAAACAATTACTCGGGGATTCATAACTTGATCTTAAAAAATTAACTTAAATAATAGCCTATTGTATAAAATATATATCTTTATATAATCTTTTTAAACCAGAAATACATGAATGAATACACAGAGAGGCTAAAAAGGATTGCCGGTAAAGTTGTAATTTCTTCAACAATGCATGAACCCCAATCTTCAACACTTGAGGCTATCAGACATATCGAGCCCCTACTATCAGGGTCAGGATTGCAGTGGTGTATCAGTGCTACTGATAAAACTAGGGGAGATATGCTAAATCCCTCAGATATATACATGTTTGCATCTGCAAATTTTAATTTATTGGCAGAGTCAGCACAACCTCTCAGAGAAGGAGAAAATGGCATTGAAAGAAATCATATCCAATCTTTAAAGCTTGGACTTGAATCTTCATCAGCCCCTGTAATATTTTATATGGATTCGGATAGGTTTTCTATGGGCTTGGCATATTATCCTGATGAGACCATAGAGATGTTAGAAAGAATAAGTGGCCAAACAATAGATGGAACTACGACAATAGTCGGAAGATCCCCAAGCGCAACTAATACGCATCATACTTCTCTAGTTCTCACAGAGAGTATAATCAACCATCATTACTCCCTGCACTTGCCATTTGATGAAGGATTGACAGATGTTGCTGCAACAGCACACGCTTTTTCAAGAGATGTTCTTGAAAAACTTTTAAGGAGATACCAAGATGGAAGTGCTCTAGAGCTGTCATGCAGTTTTCCACAGGCGAAATTACAGTTGATGGCTAGATTACTTGGTGCCACCCAGAGTTATTTTAGCGTAAACAACCCTCTTCGTTATGAAGCTCCCGAGCAAATGAGGGGATCTGGAAAGATAGAGGTTCCGGATCATTCTTGGACTCCAGAATGCTATGAAAGAGTTACTCTTGCTTCAAGGCTTGAGCAGGCAAATATGGAATCAATGCCTTCTGAATGGAGGCTAAGGCTTAGTACAGTATATGAATTCCTGAATGTTCTAAAATTCTATGGATCAAAACTGGGATTCGGTTTCGAAGGCACAAGAATTGACGAGACTCTCAATGAAGTAAATGATGTGTTGAACAGAGCAAAAAGCGCAGAAGATTATAAGGGTGAAGTACTAAACTTAAATAGAAAACTAATTTAGACACCAAGTTTATTAAATAAAGTATTTTATTGGATATATTATGAAAATTCTTGAAATAACCAACTATACTGCTGGAGGATGCGGGGTTGGAATGAGGGTATTAAATGAATCCAAGCTCTTAAATGAAAAAGGACATGAAGTAGTAATTTTTTCAACAAATAATGTAAAGGGTTCAAAAGAGATATGTGCTTCAGAAGAAGTAGTAAATGGAGTAAACATCAAACGTTTTTCAAGTGTAAAACTTGGAGGAGAGAGTTACATGTATTGGAATTTTGAAAGAGAGGCTCTTAAGTTTAATCCAGATGTAATCATAGTTCACGCATACAGGCATATTCATGTTTCAAAAGCTCTAAAGGTAGCAAAGAAACTGAAATGTAAAATATTTTTAGTCACACATGCACCGTTTGCAAGAAAAAGCTCTAGATCATTTTTAGAAAATTTAATTGTAAATTTATATGATAAATTTATAGGTAGAAAGCAATTAAAAAAATTCACTGGGATAATTGCAATAACCAAATGGGAATATAGTCATTTGAAAGATTTAGGAGTCAGCATTAACAAGATATATCATATTCCAAACGGGATATCTAAAGAATTTTTTAAACCGATAAAATCAACAAAATCAAGTAAACTAATCAAAATAGTCTATACAGGAAGAGTTAGCCCGATAAAGAATTTAGAAATATTGGTAGCAGCTTTATCAAAAATTAAAGGTTTCGATCTGGAGATAATGGGTCCAGCAGATTCAGATTATCTCACAAAATTAAAAGATTTAGCAAATGAAAACAATTTAAAAAACATCAATTTTATATCAAAAAAATATAATTCTTCTGAACAAATAAAAGAATTAGATCGCTCAGAAATATTTGTGATTCCTTCAAAGAGTGAAGGTATGCCTCAAACACTTGTAGAAGCAATGGCTAGAGGAAAGATAGTTGTATGTAGCGATAATGAAGGAAATAAGGAATTGGTAAAAGATAATGTGACTGGTTTTCTATTCAAAAATGAAGATTCTAAAGATTTGGAAAGAGTTTTAAAATTAGTTCAAAATTCGAATAAAAAGGATCTTGCATCAATTAAAATAAAAGCTAGAGCTTTCTCTGAAAATTACAAATGGGACAAAATAATTCAAAAACTAGAATCTTTGATAAGTCAATAATATCAAAAGAGATTTAAATCACCCTGAATAAAGCCTAATATGTCAAAAAAAGTATCTAATTTATTAAAAAATGAAATGTTTCAGGTAGCTTTAGTTATCTTTATCGCTTTCGTGATAAAGGTTTTTTATTTCATTATTTCATCGGGACAAACACTTTGGTGGGATGAAGCAGAATATATGTCTGCTGCAAAGCATTGGGCATTTGGAGTGCCATATGATCTAAATGAACAAAGGCCTCCTTTGTTCCAGTTGCTTGCAGCATTTCTTCTTAAAATTGGTTTTGGAGAGACAGCGCTTAAATTTATTTTAGTAGCACTACCATCTATAACTCTTATTGTTGCAGTATATTATTTAGGAAAGGAATTATACGGGCATAAAACTGGATTGATTAGCGCATTTGCAACATCTTTAGTTTGGTCAATAAACTTTTGGAGCGTAAGATTTCAACCAGATTTCTTATCTCTTAACTTTCAAGTTTTATCTTTTCTATTTTTCTGGAGATTTTTGAAACATAAAACTTCCAAGTATGCAATATTTACTGGACTCATGTGTGCAGCAGGTTTTTACTTTAAAATATCTGCACTATTAGTTCCTTTATCCATAGTAATATTTTCCTTATATTATGAAGGTCTCAGTTTGTTCACAAAAAAGAACTATTGGTTAATTTTAATTGCCTTTATAGTAGGCCTTATTCCGTTTATGATTTGGCAATGGGTATCTTTTGGAAGCCCGTTAGCTTTTGCACCATCTTATTCTGGAGACTTTAATACTGGAAGAAATTTAGGATGGGGAGTCTTTGATTTCTTTTATAAATCAAGTAATTCTGCAGCATCATTCCCTGGTTTTCTCTTTTTCATGCTATTCCTTGTAGGCGCAGTTTTATTTTTATTAAACTATTTCTTAAAAATAAATGAAAATATCTTCAAAAAAGAAAATAGGTTTGACCCAAGTATTCTTTCAATGATTACATTGCTAGTAATAGCGTTTTTCTACTTATTTTATATAAAAGGAACCATAGAAGATAGATGGGTTTTATTAGTGATCCCATTTATTTTCTTTTTCGCAGCTAAACCAATAAATCTTGTGGCTTCGATAATTAATAAAAAGGGAGCTGCAAATAAATCTCTTAAAATTGTATTAATTGTCTTAATAATAACTGTTTTTACATATTACTCAATATCCCAAATAAGTTATACTACCGATTTAATAAATAACAAGAAACTAACTTATCTTCCAGTAAAAGATGCTTCATTAATTATAAAAGATAATTCTGATCCTGAAGATAAAGTATTTAGTGTTTCATATACTCAAACAACAGATTATTCTGAAAGAAAAGTAATTACTTACGCCGATTTAGATAAGGAGAACTTCACTAAATTACTCTTAAAAGAAAAACCCAAGTTCATAATGGCTTCAATTATCGAGCCACATCATCCATTGTGGATGGTCAAACATGTGCAGAATGATCAAGGCTATATTGGGATCATATTTGAGTATTTTAACTCAAGCATAATTGTTTCACCTCAAGGTCAAATAGTACAATATGATCTAAAGAAAAAAATATCTAACAATTTAGCAGATTTCACATTGATATATCCAACAGATAATAATTTTGGAGGATTAGTTCTATACAAAGTAGACTATAAAATTTAATGTGCGGAATAACGGGGTTTTCATGGGAAGATAAATCTTTAATAAAAAAAATGACTTCTTGCATCGCACATAGAGGTCCAGATTCCAGTGGACATTTTACCGATAAAAATATCTCATTGGGGCACAGAAGATTGAGCATAATAGATCTTTCCCCAAAGGGTAATCAACCAATGTTTAATGAACATAAATCTCTAGTTATTGTTTTTAATGGGGAAATCTATAACTTCAAAGAAATAAAAAGTAAACTTATTGAAGAGGGTTTGAAATTTAAAAGTGATGGCGATACAGAAGTTATTCTAAGAGGTTATGATCTTTATGGAACAGATATCTTTTCGATGCTTGATGGAATGTTCGCGTTAGCAATATATGATAAGAAAAAGAAACAGATTATATTAGCAAGAGATAGGATCGGAAAAAAACCATTGTATTATTCAATAAAGAACAAAGAATTAATTTTTTCATCCGAAATAAAGTCTCTCCTAGAAGCGGAAGTATCTAATCAAATATCTAAAGAGATTATGCTTAAAACTATAATGTCCAGGTTTTCTCCTGGAAACGATACTGTTTTTTCAGACATAAAGAAACTGCCCCCATCTTCATACGGAATATTCTCCAAAGGAGAATTAAAGATATTCAATTATTGGAGTCTTCCAAACCTAAATGAAGAAAAAGATCCTGATTTAAACCAACTGGATGAAATTTTAGAAAAGTCTATTGAAAAAAGGCTTATTTCTGATGTACCTGTAGGGGTTTTATTGTCAGGAGGTTTAGATTCTAGCGCGATAGTTTCTTACATGTCAAGAAAAGTAGACAAAGTAAAAACCTTTTCGGTAGGTTTTACTGAAGGGCTTGATGAATCTAAATATTCTAGGTTGGTATCAGAGCATTTTGGTACAGATCACAAAGAGATAATGCTTGACAGAGATATATTATCTTATTTGCCCCAAGTTGTTTATCATATGGATGAACCGATCTCAGATCCTGCAGCTCTTCCAACATACGTCCTTTCAGAAGAAATTTCTAAGCACGTTAAAGTGGCTTTATCTGGAGAAGGTGGAGACGAAATTTTTGGAGGTTATGATACTATAAACAGGTTATCTTTATTAAACAAAATTAATAAAATTCCAAGACCAATATCTTACGCAATATCTCAAACTTTAAAATTAATGTCCTCTTTAAATAAATATCCTAAAAAACAAATATATAACTTCGGATCTTCATTATTAAGCAGCAAAAATCTAGAAGAAGCTTACAAAAAGCTGTATTATTTCCCATTTAATGAACAAGAGATTAAAGAATATACCGGGGATGATGTAAGCAATATATTGGATAGTTATTTACAAAAAGATCTTTACAAAACTTCAATTAATTTTTACTTTAAAGAGTGGCTTCCAAATGACCTTTTAATGAAAGTAGATAAAACCAGCATGGCTCATGGCTTAGAGGTTAGGACTCCTTTCTTAGATAAAGATTTAATCGCCTATATGTTTAACATAAAAAGAGAATACAAGATAAACAAAAAATTATTCAGAGAAGTAATAAAAAATAAACTTCCTGAGCAAATAATTAAAAGAAAAAAACAAGGTTTTAGCTTACCAATTTCAACCTGGTCTACAAAAAATGATTTCATAGATAGAATAAGTCCTCATATCTCTGATTTAAGTAAAAGAGGAATTTTGAAGACAAGTGAAATAACTAACTTAATCAATAAACCTACAGATTATAGAAATGATCATAAGATTTGGACACTTCTAAACTTGGAACTTTGGAATAAAATATATGTAGATAATATTAAACCAGATAAAATAAAATTATAATGGCAATAAAAGTAAGTTACATCTTAGGAATACTCAATGCAGAGAGAACCCTCAAAGAATGCATTGATTCCATATTAATGCAAGACTTTTCAAAAAAAGACTATGAAATAATAATAATCGATGGAGGTTCTAAGGATAAGACTATTGATATAGTGAAATCTTACATGAAAAGGGAAAAAGGCATAAAACTCTTTAATAATCCAAACAAATTATCTGAAGGTAGGGGAAATGGGAAAGATCAAGGTGTATCCAGGGCCAAAGGAGAATTCATTATTTTTTTAGATCACGATAATATTCTTACTAATAGGGATTGGTTAAAACACATTTTAGAACCATTCAAAGATAAAAATATAATGGCCTCGCAATCGCTAACCTCTCCCCAAGAAAAAGATACTAACTTTTTAAGATATGTAAATGCTTTAGGAGTAGAAGATCCATTTGCAGCTCCTTATTCTTTAACTTCCCAGATAATTTTAAATCCGTCTAAATTTAAAAAAGATGGAGATTATTACACTTATAACCTTTCAAAAAGAAATATTTTATTTATAGGTGCCAACGGATGCGCATTCAGAAAAAAAGTATTCAAAATAATAAACGGGTATACTAGAGATGTGGATGTATCTGCATCAATGGCCAGCAAGAATATGAAAGTAGCAGTGCACATAAAGCCAAGAGTTTACCATAAAACCTCTAATAATATGTTTAGTTTTTTAAAGAAAAAAGCAATATATTTCCATAGATTCATAGATAAAGAATATGAACACAAATCATTTAACTGGACAAAAGTCGGCAATCCTCCAAGCATCTTTAGATTCTTTATAATGGTTTTAACAAATTTAACTTTAATTGTACCCTTAATTCAAGTTTTACCTATAATGTATAGAACGAAAAAATTTTACTGGGTTATGCACCCATTTTACGTATTCTTCATGACTCTTTTATATGGTTTTGTAACTACCTCTAAAATAAAAAATTTTATAAAATATATTTAAATTTTCGAAGCAACAACTAAAGAATCAAGACCTTTAGAATCTTTATTAATTTTTAAATAAGTAGAATCTTTCTTTCCTGTAAGTATTGCAAATGGAACGTTTTTATTAAGGATATATTTACAAAAAAGGTGCACATATAAATCAAAAATTAGTTTTGGAGATTCAACCGTATTTGTAAAATCTATTTTAAATTGACCATTTTTTAAAACTTTAATAATATCTTCCATGCTATAATGTCTTTTATGTTGGGTGTATTTTACTGGATTAATCAAATGTAATGGGTGTTTATTTGGAACAGTCAATATCAATTTTCCATTTTTTTTCAAAATTTTATGTATATTTTTAATTACAGCACCATCATTATCTATGTGCTCAAGAACTTCAAGCATAATCACAGTATCAAAGTTTCCAAAAATGTCTTTAGGGGGATTCAATATATCTGCAAAAATTAGTTTAGTTTTTTCCAGGTATTTTTTAGCATGATTTAGTTTATTTTTATCCAAATCTATACAAGCACATAACTTTACTCTTTTTTCTATTATTCTCTCAATTTCAGGAATGTTAGATATTCCTATTGTTAAAACAGAATCACTCCTTTTGAGTTCAGCTAACTTAATTATATAATCGGTTCTATTATCTGCAGAAATCATGAGTTATCAATAACCTTTTTTATCAAATCCTGTAACTTATGCAAACCTTCCAAATTTATTTTAGGTTTTTTATTATAGCTTAAGAGTAATTTAGGAGTAATTTGATTCATATCTCTAATGAGAAGAACTCCTGCCCTTTTAGCAAAATATTCTGCAAATTCAACTTGATGGTCATTTATATGTTCTTTATATTTAGACTCTCTTGGAACAGTTATGACTGGTTTGCCATATTTTAAGATAAACTCTATTAGAGAAGTTGCAGATTGAGCGATAACTATTCTTGCCTTCTTATAATATTCATCCATTTTATCAGTAAAATCAAAATATTCGCAGTTTTTAGGAGCATATTTAGTAAACCCTCTTTGAATTATTATCTTTTCATTTATTTTTGGAGCAATTTCATCTATTCTTCTTATGAGCCTATCAAATTGATCAGGGTGAGTCCCAATTGTAATGAAAATCATACTATTCCTCCAACATATTTAGATTTTTTACCATATTTTTTAGCCATGTTGCTATGTTGAACCCAAAATTCACTAGCAAAAATATAACAAGCTCTAGCGGACCAATTAGGAGTTTTTACTCTTATGACAGTATCTATAAATATTGTTTTTATTCCAAGAATTCTTCCAGCAATAACGGCAGGTATTGATATTTGAGCACCATTTGTAAATATCAAATTTATTTTTTCATTCTTTAAAATTTTGATAATCTGAATTAAAGTTTTCAAATAATTAAATGGGTTAAGCCTAAGGAGCAAATCTTTCTTAAAAAAATAAGTAGTGTATTTTCCTAAAAAAGAGTTTTTTTTGATAGAAGGTTTAATATCTTCAGTTATGAGTATGCAATTATCTTTTCTTATAACTTTATCCGTAAATAGGAGTTTCATCTGTCCAAGGTGCCCTCCTTTGGAGGTTATTATAGCAATATTTTTTACCATATTATTTAGCAGGTTTAAACATACCTATAAATTTATCATATGCTCTAACAACATCTTTAAAAGGAGAATTAAGGATTCTCAAACGAAAGACTGCGAGTGCCATCCAAGGACCAGATTGCCAAAAGTTTATTTTAGATCCTTCCTTATTTGACCAGATAGTAGGTTCTTCCAAGATTTTGAATCCTTTTTTAGAAAGCTTATATAAAAGTTCTATATCAAAGGCCCAACTTGTCATTCCCAAAGTATCAATAATTTTTCCTAATGAACTAGCCTTGAAAATCTTAGCCCCGCATTGAGTGTCCTTATAAGGGATCATTAATAGCGATCTAATAAACAAATTATATACTCTAGAAGCAATAATCCTAAGAAATGTATTTTTGGGATTTAATTTAGCTCCTCTTAAATATCTACTGGCTATAACTCCATCACATCCTTTAATTTTTGAAAAAAGTCTATAAAATTCGTCAGGTTTCGTTGACATATCAGCATCTACAAAGCCTACAAAATCATAATCATTATTTAATGAATATCTAAAACCTTCAATAACTGCAAAACCCTTTCCACCTTTGACAAACTCTAAAATTTTTAAGCGATTATTTCTATTTTGATATACTATATTTCTAGTGTTATCAGTACAAGCATTAATAACGACTATTATGTCTGCCCCCTTAATATTCTTAAAATAAGATAAGTAAGATTTCAGAGTAGCCCCTATTCTTTTTTCTTCATTGTGTGCCGGGATAACAATTGCAAGTTTATTCATATAAAATCCTATGAATTAGTGTTTTAAACATGTCGGTTCAATTTAGAAAACATTAGGGAACCAGCAAAAAGTACCAATGATGAAAATACAAAAGATCCTACAAATAATTCAAGATTTCCTGGATATAGGATAGGGGTAACGAATAAGACTAAAACCTCAAGAAGGTTGCACAAAACAAGTATAGTATATTTCTTAACAGGCCCTAATGAGAGAGTATAAAGCAAAACCAGGTTAGAAAGAGATAAGAAACTAAATGCAATTCCCAAGGGGAAAAGTATCTTAGAAGATTGAGTTATTTCTTTTCCAGAAAATATGGATATAATTGGATCTGAAAAAAAGTAAAATAATACCAAGCCTCCTAAAATAATCAAAGAAACTATTGATATAGAAGTTAAAAGAACATTATTATTAGCCTTAGAGTCTTTCTTAGATTCTGCAGACAAAGGGAACATTGCTTTCACTATTGGCACAGAGCTCCAGAATATTATTTTTCCAAGAATTGAAGCAATTGCATAAGACCCTGCAATTTCAGGAGAAAAGAATATTTTAGATGCAATTATATCTATACTATAAAAGAAAACTATAACTGCAGTTATGAATATAGTAGGCTTTGCATAAGAATAAATGCCTTCTGCATTAAACTTTTCTTCTTTGGACTTATACAAATATCTTAAGGGGATAAACGAAAATAAAAATGCAAGAATCGCACCAAAAACTACGCCTGAGATTGCACCATAAACTTTCCATCCAAGGAAAACAAATAAAACTGCAAATAAAATTTTAAGTCCAGCTTCAAGAACCAAATTAACTCCAAGTCCAGCAAATTTCTTCCTTCCTTGAGTAATGCCCCTGGTAACAGGGAGTAAGAACATCAAATAAATAACAATCCCATTCAATAAAAGTAATAGGTAATTTATCTTAAATACATAAGCTAGAACGATTGAAATTAGGACATAACCTAAAAAGATTTTAGTTGCCGTAGACCATCCTTTTCTTAAGGATCTAGATAAAAGATTTCTTAATTGCCCGGGATTTTTTCCATCAGTAGCATATTTGGCAACAACTGTTTGTATAGATTCGGAGAATATCGAAAATATATATATCAAAGCAAAAACTGTGGCTAAAACCCCATAATCTGAAACAGAAAGAAAACGAGCCATTGCAAACTGATAAAGAAAGTTTAGGAAATTAAAAAGACCAAAAGCAATGAAAAGTATTGCTCCTCCCTTAACTAAGCTCTTGTTAAACATTAGAAACAAATGGAACGATTATTTTTAAATTAGCTTAATTACACCTTAGAAAGGAACTTAGGGGCTTCAAGGGTAACATAGTCTTCATGGAACTTAACGTCTTTAGGATAACTAATATTCCATATTTTTATAGGTCCTTTAAATTCATTATAATAAATAAAATCTCCAACACTTTGACCTTGGGATCTCAAGAATTTAATCAATGAATCTTCTTCAGAGTGGGCTAATTTTACATAACTGTTTTCTTCTCCATAAAGATAATATCTAGCAAGATTGCTCTTAACCGTCTTAGGACTAAGGTAAAGCATTGCACCTATAGGATCTATGCTGCCACCACTTCCTTGAGAGTCTAAAACCACTCTAGGATAAATAAATATTCCAGCATCAAGGCCCTTTCCGGTATCTACAAAGCCATCTTTTTGAGAATAATAATATCTCAAAGGTATCTGATAAGTTTTTTGATTCATGAAGTATATACCATACACTTCAGAAATTTCACCGGTCTCTTTGCTTACTGAAATTGCTACTGCTGCAATATAAGCTTTACCTTCAGGCAAGAAAATCTCCGATCCATTCAAATTATATTTGATATCTTTATCTATTACTGATCCAGCAGAATATACATAAAGGGTGTAATTTTTCCTTTCGCTTGTTTGAGATCCGTCTTTCAAAAATGTAGGTATCCAGCTTCTTCTATCGTATGACTCATTAGATCCTATGCTCGAAAATGCAGTATATTTCCCAATATCTGTAGAGTCTATTAAGAAATGAGTTACATTATGCGAATAAAAGAAATCTAATGTCTCTTTTTGATTCGTTTCAGTTAATCCATATCTACCCATCAAATAATCCCAATAAACTATTGCGTTTCCACCATCAAGAACTGTTGCTCTTTCTCCTATTGTTTGTACCCAGTATCCATAATCCCACCAGTGGGCAAAGACAGCATTTTTAGGAGTACTATCCCTTACCCATTTCATCGCACTTTGCCATTGTTGAGTATAGGCACTAGGAACATAGCTACTAGCAATAGCATTACTTGTTCTATAAAGTTGGTATGCAGAAAATATGGAGCTCAATATGATAATAGCAGATATTATTGTAACCACAGAAACCTTTTTCATATTCAAATCTTTTACCATCCTAGATGTAGCTACAGTCAATAAATATCCTATAACTATTGAAGCAGCAGGAACAAGAACCATAGTGGTTCTAACAGAAGATCTAGCTGCAATGTATCCAAATATGAAAGCAGACAATACAAAAATCTTCTCAAATCTAATTCCGGAAAGCGTTTCCACAGGCTCTTTACTGCAAGCCTTAATGGCCATAATCAAAAATAGGATAATTGATCCAAAATAAAGGAACATACTTGCAAAATTTACGCCATTAAATAAACTACTTGGAGAATATCTACTAAACCCTATGGCTAAGAACATGAAAACAAAAGACGAAGTAAGAATGACTTTTTTCTTAACCGATCCAAAAGAAAAGTAAGAAAAGAAAAACATAGCTATTCCGAAAATCATTATCCAAAAACTCAAATCAACAGAACCAATTGTCGGACCAAAGCTAGATGTCCATTCTCTAAGATATGGTTGCCTATTTTCAGCAACAGTGACTCCAAATCTATCCACTATAGGTTCTATCAATGTTTGCTTGATATTGTCCAATGTTTTAGCAATAAAACTAAAATCAACTATCGTGAGAACTAATATTCCTAATATTACTATTGCAAAAAATGATATTGCCTTTTTAGGAATCTTATATTTTCCCAAATTATAACTTTTGTGCCAATTCTTTAACACCTTATCTTCTAAGATGAATGAAAAAATTGCGATTAGTATTGGAATTGTCATTGTAGATTTTAAAAGACCTAAAAGATCGTATCTACTAGAATAAGGGATCATAATTGCAAAAGAAGAAATCATCCATGTAAGAGTTATAAAGATTTTTTTGTAATTTAACGAATGTAAAAAGTAAGCTGAAAGTAATGCTATTCCGATAACAAAGAAGATATATACAAATCCTCCCCAAATTAAAGACATTCCGGCAGTAAATATTCCTGAAAGTAATGCAAACAAATAATTTTTGTATTTTCCATGAGAATTCCAGGATTTAATCAAAAAATAAAACGCAGTAAACATAAAAAAGAATGCAGCAGATTCTTTTTCAGGAATTCCTGCAATGGTCCTAGGTAATATTGAAGGGAATATAGAAAGGAACCCTGATGAAATTAAAGCAGCATAGTTTGCTTTTTGAGGAGACAGGCTATTCCTAAATAATTCTCTTGTTAATATGAAAAATGAGATTACTGTCAAGCCAAACATTACTACTGGGAATAAGGCTGCTGAATGTTCTATCGAAATATTAGAAAAAATGCTCAAAAAATTGTGGAACCAAGCCATAAGGTGTGGAAGTAAGATTAGTTCGCCATTGGTGTGATATCCAAGAGGAATATAACGCAATGGATCGACTACAAAAAGAGAACCATTTTCTACAATATCTTTAGACCATCTTAAGAAAAGAAAAGGATCCAAATCAGGCCCCAGGGTCCAACCTCCAGTTGTTATGTCCCTTAATCCTGGAAGATTGCGAGTTCTTATCCAAAGGGCTAGATAAACTACAAAAAATAGAAGAACATAAGTTACAACATCAAATCTTTTCTTGAAAAAAGAATATGTTTTTTTTAAGCCTTCAAGAGTTTCCTCAGAGCTTCCCTCATTCATTAATGAACTGGTAAAAACTCTTATTTAAAGCTTATTAATGTTAAGTAAAAAACAAAGGAGTAACAAAAACTTCTATTAACGCAGAGACAAACAAAAGAATAACTGCAAGGATTATTAGATTTAGAGAATCTTGCAAAACTTTCCAAAATCTTTCAGTACCAATATCTCTCCTTATTACTGCGAAAGAAATCATTCCTCCAGCCAATGCACCGATGAAATAGGATCCTATTTCTGGAAGTCCATGAACAAAATACCTAAGTATTGCAGCAGGAAGATAATTCAGATCAGATCTCGTAAATATTGCTATTGCTGCGGCAATAACACTAGCATTCCAAGCAAGTATGAATATAACTCCGGCCCCAAATATTAAAGAAAAGACTAATGTAAATATCAGAACATAAGTATTATTAGCAAAAATCAAAAACATCCTTTCTTTATTTGTTGCAAATGCAGTAGGGCTAGTCTGATCTTTAGCAGTTAATGTTTCAACACATTTGTCATTGCTAGGTTGATTAATTAAACAATAAGTCCCGACTTGTTGTTGTAAGCTCTCTGTTGTTGGGAGTAGTATATACCAAAAAGAAAATCCTATGACAAAACCAACAAAGAGCCACATGAATGCCCAAAGAGCCTTTCTATGGTCCTTAATTAATTGAAGAGAACCCTCTCCTTCTTGAGAAGATCTAGTTTCTTCTATTCTAAACATGTAAAACATAAATGGTATCGAAAACATTACTGTAAATGCTACAACTAGTATTCCGCTGGCAGTACTCAATACAGGATCATTTTTGAAGATTAATTCTACCAAAAGTATTGAAACGCTTGCATAGAAAGCACCCACAAAAAACATCTCCCAAGGCTTCCTTTCAGCCTTAGCAGGATTAATAAGCATCTCAAACATAAATCATCACCTTGAAGAAAAATAACTTACCTTTTTATATATGTTGGCTTTAATCAAGTAATGGATAAATTCTCGAGGATATGTAATGATATCAAATCCGTAAAGATACAAGGAGCAACTAATGTTGCTAAAGCTGCAGTGGGGGCATATTGCTTAAAACCTACAAAGAAATCTATAAAGATCCTGACAAAATTGAGACCGACAGAACCGATGCTTGTAAACTCTCTTTCAATATTAAGAAAGTCTTCAATGGAAAATGTATTGAATCACTTTGATAACGCTCAAGAATTCATAAATCATTACATTCAAAAAATGATCCACTCTAAGGATGTAATATTCACCCATTGTCATTCAAACACATTAGTTAAATCATTAATCTCTGCTCATAAAAACAAAAAAAGGTTTTCAGTAATAAACACTGAAACAAGACCCCTATACCAAGGCCACTTAACTGCAAAGCAGTTATCTAAATCGGGTATACCTATATCCATGTCAGTAGATTCTGCAATCTTAGAAGACATAAAAAAAGCAGATCTAATAATGATTGGAGCCGACGCAATAACTAAAAAAGGAGTAATAAATAAGATTGGTTCGGGCCTGATCGCGAAAATTGCTAGAGACCTGAAGAAACCATTGTATATAGTAACAGATTCTTGGAAGTTTTCAAAAAAGAAAGTAAAAATTGAAATCCGTTCCCGTGATGAGCTGTGGCCAAAATCACCTAATAAGATCAAAATCGAAAATCCCTCCTTTGAAATTATTCCTTCTAAACAAATAACTGCAATAGTTTCAGAACTCGGGGTTTTACCTCACAAGGATTTTATTAAACAAGTAAAAAAATCTATAAAAAATTATTAATAAATAATGCTCTGTAAATCTTGAGTTATCTTATCCAGTTCTGGAGACATTTGCAGTTTGAAAGACTCAAGTCTTTTTTTCTGCTCTAAAACAATTAGTTTTACTTCATCAATATTCTTATTAATAAAGTGACCTGCTCCAACATCAACAAGAAGTTTACTTGAAGGATCTATCTTTACCTGAGCGAAAACAGACTTTCCAATTTGAACAAGCATATCTTGAGAAGACTTTTCTTTTATGATTCCTAACTCTTCTTCAAATGTGCTTAATTCAGAGATTTGTTGTTCAATGATCTTAAGTTGTTCAACAATAGTTTCATATCTAGAATTAAGACTATTGATAAGCTCTATTTTTTCGTTATTCATAGGTCCTCCCAATAATCACGTTATAAAAACCTTGCTCTTAATGGACTTTTAACAGTTTTCTGAATATTATTGAGAATATTATGAAGAACACAATATAAGCCCATGTTCCAGACATAAATCCTAATATCTTTGCGGGGTGATCTTTAAAATAATCTCCGAACCATCTTATAAGTAATACAAAAGGTATTATTGTATACATTGCAGGTCTCATAGTTATCGGCATAGTTTTCATCGCAAGTTCCATCGATTTTTTAGAAAGTTCCATCGATTTTTCAGGATTATTTCTATAAAGTTTCATTTCTTCGTTTACAATTTTTTGTTCGTCTCTAAGCTGTTTCAAAAGATCTTGATCTGTGATATTTTTATGCAATAATGTTGTGATTAGATTTAGGATTGCAGTAATTAAAATAAGTCCTAAAGTAACATCCCAATTAAGCAATTTTCCCAAGGAAGGATCTAATGCCGCATGAACTCCTTCACTTATTGCAGGAACATGATTCCAGAAGAAAGCAACAGCTAATGAAATCATCATCACCAAAAACATTATTCCCATTCCTTTCATTTTAACCTCCCATCATTTTCCTAAGTGAAGGATGCATATCTAACGAGTGTTGTTGAGCAATGTTCTGATACAGTTGATAAAGTATCATAACTGCAAGAAGTATTGAAGTCCCTGATGTCAATGCACCAAACATGTTTGCAACAGCAGCTAACAATCCAATTGCAAAACCACCCATAACGGTAAGTGGAAGAACGTATCTACTTAATATGCTTTCTATAACTCTAGGGTCTTTTCTAAATCCTGCAACTTGTAAACCTGAAGCTGCAATATTCTTAGCTTGTCCAGCTGGATCCATACCAGTAGTTTTAACCCAAAATATAGAAAATACAGTAGAAAAGATTACATAAAATAATACATGGAAAATCGCTTGGAATATCTGAGAAGTTAACAAACTTCCAGTAATAGCAGATTGTAAAAGATTAGGGGAATGTATCCAGAATGCTAGTCCTGAAATAGGTTGACCATTTTGGAATCCTCCTAGGAAAGTAGCTCTTCCAAGCCAAGATTGAAGAAGACTTCCAAATAATTGCAAGTTAGCGGCAAGAGCAGCAACTAAAATTACAGGGAGCGTAGATGCATAAAAGAATTGTAGTGGCCATTTAACCCCATAACCTCTGAGTCTGTCGTAACTTAATGGGATTTCTACCTTTAAGCTCTGTGCCCAAACCACTCCAAGGAAAACTAAAACTGTAACTGCGATAACTGCAGCTGCTAAAAGAGCTCCGGTAGCATCACCATTTATTATAGACTGTATTATGACTAATATTCTTCCTGAACAAGGGGTATTTGAAAAATCAGCTAAACAATTTGAGCCATCAGATCCAACAAACTGTAACAATCCAATAAATATTTGAAGTGCAACTCCTGAAACTATGAATAAAGAAACTCCAGATCCAAATCCCCACTTAGAGACTACTTCATCCATAAACATTATGGCAAGTCCTCCAAGAACTAACTGGAATATTACTATGAATTCATATCCAGGAATAGCTTCAAGACCTTTCATTAAGACGAAAATACATGCTTCAAAAATTATAAAGAACAAAGTACCAAGTTTTTGGATACCTTGGAACATTCTTTTCCCTTCTTCGGTTTTAGTATTTATGCTTAGTATTCCAGATCCAACTAAAAGCTGTAATATAATCGAAGAAGTAACTATTGGTCCGATACCCAAACTTATTATTGATCCAAAATCAGTACCTAAGATTGTTGATAAAAAGTCAAATCTTTCAAGAGAGTTCCTACTTAATCCATAAAGCTTAATATTATACATCAAAAAGAAAAATCCTAAAACAATAAGCGTCCACTTTAATTTTTCATTGAACGAAACTTTTTTTTCCTCAGGTTTTTTTACTTCTGGAAGGACCTGCATTATCTGTTTGAGTACCATTAATCTCATATAAAACACAGCTTTTTAAACATTCACGATGTTTGATCTAAATAGAAAATGAAAAAAAGAGTCAAGAAACAAGATTACAATGGAGCCGTAGTTTTAGGGCTCAATGACGCCTTAGTAGAATTATCAGGGGCCTTGGTGGGATTTACTTTTGCATTATCTGACCCAAAAACAATTGCCATTGTAGGGCTGATAACTGGTTTTGCAGCGGCATTATCTATGGCAGCATCAGAATATTTGTCTGCAAAAGAAGATAAAATAAGAAAACCTGTTAAAGCAGCAACATATACAGGAATTGCTTACATAATCGCAGTATTAATTTTAGTTTCCCCTTACTTTTTCTTGAAAAATCCCTATTTATCGACTGCAATAATGTTCTTGTTTGTAATAGCAATTATAGCTGGATTTACCAAATATGATTCATATATGCACAAAGAAAAATTCTCTAAAAAGTTTATTGAGATGTTTGCAATAACCTTGACTGTATCGATAATCAGCTTCCTATTCGCATCAATAGTTAAAAGATTAGAATAATTTTATTTTTCAGATTTTAACGAAATCTTTCCGCCGTATTTTTCTACGCTTTTTATAGCACCTTGTGAAGCAGCACCAGCAGTTAAGTTTAGCTTAACTTCTCTTATTAATTTTCCAACAATCTTGTATTCAGAATAATCTCCGTCCTCAAATGAATCAGATATTCTTTCTAGATTTAACGTCTTCAATTTTTTTCTATGGGTTAATTGAGTTCTTCTCTTTCCAAAATATAATTCCATTCCTTTCTTAAGGATCTTGGTTTTTTTCTGGTCTCCTCTCTTACCAGTTCCAGCCATACCAAATCCTCCTCTATGTCCGCTTCCTCTAGCTTTTTTCTTTCCTCCACGTCCATGAGTATGGCTACCTCTAAATCTTGTTGATTTTTTACGTCTTTTTAATTTCATTTTAATCTTCTTCCCCCCAGTCTTTTGATCTTATTTCTCTCATTAAATTTTCATCTGCTAAGGAATCAAATTGTTCCTCATCAACTTCTATAAAACAATCAGATTCTCCACATTTAGAACATTCTTCAGGAGGCAATTTGCCATAAGCAATAGATCCACATTCACATTCCCAGGTAGTTTTTAATTTAGTCATAACATTCTCTCCAAAAGAAGATTTATATTCTCTTTGTTATCTCCCAAAACTCCTTTTCCAACACCATAGTGTTTCTTACTTTCTATTCCTTTTCTAGGAGGGTGTAATCTAAAGAATGGTTTTATTCCTTGTTCCTTAAGAGATTTCTTATCTAAATTTTTAATCACGGAATCTGCGTCAATCTTTTTTGTTTTATCAGATAATTCCGCTCTGAGAGATATAAGCTTGTGTAAGCTTTCCTTACTTATTGGGCCATAAGCAACAAAACTTCTTATTTTGTTAAGCATTTTCAAGTTTTCAGGAGATTCCTCAAGAAGTATTGCAGAATATTTTCTTCTTAAGTTTATATTATCCAATGTATGCCCTATCTTCTGAGGCACTTCTACCATTCCTGAAATTCTTATTACTATTAGATTCATAGGGACCCCGTCTTCTTTAGAGCTTTTACACATGCAGTAGCGAAATTTATTGTAGATCTACCATATCCTTTAGTATATGAATAAACGTCTCTTATACCTGCTAACTTTAGTATCTTTTTACATTCATCTCCAATAACAAGCCCAGTTCCTTGAGGGGCAGGTATTAATTTAACTACAACACTGCCACACTTTCCTTCAACTGTGAATGGTATGCTGTGCAATTCTGAACAAGAACAATCGAAATGGCCACATCCTCTATTAACTTTAATTATATTCAGTTTAGCCATTCTAATAGCTTTTTCTCTAGAAGGTAATGTTTCTTTGCTTTTTCCAAGGCCTACTCCGACATGCCCATTTTTATCTCCAACTATTGCCATTGAAGAAAATGTAAGAACGTTACCTTCCATTGTTTTTTTCTGAGTTTGTCTCCAGGCCCTTCTTTTTCCTCCACCGAACTTTCCCTTTGATTGACCTACAAGCAAAAGATCTTTTTCAACATTAAGCAAACTATCAACAACTTCAGGTTCTAATATTTTCTTACCCTTATCAAGTATTTCATCTATATTTTTTATCTTTCCACTTTTTACATCCTTACCTGTTTGAGTTTTAGGAGACCATGATTGAAGTGGAGAAATTTCTTCCTTAGGAATCTCTTCAACAATAGCTTCTTCAGTAGGTGGAGCTTCTGCATATTCGTCGTCGGTAGTTTTTTGTTCTTCCATTTTACTTAAGCTTCTCCTTTAGTTGATTAATAAGCTTTCCTGTCTCCGGTTTTCTATTTAACATCTCATCATCAGGAAGAACTTCTTCATTACAAGGAATTTCAAATCCAGAATCGCGAAGTCCTCTAACGAATGCATAAACTCTAGATTTAGGAACGTGTGTTAACAGTCCCATGTCAAGAATTCCATCTTTAACTTTAGATTTTTTCCCAAGCAAATATCCCATTAAGTATGCAGCAGGAAGACTCTTCAAGCTTCCAGAAAGTTTTTCAGGCCATCCATGTTTAAGAAGATCTTTTGTGCTGACTGTAACTAATACTTTATCTTTTGCAACTTCAGATGTAACTAATTGTCCTTGAAGATACTTGTTTGTCTTTCTAAAGACTACTCTAGATTTTCCAGATTTAAGTAGATAAAATCTAGCCTTGTAGTCTGTTTTACCTTCAAATCTTCTTCTTCTAATAGTTTTTTGTATTCTGTTCATTGTGCCTTCTCCTTTCTAGATAATTCAATATACTCTTTTAAGTGAGATTTACTTCTAAACATTTTTCCTCTAATTCCTTTCCTCAAAGATGAAAATTCTTCATTACTTAGCTTACCATGTTTCTTGATCTCTGAAAGATAAGCTCTAAGTTTTCTTGTTAAAACCATATAATTTCTCTTTCTAGTATTAGGTCTCATACGTATACTTCCTGCCCTCTTTCTCTTTCTAGGTTGGATAGCTTTTCGACCAGTAATCTCGCTAACAAAAATTGCTTTGCTAGCAACTAAGTCCCTAATGTCTTGTTTGGTTATAGCTTCTTTTATCTCATTCAAGCTACTGGAGTTAAATTTAACTCTAGCAACTCCTACTCCAAGAGTTCTAGCAGCAAGAGATTTCTTTTTACTTAGATCCATTATTATTTCCTCCTAGTTTTTTTACATTCAATATTTGAAGTTTCAATTCATCTGCTTTCTTTATTATTTCTACTCTTTTTCTAGCGCCGATTACTCTTGCAATTATCAATATGTTATCCTTGTTAGCTTTTGAAATATCTTGCATGCTTCTGATAAGCAATGGTGTTTTTCCTTGTATTTTTCCAGAAGTACTTCTAGGGGATTTGAATCCAATACGAGGAGATTTTGTATATCCCAATCTATTCTTTCTTATCTTACTATGTCTTCCAACAGCACTTCTCCATTTCTGAAGCTTTCTTCTTCCTTTTCCAAGTCTCGAATATTTCAAAGTATTTCTTCTAAGGAATTTTCTCATGCTTCTACTCCTGGTTTTTTAGTTATGAATATTCCATCTTGAAAGACTCTTCTATCTTTTTTAGTAACTGTGGAAGCTTTTTCTATATTCGCTGCAGTTTGACCTGCTTTTTCTATATCTGCACTTGAGACTATGATTTCAGTTCCTTCAACTTTCACTTCAACGCCGTCAATTATTTTAGCCTTTCTAGGAACTTTCTCTCCAAGAAAATTGGTTATTATTAATGTCCCTTTATCAACTTTAACAGTCATAGGGAAATGAACATTAGAAACTTCCATTTCATAAACATATCTTTCATTAAGCCCTTTAAACATATTATTTATGTGTGCAACATAAGAATTTACGTTAGCAATATCTTTTTTGTTAGCTTTTGAACAAATTATCTTAAGAGCTCCATCTTCCAATGACATTGAAGTATTATTAAGTGCAAAAACTTTTGACAATTTAGAATTCCCTTTAGAACATTGCAACACATTTCCAGAAAGTTTGCAATCAATTCCGTTAAGTATTTTCACGCTAACTTCGTATGATTTTCTCATTAGTACATGTAAGCAATAACGCTTCCTCCTATGTTCTTATCGATAGCAGTTTGATGAGTTACTAATCCTTCACTTGTAGAAATTATTAATGTTCCAATGTTTCTTGCAGGAAGATATCTTCTAACGTACTTGTCTATGTCTTTAACTTTAACAATATATCTGGGCTTAACAGCTTTACATTTATGAAGTTCATTAAACTCAATAAACAATCCTTTCGGAGTAACATTATATTCAGAGATATACCCCTTAAGTTTTCCTATTGCCAAAATACTCTGTAAAAACTTTGAATGATTTTTCAAAGTAACATTGCTATGGCCAGCTAGCTTTGCATTCATTATTCTATTTAAACCGTCTGAAATTATGTCTTGACTCATGTTAATTAAATTTCTTGAATCCTATCTCCTGAGCTATTTCTCTGAAACAATGCCTGCATAAATGCAAGTCATATTGATTTAAGTGAGCACCAAACCTTCCGCAACGTTTGCATTTTTGGGCAGCAATACCAGATTTCCTATCCTTAGGCTTATTAAACTTAAGGAATTTCTTGGCCATAGCAGGCTTATTTCTAATTTGTTTCAATACTTTATTCCAATCGCTTGCTGTCATTGTGTTATCTCCGTTTTAAAGTTTTTTTCCATATAATCAATTATTTCTTCAGGTGAAACATGTTGTTTCTTTGGAACGACCCCTTTCTTTAGCTTTCTCTTCTTAACTCTTAATCCAGGTCTTTCAAAAACTACAGTAACATTAAATCCTCTTATTCCAATTTCTCTCATATATTTTATTCCAGGAATGTTGATATACTCAGGTATTCCGAAAGAGAAATTATTTTTATCTATCTGCTTGACTCTAAGCTTATTATCTATTGCTCCAAGAAGTCTCTTAAGAATTTCTATAGCTTCTTCATTTCTTAATGTAACATTAGTTCCCAATTCCATTTTAGGCTTAACTCCAAAAGCAGGAATTCTTGCTCTAGGTCCAGACAAAGTTATTTGTGCTTTCTTTTCAGAAATAACCTCGAGAAGTTTTTTAGCTTTCTCCAAATCCTTATCTACAGCTCCAGCACTCAAAACTACTCTTGATATCTTAGGGGATCTCATAACGTTGCTCATATCAAAATTACCTGCCTGTTATCTGCGACAAACTCTTTATCTTCAAGTTTTAATAGAATACCCTTATCTGAAATTTCCTTTATTTTGCCTATTTTTCCAACATTACTTCCAAATAATACAAAAACATCTTTTCCTTTTTCAAAAGTGATATGTTTCAAAACTTTATTTTCATGGTTCAAAACTAATGTATCTCCAACGAGAAAACTCTGTTTTGAAGAAATACTAGTTCCATCATGTAATGAATATTGAAGTGCACCATTTCTAACTACTCTTTTGCCAGTTATCTTCAAATTTCTAGTTTCATTTTTAGTTTCTTCAAGAGAAAATCTATTTGTAGGTAAGATTGTAAGCATATATTTTTTACCTATATCTAAAATTGAGAATAAATTCAATGGATCGTTAAGATTCTTAGAAATCTTTCCATTTACCTTTACAGCTTTATTGTGAATCATTTTCTTAACTTCTTTACTTGTAGAAGCAAGGTTAAGCATATCTCTTATCGCAACAACTAAAGGTACACTGTTATATCTATTTCTTATAGCTACAGCTACATATTTTGTCCCTTTTCTAGGTAATGGTAATTTTTGTATGATTTCACTTCTTGTCTGATGCATTGTTTTTTTCCTCAGATTTCTTTTGCTCGACAACGCCTTTTGAAACGCGTCTCGAGTCATCGAGCTTCAACGCTATTATTTGCAATTTACTTGGGTTGAAATAAACGTTTAACTTTGTTCCGTCAGCTTTTTTTCGAGTAATTCCATCAAGGGCTACTCTTCCTTTGCTAACTTGAACTTCCAATACTTTAGCTTTCTTTGAAGCGAATGTTCCCCGCATTATATTCACTTCATCTCCAGTTCTTACGGGTAGACTGCGCATTCCGTATTTTTTGCGCAATTCCTTTGACAAAGGTGCACTTAAAAACTTATGCTTTATATGAAGGGGAGCTTCTTCTTTATACTTGCGTTGTCTTCTAGGTTGAACGCTTCTTTTCCATGTAGTAGAGAACATTGTTTTCATAATACAAATTGAGCAATTTTAGCAACTGCTTTCCACCTTTCAAATACTTCTTTAGATATCGGTCCTTTGATAAATGTACCTTTAGGATTTCCTTTATCATCCTTAAGTAAGCATACTGCATTATCTTCAAACATTACTCTTTCTCCAGTATTTCTTCTATATGGTTTCTTTTGTCTTATCAATACAGCATCAAACACTTGACCTTTCATATCAGGTTTTCCAGCACGAACTGAAACTTTAACATAATCTCCGACTTTAGCATACTGTTGAGTTCCCTTACCGGATTTTCCTTTCTTTACTCCAACTATTCTAACAAGTCTTGCACCGCTATTATCACTAGCAACAACAACGCTTCCAACGTTCAATCCCCTTGTAACTCTTGCAGGCATTGCTTTCATTTTTTCTCCTCCATCTTTCCAGAAGCAGGTCTTATAACTTCAACAACAACAGAATGAATTATTTTACCTAATGGTCTACATTCTCTAACTTTAACATAATCTCCAATATTCAATTGCATTCCGGAAGGTATTCTTGAATGAAGTCTAGTAGTCTTTCTCATAAATCTTTCATATTTTGCAATCTTAACCATTCTATCAAACTCCACGACTGCTCTGTTGTCAAATTTTTTAACAACTGTACCTTCGAAAGTTCTTCCTCTAGTTCCAACTACAATTAGTTTTTTCTTTCCTTCAATTTTTGTTTCAATTTCTTTCTTTGCCATTTTAGTCCTCTATGGATTCATCAGAGAATCCTAATTTCACAAGAATCTGTCTAACATGTCTCTTGTGATCTCCTTGAAGTTCTATAACTCCATCTTTGACTGTTCCACCACATGCAAGACCCTCTTTAAGAGCCTTTGCAGTAGTTTTTAAATCAATTGCTTTATCAAAGCCTGAGACAAGGGTTATAACCTTGCCATAACGACGTTTTTCAGTCGCTATCTTTATCTTCTGCTGGCCTTTGGCCAAATCTTCCCAAGCAATAGCGGTTGTAGGCAACCCTGTTCTTGGATCTATTTCCATTTACTTATTTTTCTCCTTCATTGTACCTTTTGATACGTTGAGTGTTTTTAAGCGCGCAATAGTCCTTTTAATCTCTTTGGTTTTGCCTAAAGATTTTTGAGCACCAGTTTGAGACTTCATCAATTCAAGTTCTAATTCCTTAATTTTATCTTTTCTAGATTTCACATCCATCGAAGAGATTTCTTTAATTTTTAACAAGGCCATTATTCTTTAGCCTCCTTCTTTTTTCTTTTTTTCTTACCATCATCTTCCGCATTAGCAATCTTATTCTGTCTAATGAGGCTAAGTAAGCTGTCATTTATTTTTATCTGATCATGTATATGCGCATCAGGTGGAAGTATGCTTACCTTAATTCCTATAACTCCCATTTGAGTTCTAGCTTGAGCACTTGCTTTAGTTACAACTTTTGAAGGATCTCCTGTTTTCTTAAGATATCCTTGAGTAAATCTCCATGTCTTTGCTCTATCGCTTGGAAGTTTTCCGGATAATGCAAGCTCAACTCCAAGAGCACCAGCTTTCATTATGCTATCAAGAGCCTTATATGCAATTATCTTAAACTTAAGGGATCCTTTACGCTCAAGTTGTATTGCAATAGAGTCTGCAACAAGTTGAGCATCCAGTGCTTCATTTGTAATTTCTTTTATATCTATATGGGGATTATCAAGGTTAAATCTCTTCCTCAAAACAGTAGTAAGCTCTTCTATTTTTTCTCCTCTCTTTCCAATTACTAGTCCTGGTTTATTTGTTGCAATTATTATTTTCTCTCCGATAGGAGTATATTCTATTGCAACATCGCTTATTCTTCCTTTTCCAAGAGAATTCTTTACGTATTCTTTTATTCCAAGTTCATCTTGTTTGAATTTTACAAATTTTTTCTCTTCCATTTTATTTCTTAACCTCTCTTGCTTCTATTGTAACACTAGCTCTCTTGCCTTTGGTTCCACCTCTCCTTTGAGGTCTTGATGCAAAGTTAGTGTATGCTGAAAATATTCTAGTTTTGGTAATATCCATTTGATTATCTATTATTGCTCCCTTTAAGTTCTTAAGTACTGATACAAATATTTTCGCAGCAGCCACAGGATATCTTCCAGACATTATCTTTCCCTTTCTGTGAGGAATCTCTCCCTTAAATGGAACAGCCCTCTTTAAAATAATAACTTCTCCAAGTTCATTTATTGCGTCGTCAACAGATTTTCCCTTTATGAATGAACAAATATACATTCCATGTCTCTTAGAAATATGAACTCCTGGAGCTCTTGCAACTGCAACATCCTTCTTAACTTTGTTGACTTTAACTTCTTTCTTTTGAGGAGCTTCAGTGGTCTTACTTGCATGATCGTGATCATGTTTATGATCATGGCCTTCATGGTGTGAATGATCAGCATGGCTACTAGCTTTAGTATCTTCTTTATTCATTGTTTTTTCTTTTTCAGTCATTTTACTTCTTAGCCGCTTTACTTCCACGGGTCGCTCCTATTCCCGCAGCAGAGTGATTTACTTTCTGTCTAGTTAGTGCAAATTCTCCAAGTCTATGTCCTATCATATCCACGTCGACATTAACTTCTTCAAATGTTTTACCATTGTATACTTGAACGTTCATTCCAACCATTTTCGGAACAATTATCAAATCTCTAAGGTGCGTTCTTACTTTCTTTTTTCTTGAAATCTTTTCTTCAGCAGATTTAATAAACTTCTCAATCATTTCAGGATGTCTTATTATTGAACGTCTACTTCTTGAAGGTAAATATGCAGACAAATCTTTCAATGAAAGTTCTTTAAGCTGATCAAGTCCAAGACCGCAGAATTTTCTTTCTCTCGATTTGATGACTACTTCTTTAACCATTATCTCTTCAGCCTCCCTGTTCTTCTAGGTCTTAAGTGTCCGACTCTTCTTCCTGGAGGTGCGTTTCTCTTAGCAGTCTTAGATTTAATTCTCTTTCCTCTACCAGATCCGAATGGGTGATCAATTGCGTTTGTACTTACAGCAGAAACTCTAGGCCATAATTTATTACGAGCTTTAGCTCTGTAATGGTGAACTCCGGCTTTCATCATAGGTTTTTGTTTTCTTCCATCTCCAGCAACAATTCCAATTGAAGCTCTGCATTCTTTGTCCAATTTCAATTCTTTTCTGTTAGGCATTAAAACTCCTATTTTTCCATCTTCATATTTTTTGTAAATTTGAGCACTGCTTCCAGAAGTTCTAATCATTTTTCCCCCATCTCCAGGGTTTAATTCAATATTGTAAACTCTAGTTGATACTGGAATGTCTTTCAAATAAACTACATTACCTTGAGAACAGTCTGTGCCTCCTAAAGTAATACTTTGACCTCTTGTTGCACCTTCAAATGCAGCATTATAAAATATATTCTTTCCAATTTTTAATTTCATTAAAGGAGCTGAGTGAGCCGGTGAATGTATTAATTTTATTATTTCTGCAACACCCCTAGAAACTCCGCTAGGGTATTCAACTCTATAAACAAAAGCTTTTTTTCTTGCTTGATAAGATAAACTTCCCTTACCTCTTGCCTGCGCTATTATTCTCTTTCCCATTAGATCATTCCCAGTTTAGTCGCGACATCAATTGCCGGATTTTCTTTAGATAATTTAACATAAGCAAATTTTTTGTTATTTCTTGTCAATGTTCTAATTTTGACAACTTTAACATTGAATAATTTTTTGACTTCTTTTGCAATTGTATCTTTATTTTCTCTTCTATCTGTTTCGAAAAGTAAAGTATTCTCTATGTCTATTAACTTAACTGCTTTTTCTGTAGTTATTGGTTTCAACATTTTACTTAAGCTCCTTGAGCGATTGCTCAGTATATAAAGTAAGCCTTCCAAGAGGGTAAATATCTGAAATTCTTAAGTCGTTAGCAGATACAACGTCAACACCTTTCAAATTTATTTTTTCATTAGCAGATTTTACCACTAAAATTCCAGCATTGAATTTATACTTTCTACTTCTCATTTTTCCTTTTCCAGGGCGAACATCTTTTTTCTGTAATGAGACTCCATAATTTTCTCCAAATATCTTCTTCATCAAAGAAACAAATTGTTTAGTCTTTAGACCCTCAACACTAGAAACTACAAGAGGAACATGTCCTTCAAAGCCTTTTAGTCTATCATATCTATTTAATACAAATTCTTTATTTGCAGTTGAAGCTATTGCAGAATGCATTGCTATGGCTTGTTCCTTAAGATTAATCTTAGCAATTCTATTGTAAATTTTAGGAGTGTGAACTGCTCTACCGCCTCTTGCCATGTTTACTTCAGCGCCTATCCAATAAAATTGCTCCCCTCTTCTCCACATAGCTTTTCTAGGGTTACGAGAAATACCTTTTCCATAATGTCCTTTCCATTCATGTCTTCTATGGCTTATTGTTCCAGATGCAGAGTGTTTTCTACCAGCTATATCTGACGGAGAATAAGGGTGATAAAACTTATCTGCTTCATAATACTTTAATGCAAGATCTTTTCTAATTCTTGTTGCAAAAATGGACGGAAGACTTATTTCAGAGGTCTTATCACTTTTGAAATCATGAACTATTGCTTTCATATGTGTACCTCCAACATTTCAAGTTTTTTCCTTGTTTGTTTAAGACTAGGCCTTAATGGCATAGTAAGTAAAACTTGTCTCTTAGACGGCCCTTGAACGCTACCATTCAAAACAAGATAATTTGTTTTTACATTTCCATAATGTCTAAATGGGCTGAGTTTTATTTTGTCTCCTAAACTTAAATTAGAACCCAACACTTTAAGATTATAATGCGGTCTTGTAAACATACCTAATTGTCCAGATAATGGGACTCTAAATATAACTCTTGCAGGGTGCCAAGGACCAAGACTACCAGGTTTTCTAACTCCCTTTTCAGATTTATGTTGTTTCAGGCTTATTCCAAAACGATCAACAGGACCAGAAAGACCTTTTCCTTTAGTCAATCCTCTAACGTCAAGTAAATCTCCTTTTAGAACATCCCCCAAGTTAATCTCTTTTCCTATGAAATTCTTTACAAATCCTATTTTATCTCCTCCGCCAATTCCTAGTTCAATAATATCAGGGGTCTTTTTCAAACCAGTACTTTTAACAAGAGAATATGCAATAACTCTAACATCATCAAAGTCTTTTACATCATCAACATTTTTAGATAAGTTTTTAGAAACTTTAACTATTTTTTTAAGTTCTTTATCATTTGAAACAACTACTTCAGTCATAACCCTTCCATTTTTGTAAAATCTGACTGAATATATCTTCATTGAAGGTACTTCAAGAAATGTGACTGGTATAGCAAGCTTTTTTCCAGGAGTCATTGATTTAGGAGTAGAATCCTTAACTATTGCAGTTGCCATGCCTGCCTTGTAAGCTATAAATCCTAAGAAACCCTCTCCTTTTATTGCACTCCAGTTCACACTAGGTAAAAATCGTTCAGCCCTCTTACGAGGCCAAAACTGCAAACTTCCATATCTTGGTCTTGATATTTTCATATTCCATAGTGTTTATGGCGCAACTCTTCCAAGTTTAGTGATAAATAGCATGTTAGCAACCACGCTAAAAATCTAATTTCTACTTCTTGAATTCAAAATGCGAGTATTTAAATCTTACTCATGCAAGAACTAAACACTTCAATTATAGAGGATATTCAATCTAAAAAAATATTAAATAAAAAAAATAAAACAAAAAATAACTATCACTTCTTTAACATCAAGTAGTTAGATGCTATTACTAAATGCATCATGAAAACTGGCCAATTACCCCAACTTGTGGTAAATGCAGCAACTACCATGATTATTACTGGTGGCCAAACTGAATATTTCAACTTCCAGCTAGCAAGAATCGCTATACCGAAAACAATTTCAGCTAGAATCAATACCCAAGCCCAAAACGAAGGCGCCCATGAAAACAATGCAATTCCAGACAACATGCCTGTAATTGTACCAGGACCCATCACAAAAAGTTTCAAAAGACCTGGAATAAGCATAAGCAACCCTAGAAGGATGCGGTTAACAGTAAAAACTCCTTTATTCATAAAACCTCCCAAAACTCTTGAGATCTAAATTATTTAAATCTTATCCGGAATAAAAATAAAATTCTTTATTTTCAGATTTGCCATCAGAACTTAATTTTCTTATTATTTTTCCTTTTCTAATTGCACGTTCTCTCATTTTCACAGGATCTTTCTCATCTCGAGGAACTTCAATATCCTCGATATTCCAATCATGAGAAACTGTTAATTCCTTAAATTCAGATTTATTAAAATCAAAAATAAAATTATTAATTATACCTTTGTCTGATGTTTTAAGTTTACAAAAGTCAGGATTTATTTCTTCTTCATCTTTAGTTTTTGGTTTTGCAGATTTAGGTGCCTTAGCTTTTGTTTTCAATTCGTATCCTTCAACATTAAAAGATAATCCAAAGAATGCTCTAGGGAATTTTTTTATCATTATCTTGATCTGATCTCCCGATAGGTCTTTTGAAATAATAAACTGTTTAACTCCAGCAAATTGCTTAATCTGGCAGTCTTTCAAGACCTCCTTAAGGTCAGAATCTTCATTCAGATTCCTAGTAGAAACTATTACTCCAGTCACATTCGTTTTAGAACTTCCAAGTTTTTCAGCAAGAAACAAAGCAAATTCATTAGCATATTCATACGTTGTAGCTATATTGTATCCATCTTTTGATTTCTTTATTTTAATTACTGCTTTATCTTTAAAATAGCCTCTGCTATACTTTTCAAATTGTAAATGAGTAAGTTCATCATGTTTTCCAGAACAAAGTTTGTGAATAAAAAATTCCATAACTTAACTTGTAAATATTGGTTTATAAATTATTTCAAAAAACTTCAAAGGATTCAGAACCCTTACTAAACTTTATATATCTAAAAACCGTCGAAATCAAATGGCATTCTCAAACAAGGATATTAGAAGATTATTTGTATCTCTAGTTTTATTGCTTCTTTTGATAGTAGCATTTCTTATTCTAAGGCCAATAGTCTTGTCAATATTTGCTGGGTTGATCTTAGCATATGTATTTTCCCCAGTTTACAAAATAGTTTATAGGACGATTCATGCAAGAAACACTGCGGCTACAATAATGTGTCTTTTTGTATGTTTAATAATAATAGTTCCTTTGTGGTTTACAATTCCTGCAATAGTACAACAAATTTTTGATCTTTTCAACTTAAGTCAAAATATAGACTTTTCTCAAGTAGTCTCAAGGTTATTTCCAAACTCTTCTCCAGCATTTACTGAAAAATTAACCACTATAGTAATCGAGTTTACTGGAAATATTGCATCTAAAATCTTCAGCTTTTTCATAGGCTTATTGCAAAGTTTACCTACATTGATTCTTAATTTAGCAGTTGTTTTATTTGTATTCTTCTTTTCTCTAAGGGATCAAGAAAGCTTGAGGGAATTTGTATCTGGAATCTCTCCATTTAGAAAAGACAAAGAGACAATTTTAGTATCTCGATTTAAAGAAATAACTTCTTCTATAATATATGGGCATATAGTAGTGGGAATCTTACAAGGATTAGCATTAGGGCTAGGCCTTTTGATTTTTGGAGTAAAAAATTCCTTGACCTTAACATTAGTTGCGATGTTTGCATCAGTTCTTCCAATGGTTGGTCCTTGGTTTGTATGGGTCCCAATAACAATAAGCATGTTGGTGTCAGGAAGTACAGGCATGGCAATAATCTTCGCAATATATTGTGCAATATTTGTATCTGCTATAGACAATCTAATAAGGCCTTACATAATTTCTAAGAAAACAGGAGTATCTTCAGTAATCGTATTAGTCGGTATGATTGGAGGTCTTACAGTATTCAATGTAATGGGGCTTATATTGGGACCTTTGATACTATCTTATCTCGTTTTATTCCTTAAAGCCTATAAAGATGGAACTTTATCTGATATGTTTTCACCTACGGAATAATTTTAAACACAGATGTAGATTATAACTCTATGAGGTTCAAAATAAAAGTTATTAGAATTTCTGCTGGAAAACCAATAATTTTTTTACATGAATCTTCTGCAAAAAAAATAGGAGTTCATCTAGGAGATAGAGTAATAGTAAAGAAAAATCAGAATTCTATGGTCTTAATTGCAGTAGTTGATTTTGCAAAAGGTCTTATAAAGGAAAATGAAGCAGGTTTATCTGAGGAATTAAGTAAATCATTGAATGAATCTAATGGATATATTGAAGTAGTCCCATCAGGATCTGCAGAAAGTTCGTCTATCCTAAAGGGAGAAACCGTTTGCAAGGAATACTCTCAAGAAGACCTTGATAAAATCATAAAAGATGTAGTTGAAAATAGGCTTACAGAAGCTGAAATAGCTTACTTCGTTTCTACAATGGCTCATTGCAAGGTATCTACAAAAGAAGTAGTTTACATGATAAACTCAATAGTTAAAACAGGGTCAAAACTGTCTTGGAAATATAAAGTAATTGCAGATAAGCATTCGATAGGAGGAATTCCTGGAAATAGAACTACTCCCATAGTTGTAGCAATTTGCGCTGCAGCCGGAGTGATTATGCCTAAAACATCTTCAAGAGCAATAACTTCAGCAGCAGGAACCGCTGATGCTGTAGAATCTATGGCAAATGTAAGCCTGTCAATTCCAGAATTAAAAAAGGTAGTACAAAAGACTGGAGCTTGTCTTGCTTGGGGAGGATCTTTAGGTCTAGCTCCTGCAGATGATAAATTGATAAGGATAGAAAAATTGTTAAGGGTAGATCCAGAATCTCAATTAATCTCTTCTATTTTAGCTAAAAAAATATCCGTAGGAAGCACGCATGTATTGATAGATATTCCATATGGTAATGGTGCAAAAGTCTCTAAAGAAAGCGGAGAAAAATTAGGAAAATTATTCATATCCATAGGAAAAAAATTCGGACTTAAAATAAAAATAGTATTAACAGATGGAAGAGAACCAATTGGAAATGGAATCGGTCCAGTTCTTGAAATGAAAGATATAATTAAAGTCCTAAAACAAGATGATTCTCCAAGAGACTTAGAAACAAAAGCATTATTCTTGGCAGGAAACATTTTAGAATTAGTAGGAAAATCCAAACGTAATGAAGGAATAAAAAAAGCTAAGGAAATTCTTTATTCCGGAGATGCATATAAAAAATTCTGTGAAATAATTGTTGCTCAAAAGGGAGATCCAAAAGCATGGCTCCCAGAAGCCAAATATAGTCACACCATAGTTTCTAAGAAAGTGTCTACTATTGAAAAGATAGATAATCAAAAAATAAACTATATGGCTAGATTAGCTGGTTGTCCATTAGATAAGTCCTCTGGACTTTATATATACAAACACGTCGGTGAAAGATTAAGACATGGTGAAAGAATAATTACAATTTTCTCAGAATCAAAACAAAAACTAAAAGAGTCCATAAAATTCTTCAAAAAAAACGAGCCAATTGTTCTCCAGTGAACTGCAATAATGTTTTTATATCTTAATTAACAAAAAATAATATGAAAAAAGACGAGAGTTATCTTAGTGACAAGATAAATTACATAAAAAGAAACCTCAGCAAAGGTTATAGCAAGGATTCTTTAAAGTGGGCGTTAATAAGTCAAGGAAATAGCAGACAAGAAGTTGAAAAAGCATTCATGCAAGCTGAAAGGGAAATGTCTAATGAATCAGATGCTGAAGCAAGGCGTCTTCAATCAATGCAACCAGCTCCAAGAATGGAGCCTATAATGCCTGAAGCCGAAAAGAAAAAGGGCTTTTTCTCAAGATTTTTCGGAAGTTAGTGGGAAGTCCGGTTGGGGCGTAAAGGTATTTTGATTCTATAAAATATAATTCTATCTTTTATAAAAACGCCGACACCCGGAAT
>CAZRMJ010000001.1:9332-137177 GCA_964601175.1 Candidatus Woesearchaeota archaeon | reverse complement strand
TAGGATTCATTGTTGTTTCCCAAAGCTGTTCAGGATTCATTTCTCCAAGACCCTTGAATCTTTGAACATCTGTATTTTGACCTAATTTAGAAATTAATTCTTTAAGCTCTTTATCCGAGTAAACATAGTGGTCTCCTCTTTTACGAACTCTATAAAGAGGTGAAACTGCAATGTAAACTTTTCCCTCTTCAATTAATTTTCTCATAAATCTAAAGAAAAATGTCAATAAAAGAGTTCTAATGTGTGCACCATCAACATCTGCATCAGTCATTATAATTATTTTAGCATATCTTAATCTAGAAATATCAAATTGATCTGTAACCCCACATCCAGCAGCAGTAATTAAATTAGCAATTTCTTCATTTGATAAAACTTTGACTGCTTGAGCCTTTTCAACATTAAGGATTTTACCTTTAAGGGGCAATATAGCTTGAAATTCTTTATTACGAGCTTGTTTAGCACTACCACCAGCAGAATCTCCCTCTACAAGATACAATTCAGTTTCTTCAGTTTTATTAGAAGAACAATCCGCCAGTTTACCTGGAAGTCCTCCAACAGAAAATGCATTCTTTCTTCTTATAAGTTCTTTAGCTTTTTTAGCAGCATTTCTTGCCTTCTGACCTTCTATAGCTTTTTCAATTATTTTTCTAGCAACTTGAGGATTCTCTTCAAAGAATTCAGACATTGCAATCATAGAAACACTATCAACTATTCCCTTAACGTCGCTATTTCCTAATTTTGTTTTTGTCTGACCTTCAAACTGAGGTTCAGGAACTTTAACAGAAATTATAGCAGTCAACCCTTCTCTTACATCATCTCCAGTAACATTTCCATCCTTAAGCAACTTATTCTTATTTCCATAATCATTTATTGCTCTAGTAAGTGCAGTCTTAAATCCTACGACGTGTGTTCCACCTTCTATTGTATTGATTGTGTTTACAAAACTAAGCACATTTTCTTGATATCCATCATTATATTGAACTGCACATTCAACAAACATTTTATCTTGTTCTTTAACAAAATAAACAGGTTTTGCATGAATTGGATTTCTTGTTCTATTAACCCATTTAACAAAATCTATCAAACCGCCTTCGTAATTGAAAACTTCTTTCTTATTAGTTATTTGATCAGAAAGAGATATTTTTACTCCTTTATTCAAGAATGCTATTTCTCTAAATCTAGTTTCAAGAACTGAAAAATCAAATTTAGTGGTAGAAAAAATAGTTTCATCTGGAGTAAATGTAATAGTAGTTCCTGTTTGTTTAGAATCGCAATCACCAATTGTTTTAAGTTTGTAAATAGGTTTTCCTATTTCATATTCTTGCTGATATATTTTACCATCTCTTTTTATTACAACTTTAAAGTGCTTAGAAAGTGCAGCAACTACGCTTATACCAACTCCGTGTAATCCTCCAGAGATTTTGTAAGTCCCCTTATCAAACTTTCCTCCTGCATGAAGTTTAGTTATAACTACTTCAACAGTAGGTATCTTGTAAACTGGATGCATATCAACAGGAATTCCTCTTCCATCATCTTCTACAGTAACGCTACCATCAGAATTCAATGTGACATTAATATTTGTACAATAACCAGCCATTGCTTCATCAACAGAGTTATCCACTATCTCATCAACAAGTTTATGCAATCCGTACTTGCTTGTGCTACCTATATACATAGCAGGGCGTAAACGAACGCCTTCAAGGCCTTCTAAGACCTTAATATTCTCACCGGTATAACTTTTTTCAGCCATCTAACTCGAAAAAGAAAACTCCCTTTATAAACTTTTATGCCAAAAATCTCATTTTTATCGTCGATAAAGAGCTCGAGAAGAATCAAAATACCTTACAACTTCTGTATGTACCCAGATTTTGGCTTGAAAATATCCCCTGATCTAGAAAGCTGATTTATAGAATCATCAAGCTCCTCTTTAGTCATTTTTTCACCAAGTTCCTTCTCTAACTCTTGTATTGGGATAAGTTTACCAAGGCTTGACTCTAATTTAGCAATAGTATCTCTAACTATTATTATCTTATTTCTCTTTGAAGTTGGAATTCCAGTAGTCACTCTATCTATATCAAAAGATTGGGTCTCTTCATCAAATCCAACTTGTGTAAGAGAATATTTCAATATTGAAATTGCTTTCTTAGCATCTTCAATTTCCACATAATTGCTCAATCTTATTTTAGCACAAGCTTCTGATAATCTAACTATTGCTTCAAGTTGTCTAGCAGTTATAGGGATTGGTTTTATCTCAGATGTAGATGTAACTGCTTTATTTCTAAGTCCAATGTAAAAATCTCTTATTTCATCAATAGCAGCATCGGTAAGTTTTGGTTTAACATGTTTTCTAGCATATGCAATATATTTCCTCATCATTTTCTGATCAATAATATCTCTTTCAACTTCTTGTTTGTGCTCCTCAAGAACGTGAGATGCAATAGCCTCATCCTGAGCTTTGTTTGGAAGGTCTCTTAAAATAAATATAATATCAAATCTGCTTAACAATGCAGGAGAAATATTTATCTGTTGAGGGATTGGAACTATCGGATCAAATCTTCCAAGTTTTGGGTTTCCAGCTGCTAAAACAGAAGTTTCAGATCTAAGTGTTGCCTGAATATTTGCCTTAGATATAGTAACCGATTGCTGTTCCATCGCCTCATGCATTGTAGATCTATCATTTTCATCCATTTTTTCAATCTCATCAATACACACAGTACCCTTATTTGCTAAAACCATTGCTCCAGCTTCTAAAGACCAACCTTTAAGGAATTCGTCCTTAACTACAGAAGCAGTAAGACCTGCTCCAGTTGTTGCCTTTCCAGAAACATATCTTCCTTTTGGAGCAATTCTAGATACGAATTTAAGAGTAACGGATTTAGCGACACCGGGATCTCCAACAAGCAATATATGTATATCTCCTCTAGTGCTTCCACCATCAGATCTTTTTTTCTTAACTCCTGAAAATAACTGAAGAAGTATGGACTCTTTAACTTCCTTAAATCCATATACGCTAGGGGCAATACTAGAGCTTAATCTTTCCATAACTTTAGGATCAGAAGCAAGTTTTTTTATGACCTCTTCATCTTCATCATTTATCTCTAAATCATCAAATGTTTCCTCTAAAGGAATTGCATTATTTGCTTCAATTGCTAAATCAAATCTAGTAGATATAGCTCCTTGTTGAATTTGTACGGGGACTTCTTTTAAAACTCCGATTATCTTAACTCTACTTCCAGGAGTTGTACGCTCTTCCATTTTTGGATCTACAAGATCCTCTTTTAGAAATACATTCATTCTCTTAGGTTGTTCTCCTCCTTCCATTGAATCAGGAGATTCCTCAACAACTATTCTTTGAGCGTCAACCATTTCTTTAGATAGTAACTTAAACAAACCCTTTCTACCACAAGAACATCTACTTGGTTCTCTAAACTTTCTATCTATCTGTAAAACTGATAATATTGCACCACATGTAGGACATTCAAACTTAGCATTAACAACTTGAGGTCTTACATCAGAAGACTGCCTAACAATCCCTTCTATTGCAATAAGTTGATCAAGATGTCTAGCTCTTATTTCTTTTATTTTTACACTTGCAGAAGGTATCAAACTAGACAATCTTATTCTAGGATTTTTAGAAAGACCAGTTTCACTTAAGGCTATCTCAAGAAGAGAAATCATTTCTTCAGGAGTCTCTATTAATTTTTCTGAAAGCATAGGCGAAAACTGAGATAAAACATCAAAATCTAATTTGACTACTTGATCATTGCCTCTAAGGGATTTACCTATATCTTTCCTATAAGCTTCAAAGAATCTTTTTGCTTCAAGCTCTAGTTCTTGTTTCTTGCCGAGCTCCATCCCAGAACAGGTTGTCCTCAATTTATATTGTTTATTATACTTAATTTCACGAACTTTTCCAAAAAGATTTAAATAGTGGCTAGCCTTCTGACGTTTGATGATTGTCAGCGCTGAATTTTTGAGTAGACTTAGAAAAATATTTGATTTAAATCTCTACGAAGTTAAGGTCTGGACATCTCTTTTGTCGAGAGGAGTTTCTACAGCAGGAGAATTAAGTACAATATCAGATGTTCCTAGATCAAGAACTTATGATATTCTAGAGTCTCTAGAAAAAAAAGGATTTATAGTAATGAAATTGGGAAAACCAATAAAATTCTTGGCATTAAAGCCAGATGAAGTCGTAGACAGAGTTAAGAAACACATGCTTAATACTGCTCAAGAAAAAACAAAGTACTTGGAAGAAATAAGAGGTGGAGATGTCTTAGGAGAACTAGGTTCTTTATACGAAAATGGAGTTAAATATGTTGAACCTTCAGATCTTTCAGGAAGTCTAAAAGGTAGACAAAATATTTACAGCCACATGGATATGATGCTTCGCAATGCAAAGAAGAGTGCTACAATTGTAACAACTTCAGAAGGCCTAAACAGGAAATTCGAATCATTAATGCCTAGTCTTGAAAAAGCAAAGAAAAGAGGAGTTGCTGTAAAAATAGCTGCACCAATAAATGCAGATAATGTTAAAGTTGCAAGAGAACTTTCTAAAGTTGCAGATGTTAGACACTTGGATAAACCTCAAGGAAGATTCGCAATAGTTGATGATGAGCAAATGATGTTAATGCTTCTAGATGATAAAACAATACATCCTAATTACGACTTTGGAGTTTGGTTATCAAGTGATTACTTTGCAAAATCAATGACTCAAATGTTAGAGAATGGTTGGAAAGAGCTTACACCTGTTAATAAGTTAAAAATTTAATTTTCAGTAACAATTCTGATATCTACTGCTTTTCCTTCTTTTGAATTAAGTATGTATGGGTTTATATCAAGCTCTACAATATTCTTATTTTTATCCGGAATTTTAGATATTGAAACAAGATCTTTCTTCAAAAGATCTACATTAAGATTAATTCCTCTAAAACCTTCAAACAATTTCTTAGATCTAAGTTCTTTAATCATATCAGAAGCCTCTTCTAAATTTATAGGACACTTTCTTATAGAAACATCATCCAAAATCTCAGTAAATATTCCACCCAATCCAAAAAGTATAACCTGTCCAAAAACATGATCTTTCTTCAAACCAATTATTAATTGTTGACCTTCAATAAATTTTTGCACTAAAATTCCCTTAATTTTAATTTTATTAGTCTTAGCAACTTTAATCAATTCATTAAAGCTAGGTTCAGCTTCTTCAATCCTATTGACTATTTTAACAGCTCCAGCTTCAGTCTTATGGATAAGATCTGGAGCTATTATCTTCAGAACAAATGGAGCGTTCATTTTAATCTCTCCAAATGAATTTACAACTTGGCTCTCTGGAACTTCAATATAATTCTTCAAAACACTCTGAGATCTATGTGCATCAAAAACCTCTCTCTTCATTATAAATAAAGAAATTTCAAGATTAAATATGTGTTGGTTAGATTAAAAAGAAGCAAAAGTTATAAACTTAACAAATCTAAAAATTATATGACTTTATACATGTTTTACGGGACAGAATGCATTCATTGTCATGAAATGGATCCATTAGTGCAAAAACTTGAGAAAGAAGAAAAAGTAAAGGTTGAAAGATTAGAAACTTGGCATAACGCTGCAAATGCAAAGAAACTGCAAGAGTTCGATAAAGGTCGTTGTGGGGGAGTTCCATTCTTTTACAATGATAAAACTGGAAAATTCATATGCGGTTCATGCGAATATGTTGATTTAAAGGCCTGGGCTAAAAATTAGATTATTATAAATAAGATAAGATTAATAAATGCTGATTCTAAATTGAATTTATGAATTTAATCATTGTCAGATCTTGCGAGTGTGTTGGAAATACTAAAGAAATCTTTCCAGGAGTCGAAGATCCTTTAACACAAAGAGGGAAGACACAAGCAAATACTTTGTCATTAAGATTTAAAGATGAAAACATTTCTGCTATATTCTCAAGTCCTTTGATTAGAGCTAGAGAGACTGCAGAAATAATCTATAAAAATCATCCAAACTCGGAGTTTATTTTGTCTGATGAATTAAGAGCTGGAGATATGGGTAGTTGTGTAAATAAGAAATTTGGAGAAGTTGATTGGAAAAATTTACCTGAAGGTGTTGAAAGCAAAACTAGTTTGTATAATAGATCTAAAAGTATAATAGAAAAAGTGAAAAGTGATTATTCAGATAAAACAGTTTTATTTATTGCTCATGGTTCTATAAATAGGGCTTTAATAAGATTCCTTAGAAAATGGGATGCTGAAGACGAGCGCCCAATTCCTCAAGGAAACGCATCAATTAACATCTTTGAAGTTAATGATAATTATAAAGAGTTAAAGTTTAATGATCTTGGTTATCCTGAATGAAACTTAGTTGTTTCACTTTATGCGACAATACTTATAAATCCTAAAGCTTTCTGATAATTAATAAAATCAAAGGGCAAAAAAATACGCCCTGAGATATCACAAAATACCTTTACGCCCCAACCGAGCGTTTCATTTATATAGTTCTTAAATTTCCAATTAATGAGGGATGATGGAAAAGGATATTGCTGATTTTGAAGTAGATTATTTGCAGATATTGAATGAAAATGCAGAATGTGATTTAAAATTAAAACCAAAAATATCTGACGACATATTAAAAGAAATGTACAGATTTTTGATTTTAACAAGAGCATTTGATGACAAAGCATTAAAGTTACAAAGACAAGGAAGACTCGGGACATATGCTCCAATGAAAGGTCAAGAAGCATGTCAAATAGGAAGTGCTTTCGCTTTAGAAAAAGATGACTGGATTTTTCCAGCGTTCAGAGAAAATGGAGTTTATATGATCAAAGGAGTTCCTCCAGAAATGCTTTACAGTTACTGGAGAGGCGACGAGAGAGGAATGCAGATTCCAAAAAGTATTAACATATTGCCAGTCTCAATAACTGTTGGAGCTCATTTACCTCATGCTACTGGAGCAGCAATGGCTTTTAACTATTTGAAAAATAAAAACGTTGCAGCAGTATATTTTGGAGATGGAGCAACATCAGAAGGAGATTTTCATGAAGCTCTAAATTTTGCAGCAGTCTTCAAAGCTCCTTGTATTTTCATATGCCAGAATAATCAATGGGCAATATCCGTACCAGTCAAGGAGCAAACAGCATCACAGACAATAGCTCAAAAAGCAATAGCTTATGGAATGAAAGGGATACAAGTAGATGGTAATGATGTATTTGCAGTTTACAAGGCAACAAAAGAAGCTGCAGATAGAGCAAGAAAAGGAGAAGGTCCAACTTTGATAGAATGTTTTACTTACAGAATTGCAGATCACACTACAAGCGATGATGCAAAAAGATATAGAAATGAAGATGAAATAAGAATGTGGGAAAAAAGAGATCCAATATTAAGGTTCGAAAAATATTTAGTAGAAGAAGGCGTAATAAATCCAGTTTTAATAGGAAAAGTAAAAGCAGAAGCAGAACAACAAATAGAAAGAGCAGTTAAAAATTCAGAATCTTCAAAGCCACAATCTCCAACAGATATGTTTGATTACTTGTATGAAAATGCTACTGAAGATCTAAAAGAGCAAAGAGAACAATCTGCAAGAGAAAATAAAATAATTTCTAAAACAACTTCAGGAGAAAACTCTGCAAAGAATGCAGGAGTAGTTGGAGAATTAGAAGAAGCAAATTAATTCAATTCTCTAGCTATCCAATTTTGAATATCTGTAATTTTATCAGAATATTCAGGAAAAGAATTTTTTAAAAATTCTAAATTAGAATTTATCCCTTCTGAACTATATTCTATATTATGAATTGATTTCTCTAAAGCATCTATTAATCCAGTATCCAAACAATCAGAAAATATCTTAACCCTTTTTATTTTTCCAGCTTCGGCATCAATATGTAAGTCTATTGTTGCCCAATCAAATCTTTCATTTAATTGATGTTGAAATTGTGGAGTCTCTCCGAATCTCCAATTATCATTTTTAAGAAATTCGTAATAGTCATTAAGAGACTTTATACTCTTTAAAGATTCATAATTAAGAAATTCAACTTTTTTTTCAGCATTATAAAATCTGAAGAATTCATCTATTATAGTTTCAATTAAATTTTCATGAGAAATAGAATCGTTGAATTCTATCAAATTAGCAACTCTAGATCTAACAGAAGTTGTCCCCTTAGATATCAATTTCTTTTGCGAAGGTGTAAGATATTCAGATAATTCGTTAAGGTTTACATTAATTAAAAGAGTTCCATGGTGAAATGCTTTATCAGGATTTTCCTTGAATGCACTTCCAGATATTTTTTTACCTTCAACAAGTATGTCATTTCTTCCTGATTGCTCTGCAATTATTCCAAATTTTGACAATGAATTAATTATTATGTCAAAATTTCTTTTCCTGTCATAATCTTTTCTGGAAGATAAAAATGTAAAGTTAGTATTTCCTAAGTCTTGATAAACTGCACCTCCTCCACTCTGTCTTCTAACAAGATTTACATTATTTTCTTTAATTTTATTCAAGTTACATTCAGCCCAAGGATTTTGATTTCTCCCTATTACTACACTAGAATTATTCCTCCACAGAAATAATATGGGTCCATCATGAGAAATATCATTAAAAATCCAGTCTTCAGTAGCTAAATTGAAGAATGGATCATTCACTTCAGATATAAAACATCTAGCCTTGAGCATAAAATTGAATGTTGCATATTTTTATAAACTTTATAGGCAATCTTGTATAGGTGATGATATGGCAGTGAAAAATATGGTCGAAGCTCTCAATGAGGCACTCCGACTCGAAATGAAAAGAGACAAGAATATAGTTCTTATCGGAGAAGATATTGGGGAAGATGGAGGAGTCTTTAGAGTTACAGAAGGATTAAACAAAGAATTTGGAAATCCAAGAGTAATAGATTCTCCTTTGGCAGAATCTGGAATTGTAGGAACTTCGATTGGAATGTCCCTAGTAGGATTGAAACCAGTCTGCGAAATACAATTCGAAGGTTTTATTTTTCCTGGAATAGATCAACTGATTAGTCATGCTTCAAGATACAGAAACAGAAGTAGAGGAAGATTTACTTCTCCAATATTAGTAAGATGTCCAATAGGTGGTGGAATTAAAGCACTGGAACATCATTCAGATTCTCCAGAAACGTACCTTATACATACCCCTGGATTAAAAGTAGTTATTCCATCAGGCCCTTATGATGCAAAAGGCCTACTAATTTCAGCACTAAGAGAAAAAGATCCAGTAATATTTTTTGAACCAAAGAAAATTTATAGAGCTATTAAAGAAGAAGTGCCAGAAGAAGCATATGCAATACCATTAGGAAAAGCCAATATAATAAAAGAAGGAAAAGATGTGACTTTAATCTCTTATGGGGCTTGGATAAAAACATGCAAGGAAGCCATAGAATCCCTTAATGGAAAATATGATGTAGAATTAATAGATTTAAGGACATTATCTCCATTAGATACAGAGACAATAATAAACTCAGTTAAAAAAACAGGTAAATGCGTGATAGTTCAAGAAGCTCCTAAGACATTAGGTTTAGCTTCAGAAATAATTGCAAGAATAAATGATAAAGCATTATACAGTTTAGAAGCACCGGTTGAAAGAGTTACAGGTTTTGATACAATAATCCCTCTTAGATTGCATGAAGATTATTATCTGCCTTCCGTAGAAAAAATAACTTCTGCAATAGAAAGAGCAATAAGTAACTCAAGAGGACAAAGTGGCAACTGAATTTAGGCTTCCAGATATTGGAGAGGGGATAGCTGAAGCAGATATAGTAGAGTGGTTAGTCTCCGAAGGCGACGAAGTAAAAGCAGATCAAGTAATAGTCAAAGTTGAAACTGACAAAGCGATCGCAGATTTGCCTTCTCCAGCTTCAGGAAAAATATTAAAAATAAATTTCAAAAAAGGAGATACAGTTAACGTAGGAGCAGTTTTATGCGTTATTGGTTCTGAAGGAGAGCCGGTAAAAAAACAATCAAATGAACCTATTAAAGAAATAAATTCAGATATTAAAAATAAAGAAATCAAAAAAGAAATAATTTCAGGAGGAAAGGTTATAGCCAGTCCTGCAGTTAGAAAAGCTGCATCTGAAAAAGGGGTAAATTTGAATAACATCCAAGGATCTGGAGATCAAGGACAAATAATAATGTCTGATCTAGATAAAACTCCATTTTCTGAAGTAACTAAAATAGTTGAAAATTCAAAACCTTCAGTAATCTCTCACCAAAGAAAATATGATCAATATGGATATGTTGAAAGAATTCCAATAAAAGGAATTAGAAAAGTAATTTCTCAAAATATGATATCCTCTTTGTCAGGAAGCGCTCAAGTGACTGCAATGGATGATGTTAATGTAACTAATCTATGGGACTTAAGACTAAGAGAAAAAGAACACCTGGCCATAGAAGGGATAAAACTAACATTTCTTCCATTTATAGTTAGAGCATTAGTAGAATCTCTAAAAAAACATCCAAAAATAAACTCTTCCATAGAATGGGAAAATATAGTCTTAAAAAAATATTATAATATAGGAATAGCAGTTCAAACTGAAGCAGGTTTAATGGTTCCGGTAGTTAAAATAGCAGAAAGAAAAAGCATCTCTGAGATAGCTAAAGAAATAGAGTCTTTAGCCAAAAAGTGCAATGATAGAACAATAGATACAATGGAGCTTAAAGGCAGTAGTTTTACAATAACAAATTACGGGAGTGTAGGGGGAACATATGCAACTCCTATAATAAATCCAGGAGAATCTGCGATTTTAGGCCTAGGGAGGATATTTGACCGAGTAGCCTTAGATGAAAAGACAAAACAAGTAAAAAATATTAAAATATTGCCAATATCATTAACATTCAATCATCAAATAATAGATGGTGCAGAGGCTACTCAGTTTATACAAACCCTAAAAACGCTTTTAGAGGCTCCAGAGGAGCTCTTAAGGTCTAATTAAGAAACCATTAAATACAACCCTTAATTATAGTCTAAATGGTGATGCAGTTGGGCAATTTCTTCACTCCTAAGAGTGTTGCAATCATAGGAGCATCTAGAAATCCCTCAAAAATAGGCCATGTAATCATGAAAAACATGATTGATGCCGGTTTCAAAGGAAAGATATTTCCAGTAAATCCTGAAGCTAAAGAAATATTGGGATACAGGTCTTACAAATCAGTCTCTTCTTTCGAAGATCCAGTAGATTTAGCAATAATATCCATACCTGCAAATCTTGTACTAAAAGTGGTCGAAGAATGTTCTAGAAAAAAAATAAAAGATTTGCTTATAGTAACTGCAGGTTTTGGGGAAGTCGGAGATAATCAATTAGAAGAAAAATTAAGAGTTTTATTAAACAAAAACAAAATGAATTGCATAGGCGTAAATTGCCTAGGAGTGTTTGATGCACACAACAAATTTGATACTCTTTTTCTTCCAAGGTATAGATTAACAAGGCCTAAACCTGGAGGAATAAGTTTTGTATGTCAAAGTGGAGCAATAGGATCGGCAATATTAGATATAGCTGCATATAATGGGTACACATTTTCTAAATTCATAAGTTATGGAAATGCAACACAATTAGATGAATCAGATCTAATAGATTATCTAAATCAAGATCCAAACACAAAGGTAATATGTTTGTATGTAGAAGGTATCAAAGATGGAAATAAGTTTTTTGAAACTCTAAAAAGAACAACTGTCCACAAACCAGTAATAGTTCTCAAAGGCGGTCTAACAGATGAAGGCATGAAAGCAACAATTTCCCATACTGGATCTCTAGCAGGAAATAAAGATGTATTTTTTGGAATATTAAATCAAGTAAATGCAATAAGAGCAGAATCATTAGAAGAAATGTTTCATATTGCAGCATTATTTGAAAAAAAAGTAGATTTCCAAAATAACAGAATACAAGTAATGACTAATGGAGGAGGTTACGGAATAGTCACGACTGACGCAATATCTTCCTCTAAACACCTTAAAATGTCAACTTTATCTTCAATAACAGAAATTGAAATAAGAAAACAAGCGCCTAAACATATGAATGTAGGAAATCCTTTAGATCTATTAGGCGATGCAACAACTGAAAGATACAGGACCATGTTAAATCTAGTACTAAACGATAAAAATGTTGATGGAGTATTGCTAATTGCATTATATCAAACCCCTTTACTTACAACAGAAATAGTTGAAGTAATAGCAGAAGCCCAACACAATACAAAAAAACCAATAATAGTAATCTCAACAGGAGGAGAGTTTACAGAATTACTTTCAAAATCTTTGATGGAAAGAGGAATTCCTGTATTCAATTTTCCTACAGAAACAGTAAGTGCATTAGATAAAGTTGTAGCATATCAGATAAGAAACAAACACGCAAGGCCAGAAGAGTCAAAAGTAATTCAAACAATTAAAATTGATAAAATTAAGATGTCAAAAAAAGCAAGTTCAAAAAAGACTAAAATCAAAAAATTAAAGCGAAATAAAAAGTAGGGTAGCTTAATCAATTCCCAAGGTATATAAAACAAAAAGTGCAAATAATTTAAAGAGCTAAGATGATACACATATCTGAAAGAGACTTGCAGTTACCACATGTTGAATTTCCAGATATATCTAAGAGAATTGCTTCTGATAAAAACATAATTTCTCTTGGTCCAGGAGAGCCAGATTTCTTAACTCCGAAACCATTAATTGATTACGCAAAAAAAGTAATTGGAAAAGCGACTCATTACTCGGAACCTCAAGGAAATCTTGAATTTAGAGAAGCAATTGTAAAAAAACTCGAAAAAGAAAATAAAATAATCGCCGATCCAGAAAATATTATAGTGGCTTGTGGAAGTCAAGAAGCGATATTTTCTGCACTTCTTGCCGCTTTAGATCCTACAGAGCAAGTATTAGTTCCAAGTCCTGGATATGCGGGATATATCCCAGCAATAGATTTAGTAAGTGCAACCCCAGTTTTTGTACCCTTAAAAGAAGAAAATAACTTTGAATTAAATCCAGATATCTTGAAAAGACATATAGATAAAAATAAATCAAAAGTCATAATTTTGAATTCACCTTCAAATCCTACTGGAAATGTGATGTCTAAAAAAATACTTGAAGAAGTGGCAGACATAGCCGTGGATAATAATCTTTTGATATTTTCAGATGAAGCTTATGAACAAATTTTATTTGATGACCATAAACACATTTCTATTGGAAGCTTAAATGGGATGCAAGATCATGTTCTAACATTTCAAACATTCTCAAAAACTTTTGCCATGTGTGGTTTTAGAGTAGGTTATTGCGCAGGCCCAAAGAAATTCATTTCAGAGATGAATAAAGACCATCATTATATCACATTAGGAGCTCCTACGATATCTCAATTAACGGGGACAAAAGCACTATCCTTAGACAAGAAATATATCAATTCAATGGTATCTGAATATAACAAGAGAAGAAATCTTATTGTACCAAGATTAAATGAGCTTGGATTTCCAACATTAAATCCTAAAGGAGCATTTTATACTTTTTCAAACATCTCTAATTTTTCAAACAACTCTTCAAAATTCGCCCATAAATTAATGAATGAAGCAAAGGTTGCGGTAATTCCGGGAACAGAGTTTGGACCATTTGGAGAAGGATATATTAGATGTAGTTTTGCAACGGATTATAAAAAAATTGAAACTGCATTAGATAGAATCGAAAAAGTTATTAAAAAAATTTAATTTAAAATTTATTCTAAGATGTTCAAATCCCATTTATGGCCTCGAGGGGATTTGAACCCCCGACACCCGCGTTAAGAGCGCGGTGCTCTGACCAGGCTGAGCTACGAGGCCTTAATGAAATTTTTATATCTAAGGTGTTTAAAAAACTTGTCTAAAAAACGATTTATCTGCTTTTTTATTAATTCTAGTCTTTAGACTTCCCTAGCAGAGAATACATTGCAGAAACAAGAGGTTCTCCCCATACTTCTGTATGGCTCATCCTACTTTCTAATGAATCTCCACACATTATCGAAAATGCTCTCTTTGTCCTATATAATGTTTCTCTCATAAGTGTGTCAACTCCTGCTACGACTCCGATTGTAGTTCCCATATTATTAGGAGTTGGATCAATATCAATTCCAAAAAGACCTGAAGTTAAAGATGCTAGGGTATATGCGGCATATGCAGCATTTATGATTCTTGAGCTTGTGCTCATTATCCGAGCACCAGTTAAATCTCCTTTTGCTAATTTAATCTGCAAAGGTGGAGGAAGCAAACCCAAAACTGGGCCAACAGCAGAATAAATTACCTTATCAATAAGAGATTCTGAAAATCTTTTTTCTTCCATTTTTTAGTATTTTTAAATTGTTTGAAATTAGCCTTAATTCTTATAAAAAGATCGAAGGCCAAAAGATTTAAAAAGCACTTTTTGCAATTGTTGCTATCTTAAAAGTCATTTATCACAAATGACGTCCGCCATAAAAGATGCACACCCTTCAACCTAAACACTCAAAGCTAAAATCCGACGAGATTAAACAACTTCTAGAGAAGTACAATATTTCAGTTTCTCAATTACCAAGAATTAAATCAAATGATCCGGGACTTCCAGAAGGATGTCAAACTGGAGATGTTATTCAAATAGATAGAAAAGTAGGGGACAAAATGAGTTCTTATTTTAGGGTGGTCGCATGAGTGCAACCGATAAGCACCTTTTGATAAAGAAATATCTTCAACAACACTCTCTTGTAGAATCAAGCATAAGAAGCTTTAACGATTTCATTTCTAGAAGAATGCAGCAAATAGCTCAAGAACTTAACGAAACAATTCCTCAAGAAGAAGTTAAGATAAAATTCGGAAAAATAAGAGTTGAGAAGCCAAATATCACAGAATCCGATGGAAGCGTTTCATTGATCACTCCTACAGAAGCAAGATTAAGAAGAATAACTTATTCAGCTCCAATTTACGCAGAAATAACTGTTACATTCGGAGACAATTCGGATAGCGCAGAAGTTGAGATAGGAAGAATCCCTGTAATTGTAAGAAGCGATATATGTAACACAAGTGGGATGTCAAAAGATGAGTTAGTAGGATCTCTTACAGACCCATTAGATCCTGGAGGGTATTTCATAGTTAACGGAAACGAAAGAGTAATAGTAATGGCAGAAGATTTGGCTCCAAATCAACCATTCATAGAGGAAGGTAGAAGAGGATTGACATTAAGGATGTTCTCTCAAAGAGGACCTTACAGAATCCCTACAACAATAACTGAAACTGGAGAAGGAGTTCTAGAAGTTACATTTAGCAGATTAAAAAATATTCCAGCAATAGTTATGATAAAAGCATTAGGAATTCTTACAGAGGCTGAAATAGCAAAATACATTGGAAGACAAGATGATACAGTAATAGTCAATTTATACGAATACGCTAAGATACAGCAACCAAAAGATGCATATATGTTGATTGCAGAGTTGTCTGGAATCCAAGGAACTGAAAAAGAAATAATTGAAAGAGTTAAACAAAGAATAGATTCTTATTTCTTACCTCATATAGGTCTAACTAAAGAATCAAGAATAGAGAAAGCAATAAACTTATGTAAAATGCTTAAGCAGTTTCTTGGAGCAAAGCAAGATAAGAAGCTAAGAACAGACAAAGACCATTATGCAAACAAGAGAATAAAGCTTTCAGGAGATCTACTTGCAGATTTATTCAGAGTTAACATGAACATCTTAGTAAAGGATATTCAATATACTCTGCAAAAAGTAGCTAAGAGAAAGAAATTCTATTCTGTAAAAACAGTAGCTAAATCAACATTATTTACACATAGAATAGAAAGCGCAATAGCAACAGGAGCATGGATAGGAGAACGTAGCGGAGTTACACAGAATATGTCCAAGAATAACTATCTTGATATGCTTTCATCTCTTCAAAGAGTTTCTAGTATGCTTCCAGATGAACAAGAAAACTTTTTGGCAAGAACCCTTCACCCAACACACTATGGTAGATTCTGTCCTACAGAAACACCAGAAGGTACTGAAATCGGATTAAGAAAGAACCTTGCAATACTTTCAAAGATTTCAAATGTAATGGACATAGATGAAAAATCACTAATAAAGAAACTACAATCATTAGGAATAAATGAAGAAGCAGGAAAAGACGTATTCTTTAACGGAAAATATATTGGAATGGCAAAAGATACTCAAGCTTTTGTAAAAGAAGCTCGTTCAGAAAGAAGAAAAGGACAGCTTCCAGCAGAACTAAGTATCTCAAGCGATAATCCTGCAAAAACAATAACCCTTTCTACAGAAGTTGGAAGAGTTCTAAGACCATTAATTGTTGTTGAAAATGGAGCAAGTAAGCTTAAAGATGAACACATGGTTCTTTTGGAACAAGGATCTCTTAACTGGCGTGAATTGATAAAAGAAGGAATTATAGAATACATTGACGCTTCAGAAGAAGAAGATGCTCTAGTTGCTCAAAACATAGATTCAATCACAGACAAACATACTCATTTAGAAATAGACCCAGTTGCAATATTTGGATTGGTAACTTCTCTGGTTCCATTCGCAAATCACGACCAGGCATCTCGTCTTTTAAGAGGAAGTAAAACATTAAGACAGAGTTTAGGATTATATGCAGCTAACTATTTAGTAAGATTAGATACAAACTCTTCAGTTCTTCATTATCCTCAAAAACCTATAGTAAAGAGTTTTGTATTCGATACTTTACAACTTTACCCAGCAGGTCAAAATATAGTAGTAGCAGTTATGCCTTACGAAGGATATAACTTAGAGGACGCTACAATACTTAACAGAGCTAGTGTAGAAAGAGGAATGGGTAGAAGTACATACTTCAAGCCTTATGAGTCTGTAGAATTTAATTATGCTGGAGGACTTAAAGACGAAATAACTATCCCAGATAAAGATGTTTCAGGATATAGAACTGAAGCTTCTTACAGATTCTTAGAAGACGATGGAATCGTTTATCCTGAAGCTCAGTTATTTTCATCAGAAGTAATTATTGGAAGAACAACACCTCCTAAATTCTTATCTGAAGCTAGAAACTTAAGCATTGGATCTAAGAAAGAAGGAAGCGTTGCTATAAAACAAGGAGAATCAGGAATAGTCGACGCAGTATTTGTTACAACAGATAATGAAGGAAATAAAATCGCAAGAGTAAGAATAAGAGATCAAAGAATCCCTGAACCTGGAGACAAATTCTCTACTCCTCACGGTCAGAAAGGAGTTGTAGGATTACTAGCAGATCCTAAAGATATTCCATTTACAGCAAGGGGAGTAAAACCTGATTTAATCTTCAACCCTCACGGAATCCCAAGCCGTATGACTGTAGGATATATGATAGAAGTACTTGCAGGAAAAGTTGCTGCAACAACAGGTAAAGCAATTGATGGAACACCTTTCACTGGAGCAAATGTTGAAGATCTTGAAAGCCAGTTAATGCATATGGGATTCAACTACGATGGAAAAGAAGTAATGTACGACGGAGTGACAGGTAGAAAGATGGATGCTAGAATTTACATAGGAAACATGTACTATCTTAAGCTTGTCCACATGGTTAAGAACAAATTGCAGGCAAGAGCATCTGGAAAAGTAACCTTATTAACAAGACAGCCAGTAGAGGGAAGAGCAAGAGGTGGAGCATTGAGACTTGGAGAAATGGAACAACAAGCACTTGTAGCACATGGAGCATCATTATTACTTAAAGAAAGATATGACTCGGATAAAACTACAATTTACATATGTTCCTCATGTGGAAACATAGGAGTAAAAGATACCATAAGAAATAAAAGCTATTGTCCTATATGTGGAGGTGCGGAAATAGAACCAATAGAAGTTGCATATGCATTCAAGCTTCTAGTAGAAGAATTGCTTGGATTACACATATTGACAAGCTTTGAACTAAAGAACAAGTACGAATAAAATGGCAGAAAACGAAACAATAAAAAAACAAGTTAAATCGCTTAGGTTTAGCCTTGTAAATCCAGAACAAATAAAAAAACTTAGCTCTGCAAAAATAGTAACTCCTGAATTATATGATATAGACGGATTCCCTGTAGATGGAGGTTTAATGGATTTAAGACTTGGTGCTGTAGATCCTGGAGTAAGATGTAGAACATGTGGTGGAAGATTAAAAGAATGTCTTGGACACTTAGGTAGTGTAGAATTAGCAAGACCAGTAGTCCACATAAAATATATTCCTTTAATAGAATTATTCTTGAGAAGTTTCTGTCATCAATGTGGAAAATTAACTTTAGAAGAAGATAAACAAAAGAAATATTCAGTAGTAGAAAGAGCAAAGAAAGCAAGGGATAAGAAGAAGTGTCCTTTCTGTAGCACTGATTGTGAAAGAATCAAATTAGAAAAACCAACTTCATTCTATACTGGAAAAAAGAGACTTTCTCCAAATGAAATAAGAGAGATATTAATCAAAATACCAGATGAAGAAATAAAGAAAATAGGAGTAAATCCTAAGACATTCAGACCTGAATGGGCAATATTATCTCAACTTCTTGTTCCTAGCGTTACAATGAGACCATCAATCACTTTAGATACAGGAGAAAGAAGTGAAGACGACTTAACTCACAAAATATCAGATATAATAAGAGCAAATCAAAGATTATGGGAGAACTTAAATGCAGGAGCTCCAGAAGTAATCATAGAAGATCTTTGGGACTTATTACAATACCATGTAACAACATTCTTTGATAACAATATTTCTAAAATACCTCCAGCAAGACACAGATCTGGTCAACCACTTAAAACAATCACTGAAAGAATTAAAGGAAAAGAAGGACGTATTAGAAAGAACCTAGCAGGAAAGAGAGTTAATTTCTCAGCGAGAACAGTAGTTTCTCCAGATCCTTACTTAGGACTTAATGAAGTTGGAGTTCCTTTTGAAGTTGCTAAAACAATAACTGTTGCAGAAGGAGTTACAACTGCAAATCTAGAATACATGAGAAACTTGATAAGAAAAGGAGATAAACACCCTGGAGCAAATTATGTTATAAGGCCTGATGGAAAGAAGAAAAGAATTACTGAAGAATTAAAGGAAGAAATATGTGCTGAACTTGCACCAGGATACAAAGTAGAAAGACATTTGATAGATGGAGATATAGTTCTATTTAACAGACACCCATCTCTTCACAAACAAAGTTTGATGGCCCACTATGTAAGAGTTCTACCATATAAAACATTCAGACTTCATCCTGCAGTAGTATTCCCTTATAACGCTGACTTCGACGGAGACGAAGTAAACATACACTCTCCTCAAACAGAAGAAGCAAGATCTGAAGCAGAAGCGCTATTAAATATTAAACACAACATAATTTCAACAAAGAACAATTCAAACTTAATTGGATTGATAACAGACGCATTAACTGGAAACTATATCTTAGGAAAAGATAATTTCAGTAAATCTGATGCAGATCAAACGCTATTTTCAGCAAATGTAATAAATTCAGATTCAAATAAATTAGAAGGTAATGAATTATTCATGCAAGTAATTCCAAAAGATAGTTCAATCAAAGTTCCTAAAGAAATAACTGATGAAAATACTCTTGGTCTTGAAAAAGGATCAATGGTAAAAGAAATAGATAAGAGTCATGGAAGAGACGCAGTTATAGATTCTATACAGAAAGCTGCAGCACTTGGAACTCAATACTTAACAAGAAGAGGATTCTCATTAGGTTTGAGAGATCTTGATGTATCTTCAAAAGTTAGAGAAACTACAAATAAAATAATTGAAGGTGCTTATTCAAAGACTTCTAAGATCGAAGAAGCAGCAGACCTTGGAGACCTAGAATTATTGCCTGGAAAAGATGTCAACGAAACAAAAGAAATAAAGATTTCTCAAGTTCTTAACGAAGTACGTACAGAAGTTGGAAAGATTGTAAAAGAAAATATCTCAAAGGAAAGCAGTATTGGAAGTATGATCAATTCTGGAGCTGCAGGAAGCGCCACAAACATTACTCAGATTGGTTGTTGCGTAGGTCAGCAGATCTTATGGAACAAACGTATAGGTTTCGGTTTCAATGGAAGAACAACTTCACACTATCAAAAAGGAGATGTAAGCCCAGATGCAAAGGGATTCATTAAATCTTCTTTCTTCGACGGTTTAAGACCAACAGAATTCTTCTTTGGAGCAATAACTGGAAGAGACGGTCTTATGGATACAGCACTTAGAACTCCTAAATCCGGTTACTTGTATAGAAGACTTGTAAGCGCACTTCAAGATCTTAAAGTAGAATATGATGGAACTGTAAGAGATGCTTCTCAAAACATAGTTCAATTTGCATATGGTGGAGATGGAAGAGACGTTTCAGAATTACACACTGGTAAGAAAATACAACCAGGAGAATCAGTAGGAGTTACAACATCACAATCATTCGGAGAAGCTTCAACACAGATGGTTCTTAACGTATTCCACTCTGCGGGAGTTGCAGAAGTGCAGGTTACATTAGGTTTGCCAAGACTTATTGAAATATTTGATGCTAGAAAAGAACCATCAACACCTGCAATGGAAATCTATCTTGATAAAGAATCCAACAATGAAAAAGATTCTAGGAGCATAGCAGAAAAACTTAAAGAAGTTAAGCTTGGAGAAATAGCTTCAGAAGTAAAGATAGACTTTTCAGGAAAGAAAATAGAAATTGAACTAGATCAAGATGCTCTTAAGAGAGTTCATGTTGGAGCTCAAAAGATTGCAGAAAGATTAAATGAAAAAGAAATAGATGCAAAACAAAAAGATAATTCTATCGTCTTGAAAACACCAGATTTGAGTTTCAAGGAAATGTATAAGATGAAAGAGAAATTAAAGAACACAATAATTTCAGGAGTTAAGAATATTTCTCAAGTAGTTGTTGCACATAGAGGAAAAGATTTCGTAATTTTAACTTCAGGAAGCAATTTGAAGGAAGTAATAGAGTTCAAAGGAATAGATAGAAACAAAGTATTTACAAACAATGTTCATGAAGTTGCTGAAGTTCTAGGAATAGAAGTTGCTAGAGAGACAATACTTCTTGAAATAAAGAAAGTTCTAGACTCACAGGGACTTGACATAGATCACAGACACTTGGATTTAATTGCAGACGCAATGACAAATACAGGAGTAGTAAAGGGAGTTACTCGTATGGGAATTATCTCCAGCAAATCAAGTATCTTCGCAAGAGCTGCTTTCGAAACTCCTGACAAACAATTTGTAAATGCAACAATACAAGGAAAGAAAGATGATTTAGCATCAGTTATCGAGAATATAATCCTTAATCAACCAATACCAGTAGGTACAGGACTTCCAGGATTACTTGTAAAAGTAACTGGACCTTTAATAGATAAAAAATTAAAAAAGAGTTCTAAGAAATAAATTTGAGAAGTTTTATATACTAGACCAATAAGATAACCAAATAGATGATTTTAATATGGCGATAATAGACATGCAAACAATGAGGTACATAAACTTCTTCGAGAGGGTAACTCACGTTCGTGCAACAAAATGTTTCATTTATAACAATATTATTTATTTTGCAGTTCCTCCAAAATTATTTTCAAGAGCAAGTGGAAACAATAATAATGCAACAAAAATAATCTCAGAGCAATTAGGAAAAAGAATAAGAGTAATAAGAGATGCAGGAGACGACCTTCAATCAATAACTAGATTTATACAATCAATCGTTTCCCCTGCTGATTTTGAGTCATTAGACTTCCAAGAAGGAGTTTATCTAATAACTGCAGGATCAAGAGAAAGAGCTGCAACATTAATAGGGAGAAATAAAACTAGGTTGTTAGAGCTAAATTCTATAACTGAAGCCTATTTTGGCAAAGAAGTTAAGATAATCTAGATAAAGCTAGCTTTTTTACAAAGTCGACTTTTGTCGACGTGCTTAAATCTTTCCTCTACCGTAAGATTTAAGAACCACTTTTACAGAGAAGATATACATGGGTTTATTCAACGCAAAAAAATTAATGAAGAATAGAAAGAAGTTCAAGTGGAACGACAGAACTTACAAAGTTAGAACTCTAGGTTTGAACGTAAAAGCAGACCCTCTAGGGGGAGCATCTCAAGCTAAAGGGATAGTTGTAAGCAAATTTCAAAAAGAAGCTGCACAGCCAAGCTCCGGAATGAGAAAGTGCTGCAAGGTACAACTTGTTAAGAGTGGAGTTTCAGTAGGAGCATTTATCCCAGGAAACTTAGCACAAAAATTCGTTGATGAACACGATGAAGTAATGATAGAAAGAATTGGTGGAAAGCAGGGAAGATCTAAAGGAAACATTAGAGGTATCAGATTCAAAGTAGTTAAAGTAAATGATCAGCCATTACAAAGATTATGGACTGGAAAGATTGAGAAGGGTAGAAGATAAAAATGAAATTCAAAATGTTTGATCTGTATGATGTTGAAGAAGTCAAAGTTTCTGATTCAGCATTAGCACCTTACATTAACTTACAGCCTAAACTTCTCATAAAATCTCATGGAAGAAACATTGGTAAATTTACTCAAACTAAAGTTAACATTGTTGAAAGGTTGGCAAATAGACTTGCAGTTCCAGGGCATGTTGGAAAGAAACACAAAATAATTACATCGCATTCTTCAGGAAAATATAACATGAATATGAGGACAGTAATGGACGCTATGAAAATAATTTTTGATAAAAAGAAAACAAATCCAGTACAAGTTTTAGTAAAAGCAATAGAAAATGGATCTCCAAGAGACGAAATAACAACGATAGAATATGGTGGAGCTAGATATCCTCAAGCAGTCGATGTATCTCCATTAAGAAGAGTTAATCTTGCATTAAGATGGATGGTTCAAGGAGCTTATCAAAAGAGTTTTGGAAAGAAAAAGAAAATGGCAGAGTCTTTAGCTCAAGAAATAATCAATGCTTCTGAAATGAATGGAGAAAGTTACGCATTCAACAAGAAGAACGAATCAGAAAAGCAAGCAGATTCATCTAGATAATTTTATCAGTTTATATCTTCTGGAATTCTATAATCTACCCATCTAACATTTTTGTTATCTATTGCTTGTTTAACACTTTTTTCAGTTCCATTTAATTTAGACTTGCCACTTTTAATTTCTACAAAACTAACTCCAGTGACATTTTTTTCATCCAATCCATGAAATACTATAAAATCAATTGGTTTTCCTATGAACTTACATTCACTAGGGTTAAATGGAAAATCTGGGAAATAAGGAGCGAGTTGTTCAGAAAAATTACCTGCTAAAACTGCTCTTGATCTAGTAATAGCATCCTGCCTATGCAAGTCAATTTGACCTTCCCAGTGCTTATCTCTTTTTAATATTGCAATATAATGACCTATTAAATATCCAATTAATAGAGCTAGAACAACAAAAATAACTGTGACTAATTCGAGAACCATTAATCTAATGGAGCTCCTGAAAATGAACTATTTGGAGATCTTCCAGGAATCTCTCCTCCAAGATATGCAGGCAACCCACTAAAGCCCCCCCCATAAATTGAATGATGGACCTCTGGATTTATAGGACCTATTCCATTGAAGTAATCTCCCATTGGATTTATTGCAGCATTCCAATATGCACTAGAATCCATAGAAGGACCAGAATAAACTGGAGATGTCAATCCAGATAAAGATTCAGCAACAGGAGTCTTAGTCATACCTAAACCTCCCTGTCTTGAGAACCAATCTCCAGTCTCTATTGTTTTCTTAGCTTTCTTAAAATTCTCACTCCATGAAGAATTAAGAATCTCATCTATGGGGACGTTTCCCATTCCAATTGGTAGTTCTGCATCTTCAAATCCGAGATTATCTGCAATATGCATATGTTTAACATATTTAGAAATTATTTTAGCTTCTCTTAATACATCTTGTTTGTTATATCCCCATTTTTGTATAGAATTAATATGCCCAACGTCCCATGTAGCTCCTATTATCTTTTCAGCAGTCTCTTTAGCTTCTTTCTCAGACATCAGTTTATCTTTAACTGCTGTTTTCACAAATTTTTCCCTTGATGCTTTTATTAATTCTTCGAGTTCATCAGCTCTTGTAAGTCCAGACATTCCAGCAGGAGGATTTTCAATGCTTATTATTCCGGGAGCAACTCCATGTTTCTTAGCATTTTGCCATGCATGTATTGCAACATTAGAAAAAGTATCTGAACTCTTATCAACTGCAAAATCTTTAAGCTCTCTGAACAAAGTAGGTTTAACATCATCCTCAGCAAGTAATTTAGTCCCTTCAGTTATTTTATCTTGAAGATTTGAAAAATTATAATCTTGTTTATATTTGTTAAATGTGTCTTTTAGCCCTTCAGCATATTTGCCAAGTTTATCAAGAACTTTTTTATCTCCTTTTTTCTTAGCTTCACCATAAGCCTCGCTATAAAGCTCTTTCAACTGATCATATGATTCTTCAACGAAAAATTTGGCGTTGTGTAAATTATTGACATTGTTATGGATTATAGAAGCAATTCTAGGATCTTCCTTTGCAATAGTGTCTATATCTTTCTTATAAGAATCATAATCCTTTTCATATGTTTTATACACTTCAAATATGCTCCCAGAATATTCAGGATTAATTTCTTTTATTTTTTGTTCACCTTCATCAGCAGATTCTATTGCACCTCCAATTTCTCTATTTACTCTTGTGCTATTTACGAAAACAGATTCTATTTGTCTCTTCCATTGCTCTCTATTGAATTTCTCAAGTTCATTTTTCATAATATTTAGATCTTCATCAGGCTTTTTATTTTCAAAATAATCTTTTTTAGGAATTGGAAGATTTCCAATTTGTCCAGATCTTTCATTATAAACTGCCATTTGGACTACTTTTTCTATAGGAGTACCATCTTCATTTACCCCAACTTTAATTCTTCTCTGAACTTCAGGGAGCCCATTATTCGAGTGGAATGTCATTACAATTCCCTTAGTTTTATCTTCAGAATTCATTTGTTGGGCTAGCTCAACAGCTGCTTTCATTTGCTTTTCTGCTTCTACTCTTTGATCTTCAGACCAGTTACCTCTAGAAAATCCAGTAGACTCGACAAGAGGTCCATGAAAAGTCAAATCAACTCCTGTAAGTTTTCTAAGTCTATCTATTTCTTTCCAATGCTGTCTTGGTATACTTGCTAAATGTTTCATTGGACCTCCACCAGTCAAACCCAATCCAGAAACTTCTATTGTCTGAGCACCAGTATTTATCTTATCAGAAACTTTCTTCAATTGGTTAGCAGTAAGGGGATCTGTAGGATAAGCAATATCTCTTACAATAGGATGATATGCTCCAGAGGCAACAAAACCTCCATAGGGTTGTTCAAAAGAGTATTTGTGACCCTCAGTAGGATAAAAAGTTTCGTAATTAGCCATCTACACCTCGATCTAAAGAGTCATTATCAATATATAAATTTACATATTTCTTTTTCTTTCTTTACCTTGGTCTTGTTCTCCAACATAAGATTTACCAGGATTAACTTCTCCTCTTGATTGGGACATCCCTTCACTATTATTTTCCTTAAATGTCCTATCTTGATCAAAATTTCTCTCTCCCAAACTTCTAGTTTGAGATGCCGCGCTAGATTCAGATGATCCAACAGGAGTATAATTATTATTCTGATAAGGGTTGCCTCCTCCTATATAAGACGGTCTAAAGTTAATTTCATCTCTATCTTCTTTAGAAATTTCATTTTGTCTACCTTCGACAGTTTGAGGAATTTCAGAAGCTTCAAGTGTTGAAGTTCTACCAGATCTCCTAAACCCTGATATAAAATCGCCTTCATCAAAAAATTCACCATCTTCAAATTCTTCTTCTAAATTTTCTTCTTTCTTCTCTTTCTTAATTTCTTTAATATTAGATTCAATTTTTCTTATTTCTTTGACTTTTGCCATGCTCAAATTAATCTAAAATAGTTAAATATTTTTCTAAATTGCATCATAAGGGTTCGAGTGAGATGGCATTCCATGTGCCTTCTTGTAAGTATCAAACACTGTAAAACAAGAATCCCTAGCTCCGATTATTGCTTGAGATCGAATAACTTTTTCATATTCGCTATCTGGCTCAGGAATTAAATCTTTGTCAACACTAAATTCTTTCTTATTTTTTTTTGATTTGAAAAATGAAAAGAAAGACATCAAACCAAAATCATCGCCATAACTTTTCTTATTTTCTTCAATTTCCAGTTTTTTATTTTTTTTAGCCTTATCTTCGTTTTCTATTTGTGATTCTTCTTTATCTTCGGTAAGCGCACGAATGTCTTTTTCAATCTGACTAAGACTATCATCAGTAGCACCTTGAACTAGACTAAGCATACTCTTCAAATCATCTTTTTCAAGTTCTTTTTCAAGAACTCCTATTTCTTCATTGTTTAATGCATAGCTAGTAAATTTAATTTCTGTTTTTCCCCCAAATGCCCAGTCACCTCTTTGAGAAACTCTTTGAGGAATACCTCTGAATGAAAGTTCTATAACTAAAACTTTCTTATAATCTCTAGTTTTTATTTTGCTAAATAACTTAGGAACAAGTTCAGCATTAACATCCTCTTTTATATCATATCCAGATACGGCAAACAATTGAAGCTCTAATATCATAGTGTTAAATGCACTAACAAGAGAAGGACTAGGGTTCTCAGAATTTTGTGCCAATTTTTGAGCCGCAATCAAATAAGGTTTAACCCATCTAGCATATAGTTTAAGCATATTAACTTGAGACTTCAAGTAATTCCTCTCTATCTCAAATCTTTGTTTAAGGGAATTATAAGACTCAGTTATCCATCTAAAAAATTCTTCAGATCTTTGCTGTAAAATTTTCCTAACTCTTTCATTAAGATCAATTCCCCCATCCTTTGGTTCTTTATTCGCATGCTCCAAACTCTTTACAGTCATAAAAGCATCTCTAAGTGTAACAAAATCAAGCTCTCCAGAAGAAAGAGCATTTATACTACCCCTTCCCTTTCTTATGTCTACATTATCTAACCATATTTGCTTTAAAGATAAAAGGCTCTTGAACTTATCTTCGGGAGTAGCTTTTTCATCAAGATATTTTTTGTAAGGCCCCAATCTTATTTTGAATTCTTTAAGATCATAAACTAAATTTAATACTGATTTCAAAACTGTATTAACGTTTCCCATTGTCCTAGACGCTTCCTGTTGCATTTGAGTTGCCTTTCCTTGTAATTCAGAAAAATGGCCCGATCCAGGAGATGAAGTGAAACTATCTGTTATTTTCTTAATATCTCTATACCCAATATTCCCCACAAAATCAAGAAGCCAAAAATATATGGGCTCAAGTCCTTCTGCTGGAGAATCATATAATATTTTATGTTCTTCTTTAGGAGCTTTAAGACCCCATAAATTCAAAGCATCTGCCTTTGCAGAATCATAATCAAAAGGAAGGCTATCTTTTATAGGATTGACTAATTTTAAAACATCTTTAGAATAACCTTCATTCTTAATCATCTTCCTCAATCGTTTATGAAGATCAAACTCTCTTCCAGTTTCCTTATCTTCAGCTATTTTTTGGCAATAAGTTTCAGGGCTTATCGCAGCAATTAATTTATGAATATCAGCCATCTTCTTTTAATTACAAAAATAACCCATTTATTTAAAGGTGTTGGACACGTTTATATAGAACAAAAACTTGAATAAATAATGCCAGTAGATTTTATAGACCTTCCAGACTTAAATAGAAGAAAGCTGATAAACATTCCTGAAAAAAAAGATGAAGAAGTAAACATAACAAAAGATGGATTCTTCGATTTAAGCAATAAAGAAACTACAAACACAAATACGCCACAAATACCCCAAGAAGAGAATTTTTTGAGCAACTTTGCTTCAATAGGCTCTTCACAACCCCAAGAAACTAAGGTAGAAGCACCTCAAGATCAAGATTTAAAATGGAGAATAGAAAATTTAGAGTATAAGTTGGAACAATTAATGGAAAAACTATCAATTATAGAGAAACAAAGAGAGCAAAATACATGATGTAAAAGATATTTCTCAGAGCAATGTTTAAATAATACCTTATCATAAAAACGTCGGAGAGAGATGGTGAAAAGTTCTAAGAAAAAAGCAAGACCTAAGAATAAACATTCTAGAAGATCAGTAAGTAGTTCTCCAATTGTAAAAGCACCTAAGTTTACGACTGAAAAAGACATTGCAATGGATTTTGCAACTAAAATACAAAGAAGATTTGACCATTTAATAAAAGCATCAATTCTTTTCGGGTCCCAAGTTTCTGGAGAATCTAAACCTGGATCTGATTTAGATATAGTGATAATAATAGATGATGCGGCAATAAATTGGGATGAAGAGCTAACTGCATGGTATAGAGAAGAGTTAAGGAAGTTAATTGCGGAACAAGGCTATTCAAGAGATTTACACATAAACACAATTAGGTTAACTACATGGTGGAGAGACTTAATGCATGGAGATCCAGTTGTATTAAATATCATAAGACAAGGTCAGGTCTTAATAGACATAGGTGGATTTTTCAATCCTATAAAATCTTTAATGGTTCAAGGAAAAATACATTCAACTCCTGAAGCAGTTTATGCAGCATTACAAAGAGCACCTTATCATTTAACAAGAAGCAAGTTTTCAATGCTTTCTGCAGTAGAGGGGGTTTATTGGTCAATGGTAGAATCTGCACAAGCAGCACTCATCACATTAGGCAAACTGCCTCCATCACCAGAACATATAACTAAGATGCTTCATGAAAACTTCGTCGAAACAGGAATTCTTAAATCTGAATTTGTCAAATGGTACCATAATATTTACGTTCTTCACAAACAAATAGCTCATGGAGAAGTAAGAATAGTTAGGGCTCAAGACATAGAAGAATGGCAAAATCGTGCAGAAGTATTCATGAAAAAAATGGTAAGCATAATAGACAAATTAATAGATGCTAGAAAAAATCAAAAACAATAAAATTATGCAGCTGCTGCAACTGCTTTTCCTAATGTATAAGCTTCAACATGTCTACTCTTTTCAGGAGAAGACTCATATCTTTCAAATGCATATTTTCTAACTTCATCAGGTTTACCTAATACAACGTTTCTTAAGGCCAAAACTGCTGCATGTGCATCCTTTAATATTCTGGAAGTCATAGCTTCAGGGCTCATTTCTGCAATTTTTTTATAAAGTGCAATTATTGCAGGGTTAGTCCCAGCTTTGATAAGTTTATCCACTCTAGTGCCGACATAAGATTTTAAGCTGCGCTTCATTGATTCAGGATCTTCTAAAATTGCTTTTCCTTCAGCTGCAGAAGCATGAACCTTCCCTAATTCAGAATCAGTTTTTAATGGCTTAACTGCCAAAAGATATCCCAATAATGAATCCTCTCTTAATTTAGACAAAGCTTCTCTAGGGTCATCTAGAGCATTAGCAATTTGAAGTTGATAAGCCATCAAGGCATCATCAAGGGTTTTTACAACACGAGCAGGAGCTAAATCAACTCCTCCTTCAGCTAAATCATCATGAACTGATCTATCAACTTCTCCAACTTTATCAGCTCTAGCTAAATCTGATACAGCATCATAAGTAGGGTTTTCAAGAAATCTAGTCCTAATAGCTTCAGTTGCTATAGCTTTCTTTCCAAATTTTATTACATCATCTAATGCCATAAAAAATCTAAAAGTTCGCCCTATTTAAATCTTTCTATTTTGTATAAACTCTCTAGTGACAACTAGTCATCAAATGCATCAAGCCCTTCAGAAGGCTTATTTTGATTTTCAGATTCTTTAGGTTGAAGAAGTTTCATGAATGCAGGATTACTCTGAACTTCCGTGTAAACTATTGCATTAAAGAATACATCCTCTTGTGCCTCGTAAGGTATCTCAGAAATCTCAATTTCTGGCTCAGAGATATCTATTATTTCTTCTCTTTTCTTAGGTAAAAGATCCTCAGAGCTAACAGATATCGCATCGTTCAACACAGGAACATCGCTCTTAACATGACCTGATCCAGGATTATAATCTTCATCCATTCCCCAACTATCGATATGTTTCATTATTTCTTCCCTATGATTAACTGTTGGAGCAATAGATTCGGAGGATTGTAACATCGGCCTAGTAGGTTGCATTCCCATCCCTAATATAGGTCCGTGAGATACATGACTCTCGACATCTTGCATAGGACTTACTCTCTTTATCTTAACAGTTTTATCAAAAGATTTATTTTCATGATCTTTAACTTGAGGAGCATTTTCTAAATCACTGACAAGTTTAGAAACATCATATGCAGCATCAGCATTAACTGATATAGAGCTTATTCCTTCTTGAAGCAAGAATTTAACCATCTCGGGCTTACTTCCAGCCTGTCCGCAGATAGATGTTTCAACACCATATTTTTTACATCTACGTATTACATAAGCTATTGAGTTAAGAACAGCAGGATTTAGTTCATTATACAAACTCTGAACATTTTCATTATTTCTGTCAATTGCTAAAGTATATTGAGTAAGATCATTAGTACCAAAACTAACAAAGTTAATGCCTACTTCACAAATATCATTTATCACTTGAACTGCAGCAGGAGTCTCAACCATTATTCCAATCTTAACATTAGATGGGAGCTTAACTTTAGATGCTATTTTTTTAGAAAGTCTTACTTCTTCGGCAGAAATTACCTGAGGGAACATAACTCCAAATATTTTTTTTGGATATTCATCTGCAAGTTCTTTAATCGCAGCAAACTCTGATTCAAGAAGATCTTGATTTCTTAAACTAAATCTAATTCCATGATCTCCAAGCATAGGATTCATTTCATTCCATTCCGGAGCGCCTTCTAAATTCTTATATTCATCACTTCTAATATCAGATGTTCTTATCCATATCTCATGGAATTCTTTAGCTATTTTTTTTAGGCCTCTATTTATTACAGAAACATACTCGTTAAGCTTGTTTTTCTTCACATACCAAACAGGATGCTTTCCTGAAGTAGCTATTAAAGTTTCCAATCTTACAAGACCTACAGAATCAACTCCTGAAGAAGCGGCTCTCTCTGCATAATCGGGTAAATCGACAATAGTCTTAATCTTTGTGTGTTTAGTAGGAAGTACCTTTTTTATTTCAACTATTTTTTCAGAGGTCTTTCCATCAAAAACTCTTCCAGTAAATCCATCTACTGTAACTAATTGGCCATCTTTCAATCTTTCAGTAGAATTCTTGGTTCCTACAACAGCCGGAATTCCCATCTCTCTAGAAACTATTGCAGCGTGAGATGTTGCACCGCCTTCATCAGTTACTATCGCAGAGGATCTAGCCATTGCAACAACCATATCTGGATTCGTCATTTTAGTAACTAGAACATTTCCTTTAGTTACCTTAGATAATTCATCAAGAGAATGAATTATTTTAACAACTCCAGATGCAACTCCAGGACTAGCAGCTAATCCTGATATAATTACATTACCTTCAATCTCTTGAACCTTTTCATGAACTTTAGTAGTTATAGGTCTAGATTGTACGATAAAGACTCCCTCTTTATCAATCGCAAACTCAATATCTTGAGGTTTACCATAATGTTCTTCCAATTGTAATGCGTACTGGCCTAAAACCTTTAATTCATGGCCTGTTAAAACTTCTCTATTGCTTATTTCATTGCTAAGCTTAATTTCTTCTGTCTTTCCAGAAGAACTTCTAGTTAGAGCTATTTTTTTATCTGCAACCTTGAGATCTACAAGATCAAGTTTTTTATTCAAAACATAATGATCTGGAGAGATCATTCCAGAAACTATTCCTTCCCCTAATCCAAAAACCGCTTCTATGACTATATTTCCATCATTCTTTAAAGGATTTTTAGAGAACATTACTCCTGATTTTTGAGAATCAATCATCCTTTGAACAACAACTGCAAGATAACCTTTCTCAGTAGCAAAACCCTTTTTCTTTCGATAATAAATTGCCCTTGCAGTAAACAAAGAAGCAAAACATTTCTTTACAGAAATAATCAAACTGTCTATTCCTTTAATGTTAACAAAAGTTTCTTGTTGGCCCGCAAAACTTGCATCGGCCAAATCTTCAGTAGTCGCGCTAGATCTCACTGCTACAAAAGGAGGTTCATGAGAATTTCTTAATATAGATAAAGCACCTTCAGTCATTCCCTTATGAGTTAATTTTGATTTCTCAACGTCAAGAACTTCATAAGCTTCAGTTATCTCATTTCTAAGTTCATTAGGCATTGAAGAATTCTCTATAAGAGATCTAATTTTTTTAGCTGTAGAATCTAACTGCTTAGTGTCTTCAACATCTATAGAATTAACTAAATTAATTATCTCGTTTCTCAAACCTGACTTTTCAATAAAATAATCATAAGCTTGAGCAGTTACGATAAATCCAGGAGGAACTGGAAATTTATGATTGTACATCTCAGCAAGACTAGCGCCCTTTCCTCCAGCAATAGAAACGTCTTTATTACTTAACTCGGAAAACCACTTAACAAAACCTTTAACATCACCCATATGAAAAAAAGATATAATTAGTTAATAAATATTGTTAAATTACTTTAACTTCTAATGGTTTGCATGAATCAAGACTTTCCAATATTCTTCTTTTGCTATCCCCACTTCCCAATCTAGGATCTGGAGCTAGTCTTCTGTGATATGTTCTTCCACTTGTTTCAGTGCCGTCATAACACACAAGATCGACTCTATGTGCTAACCTTTCATCTACAAAAAGTCCAGCAGACTGAAGGTCTTCTCCTAATTGGTAGTTAATTATCTTCATTTTAACCATTTTCACAAATAATTGATATTTTTTAAATATTTCCAATTTTAGAGCTTACAAACTCCAAAATCTGTTTCTTAAAAGTATCTAGATCTTTTTTAAGAAAAGATGCTCCAGAAGCCGGAGCATGTCCTCCAGCGGAAGAATTCGATAAACCTTCAATTCCAGCTTTAAGCATTTCATTCATTGAATATTTCAAAGGAACGCCGTTATTTCTTGCAGATACTTTAAAGAAATCTTTATCTTTGTCAGACAAAACTATCAAAGTTGAGCCCCTATGTTTAACAGACAATGAAGTACCAAGAGATGAACCAATAGGAAATTTAGAGCTGAAAAAATAAATATAAAGATGATTGTAGAAATATTTTTCAGAATTTTTTTCAAAATCAACTAAACATCTATTAAATTCATCACTCACTTCCTTATCGATTCTTTCTATTTCTTTTTGATTTTTTTCAAGTATTATTTGATAAGCATTTTCTTCTCTACTTGAATAGTAAGTCACTAAAGATCCAATCTTAAGAACCTTTTTGAATATTTCAGAGTCTTGATAATCTTTAGGATCAAAATTACAATGATCTTGTATAAACTTCAAGTTTTCTTCAGATTTATATGAAAATTCTGAAATAGAAGCAATACATGCTAACTCCACAAATTCAGGTTCTTTAAGAGACTCTTCTCCAACTTTATATAAGAAAAGAGAAGTGCAATCTACACTAGGAGTTTTAATCACCTTATCATCTACAATTAAATTTGAATTAAGAGGATGATGATCTACAAATAAAACATCAAACTTATTTATGAATCTTTGAAATTCTTCAAGGAAGTCTGCATCCGCATTAAAATCTAAAACAAAAACTTTGTTTATTCCATTAAGCTCATAATCTTCAGTAATTTTATCAAATAATCCAGAAGTATAACTAAAGAAAGATCTTTTTATTTTAACACCTGGAAATCTTTTTTTCAATATTTCAGACATAAATAATGCAGAAATTAACCCGTCATTACAATTGCCATGAGCAATTATTCCAATAGTTTCATTTTCATCAATTTTATTTAGAAAATTAAAAAATTTTTTCTTATTTATTTCAAAATCTTGCATTGTTTAACCTAAAATTAATCCTATAAAATACTTTCTAATTACTTGAAGTTAAAGGGGAAGCTTCAACTTTCTCAAAACTAATACTTGTCTTGCAAGGTAACTTAGATTTAGCCATTCCCAAAATTCCTCTAGCAACTTTAACTGAAGATTCAGAATCACAAGCAACCATAAACAATTCTTGTCCTCCAAAGACTCTAGCAGCTCTTCCTTCAATTATTCCAAATGATTGCTTCATTCCTGTAGAAAGTCTGTCCGCTCCCGCTCCAGCTGCAGCCTTGTTATTTCTAAGTAAATGGTGAGGATGTATCTTAACCCACAAATAAAACTTACCTAAAAGTTTAGTCTCTAGATTCTTTGTCAAAACCATTCTTGCAGCTTCTATTGATAAATCTCTTATTACAAGTTGTTCTTGAGAAATCAAACTCAAAATAAATGGAAATTTACCTTCATTGAACGCTTTCTGATTACCTATGTTATATTTAACAACTTTATTTGGAGGAACTACTTTAATATAAGATTTAGATTTAACTTTAGACACTCTTGTATAAGGTCTATTTACTTTCTTAGAATAAGACAATGCTTTTCTTATTGCCATTTAATTTTTCTCCTTAATTTCAACATCAGTTGTTATTGCTTGTCCAGGTAATCCTGTTTCAAAAATAGCTCTAACTAAACCTTTATTTCCGTGAGCAGAACTAATTTTTCCATTTATTGCCTTTCCAGCAGAACTCTTCCAAACAACTTCTTTACCAACAAGCTTCTTAGCTTCATCCCTATTTGTGAATCCAAGGTCTAGCAAGTAATGTCTTTCATGAATTCTATGTCTTCCTCGCCTAAATTGTACAACTATGCCTTTCATGTTTTTACTCTAGAAAATATGGTTTTTAAAGACTTCGATTTAAAGAATATAGCAGTTACAGAGATATCTCAAAATCTCCAAGTTCTTTATGCAAAACCTCTAGTATAGAAGAAGACAATTTAACTTCCTTATTCTTTTTATGATCTGATAAAGCCTTCTCAAAATAGGCAGAATTACTTATCTTAAATTTACCATTAACTATCTCCATAATCCTCCCAGACTCTATAAAGAAGTTAGAACTATCAGTTAAAACCAATTCTCCACTCTTTTCTCCGAATTTAACATTTATTACTTCTCTTTCCTCAAGCAATAAATCAGCCCTTTGAGCATAATCAAGAAGCTCTCTTATCAGTTCAGTAGCATCTCTCCTAAGAGCATTCATCTCTAATGGAGTAACCTTCCCAGTTTTTACTTTAGATCTCATAGAAACTAACTCTTTAAGGGGCTTAGCAAATCTCTGTTGAAGTTTACCTTTAGATATCAACTCAGAATTAACTTCTCTTATCAAAGAATCATCACTTTTATCTCCGAATATTTTCCTTAATAATCCAAAAACTTCAGAATAAGATTTCTCAGCATCACTTACTATGAGTTTTTCTTCTAACTTCTTTCTTATCCCTTTAAGCTTTTCATCATACTTCTTAGATTCATGAAGAAGTTCATCAACATCCTTCCCAGGTATTGTTTTCAAAGTCCCATGTTCATAATCCTTGTAATATTTTATCACCTTTTCTAAAAACTTAAGTTCATTTGAAGACATAACTTTCTCTTTGTCTACAAGTATTTTCTTAACATCAGCTACCATATGCTTAGGAGCAGGAGGGGCATGTCCTGTAAGCATCATAAGAGCTTGCGTAGGCGTTACAACCCCCCAATAAATATCCACCATTGCATCAATCATCCTTCTAGTAACTAAACCTTCATTTTGCTCCCCATATTTCATGAATTTGTCTACTGCTTCAGGACTTGGTTTTATCTTACCCATTTGCAAAAGCAATTTCCAAGGCAAGAAAGTTCCTCTATCATACATTGGAACTCCATCCCTTATGAATGTAAATGCAACAGGTTCAGCTTCCTTAACTCTATCCCAGAAGTCTGTCAAAAGAGATACCTGAACATTAAGTATGTTCTTAGTTCCGGATAATGCTGTAGCTTCTCTAATGTAATCATGAATCATTCCTCTCAATTTTTCCAATAATTGGAGCCTAGGCATTCTCTTTACATCAGTATCATCTATTATTACAAAAGTATCTACATCACTAGTCTTATCTGCAGTCCCTCTAACTAAACTTCCCCCAACAAAATAAGAAGCAACATATTTTTCGAACTTTCTAAGTACAAGAGTTTTATGTATGTTAGCAAGTCTCATTGCTCCAAGAAGACCTTTATCATACAATGGAAAGCTAGAAGATATTGCATCTACAAATTCAAACTTGCTATCCAACCCATAATTCCATAGGTCAACTTCAGTCTTTATATGCACCCAAAGTTCTTGTTTAGATTCTTTAATCAACTTCAAGACTTCTGGTTTTATTTTTTTAGGAATTTCTTTAAAACGATCTTCAGGAATAAGCATCATTAAATGAATAGGTTTCTTTTGAACCTCTTCAGGAAGAAGACCTTCGTCCTCTTCAAACATCTTAAAAGATTGAGTTGGTATGACACTTAAAAAATTAATAAATGGAAATTTTTTCAATAACTTTTTCTTAAAGTCTTCAAGTTCCTTTTTTAGCTTCTCTTCTTTTTCAGATAATTCTGCAGAAATTTGAGGCATTGCTCCAGGTATCTTTGATGGAGGTATATACGATCCTGTAGAAGACATTGCTTCGTTAAGGCCCTGGCCTTTCTTATCTTGCATGTATAAAGATAAAATCAATGATATTTAAGGCTTACCACAATAGTTAAAATAAACAAAATACGATTCCTTTATGGATCAAAGATCTAAATCTGTAGAAATATATCAGCAGTATAAAGCAGATCTAAGGGTTTTTGGAGCAATTGGTTTTCAAGATGCAAATAATGTTGTTCCAGGCATAGTTACTAAAATTCCTAAAATAGGACCATTATTAGCAGGAGCATCAAGATCAAGAAATGTCGAAGCTCAAAGATATTTAGATAGTCTAAGTGTAGAAGTTCCTGGGGTAGCAGTATCAAGCGCTCATTGGATGAATGAAATAGGAAGAGCGGCTATTAAGCTCCATATTCCATTAGGAAGAGATGTTACAATGAGCAGATTAATTAATGCAGTTGAAAATTGTGAGTTTGAAAACATATGTGGATACAATAATCCATTCAGAGCATTAAAAACAAAAAGACTTTTAGGAGAACACGGAAAAAATCTGGATAGATTTAAAGGAGATCCGTTAAGTTCTTATAATAATGAGATTATCGTAGAATAAAAGAGGATAAAATGCCGCAAGCAGTAACACATGTATTGGTAGTAATAATCTTACTATCAATATTTAGACATATTTATCAAAAAAGAACTGGAAAGAAATTTCACCTACAATATGTTTTAATTGGAGGTTTAGCCGGAATAATTCCAGATTTAGATATACCTTTATTTTGGGTAATGCACTATTTCGGATATAGTATAGAACAAATACATAGGACCTATTCTCACACAATATTCGTCCCAATAGCTTTTCTTTTACTTGCTGCATTATCAAAGTGCACAGTAAAAAATAAATTTGGAAGAAATAAATTATCTTTAACTACAATTCTAATCTTATTTTCATTTGGTAGTTTTATTCACTTAGTATTAGATTCTACATTAGCAGGATACATAATGCCAATCTATCCATTATCTAATGTTAGAATCGGTACCGGATTTCCCTACACTGTATTTCCTGAGCATATAGCAACATTATTGTTAGCAACTCTAGATGGAGTTCTTTTCATAATTTGGATTTTATATTTGGAAATAAAACATAAAATATCGGATTTCATATAATAAATAAATTTAAATCAGAGGTTAGTTTAGTATTAATGTGATGATTAATCTTCTATCTAAATGGAAAGTAAAAAAATAAATTATGGCCAGTGAAGAGATAGATCCAAATTATGTCTGTGAAGCTTGTGGAAACACATTAGAAGAAATAAAATGTAAACTGAAATGTAATAGGTGCGGATATTTTAGATCTTGTTCCGATTTGTTCTAAATGATTTATTATAATCATTAACCATTAATACAAAGATTATCAGATCTATAAATATTGCAATTGCTAGAATTGTAGAGCTATGGAATATCAATCTTATTAATTGATAAACTGTAGCAATATACAATATGATTATTCCCAACAGATATAATCCATGTTTCTTAGAAAGAAAAGACCATGCAACAAGCAAATTTATCACCCCAAATACTATTATGTAAACTGCTAAAAAATGTTGTGTGCTTACATGAAGATCTCTAAAGAATAAAATCAAATAGTTAATCAAAAAATCATTAGGATCACTAGAAAGTTCGTGTCCAAATAATCTTAATAAAAAATAGTATATGTTTGATCTATTTGTAAAATATATTAAAGATCCTGCGAAAATCTCAAAGAGCCCATGAATTCCTTTAAGTACGATTATAAATCCAAATATCCAATTATATTTGCTTTTCATGTTAAATCCTTAAAATCTGATATATCCCTCTTTAAAAATACATACGTAACCCCTTGGGCATAAGGTTAATAACCTAAATAGAATTCTCCTTCTAATGTTGTATCCAGGTCACAAAAGAGGTCTGATAAAACACCTTAAAAGAGGTTACATTAAAGAGCTTGTTTTCGTAACTTTGTTGTCCTCTTTAGCATTTTCAGTTTCAGACTCATTTTGGGCAGTATATCTTGAAAAGTTTATTCCAAGTCTTTGGAAGGTTGGTTTATTTACGGGTCTAATGGCACTATTGTCTTTTCTATCTTTCTTTCTTTTCATACCTTTAATAGAAAAATATGACAAAGGAAAAATATTGATTTATAGCCTCTTGGGATTAGCAATAACAAACCTTCTGTTTTTCTTTAGTAAAACAATCGCATTTCTAACTTTTCTAAGCATACTATGGATATTCTTCATTAATCTTAAAACAAATAGTTTTGGAATTCTAATGAAGGACACTTCAAAAAAGAAGAAACTTTCAGGAAATGTAGGTCTGGTTTATTCAGTGGCTGCTGCAATGTGGATTATAGGACCATTAATTGCAGGATTTCTAGCTGAAAGATTTGAAGTAAAATATTTGTTCTTACCTTCTGCTGCAATTCTATTAATTTGTTACCTTTATGCATATTCAAAGAGCCTAAGAGATTCAAACAATAAAAAGAAAGTAGATACTAATTTCAAAAGTAATTTTATCTCATTCTTCAAAGATAAAAATAGATTAAAAGCATATATTTTAGGAAGCAGTATAACCTTCTGGTATTCTTTAGTTTACATATATATGCCAATAAAAATAGTAAGCTGGGGATTCAGCTATTCTTTCCTTGGTATTTTCCTTTTCTTAATCGCTCTCCCAATAACTTTGATAGATTATCCCTCTGGAATATTAGCTGGAAAAATAGGATATAAAAAGTTGTTCAAATTAGGATTCTTAATAACTTCAATTGCGACATTCTTATGTTTTTTCACAGCAAACTATTATTTAATATTAATTTTACTAATAGTAGCATCCATAGGGATAGGTCTAACAGAGAGTACAACAGAATCATATTTCCTTGAGATAGTAAATAAGAAACAAGAGCTAAGATATTATGGTCCATACAACACTGCAATAGATATAGGATCATTCTCAGGTAAAATATTCCCAGCACTAGCATTATTATTCTTCGCAGAACATTACATATTCTTGGTATTTGCGATAGGAATGCTTGCAATGTTTATACTTTCATATTCAATTAAAGATCTTAAAAAGAAAAAGTAGCAGGAAACAAAGGGGTTTAGGGATCTCTTTGCTCCCCGCTGAATATCTCTTTAATGTTGCCCTTATAAACCTTGTTAAAATGGATAATCACAACTTATTTTTAGTAAATCTAAACACTGGCCAAGAAATATCAAAAAATTTATATATCATTAATAAGTGGTAAAAATTATAACGGAATCGATAGAATTAAAGATTCTAACAAGTAGGGGGATTACAAAAGGAGCATTAGAATTGGCTGAAAGAGTAGACCAATTAAAAGTAAGTGATCCTAATATTGATAAGGTCTCATTTTCAAGACATTCTCTAAATGGATATGCAGGTTCTCCGTTTTTAGTAGCAACAGTTGATTTGAAAGAACCATTTCAAAGTATAGATGCATTTGTAGAATATTTAGCAGCACATAATTTAGAAACTCCAAGGGGGGAAATTTTATTAGATAGCGATCCTTCATGTTTTGGATTTCAAAGAAACGGCTATACTTCTGATGCCTTCTGTGCAATGTTTAGGCAACCAACACATTATCTAACGTCTGAAAGATTCAAGATATTTAGGGATGACATAGACCATTTATTAAAAACTCAATCAAGATATAGTCCGCCATCAAACATCTATGTTACTGGAGTTCCCGTAATTATTCATCAAAAAGATAGGGTTATTCCTTCTTCTGAAATGTCTAAAGATACCATCACAGAGCCTTAGAATGGTAAGTTTAATTTCATTTAGAGGTTTGATCAACTCCCCAAATTCTTTAGATGTGCCTATAAATTTGCTTTTTTTCTCATCAGAAATACTTATCTTAGAGACTATATTTTTCAATTTATCAAAATAAAGGTACAGATTATGCGAAATAATTTCTATAAATTCTGGTTGTTCTAATTTTGATATAACTTTCTCAGCTTTATCTCTTACTAATTTGTCATTTCCTATTTCAAGAGTATCCAAAATTGGAAGCCAGGGAATATGGAGCCAAAAGAGATAATGAGCAGGGCTTCAAAAGAAATGAAAAAATCAGATGTTATTCTATCAATACTTGAAGTCGCCGATAAAGGAGAGGGATTACTTATAGAGAGCGGATTTATGAAAGGTCTTGGTAAGAAACTTATTGTCGCATCAAAAAAAGATTGCAGAGGATTCTTGCTTAAAGGAATAGCTGATGAAGTTATTGAATATGAAGACTTTGATGATTTTGAGAAGAGTTTGAAGAATGCTTTAGGGAAATTCTAAAATTAGTGTTACTACTAGATAGTTAGAATTGATGGAAAGATTTATAAACTCATAATTTCTCAAGAATTTATGGCATTAAAGCTTAACGCAACAAGAGAAGCATATCAGGAATTTTACGGCAGAAATGTAGATCAGATGCCGAGATTAATAGCTGATGGTAGAGTTCCTATGAATGCTGCTCAATTAATGCAAAGAAGACTTGATGTAAGAAATGCTGATGAAGATGTTAAAGGTTCTTGGATGAATAATTATTTCGATACTGGAGATGCTGTAGTATACCATCCTGGTGGAAGATTTAAGATTGTTCTAGATGCACAGCCATTAAGAGAAATGACTGCAGATACTCCAAGAAGAGGCGGAGCTTTGGTACTTGGAGAAGATGTATATAAAGCTCTTCAAGGAGAAGAATTCAAGAAAGGAAAACTAGGAAAGATTAATGGATTGATGGCAAAAGAAGTAAAGGCTCATCCTGTATGGAAAGTTTTAGCAAGAGATCAAGAATTACTTGATGATTTTGTAGATTATATCTTTGCACAAGGCAAGGAACAATTTAATTATGATAACGCAATGGGAGTTTTCCCATCATCTGCTGGCGTAGATGCACCTGAAATGAGGGCGTGGTTTGTCGGCGGGCTCGAGGACAACAGGTCGGGTGCTGGTGACGGGGATGGCCTTGGCTATGGTGGTCGTCTTGTTGGTATAGCGCCAGAGGCGCTTAGTGCGACGAATAAGGGGGTCTCAGCAGTTAAAACATACACTATGGCTGATTTACAAGCCGTTGATAGAGCTATGAAGAGCTTGGAAGGAACTCTTCACCCAGATATCCTTAAACCTTTTGCTTATTTGAGAAAGAAACTATAACAACTCCATCTCATAAATATTTTTATAATCAATTTTCTAATTTTTTAAGTCCTGGCAACCGAAAGGCAACTTTTGAGAAGCTGGGTTATACGCTCTTTTGTTTTGATATATTCTTTTAGTGTATCTGTGCTGATCATCAGCTTTATTCTTCTACCAAAAGTCTTGCTTGTTTCTTCCCTAATATGAATTTCCTTAAAATCATTGTGAAAGTCCGTAACTCTAACATTTACCAACTCTGTTGGAGCTCTAATTCCAGAATCAAATAAAAACCAAATTAAAACATTATATTTGTACTCAGCATTATTGGACAATTGTTTCACTTGATCTTCAGTTAGGTATACCCATCCTGGCTTATCATAACTCTTATCTAAATCTTGAGTAATATCTTTGATTTCTATTCCTTTTCTTCTATTTACCTTTTGCCACCAATGCCAAAAAGCTTTAATTTCTTTGACATAGTCCCCAACAGATTTGTAAGTTGAGCCATTACTCTTTCTTATTGTTCCATTTCTCATATCTGCAAAAAAAGAGAACAATTGTGATTCTTCTACTTCTATTAATTTTACGGAAAATCTATTATGAAAATGTCTTGCAAAAAAGATTAATCTTAAAGAGATAGAGTTTAATCTTATTGGGCTTCTTCCCCCTTTCTTGTTAGTTGAGGCTACATTAAGCCCTTGCTCCATATCTTGTAGATATTGTAGTATAATCTGAGAATCAAAGTTTGTCAAGCCCGAAATACCATTCTTCAATGCTTTTGCTTTCCACATGAAGTATTTTTCCTTAGTATGGTAAGGGTCGATCTTGTCATCCATCGACATAATCCTTGATCTCACTTGTTTTTAAGGATTGTCGAGAGAGAAAGGATGCGATAGGAGTGACGGAAAGATATATGAATTACATATTTAATTATTATTTAATGTCAAGTTTACAAGAAATAATATCTGCAGTAGAGAACATTTCACTTAATTCTAGATTATTTGGAAATAATGCTGGATTAAGCAACACGGACTTTATTTTTTATATATTTCTTTTTACAATTATTGGTTTCATATCTATTACAGTTAGGTACACTTTAAATTATATTGATGAGAAGGAATACAAAAAGTGGCGTGATGAAAACTGGTTGACTAAAGTATTTCTTTCCATCCTAGTTGGCGGATTATCTTATCTCTTTGTAATTGTTTTTATATCATTAATTGGAAGCATAATCTTTGCCGTTACAGGAACAAATGAAAATCAATTCACTAAATATTTTGTTAAAGACGTGCTTTTTGGCAATGTTTTACTTGCAGTAGCATATGGTAGTGGGATATTGTACTTATTAAGTAAAAGGGGAAGAGTAAATTATAAAGATATCACGAAATTTTCTCTGTTTAATGTCTATGCAGTATTTATTTTGTCAATTTGGTCTTTACCTTTTTTTGTCATTAGAAACTCCTTGATTTTATTTATAATGGGAATACTCTTTAGCATTTTACTTACTTGGTTAGCAATATCTCCTTTTCTTATAAAGAGAAATAAAATAAAATTAACTAAAGGTTCGTCACAAGCAAATAAATCCCATGAAGATGCCTAAAGAGCCTAATGCCCCTGCCGGGATTTGAACCCGGGTTTCGGCCGTTCTCCACTGTCGCATAAGCAACAGCTTCAATACCATGCTGCTCTGAGAGAGCAGAGGTATAGTCTCAGCGACATCACCTCGCATGCTGGTAGACCAGTTCGAGAGGGCCGTGTCCTTGACCACTAGACTACAAGGGCTTAAGAGTTACTAAATTGGTTTGTTTAAAAAACTATTCAAATACTTAATAATGTTAATATCCCAATCATATTGCCTATCAAACTCATTGCTCCAAATGCATAAGGATGAACTCTAGTAAATCCAGCAAGCATAGCCACTCCTAGCTCATCAGGTAAAGGAGATGCAATTAAAATGGCTGCAAAAACGTAAACTAAGAAAGTACGCAAGCCATTAGGAATTTTTTCAAATCCATTAGACAAATGTTTCATAAAAGAAGTATGTTTCAATCTTTTGAATTCATTCATGAAAGATAGTCTAACAAATGAAAAGATGCCTATATCGGCAACTAAAGCGCCTAATCCTCCTATAAGAGAGGCCATCATCAAGTTAGAAGGTCTAATTGCAAGAAAAAAACCTGTGGCTAAAGGAGATGTAAAACCTGCTGTATAAAGCAAGCCTCCAAAAAAGATCTCCAAGTAAAGCAAACTATCCAAAGAGGTCACAAAAAAATAGACTTGAGGGATCTGAAATACAAAATAAGCAACAAATATCCCTATGACATAGAGCGTAAGCTTAGGATATGTAAATACAAACAACCTCTTCATACAATAAAAAACACTTTCTAAATTATAAAGTTAACTGAATAGAGCGTTCGAATTCAAGAAAAATAGCCCCACCAGGATTCGAACCTGGGTTTCAGCCTCCAGAGGGCCGTGAACTTGACCGCTATTCGATGGGGCTGACTTGCACAAATAGATTAAAGCGATCTAAATGTTTCTGATTCGAAAACCCGATCTCTTTTAAATATTTGTATAACTCTTTCCGTCTAGATAGATAAACTATATTATCATGAATAATTTTGGAAGGGTGAAATCCTAATTTTAAAAGAGACGATCTAAAATCTTTTATTAAGGTTGCATTATAATTTCTAAAATTTATTGTGGCTAAATTTGAGTCCCTTATAGACATTCTATGAACTGATCCATCAGTATCTATTAATCCCCTAATACAATATTTTAAATAAGAGTTATTTTCTTTTATCCAGAGAGGGATGCTTACTTGACTTCTTATTTTATCTCCAGATATAAAACCTTCTTTTAGTAAAAATTCAGCTAATTTTTTGCCAGTAGCAGTCAAACATAAAGCATTCTGAGTTCTAGGTTTGTAAATAACCACATCAATATCAAAAAGTTTTTTAATCAAAGGTTTAACGTAACTTAATAAGTATTTTTTATCGCTTCGAGAGTCTCCAACAATCCTTATCTGATAAGTTCCAACTTTATAACGTTTGATAACTGTAAGGTTTCCATCCCCCAACATTATTCCAAAGAATTCAGCTAATTCAATGCTTCTTTTAGGCATAAAAATATTTTTTGTACGACCCCCATTAGAAATACTCCCTCCCTTACATCTTCCCCAATTATCTGGTAATTTTTCAACAATTTGAGAAGCATAATCTTCTTCAGAAATTATACACAATCTATTATAGACTTCCTCATCTAATAATGTTCTTTCATTTTTTAAGTCCTTAGATAGGTATTCCTTAGTCAATTTAATCTCATTTGCTAATTCTGCCCAAGATTTTTGCCCTTTAGCCTTTAAGATAAGCTCTTTCTGTTTTCCATTCAGTAATCTAACGCGCATATAAATATTGAACTAATAAATATATAAAACTATTGATTGAACAGCTGAACAACCACTAAGAATATTAAAGAAAATTTTAATAAAAAACTCAGATTTTTACAAAAATCACAAATAAGGTTAAATATATCTTCAATTTTATTGACGGCATGGAAGAAAAAAAAGAGTTTCAGACACAAATTTTGCCTATTGAAGAAGAAAAGAATATCAACAATAGAGCTACTAAAGAAGAAATAAGTCATATAATTAGAACAGTTTCTCCAGGAACAAATTTTAGAAGCGCATTAGAAGGAGTAGTTCATGCAAAAAAAGGAGCATTAATAGTTGTTGAAGTTGAAGGAATACATTCGATATTAGATGGAGGTTTCAAAATAAATGCAAAATTTACTCCTCAAAGAATAGTAGAGTTGTCAAAAATGGATGGAGCAATAATTTTATCAGAAGATCTTAAGAGAATCACTCAAGCTAATGTTATGATATATCCAGATAAGAAAATATCGACGAGAGAAACAGGAACAAGGCATAAAACTGCAGAGAGGACTGCAAAAATGATGGGCACACTTGTAATTGCAGTTTCTGAAAGAAGAAGTGAAATGACTATATATTACAAAAACTTCAGACATGTAATAAAAAATGCAAACGAAATATTAAGAAAAGTTAACGAACATGCTCAGATAATAGAAAAGCAAAGAGAATTGTTTGATTCAAATGTTGAAAAATTAACTCAAATGGAATTGAGAAATTATCCAAACCTGCATCAAGCTTCAATTGTTATCCAAAAAGGAAGATTAATAGAAAAGATGGCTAACGATGTAAAAAATTTATTTATAGAATTAGGAAATGAAGGAACAATAATTAAAACTAGATTGAAGGAATTAATTGCCAATGTAGAAAAAGAAGTAAATCTAGTTGTCAAAGACTATACTAAAGTAGATTTGAAAAAATCAAGGATCCTAATAAACAGTCTTAATTATGATGAGATCTTAGATGTTGAAAATATAATAAAATCTTTAGCATATGGAGAAAATACAAAGGTTGACAAGATAAGAGGATGGAGAATATTATCTAAAACTTCATTAGAAGAGTCAGATATAGCCACCTTAACAAAAGAGTTGGCAAGTTTGGGAAAGACAATATACTCAAGTTTAGATGCCTATAAACTAATAATTGGTGAGGAAAAAGCTCAAACCTTTAAGGAAGAAGTTGATAGAATAAAGAGAGCCTACTTTACTTAAGGTTTAAAAACCTAAATTTCCAGAATATCGCATGAAAAGATCATCTAGACGTTGGAAGAAGAAAGGCCAAATGAGATGGAAATGGCAACGCAAGCGTTTGAAGAAGGAAAAACGAAAGCGTAAAATGAGAAAGAGCAAGTAAGACTAGCTATTTTTATATCCCAACATAAAGAATAAACTACTTAATCTGTTAACATATTTGTATACTTCAGGTCTTAATTTACCTTCTCTAAGGAGCTTAACAAGAAAGGTTTCAAGCTCCCTACATCTAACCCTACATTCGTTACACCAAATACTTTTTTCATTAGTAAACCTGACAAATTTATTAGGGGGCTCCCCTAATCCATCTATGTATTCTTCAAGCTTCTCCAAATCATTTGAGGTAATTGGAAAATTCAAACATTCTCCTGGACAACTTGCTATCTCTCCTGAAGCCTGCCACAATTTTTGCTGAACTATTTTCAAGAAATCTGAATGTTCGGGCAAATTCAACAAAACCATATCTAATGCTGATTGCATAAAGTCTATCTTTCCATTAGCTAAAATTATCAAATCATCTTTAGGAAGTTCGTTTCCAGCATAGTCTTTAGTAAACCCAGAATCACCTTTTGAAGTATAGACTTTAGCCACAAAATTTATTATTATTTAAAGTAATAAGCTTTTTGCCACCACAATAGTTATATATCAAAAATAGGCATTCTCTACATCTAGTAAATAAGGGGTAAAATGAATCAAAGCGAAATATGGACAGAGAAATACAGACCTTCTTTATTTAATGATGTAGTCGGTCAAAGCGAGATAGTAAAACGTGCAAGCGCCTTAGTTCAAGCAATGAATATCCCTCATATAATGTTTGCAGGCCCTTCAGGAACAGGAAAATCAACTCTAGCACTTATAATAGTTAAAGAATTATTCAAGGATAAATGGAAGGAAAACTACCTAGAACTCAATGCGTCGGATGAAAGGGGAATTGACGTAGTTAGACAGAAAGTAAAAGACTTTGCAAGAACAAAATCCATCGGAACAGTACCTTTCAAAGTTATTTTCTTAGATGAAGCAGATGCATTAACTCAAGAAGCCCAACAAGCTTTAAGAAGAACAATGGAAAACTACACAAACACTTGCAGATTCATAATGAGCTGCAACTATTCATCAAAAATAATAGATCCAATTCAATCTAGGTGCGTCGTATTTAGATTTAGACTTTTAGAAAAGAAAGATATCATTGAAGTGATAAAAAGAATATCTGAAAAAGAGAAACTAAAGATAACTGATGACGCTTTAGAAACATTATATGAAATGTCAGAAGGAGATTGTAGAAGGGCAATTAATCTTTTACAAGCAACTGCTTCAATAGCTTTAGATATAAATGCTGAAATGATAAGAATGATTGCAGCATCATCCAAGCCTACAAATGTAAAAATAGTCTTAGACTACGCTTTAGCAGGTGATTTCTTAAATGCAAGAGAAAAACTCTTAGATATAATGCTTAAAGATAGCGTAAGTGGAACAGATATAATAAAATCAATCCAAAAAGAAGTATGGACTTTACAAATAGAACCTGAAGTAAAAGTAAAACTTACAGAAAAAACTGGTGAAGCAGAATTTAGAATTGTCGAAGGTAGCGACGAATTTGTGCAATTACAAGCACTATTGGCTTCTTTTGTTCTTGCAGGAAGCAAAGAACAAATATAATATGCAAAAGTCAAACTTCGCTGAAAAATATAGGCCAGAAAAAATAAACGATTTAGTTGGACAAGAACAAGCAATTCAAGAAACTCAAAAATTCATAAAAGATTTTCCAAAGAAAAAAGGGTTAATTTTACATGGGCAATCAGGAACTGGAAAAACGACATTGGTTCACGCAATAGCTAGAGAGTATAATCTAGACATCTTCGAACTAAACTCTTCAGATCTAAGAAATAGATTAAAGCTTGAAGAAATACTCAAACCAGCGTCGGAACAATTAAGCCTATTCAAAAAAGGAAAAATATTGTTGATGGATGAAGTAGATGGAGTAACTGGAACAGATATTGGAGGAGTTCCAGAATTAATAAGGATTTTAGAAAAAACAGCACATCCAATAATAATGACTGGAAATGATATATGGGATTCTAAATTCTCAGAACTGAGGCCAAAATGTAAATTAGTTGAAATGAAACCATTATCTGTAGAGAGCATCACAAAAGTTCTAGTGGAGATAGTAAAAAAAGAAAATATGCAAGAAAATATTCATTATCTAAAACAAATAGCAATAAAATCACAAGGTGACTTAAGGGCAGCAATAAATGATTTGCAAACATACGTTTTGTCAGACCAGACCAATTTAGATTTCTTAGAAGAAAGAAGTAAGCAAGACAGCATATTCAATATTTTAAAGAAATTATTCCAGCAAAGAGATAATCATCTTAATTTATTTGACCAAACAAAAATGTCCTTAGATGAGATTCTTCTATGGATAGAAGAAAATATTCCTAGAGAATACAAGGGAAGAGCTCTAGCTAAAGCGTATTTAGCCTTAGCAAATGCGGATATCTTTAGAGGAAGAATTTACAGACAACAATTCTGGAGATTCTTAGTATATCAAAATATATTCCAATCTGCAGGAATCTCCTATGCAAAAGATAAGCCAAAAGCATCATTCACAAAGTATGAAAGACCTCAAAGAATACTCAAAATATGGCTTAACAACAGAATAATGTCAAAAAAGAAAACAATCGCCCAAAAGTATGCCAGATTCGTGCATTGTTCAACAAAAAGAGCAATGTCAGATTTTAATATAATAAAAAAAATAGTGATAAGTAATCAAGAAATTGCTAGAAATTTACAACTAACCGACGAAGAAATGGAATTTGTAAAGAAATAAAATATTATATCAAAAATGAATTGTTTCATTACAAAATAAACTTTCAAAAAAAGAAAAGTTTATATACCCTCAAAAATAAGACAAGTTACTAATAATAAAATGGCAAAAACAAAACCAACAATAAACGTTGCTTTCGTGGGTCACGTAGACCATGGAAAGAGTACTACCATAGGTAGATTGATGTTCGATGCTGGTGCTATACCTGCACAAGAACTTGATAAGCTTAAGACTATTGCTAAAGAGCATGGTAAGGCTGGATTCGAGTTCGCTTATGTTATGGATAAATTCAAGGAAGAGAGGGAAAGAGGAGTTACAATAGACCTTTCTTATCAAAAATTAATCACAAACAAGTATGAAGTTACAATAATTGACGCTCCTGGACACAAAGACTTTATCAAGAACATGATTACTGGAGCTTCACAATCTGACGCTGCTTTCTTGACCGTTGCAGCTGCTGAAGGAGTTCAACCTCAAACTAAAGAACACGCATGGCTTTTGAGAACAATGGGTGTTAAGCAAGTTGCTGTAGTTGTTAACAAGATGGATACAGTAAAATGGAGCGAAGAAGCATACAAAAAAGTAAAAGAAGACGTTTCAACAATATTAAAGCAAGCTGGTTACAAAACAGACACAATGGCTTTCATACCTGCTGCAGGTTATCTTGGAGACAATGTAGTTAACAAGTCAACAAACATGCCATGGTACAAAGGACCTACAATAAAAGAACAATTAGACTTATTCGAACAACCTAACAAGCCTACATCATTACCATTAAGAATGCCTTTACAAGACGTTTATGAAATCACTGGTATTGGTACTGTTCCTGTAGGAAAGATAGAAACAGGAGTTATGAAGATAGGACAGAAAGTTGTTGTAATACCTGGAAGAAGCGGTACAGGAATTAACGGAGAAGTTAAGACAATTGAAATGCACCATGAACAAATGCCTCAAGCAGAAGCTGGAGACAACGTAGGTATTAACATTAGAGGAATTGGTAAGAAGGACATTGCAAGAGGAGACGTAGTTTGCGATGCTGCTCAACCTGCTTCAATAGTTCAAGAATTTATTGCTCAAGTTGCAATAATTTCACACCCAACAGTTATTGCTAAAGGATATACCCCGGTATTCCACGTTCACACAGCTCAAGTTCCATGCCAATTCATAGAATTGATCGAAAAACAATCTCCTGACGGAACAAAGGCTTCAAACCCAGACTTCCTTAAGAACGGAGACATGGCTAAAGTAAGAATCAAACCTATTGGAAACCTTGTACTTGAAACACAAGCTACAAACCCTAACATGGCTAGATTTGCAGTAAGAGACGCTGGTGCAACAGTTGCAGCTGGTGTTTGCTTAGAAATAACTGCTAAGAAGTAATTTCTTAATTTTTATAAAATTGTATTCTTTAATCTATGAATAATATTATAAATGATTTGAGCCAATTAGGCAAATGATAGATTCCATAAAAAAAGATTTACAATCACGATCTACAAAAGAAAGAGCTATAGTTTCTCAAAGGTATTTCAAAACTGGTAAAGGGGATTATGGGGAGGGCGATATTTTTATAGGAGTTACTGTACCAGATACTCGAAAAATAGCGAGAAAATACAAAAATATAACTTTAAATGAAATAAAACAATTATTAGAAAGTAAAATTCATGAATATAGATTGTTGGCCCTGTTAATTCTAGTTGATAAGTATAGGTCATCTGAAGAAAAAGAAAAAATTGAAATATGTGATTTTTATCTTAAGCATGCCAAATATGTTAACAATTGGGATTTAGTTGATTCATCAGCACATTTGATTTTGGGAGAACATCTAACAAACAAAGATAGATCTATATTAGAAAAGCTAGCAAAGTCATCAAATTTATGGGAAAAGAGAATTGCAATAATAGCAACAATGCATTTTATACGAAATAATGAGTTCCAAGAGACATTCAAGATAGCAACTATATTACTAGATGATAAACATGATTTGATACATAAAGCCGTAGGTTGGATGTTAAGAGAAGTTGGAAAAAAAGATAAAAAAGCAGAAGAGCAATTTTTAAAAAAATATTATAAAGAAATGCCTAGAACAATGCTTAGATATGCTATAGAAAAATTCCCTAAGGATGAAAGAGATATTTATATAAGAAAATGAGGTTTATATTTTTCTAATGATACTTCCAGAACTAGTATCTTCTACAGAATATCCTAATTTATTTATCTCTTTTCTTAATAGATCAGATTTATCCCATTCTTTCTGAGATCTTGCAACTTCCCTTTTTTCAACAAGATCTTTAACCTTCTTAGGTATTGAAATCTTAACATCTTTCATACCTTTAACGTTTAATCCAAGAACTTTATCAAACTTTTCTAATGTTTTTATTCTCACAGAAGAATCTATGTCTGAATTTTCAAGCAAACTCCAAAAAGCCTCTAAAGCCTTAGGCATATTAAGATCATCATTAATTGCTTCAATAAACTTCTTTTCATATGATCCAACATTAGTAATCCCTTTATGTTTGGTCTTTCTAATTTCTATAACTTTTCTTTTAATTTTCTCATAAGCATTTTTAGAAGATTCAAGTGCTTCAAATGAAAATTCCAATGGTTTTCTATAATGAGTCTGCAAACACGAATATCTATAGTAAATAGGATCAAATCCCCTATCTTTTAAGTCATCTAAAGTGTATATATTGCCTAACGATTTAGACATTTTTCCTTCTTTAAGATTAAGCATGCCTCCATGAACCCAATAATTAACAAATTTTTTATCGCTAAATGCTTCACTCTGAGCAATTTCATTAGTATGATGAGGGAATATCAGATCCATCCCTCCAGTATGAATATCAAAGCTATTTCCTAACTCCTTTGTGCTCATAGCAGAACATTCTATATGCCACCCAGGCCTTCCCTTTCCAATTTCAGTATTCCAAAATACTTTTCCATCATCATCTGAATAAAATTTCCATAAAGAAAAATCACTTGAGCTTTCCTTGTCATATTCATCACTTTTTATTCTTTCTTTTACATTAGTTATCTTATCAATTCCAGCCATAGCTCCATAATTATTGAATTTAGAAATAGAAAAATAAACCCCGTCATTTGTAGAGTAAGCATAGCCTTTCTTAATCAGAGTCTTTATCATCTTAATCATTGAATCTATATTTTCTGTAGCCTTTAGAAATTTTGTAGGTTCAATAATATTCAATTCTTGAAGATCCATAAGATATATTTGTTCATATTTAGATGCAAGCTCTCTCAATCCAAGGCCTTCTTTTTTCATTGCTTTGATTATTTTATCGTCGACATCCGTAAAATTAACTATATGTTTAACTTTAAGATTGTTATATATCAAAGTCCTCTTAAGAAAATCTGCCATCAAAGCAGTTCTAAAATTTCCTACATGTTGATACCAATAAACTGTAGGGCCACAAGAGTACATTCCAACTTGACCTTTTTTGATAGGCTTAAATGATTCTTTCTTTCTATTTAGGGTATTATACAATTCCAAATCCATAAAACAAATAAATCAATCTATGTTTTAAGTATTTCTAAGAACCTAGAAGCATCATCAAAGCTTTTTAGTTTCATTAATTCAACTCTTGCGTTTGAGGCACCTTCAAATCCTTTAAGAAAATTAGATCCAAGATACTTAAGTCTAGACATCTCAAAAACATCATATTTCTTAGAAAGCGAAACATATTTTTCAAAGGAATTGATCCTATCTTTTTTTGTTATTTCTTTTTCTTTACCTGTCTTAAGATATCTAATAATTTCACTAAAAATTAATGGATTTCCTATTGCTGCAGATGCAACCATTGCACCATCTGCTATTTCAAGCATCTCTTTTGCAGAAGATCCATCAACAACCCCACCATTACCAACAATTGGAATTCCAATTTCTTTTCTGACCTTAGAAATCCACGTCCAATCGGGCTTATCAGAAGATTTTTGATTAGCAGTTCTTGCATGGATGGTCAACAAATCCGCCCCGTATTTTTCTATTACTTTAGATATTTTCAAAACATTATTTGTCTTAAATCCCAATCTTATTTTTGCAGTAACAATATTTCCTTCATTTTTCAAAACTTTAATCATATCTCCTATTTTTTTAGGATTATTAAGCAAATAACTTCCAGCTTCATTTCCAACTATTCTTGAGCTAGGGCAACCACAATTAATATCTATAAGATTATAATCATTTAGCAACTTTAACTTAGAGAGCTTTTGAAATTCAGAAACATTATTTCCGGTAACTTGCAAACCAACAGGCCTATCTGCCTTACCTCCAATTTTCATAAGTTTTTTTGTTCTTTCATTTTCATGAAGAATAGCGTCGACATATATCATTTCAGTATATGCCATAGAAGCTCCTTGTTTTCTACAAATAAGCCTATAAGCACAATCAGTTACATCAACCATTGGGGCAAGAAAAAGTCTATTTTTTAATCTTATATTGCCTATTTTTAACATAGGATCAAATATTAAATCTGATTTAAATACCTATTACTCTACAAACAGTAATCAAAATGAGCATACTATTAACTTCAGATGGGATTTCTAGCAAACCTATAATTTCCGAATTTAAGAAATTATTCCAAGATCCTTCAAAAAATAAACTCCTAGTTATTCATACTGCGACAGATTCAGATGAGGAAGAAATGGTAGAATATTTTACAAACAGCATAATAAAACAAGGATTTTCAAAAAGCAATATTGATCTTAGGAATATCTCAAAAAATATTATTCCAGATAAAAAAGATTATGATTCAATATACCTCTTAGGAGGAAGCACATTTTACATATTAGACAGACTAAGAAAAACAAAATTTGATGTTTTAATAAAAGATTTAGTTTCCAAAGGAAAGCATTTGATAGCAGTAAGTGCAGGAAGCATCATTGCAGGAGCAGATATAGGTATAACTCAATTTGGGAGTGAAGGAGAAGAAAACGAAATAGGTCTAAAAAATTTAGAAGGTTTGAAACTAGTAGACTTTACAATTTACCCTCATTTTAGAAAAGAACTAACAAATGAATTAACAGAAGCAACAAAAGACTATCCTTATGAAGTAGAATATTTGGAGGACGGAGAAGCAATAATTGTAGCTAAAGAAATCAAAAGAAGAATATAGTTCCAATATAACAAATAACTTTATATAAGTGCCATTTATCTTAGAATAATGGAAAAAGACATAGATAAAATACCTAAAAATCCAGATACTGATATTGTAATAAGAATTGATGATTTTGGGGGAAGACCTGGTTTGACAATAAGAGAATTTGTAAGATCCGAAAGATATACCGGATTTACAAAAGCAGGCACTAGAATACCTGCAGAATATTTCAAAGTATTCAAAGAAGCAATAAACTCAATCAAAGAATCAGACTTTGGATCTTCAGAGTCTAGCGAAAGCAAGCCTGAAAAGTCTCACGAAAAACCAAAAGCTGCTAAGAAGGTTCAAAGCTCAGAAAACTATGAAGAAATGGAAATGTAATTAACACCTATTCTTATTTTCCCTAATATCTGTCCAATTTTCAAAAGAAACAAACCCGCTAATAGGCACACTATTTACAATAACTCCATTTTCGCAAGTAAATTCATAATCTTGACAAATATTTCCATCACAGACAGCAGAAGTATATGTATTTCTAAAATCTGAATTTAAATTATCAGAAATAAAATAAATAGAAGTCAAAAAAAATAATGTAAAAATAAAGACCAATATTATCAACAATTTACTCATTAAAATCCAATATGCATCCAATATAAAAATAAGAGTGTTCCAAAAAGCTTTTAATGCTCTTCTTCTTGCTCTAAAATATGCTTTGGAGTAAAGACTATGGAAAAGATAAGACCGCCAATCATAACAGTAGCAGGTCATGTAGATCACGGAAAAACCAGTTTACTAGACTGCTTTAGAGGCAGCTCTGTTCAAGAAAAAGAAGCAGGAGGAATAACTCAAAAGATTTCTTTTACAAAATATCCACTTGAACAAATAAAGAAGTCATGTCCACTTATAGACAAGGCAAAAATAGACCTAAAGATACCTGGTTTTCTATTTATAGACACCCCAGGACACGCTGCATTCACAAATTTGAGGCAAAGAGGAGGATCTCTAGCAGATTTAGTAATTTTAGTAGTGGACATAAAAGAAGGAATAAAGCCTCAAACTGCAGAAGTTCTTCAAATATTAAAAGCAAACAAGACTCCTTTTGTAGTAGCCTTAAACAAGGTAGATAAATTAGCTGGTTGGAAAAAATCAGATTCGATAAAGTATTCATTAGAAAATCTTCCAGCTCATGCATCTGAAGAATTCCAAATAGCAATTGGTACTTTTCAAAGCTCATTGCAAGACCATGGTTTTGATAGCGAGTTATTTTATGAGATAACTGATTTTACAAAAAAAGTAGCCATAGTTCCTTGTTCTGCAAGAACAAAAGAAGGAATATCCGAAATACTGTTCGTTCTATGCGGTTTATGCCAAAAGTTTCTTACTCAAAGGCTCATATTATCTAACGAATCTAAAGGAATATTATTAGAAATAAAGAAACATCGCGCAATGGAAACAGCAGAGGCAATATTGTATGACGGTCAACTAAATGAAGGGGATATGATAGGAATTCCAAATTTAAACGGAGAACTAATAGTCACTAAAATAAGATCATTAGAAGAAGTAATGCCATTAAGTTTCAAATTTAATTCTGTCAAAGAAGCTACTGCAACAACAGGAGTAAGATTACAACTAACAAATAAAGAAGACATAGCTTCAGGAATGCCTTTCCAAAAAATAGAAGGAAATGAATCGGAGCTAAAAGAAAAGTTTGCAAAAGAATTCAAGAATACAATTCAAACAGAAAGTGAAGGTATTATTGTAAAAGCAGATTCATTAGGAAGCCTTGAAGCCTTACTTACATTGTTAAGGCAAGCAAAAATCCCTGTAGTAAAAGCTTCAATAGGAAACATAGGAAAATCTGAAATAGTAGCAGCAAAAGCAAACCTGGAATTAAATCCCTTAAACGCCATAATACTAGGATTTAATGTTGAAATAGAATCAGATTTAGAATATGATAAAAAAAGTATAAAGATATTAACAAATCAAGTAGTTTACAAATTAATAGAAGACTTAGAAGAATGGAGATCAAATAGAAGCGCAGAAATAGAAAAAGAAAGGATGATGGAATTAGCTCAGATATGTAAATTAGAAATACTCCACAAGTTCCAATTTAGAAACTCAAACCCTGCTATTTTTGGAGTAAAAGTACTTGCAGGAAAACTAAAGAAAAATCTTCCATTGATAGATGAAACTGGAGAAGATGTAGCAAGAGTTAAGGCATTACAAGAAGACAAATCTTCAGTAGATGAGGCTGAAGAAGGCAAAGAACTAGCAATTTCATTACCTGGAGTAAATTTTGAAAGACAATTGGCAGATAAAAGATATTTATACAGTCAAATAAGCGAGAGTCAATTTAAAGCATTTAAGAAAAACAAAGATCTTCTAAAAGAATCTGAAATAAAAGCCTTAGTAGAAATATCAGAGATCAAAAGAAAATCGAGACCTGATTGGGGCGCTTAATTCTATCTTCCAAAAAGAATCCCTAAACCTGTTCCAAAGAATATTGAGTGATATAATGCAAACGCATAAATTCCAAAATCATTAGACTCTCTACTATCTCTAGTTTCAGTATACAAAGGGTTTGGTTTTTCCATAAGAGCATCTCTTCCTATGGCATAAAATCCATAAAATGGTATAAAATACTCCCAATTTATTATGCTTTCTAATCCATTTCTCATAAAATCCCCCAAATTTAATGCCCTATAAATTATAGCATCAATCAATCCTAGATCTTCTTAACAAATTAGCATTTGTTATTACGCTTATAGAAGATAATGCCATTGCTATCTCTGCTATAACTGGATGTAAAACTCCTGCAACTGCAAGAGGTATTGCAACAATATTATATGCGAATGCCCAGAATAAATTTTGCTTAATCTTTCCAAAAGTAGCCTTGCTTAAATTGATTGCTTGAACAACTCCTTTAAGTGAGCCCTTAGCAAGTACAATGTCTCCAGCTTCAATGGCAATATCAGTTCCTGTGCCCATAGCGATACCAACATTACTTTGTTTAAGCGCAGGAGCATCATTGATTCCATCTCCAATAAATGTAACAAAACCTTCTTTTTGTAACTCTTCTACTTTCTTAGATTTATCTTCAGGAAGGACATTTGCAATTACTTCCTTTATATCTACTTGTTGAGAAATAGCTCTAGCAGTTCTTTCATTATCTCCAGTAAGCATAACAGTTCTATAACCTAATGAATTCAATCTTTTAACAGCTTCAATAGAATCTTCTTTTACTGCATCAGCAACAGCAATAACTCCAATTACTTTTTTATTTTCAGCTAATATCATTACAGTCTTACCAAGAGACTCAAAATTCTCTATTTGATTCTCAAATCCAGAATATTTTATCTTATTTTCTTCCATTAATGATCTATTTCCTATAGTTATCTCTTTATTCCCAATCTTTCCAATCACTCCCTTACCTCTAACAACTTTAAATCCTGTAACTTTACGATATTTCTTTAAATTAGCTTTAGTAACTATTGCATGAGCTATTGGATGCTCACTTAACTTCTCAATACTTCCAGCAACCTCAAGCAAATAATTTTCTTTTACCTTAGAATAAATATCTGTAACTTCAGGTTTACCTTTTGTTATCGTACCAGTTTTATCAAAAACAACTATCTTAATTTCCTTCATAGTTTGTATCGCTTCTCCTTTTCTTATCAGAATGCCCCTTTTAGCACCCATTCCAGAACCAACCATTAATGCAGTAGGTGTTGCTAGACCCAAGGCACAAGGACAAGCTATAACAAGAACTGCGACTCCAACACCAATAGCTTTGCTCAGATCTCCAAACAAAAACCACCAATTAATGAAAGTAAGTATTGAAAGCACTAAAATTACTGGAACAAAAACCCTAGTTATTTTATCAGCTAATCTTTGTATCGGGATCTTAGAGCCTTGTGCTTCTTCAACCAAATCAATTATATGGGCCAAAAAAGTATCCTTTCCTATCTTAGTAGCTTTTACATAAAGTATTCCATCTTGATTTATAGTGGCACCAATAACACTACTTCCTTTTAATTTATCAATAGGTAAACTCTCTCCAGTTACCATCGATTCATCCACTGAGCTTTCTCCCTTTACAACAATTCCATCAGTAGGAATCTTTTCCCCAGGTTTTATTATCATTACATCTCCAACTAATAATTCTTCAATAGGAATTTCAATTTCTTTCCCACTTCTTAAAACAACAGATCTCTTAGCACCAAGTTCAAGGAGCTTCCTTATTTCATAACTTGCTCTACCTCTTGCCTTAGATTCAACATATTTTCCAGTTGTGAAAAATGCCATGATCATTGCAGATACACCTGAATAATCTGCAACTAATCCTGTAAAAGAAAGTATTCCAGTCAAATAAGCAACACAAGTCCCTAAAGCAATTAAGGAGTCCATATTAAAGTAAAATGTAAAAAGTCCCTTAAGACCTGAACGCATAGTCTCAAATCCAAAAATAAAAAGAACGGGGAATGCTATTACAAGTATAACAATTATAGAATAGGGCATTTCAATAAGGCTAAATCCAAATATTCTTTCAGATAGCATCAATAATATAATTGGAACTGTTAAAATCCAAGACCAAATTAATTTTCTCTTCCAACTTGTAATTTCAGTATCTTCTTCAGATTCCATATGGTCATTCATATTCATTCTATCTTCAATATTTTATATCCTATTTTTTCAACTGCCTTGGTTAATTCCTTAAGATCTACAGAATCTTCAGCCTCAACAGTACCTTTCTTAAGCATCAAAGAAACTGTAACGTTCTTAACCCCATTAACTTTTTTCAAAACTCTTTCAATATTAGAAGCACAAGATGCACAATGCATCCCTTCAAAAGTTAATTTTATTTTCTTCATCTATTCCTCCTTTTAACTTTGTGAGGATTTTGAATTTGTTCAATGAGCAATACAATTAACACTATTACAATTATCCAAAACAGGGCCATAAAAACAAAATTGAATATGGAAAAATAACACCAAATACCTCCAACTTGAGAACACAAATAATCGTTTCCATATCCATACATCATATTATGCATTCCAAAACCTGAAAATCCCATCATTCCAAACCCGCTAAATAAAAATAAAAATAATATAGAAATTACTAATATTATCGAGATATTTTTTTGATTTCTCATTTTATCCTGGACTTAAATTTAGTTTTTCTCTTCCAACCTATCAAAAACAATATTCCTACAAAAAAGAAGATTCCAGATATCTCCAAAATCCAAGCTAAATAATACCATTCAAAACCTGTACTTATAATAGCAGTTAAAACAAATGCTATGTATATAATTCCCCCTAATATGAATCCAATACCTCCGACCATTTCATATTTCCATGATACAATTAGTACTATCAACAAAATCAAAGAAGGAATATTATGGATAAAGAATGCAACAATAGTTTCAGTTAAACTATAATTATTAGAGGGGTCAAAAACATCTAAAGAAAACATTCCCAAAAATAAAACAAATAAAATTCCCAATATTCTCGGGGCCCAATAAATGAATTTACTCATTCTACGATTAACACTCCTGTTCCCATACCCATACTGCATGCAAAAGTATATCTTCCTGGCTCAGTAGGAGTGAATTCCACATAATCTTCTGAAGTCTTAAGATATTTATGTATCCCAAAATCCCTTATTGTAAAATCCCTTAAACATCCAATTACTTTAGAATCCAAATAGATCCTAACAGGAACTCCAGATTGAACTCTAACTTCATTAGGATAATAATTATAGTTCTTCAAGCTTAAGGTTACCTCTTGAATTCCATTTTTATTTTCAACATTTGAAACTGAATTGCCATCATTAGATCCAGGAACAATCATCATAATCCCAAATAAAAATAAAAGTGCAACTATCCCTACTAAATAAGCAATTTTTCTCATTGCAACAAAGAACTCCTTGGACCGTAAACTGAAAAGATTATTGTTAACAAAGTTAGTATGAAGCTCAAAACAATATTCATCAAATTGTCCCCATATTTACGATCTATACCTTTAGTTTCTTTGAATATCATAAAATTCAAACCACCTAATATTACCGAAGAGACTAAGAAAACTATGACTCCAGAAGCTTTCAAGTGATCATTAAACATCATTATAGCAGTCATTGCACCCATTAATCCTCCCATAAATCCTGCCATTATTCCTTCCATTATCCCCATTATGCCGCAGCATTTTCCAGCCCATACTCCAAATACTATTCCGATTAACATCCCAGATACACCCCCATAAAACATACCATTTGTTGCACCTATGAAAAATCCAGGAAGAAATCCAGAGATCATTCCTATAGTCATTCCAACCATCATTCCACCCATACAAGGGAAATCTTTGTAAGGCCTTATTAGATTAAGAGAAGAAAGTATAATTGAATAGCTTAATATTGAAAAGAATAAATAAAAACCATACTTCTGAGTAAAACTATCTATATACCTTAATCTAAGCATATAAAGCACAAAAAAAGTAGCAAAAGAAACTAAAAGAGATATAAACAAGCTTTTAGCAAATCTACTATTTTTACCGGACAGAAAATCATTAAGATCTTTTGAACTCATAAATCTAACAATCTTAGCCAATATTAAAACTCTTTTATGAAACTAGTTTCAAGGCAAATGTTTTAAAACAGCATTACATTCGAGAAAATATGGAAAACAAATATGTAGGCTACATATTGGTTGGAATCTCTTTGTTAATGACAATAATAATATTTATGTTTCAGTCAGTTCTAACAAGCTTTGTAGATTCAAGCTGTACTTTAGCTCATGGTGGAAATTATTGTCCAATGTATGATACAATAGACAAACAAACATATCTTTCGTTAAGTATAGTTGGAGTTCTTATCTTAGTGGCTCTAATAATGATATTTTCAAAACATGGAGAAAAAGTAATAATAAAAACAAGAACTGTAGAAAAGAAAATAAGGAAAAAAGAGATAGATACTAACAGCCTAACTAAAGAAGAAAAAACAGTCCTAAACTTAATAATTCAAGATAAAACAATATTCCAGGCAGATTTAATAGAAAAGACAAATTTTGGCAAATCAAAAATGACTAGGATATTAGATAGACTAGAAGGAAATGGACTTATAGAAAGAAAGAGAAGGGGAATGACTAACTTTATTGTCCTAAAAGAATAATTGTAAGGTTTAAAAACCCTCAAATACCAAAGAAACTATGGTATTCAAATTAAACATATCCGATAAAGGAAAAGCTTGGAAGGTAGAATCTTCAAGCGAATCTATAATTGGAAAGAAAATAGGAGACGAAATAGAAGGCTCAGAACTTTCAGAAAATCTATCTGGTTATACTTTAAAGATCACTGGAGGCACAGATTCTTCAGGATTCCCTCATAAACCTGGATTACAGGGATTTGAATTAAAGAGATTAATACTTTCAAAGGGATGGGGAATGCATAAAAAACAAAGAAGAGCTGGAAAGAAAAAATTAGATACTGTAAAGGGCCTTAGATTAAGAAAAACAGTAAGGGGAGCACAAATGTCTGAAAAAAGCGCTCAAATAAACATGGTTGTAATCAAACATGGATCAAAGCAATTGAATGAAATATTCCCTGATCAAAACAAACCAAAAGAAAAGCCTGCAGAAGCACCAGCTCAGTAATCCAATTCTTTAAAAACCCCTGAATTTCTACATCTAAATGCAAGAACTAGATACCCTAAATGTTATAATTGCTGGTCATATAGACCATGGAAAGACAACTTTATTATCCAAGTTAAGTGGAAAATGGACAGATACACATTCTGAAGAACTAAAGAGGGGAATAACAATAAAATTAGGATATGCAGATATAACTATCTCAAAAGATAAAGAATACAACATAAAAAATGCAGGTGAAAAACAAAGATATATCACATTCATAGATGCCCCAGGACACGAAATGCTTATGGCAACAATGCTCTCCGGTGCAGCTATAGTTGATGCAGCAATTCTTGTCGTAGCAGCAAATGAAGGAATAAAACCTCAAACAAGAGAACACTTAATGGCATTACAAGCCAAGAACATTCAAAATGTGATAATAGTTCAAAATAAAATAGATCTAGTTTCAAAGGAAAAAGCAATTGAAAATTATAATATCATTAAGAAAGAATTCAAAGGAACAATTGCAGAAAGCGCTATAATAATCCCAGTATCATCTCAACAAGAGATAAACTTAGAAAGAATATATGAAGCTTTATGCAATGTAAAAATCCCGGATAGAAATCTAAAAGATAATCCTTTATTCTTGGTAGCTAGAAGTTTTGATATAAATAAACCTGGAACAAAACCAAAAGACTTACACGGAGCAGTAATAGGAGGCACATTAAAAAAAGGCACATTAAAAGTAGGGGATAGTATAGAAATAAAACCGGGAATCATAATCAAAGAAGCAAATCAAATCAAATACAAAACAATCAAAACAAAAATAGTTTCCTTATTCAAGGGATCAAACAAAGTAAATGAAATTACCCCTGGAGGAAATTCTGCCATAGAAACAGAATTAGATATGTCCCTTGGAAAAACAGACCTATTGTCTGGATGCGTAGTCTCTACTAATGGAAACCTTCCTGAAATAACAACTAAAATTTCAATAAAACACCATCTATTCAATGAACATGTCGGAGGAGTTCAAATAAATCCTCTAAAACCAGGGGAAACATTGATGTTATCCATAAATACTTCAGTAACTGTAGGAACAATATCTAGGCTAGATAAAGAGCGTTCTGAAATATCTCTAAAAATACCTATAGTGCCATTCAAAAATGATAAAGTGGGCCTGGCAAGAAATATCAATAATCACTGGAGACTAATAGGTCACGGTGAAATTCTATAAAATAATATAAACCGATAGATTTCATTAGATTAATGAGTTATGTTGAAAATCTTAAAGGTCCATGTGCAGTTTTAGCCGGAGCGGGAACTGGAAAAACATATAGCATAATAGAAAAACTAAAGCACATAATAAACAAATCAGCTTATCCTATAGAAAGAGTAGTTTGTTTAACATTTTCAAATGAAGCAGTAAATAACTTAAGAGAAAGGATAATTCCTCATCTTAAACAAAAAGAACCATTAATAAGAACATTTCATGGATTTTGCGCAGACATATTAAGGTCCTATGGAAGCAAAATAGGGATTAAAGAAAATTTTAAGATAATAACCCCTGATGATGGAAAAATCCTATTGCACAAAAATTTCAAAATAGCCCCCATATTATGCAATTCATACATAGAAAAAATATCCTCCAACAAAGACCTAGGTAAAAAATTAGAAGATTTCAATGGGCAAGCAATTTCAAGCAATGAAATTTCCAATCTGATCTCAGAACTTGAAGAAGTTAATTTCAAGATAAATACAAACCACATAAAAAAAATATCTAAGGAACAAATACTAGAACTAAAAAACAAAAAAGAAGCTCTTGAAAAAACGATAAAAGAAGCAAAATTGATACAAACATGGAAGATGTATGAAAAACTCAAGTTAGCAAACAACGGACTTGATTACTCAGATCTACACAATGAAGCCTTAAAATTATTTGAAAAGTATCCTGAAATAGCAGATGATTTTGATTATGTAATAGTAGATGAATTTCAAGACACCAATAAAATACAATGTGTATTATTAGATAAAATAGCAAGAAAAAGAAATATCACCGTAGTTGGAGACCTAAATCAATCGATTTATGGATTTAGAGGTGCTTACTCCAACAACTTCAACTATTTCAAAGAAATCTTCAATTTAACCGAAGATAAAATGTTCAAACTTGACAAATCACATAGATCTACAAATAGAATCTTAGATATAGCGCATGAACTTATACAAAACAATTATAAAAATAAAGAAGAATGTTTCAAGGTTAAAAGTGCTTATAATATTGAAGGAGAAAAAATAAATATTTTTGAATTAAAAAATAGCAAAGAAGAAGTAAGAAAAATAATAGAAATAATAAAAAAAGAAATCGAAAATAATACCCCTCTAAACAAAATATGCGTAATATTTAGGACTCATCAACAATCTTCGATGTTAAAGAAACATTTAGATTATGAAAAAATACCTTATATAAGCGCAAATAAAGAATCTCTACTAAAGGAACAAAAAATAAGACTAATAAGAGCTTATCTCAATATAGCAGACAAAATAACAAACAAATCCAATGGCGGAGAAGCTTCTATATGGGAGATAGTTAATCAAAACATAAAAGATAGCAAAGATCATTTAACAATAACAAAAGAAATACAAAAATGGTCTCGTGAAAAGAAAGATTGCATTTGTGAAGAATTTATGAAAACTGATTTTAAGATATCTGAAAACAACTCAATGATATTGCAGTCAATAAGGGCTACAATTAACAGCATATCAGAAATATCTAAGTCAAAACCTCTAGATATATTAAAAAAATTATATGAGCTTCTAGGTTTCGAAGACAAAGAATCAATTCCATCACTAGAAAAATTCTATTCTTTTGTGAAAGATCTTCCTGAAAACGAAGTTAATGATCTTTCAGGTTTATTGTACCATCTAAACGCCTTAGATTCTCTAGGTATAAACATTGAAGCTCCAGAAACTATTAATGATGGAATAAAAATAATGACCAATCATGCAACAAAAGGCCTAGAATATGATTCAGTAATAATTTCTTCACTAGTTCAAAAAAAATTCCCTATAGAAAGACCAGAAACCAAAACCGAGGATAATGATTCCCAAATACAAGAGGAAAGACGCTTATTTTATGTAGGAATAACTAGGGCCAAGAAAAGACTTTACATGACATATGCTAAAGAATATGGACAAAGAAAGTATGAACCAAGCCAATTCCTAAGAGAAATAGATTACACCTCAAACCAAAATATAGAATTCACTAAAGATGACTTAGACCTATATGAATCTCCTAAAGATGAAATTAAACCAGCATCAGAAATAAATCAAGAATCAGAAGTCATATCATTTTCGCCTTCAGCATTACAGACATTTGATGAATGTCAAAAAAGATATGAGATGAAATATGTGTATAACATGCCAGATAAAGCTCCAGAGTCTTGGGAAGCAATAACTTTAGGTACATTTATCCATAAAGTCCTAGATAAAGTAGTAAAAGAAAATTGCAAAACATTGAAAGAAATAGAAGATCTTACAAAAATAATCCAAATGTCTGAATACCCAAATATAGACTTGAATGAAGCAATGCTTATGATAAAAGTATTCTTTGAAAGAAATAAATCAAAATATAATCAAAATTCAATGACTGAAAAACATCTCAGGACAGAAATAGATGGCATTTTATTCAACGGTTATGCAGATAGAATAGATTTTGATGATGAAGGTAATTTAACCATAATCGATTATAAAACCGGAAAATATGAAATAAAACCCAAGTACAGAAACTGGCAACTTGGAATATACGCTTTAGCTGCAACAAAATATGGAAAACCTAAAAAATTAATTTTAGATATGCTCCAAAAAGAACATCCATTAGAATTTAACCTTGATGAAAAAGGAACTGCAAGAGAAGTACATAGTATTAGAACTCTTTTTGATTTAAATGAAGTAAAATCTGAAATTGTCCAAACCGCAAAAAAAATAATTGATGCAAGAAAGAATGGATTCAAAATGTGTGACTTTGAAAAAAACTGCCAATTCTGCCAAGATCTCAAGAATATCCTGCCACAATAGACATAAGCAAAGGTTTATATATAAGTTTAACATAGATAAAATATAATATTCAATCTAGAGGTGTGGTTTTAAGATTATTTTATAGCGAAAAATCAATTTGATACTTCGAACTTTTTATGAAACAATCACCTCTAGTTGCTAATTAATTCTATACAGATTATAACAATAATCATTATAAATAGAAACCAGCTTTTCTTGACATGCACGTAATAGATAAGCCAATAACTGAAAGAACAAGAGCTGAGATAGATGCCAAAATAAAAACCATGGGTGAATATGTCAAGATGTCATATTTACAAAGAGCAATTAAATCTCAATTAGACTTTGATACAAGAAAGTTCGTATTAATAGAATTAACAAAAATATACGAACAAAAAGGAATGTTTCTAGATGCAGCTAAAACAATAAGGGCTGCTGCAGATATAACTACAACTTACAAAGAAAAGATAGGTCAATTCATGAAGTCTGTAGAATTTAATATTAGAGGAAATAATTTCACAGAAGCAGATAGATTATTTGTTCAAGCACTTGCTCTTGGAAATGATAGAGAAAAAATAGATATGAAACAACTCTATAAACAATTTCATTTTGCACAAGCTCAAGCGTACATGAAGAATGATAGAAGAAACAATGCAAAAGAAGTATATCAAAAAATGTTATCTTTAGATCTAAACCATAGTGAAAAATTAGATATTCAGAACAGGCTTTTGGATTTATATTACCGACTTGGAAATGTAAGAGAATACCATGCATTAAAGGATAAGATGTCTGGTGGAATAGGTAATATTAACGATAAAATCTAGTTAAAAATCTAATCTATAGTTCCACATCATAATATTTTATAAGATATATTCTATAAACATTAATTGCAGTCATAAAAAGTACAAACGCCAAGATCTCTCCCAACATAGCTGCAAGTAATATATGCTCTTTTTGTTCAAGAAAGTAATGTGTAGTAAAATAAAGAGTTGGATAGTAAGTTATACTTGCTATCAAAAAGGCAGCAGGGGTAAAATAAGCTATATCTCTTGCCAACTTTTTAACACTAAATATATTCCCAATTTTTTGATTATATATCCTAGTAATTAACCAAATAGTTGTTGCCCCAGCCTGAGCGCCTATAACTGTAAGAACTGACAAAACTATATGATCATCAGTTAGAAGAGTAATAATAAAAGGCAATAAAGGAGCTCCAATAACTGCCCCAATTTCGGCGAATAAAAGTTCTTTATTAAAATTATATGTTGATCTTTTCATCTAACAATAAATCATAAGGCATTAATAAATTAAATAGAAGGTCACAGAAAATCATTTATACCATTATAATTTCTAAAAATTATGGAAATAACTAAAGAAGAATTTCAGACTCTTTGGAACATATGCAGATCATGGCAAAGCGATCCTATCAGAGCATCAAATGGAACTCCGGAAGATCTTAAGAAATATATGAGAATTTTCCTTAAACTTGAAGAAATGGGTTTGGTTAAAATTGAGATAAGGGATAATCAAATATATGGTGCAATTGGTACTAAAGAAGGTTATGAAATTTTAGATGATAAAAAGTATGATGAAATGGGATGGGTTGAAGATTAGATAATATGAAAATAACAAAATACGGACGCCCGGACCAGGATTTGAACCTGGGAATCCTTGCGGAAATTGGTTCTCCAAACCAACGCGGTAACCACTGCGCCATCCGGGCTTAATGCTTTTTAGAAATAAGGTGTTTTAAACATTCCTAGAATTTGTTTATTCTTTATTCCCGAGGTAAATTGGTTCAATTAGATTGGTCATGGAATGAGTTACTTCCGGCATTGAAATTTCTCCATTTAATCTAATGACTCTCCCAAGTAGATTATTTAGTTTTGGGTTTTTGCCTTCTTGCAACATTTGATATATTTCTTCATATCTTGTTACTAAATCTCTTATGAAACTATGATTCTCAAATTTTTCTTTTGGTGCACTTCTAAGTTTCATTCTTTCTATTGCAGTATCAGCACTAATTGCAATGTAAAACGTAATATCAGGAGTACCGATTAAATTTTCTTCGTGCATTTCAATTAACCTTTCTATTGGGACTCCTTGTACTGACTGATATGCTATCGTGGACATAGAAAACCTGTCACATAGAACTACTCTTCTATTAACCAAATCTCCTCTTATTAAACCAGAATAATGGGCTCTTCTATCTTCTACAAATTCTTGAGCCATTATTTCAGGATGTGAAAATGGATTCCCCTCTGTCCTTAGGGCTCTTATTATTTTTTTTGCTCTATATGTGGGCTCTCCTGTTAAAATTACATCTTGGTATTTTTCCCAGGATTTTATAGCTTCAGCAACTCTTCCAATTTGTGTTGTCTTACCAGAGCCATCAACACCTTCAAATGCTACAAAGAGTCCTGCGACCATAAATCATATTTAATTTGTTTATTTTTAAAGGAGATTTGCTTTGCAAGTATATTTTGGAATGTATATTATGTCGCAAGTGTTTCCATAAAAATGTGTGATAAACACTTCGAACATCCAAAAATCGAGTATCGCTAAACCCCTTACCCTGGTTTAAATGGTGCATCGATTTTTTGATTTCTGATTTTTATTAAAGTTTATTCAGATAATCTTTGATGAATTGCCAAGAAGCTAAGGTCCATTTTTCTACTTGGTCTTTTTTAGCATCAAATATTTCTTCAACTTCATCTATTGAATAAAATTGTCCATGAGTCATATCTTCTGCAGGTTTTACTTCATTTGTTGTTTCGCCTATTGCAACAATTCCAAAATGTACATCTTCTACTCCTGAATTATAATTTAGATAACCTATAATCTTAGGTTTTGGATATTCTTCCATCACTGTTTCTTCCATTAACTCTCGCATCATTGCTTGAGTTATTGGGTCTATATTGTTTTCCACAAGCTCTTTTTTATCTATGTGTCCGCCCACTCCTCCAGATATCTTATCATATAATCTCCCTTCATTTCCTGTTTTAGATCGCTTGTACAAAAAAACCATTTTGGTTTCAGGATTCAAAAGCCAAACGTAAGGAATTGGTTGTTGCCACTTATTATCGTTTTCTAGTTCATTGCTTCTTATTTTATATTCTATATTTTTTAGAATTAAGTCTATAAAATTTTTCTTTGTAGAGTCTATAAATCCTTCAAAATTATCATTTTTGAACAAAACATCTCTTTTAACAACAAGAATTTCATCTCCCATTCCCATGCTTCTGAAAATAATGTAGGATATTTAAGCATTTATCTAAAACTGGACATAACCATTTTTTCTATGATTATTTTAAGTATTGAAGGGATCCATCCAGTTACTGTTAATCTTCCGTTTTCTATGATTCCACAATTCTTTCCTAAAGAAATAACAATTAGTCTTTTTTTGGATTCATATTTTTTCATTTCTTTGTTTTTTATTGTTGCTAAGACATTTGATGCAGCTATTTTACCATGATGCTCTGCATTTTGAGCAGTCTTTTCTTCAATTATATTAGTTACATCTCCTGCAACGAAAATATTCTTTTTATCAGGAATTTGCAGATATTCATTAACTAGTATTCCTTTGTCTACATATTTAGAGAAATTATCTTGCATAAAAGATATGTTTAGTTTTATTCCAACTGTGAAAAATGATGCATCTGAATTATATTGTTTTCCCGATTGAGAGATCAGTTTTTTACCTTCTTTTTTTATTATTTTTTCATTAAATATTATTTTTACTCTATATTTTTTCAAGAATTTTTCAGCGTAAATGCTTGTTTTTTTGTTATTTCTTTCCATTAATCTTTGGTGTGAGTGTATCAAAGTGATATCTTTTTCTTTGTAATGTGTTGCTAGTTCTGCTGCTAATTCTACTCCGACTATGCCTCCTCCAACTACAGTTATGCTTTTTGATTCTTGTATTTTTTTATGTGCGTCTAAAAGGTGTTTGACTCTTGTTGCAAAAAAAGTATCCTCTTCTTTTATTGGAGAATTATAGCTACTTCCTGATGCAATGATTAAGTAATCATATTTTACTTTTTTATTATCTGCTAATATTATTTCATTATCTGATATTTTAGTTACGTGTCCTAGTGCTATTTTTGTTTGCTTCAAGTAATCTTTATGTTTAGCATGTAGTTTTTTGTAATGCTCTGGTTCTACAAGAACTCTTAATATTCCAGGAGTATATTCAAAGAAATCTTCTGTATCTATTAAAGTAAGATCGCATTTTCCATCAAGGGCTTTAGCAGCAGTAGTACCTGCAAAACCTCCTCCTATTATGACCACTTTTTCCATAAGGATTAATAGAAATTCTAATTATAAGCTTATTCTTTAATGTCTATCTTGATCTGAACAGATCTAGGAATCTTTAGCATCATTAATGGTCTTAACACTCTGTCTTGTGCTGGAATGTCTATTATCCTTTTGTGAACACGCATCTCAAATCTGTCAAATGTTGCTGTTCCGTTACCACAAGGAGATTTTCTTGTGGTTACTTTCATGTGTCTTGTTGGCAATGGGATTGGTCCGCGCATATTTATTCCGGATTTGTTAGAAAGATCTTTGATCATGTCGATAACTGAGTTCAACTGACCTATGTCAATGCTGCTTAATTTTATTCTTACTACTCCCATGGATGCAGAGAGTAAAAAGTGGTTTAAAAAGGCTTCGCTTCAAGTTTAGATTAAAGATCTATTAACAGAATTCACAAGCATGCTTGTCTTTTTGAGAGTCTTTCTTGTTTTCCTTAGATTTCTTTTCGTTATTTGACTTCTTTTTTTCCTTATTTTGATCTGTCATGTTTTATTATGGAATATCTTATATTTAAACATTAAGATGTGGGCCTGGCTCCGCCGCGAAAACCAGGCTCTTTCATCTCAGTTTAGGAGATGAATATGATAGTTTTAGCTCTTAATCATGGTTTATAATACTTATTAACCATACATTTAAAATTGTTTTAGTTCTTAATAAATAAAAGAGATGGATAGTTTACTTTCACAGATAGGAATTGTTGTTGGAATAGCTGCTATTATAGCTTTTATAGGTAGGTCGATAAGACAACCATTGATAGTTGCTTATCTTCTTACAGGAGTTGTTGTTAGTCCTCTTTTCTTGAATTTAATAGATACTTCTACTTATTTGAAATCTTTATCTACTGTCGGGATTGCATTGCTTTTATTTATTATAGGTACTAGCCTTGATTTTAGGATAATAAAGAATATAGGGGGTGCTTCTATAGTTGGAGGTATTTCTACTGTCGCAATAGTTTGCTCTGCTAGTTTTCTAATTGCCCACTTTTTAGGATTTAGTATAATTCATTCTTTGTATATTGCTCTTGCATTTTCTTTTTCAAGCGCAGTAGTTGTTGTGAAGATACTTTCAGATAAGAAAGAAATGGAGACTCTTCATGGACAGATTGCTTTAGGCATATTGATTGTAGAGAGCTTTATTGCTGCTATTGCTCTTATGGTTATACCTGTTGTTTCTACTGGGGGAATCTCACTAATATTTTCACAGATATTGAGATTTGTTCTAATGATCATTTTAGTTGTTTTTGTTGGTAAGTTGATATTCTCAAGAGCATTGAGTTTTGCTGCGAAAAATCAAGAAGTTCTTTTCTTAGTAAGCATAGGATGGGCTTTAGTAATTTCTGCTTTATTTGAAATAATGAACTTATCTGCAGAGATAGGAGCTTTAATTGCTGGAATGGTAATTGCTTCTTCTAAATATAATTTAGAGATAAAATCTAAAGTAAAAGGAATAAGAGACTTTTTTGTAATCTTATTTTTTGTTTATTTTGGAGCTCAATTAACTTCTCCAATATCTTCTAATTTGATTAAAGATGCTTTGATATTTTCTTCTTTTATATTAATAATTAAGCCATTTATTGTAATGGGTTTAACTAGATCTTTTGGATTCAAGAAGAGAACTAATTTTATGGTAGGCACTAGTTTGACTCAAGTTAGCGAGTTTTCTTTGATAGTTGTATTAATGGGATATAGTTTAGGTCACATCCCTCAGTCGATATTTTCTTTGACTATATTAGTCACTTTGATTACTGTTTCATTGAGTAGTTATGCAATTTATTTCTCTAACCAGATTTATGGTTATGTCTCTAGATTTTTGGGACTATTTGATGGCAAAAGAAGAAGTTTGGACTCTAATAACAATGTAGGAAAGTACGACATAGTTCTTTTTGGATATAGTCGTTTAGGATTTAATTTGGTTAAGGCATTTAATTTGACTAAGAAGAAATATTTAGTTGTGGATTATAATCCTGTGACTATAATGAATCTTTCTAAGAAAGGAATTAATTGTGTCTATGGGGATGCTAATGACTACGACTTTCTGAAGAGTATAAAGATAAATTCTGCAAAAATGATTATTTCTACAATTCCAGATTATTCAACAAATATTAGTATTTTGAAATCTATTGATAATAAAGAATGTTCGTTTATATCTACTTCTAATCAAATTCATAATGCAATAGATCTTTACAATAGTGGAGCAGATTATGTAATAACTCCTCATTATTTGGGGGGAGATTTTATGGCAAGTATGCTTGTTAGAGATAAATTTAACAGAAAAATATTAAAGGAAGAAGGAAGACTTCATGTTAAACAGATACAAGAAAGACTAAAAGATAATTCTCTTTAATCATCTTTTTCTTCTTCATCTCCATAATCAAAGATGACTCTTCTGAATAGGTCTAAGAATCTTAATATAATTTCTAATGAAACTATAAACACAAGGGCATAACCCACAGATAGAAGAAGCTCTGGAAGCTGGTTAAATGAATCTACAAATCTGCTTAGTTCTAGGAATTTTGGATTAAGTATTGTTATTCCAAGTATTGTAAGGGGTAGAAGCTTTGCTATGTCCATAGCTATCTCGTGTTTGTAGTATGCTAGAAGTCTTATTGATCCTACTACTGCAGCAGATAATAGTAATATGTTTTCTAATGAAAGATTTTCTGAGAAGAATAGTAAAACTATTGCAAAAAGTAAGTACCAGAAAAATATGAGGAACGGTAAGATTATTATATACTCTATAAAATAAAGTAGTGCTGCAAAGACTTTGTTTGCTACTGGGTGCTCAAAAGAATTATACTGTCCTAAGTTTATAGAAATTATATCTTTCTTTGATATGGCTTTGTAGACTTTCCAAATGAAAAGGGCATAAACAAATATCAAAATCATATATGCCGCAAGTGCAGTAACTTTACTATATCCGGCAGGTAGTGAGCTTACATAACTTGCTAGATTTTTAAGCCAATCTAAAATTCCAATCACCATCCTTATTATTTAATAACTTGGTATATTTAAAACAATCCATGAATAGAAATAAATACCTTGAATATTGGAGATTTTCATGATAAATGTTATACTGTTTTACAAGTTCGTTGATTTAGAGGATCTTGATAGAATTAAGAAAGATCATCTTAAATTTTGTTTGGATTTGGGGGTTAAAGGTAAAGTTTTACTTGCGAAAGAAGGTATCAACGGTTCAATCTCTGGAACAGAAGAGCAAATTGAAAAATATAAATCTTTTTTATCAAATAATGAGCTTTTCAAAGGCATAGAGTTTAAGGAAGAAATTGCAATACATCACCCATTTGATAAAATGGTTATAAAAGTCAAGAACGAAATAATAAGAATCGATAAATCGCTTGATATGTCCAAGGTTGGAAAACATATCTCGCCTCAGGAATTTTTAGAGTCTTATAATGGTCAAAATGTTGTTGTTTTAGATACGAGAAACGATTATGAGTTTAATGCTGGCAGATTTAAGGGCGCTATTAATCCAGAAATAAAAACATTTAGAGAATTTCCTAATTTTGTTGATGGTCTTAAAATTTCCAAGGATACTCCAATAGTTATGTATTGTACTGGGGGAATAAGGTGTGAAAAGGCTAGTGCTTACATGATTGATAAAGGTTTTACTAATGTTTCTCAATTACATGGAGGCATCATAAACTTTTGTCAGAAACTCCCTAATACTGCATGGGAGGGAAGCTGTTTTGTTTTTGATAAGAGATTAACTTCAGATGTAGAAGGAAATCAAAGCCCCGTTAGTGATTGCATACATTGCAGTGCTAAATCTGATCAGTATAGAAATTGTAAAAATAAATTTTGTAATAAATTAATGTTTGTTTGTCCTGATTGTCAGAAGCAGATGCACAATTGTTGCTCTGAAGATTGTATGAAAAAAATTCTAAGATAATTAAGAACTATTGTAAAGTCTGGCAAATACCCAACCTAATACATAGAATAGTACATAACTTTGCACTAGTCCAAAAATAAGTGTCCAGTCATAAAATGAAAAAGATATTGGATATTTTGCTATTATGAATGCGGATTCATAATTGCTGAACCATACGAATAGACCATAAAACACTAACACTATTATGCTCATCATTCCTAATGCATGTCCTAATGCATAAGGTCTAAGGCCCATATAATTCTGCAAAGAAGAACTCCTTATTTTTTTCATCATCTTTTTCATTACTTAATGAGTGTTAAAATGTATTTAAATGTTATCTTGTTTTATTAGAAATAATCGTTTCTAATGCAGATATTTATAAACTAATGAATATTTTGTAATTTGATGATTCTAAATAGAAGGGGTGTTAGTGAAGTTGTTGCTAATGTTTTGATAGTCCTTCTTGTCATTGTAAGTATAGCTGTTGTTTGGTCTGTTGTAAAACAAACTATTGATAAAGGTACCAAAGGAATTCAAAGTGATTGTTTTACTATTAATGTCGAACCTATAAGTTGTTCTTCAGATGTAAGTGGATGGAATGTTAAACTAAAGAGGAATCCAGGTGCTGGAAATTTTGAATCTGTGGAATTGGTTTTTGAGGACGCTTCTGGTAACATAGAAAGATATTCTCCTTCTCCTTCAATTGCAAGCACTGGAGCTGGAAGCTTTGACGAGCTTGAGACTACTTCAGTAAGTGTTAGTGGATTGACAATTAATGCTTCTAAAGTCAATATTGTTTTGAAGAGTAACGGTCAGTTGTGTCAAATAACTACTCAACCGGTTAGTTGCGCTTGATTTTTTTTAGAAAGCTTTATATTTAGATTTTTTAGGCAAGTTCTATGAAGTCTGGATGCAGATTGCTTAGAGCACCTGAAGATTATGGATTAGTTGGCACTGTATTTGATATTTTTCATCATAGATTGCAAGAAACTAGCAGATACTATCCTTCTTCTAAAGTTAGAGATCATATTGAAAGGTATACTCCTCACTTTTTTACCGATGTGCTTGATGGAAAGGAAGATTTTCAATTAATTGGCCATATAACCTCAAGTAGATTGGATGGATTTTTACTTGGATCTGATGACTCTCTAAGACATTTAGCTTATATTAATTGGATTATGGCAGGTATTAGCGGTAGAGGGATAGGTTCTAAATTAATTGAACATTTTGTTGAAAAATGTAAGAAAAATGGTTTTAATTCAATTGGTTTATGTGTTTCCGCTAAAAACCTGGGAGCCATTAAACTTTATGAAGACCTTGGATTCAAAGTGGTTTCTGCATATGATAAAAAAAGAATGTTTGATATGAAATTATTAATTTGATTATTCAAGGTAAACACTTTTAAAATACAGAGATTACTTTATTATTGAGGTGTTTATGAGTTGGATAGAAGTTGAAACTAAGATTCCCATAAGGGATAAGGATGTTAAGGCTATTAGAAATAAAATAAAAGAAATTGCTAAGTTTGTCGGACGTGAAACTAAGAAGGATGATTATTACAGCTTAGAATATTTTGAATATCCTGAAAAGAGTTTACGTATAAGGGATAAGGGATCGGTAAGAGAAGTTAATTTCAAGAAAAGGAGTAGTTTTTCTAAGGGAGTGCATGCAAAGAAAGAAGTTCAGTTTGAAATTTCAGATATAAAAGGTTTTTTTGAATTAATTGAAGATTTTGGATTTAGAAGATGGTTACATAAGGAAAAAACAACAGAACTGTATAAAACAAGAGATGGGGTTCATATAGAACTTAATTTTGTTAAGAAACTTGGATGGTTTTTGGAGCTTGAAGTTTTGTGTTCTATGAAACAAGTTTCTTCTGCTAGAAATAAAGTTGTTGCTTTGAGAAACAAATTAGGATTTAGAGAATCTGATTGTGAACCTAGAGGATATACTAAACAACTTTGGGGATTAAAAAATAAGAGTTAATTTTTTCCTTCTTTCTCTAATTTTTCTTCTTCTTTTTGCAACTGTTTCTTTAAATTATCTAATTGTTGTATTTGTTTTTCTAATTGTTCTTTGTCTAATTTCGGTTGTTGTGCTGGAAGAGGAGGCATTCTTTTCACATAATCTAATATAGATGCTTTTTCCATCTTTAGAACCGTTTTTGATTCATCGTCTATGTGAGCTTTTAGGATTTCCATTCCTGAAAGAACACAACTTAATACCCATAATTTTTTTCCATCTACCATTTGTATAACTGCTACACATTTTCTTATTGTTTCAGTTATACTTCTATTTTTCATTTCATCTTCTAATATGCCTTTTATTGCATCTAGATCTATTTTCGTTTTAATGTCTAATCTTTGAGGGACTTTATCTTTACTCATCATATCTAAAAGGCGTACTTGTACGTCTCCATCTAGATTGAATGCTGCTACTTGTTTTCTTGAAGGTACATAATAATCTATTTGATGAATATTTACTCCAGTCTCATAGTCTAATACAAAGAAACCTGCTACAAGGAATGATTCAGAATTATCTTTTATGAATTTTTTATAAGCTTCGGATGATTCAAGTTTTTGTATATATGGTTGAATTTTCATTTGACCTCTCTAATAGGAAATCGATTGAATGGTATATAAATATTTAGCTGATATGTCTTTAAATTCTTTCAGAAATCTCTTTTTGTAATTGTTCTATGAAAGATTGTATTTTTATTCCGAATTTTGGTTTTTCTCCTCTTTGCCTAACTGCAAGAGTTTTATTTTCTTCTTCTTTATCTCCTATGACAATTATATAATTTATTTTTAATAATTCTGCGTCCCTGATTTTTGATTGAACTGTGTCAGATCTTGTATCCGTATCAATTCTTAAGTCAGGGATTGAATTTCTTAATTCTTTAGCTACTGATTCAACTGCTTTATCATTTCTATCAGTGAATGAGATTATTCTTACTTGTTTTGGAGATAACCATAATGGAAGGGCTCCATTAGTATGCTCTAGTAAAATTCCTATGAACCTTTCTAATGATCCATAAATTACTCTGTGAAGCATTATTGGTCTCTTTTGTTTGTTGTCTTTGTCTGTGAATTCGAGTTCGAATCTTTCTGGAAGTGAAAAGTCTAATTGGATTGTAGATAATTGCCAAGTTCTTCCTAATGAATCTTTTACATGGAAATCTATTTTAGGACCATAGAATGCTCCATCTCCTTTATTGACTTTATATTTTATTTTTATTTTATCTAGAGCTTTTCCAAGCATTTTTTCAGCTTTATCCCATGTTTCATCGCTGCCTATTCTTTTTTCAGGTCTTGTTGATAATTCAACGTGATCAAATTCTAATTTGAATTTTTTGTAGAATTTTTGTATTAGTTTTGCTACCTCTATTATTTCTTCTTCTGCTTGTTTGTCATCTGCACAGAATATATGTGCATCATCTTGTGTAAATTGTATTACTCTAAATAATCCATTAAGAACTCCTGATAGTTCTGTTCTATGGACCGTTCCCATCTCGGCAACTCTTAAAGGCAGATCCTTGTAAGATTTTGAATTTGCTCTAAATACAAGCATTCCTCCAGGACAATTCATAGGTTTCACTAGGAATGGTCTATCTTCGTAAAGTGTAGTGAAATTGTTTTCTTTATATTTATCCCAGTGTCCAGAAACTTTCCATAGTTTGGAATCCATTATTTGAGGAGTTCTTATTTCATTATAGTGTTCTTTCTTTTGTTCTTCTCTCCAGAAATTAATTAGTTCGTTGTATACTGTAAGCCCATTATTATGCCAGAATACCATTCCTGGAGCAACTTCATTGAAACTAAACAAATCTAATCTTTGTCCTAGTATTCTATGGTCGTTTTCTTTTAACTTTGAAGTATCTAGCTTAGATCTAGAAATTTGACTTAGTAATTTTTTATGGTCTATTGTTTCTTCTTTTGAGATTATTTTAGATTTAGTCTCTGTTTGCCCTTCTGCTCTGAACTCCTTACTTAATTCAGCTAATGGATGTCCTTTACATTTGAATTCAAACTCTTTGTAATATCCAAAGGGTGCTCTGACTGTTTTTTTGAACTTCTTTTTTAATAGAATCTCAGCTTCCTTTAATAGCTCTAATGCAATTATGGGTTTTGCCAGATTAGATGATAGGTGTGCATAAGGATAGAGAACTATATTCTCAGCTTTAACTTCTTTAGCGGTTTTTTCTATAGACTGGACAAGTTGATTTAATGTTTCTTGATTATCTCCTTGTTCTACAGAAGTTAGCACTACTAGGCATTCTTTTATATCTCCTTCTTTTTCAGCATCATCTTCTATGTCCTTTACTGCTTTTTTTAGAGCTTTAAATTTAGCATAGTCGCAATGTAATGTTAATATTTCCATATCTTCTTTAAAAGAAAGAGATATTTAAAATTGATGTTGAGTTTTTACTTCTTATTTCTGTTAGCACTGCTTAATAGTACTAATAAAAAGATTTAAAAAGCTATAAAGAGGTGTTTTTTTATGAGTGACAGATATTCTAGAGGAAGAGGATGGGCTAAGGTAGCCTTAGCCATGACATTAGCTGGAGCTGTTGCTATGTTAGGAGCAAATAATGGTTCAGCTTCTAAGGTAAAGAGTTCAGCTCCTGTTTTTGCAGGTATTACTGGTTTAGATCAATCGCACAGTTCAATAGAGGGCAGAGTTTTAGAGGGTCCTGTTTATTCTGAAGATACTGTTCCTGCAGGTATGTGCTCTAGATATGTAAGGCTTGCTGCTAAAGATGTCTTTAATATAGATTATCCGGCTGCAAATTCATGGCAGATTAGAGATTCTGATAAAATTGGCGAAATAAATGTTAATTCTGTTGGAGATTTAGAAGATCTTGCTAGATCTGATGATTTGAAACCAGGTATGATAGTTGGTTTCTTTTATCCTAAGAGTAAGTATAATGTTCCTGCAACAGAAAGTGGGGCTGGTTATACTCATGTTGCATTATATCTTGGAAATGAAAACGGACATCTATTTTTTGCAGACAAGTTTGGAAAGCTTACCAGGACTAGGGAGCCTGTTGAGGACCTTGTTGAAAAAGGAGATTTGGTCCCGAGAAAAGTTTTGTATCGTAAATAGTTTTCCCCTAATAATATTTATATACGTTGTATCATTTGAATATTGATGAAAGAGTGGTTGGTGATTTTATTATTCCTGGTTTTACTACCTTTAGGGTCTTCTAGCATTTTTGTTGGATCTTTAAATCCAGTATATAATTTAGGGGATAGGATAGATGTACAGACCACTCTGATATCTACTTCTTCTGCAAGTGATCATTATATGGTTGATTTAGTTTGTGGTTCAAATTATAGTTCAAATATTTTCAACAGTTTTATCACTCTTGAACCTAACGTCGAGAAACAAATTTTGGTTAGTACGGAATTATTTGATCCATTGATATATAATATTACAGATTCTTGTTTTTTGAAGGCTACTTTTGGAAGTGAACATACAGAGAGCAATTCTTTTGTTCTCTCAAGAAATATAATTTTAGATGCTGAACTTGAGTTTAATAGTTATGATCCTGGAAGTTCTTTGTATATTTCTGGAAATGCTGTCGAGGAAAGCGGTTTTAGAGTTAACGGATTTGTAGAGCTTTTCATTCCATCACTTAACTTGTATAAATCTGCAGTCGTTACAGATGGAAGATTTAATATGAGCTTAATTTTGCCTTCAGATTCTAAATCTGGAGAACATGATATTAGATTAGAGGTACATACTACAGATCATAATTCCAGAAAAATAAATTTCGGGAATTATTCTGACAAATTTAGCTTGAATCAAATATTAAAGGGAGTAACTATATTTGTTAGTAAAGATAATCCTGAACCAGACTCTGAATTTACATTTAGAGTTGATGCTGTAGATCAAGCAGGTGATAAGATTTCCAAAGAAATAACTCTTTCAATAGATAAACCAAAAGGAATTCCTTTTGTAAGAAAAGTCATAAAGTCTGGAGAAGATCAGAAGATGACTTTCTTTTTGAATGATACTCCAGGTTATTGGAGCATAGAAGCTACTGTTGATGATTTATCTAGCAGAAAATTATTTTATTTGAAGGAAGTTAATACTTTGCAGACTAGTTTGATAAATAACACTTTGATAGTCACTAATATTGGTAATTCTCCTTATAATGGTCCTTTAGAGATCACTATAGGATCTTATGTAGAAGTTAAGCAGATTAAACTTAATCCAGGAGAAACTCAGAAATTTACTCTTAGAGCCCCAGATGGAGACTATTCTATTTCAGTTCTTGAATCAGGAGAGAATAAGAATCTTGGAAGCGCATTTCTTACAGGAAATGCAGTTAAAGTTACTAATTTTAGAGAGGATGTAATAAATACATTTACCGATCCTTTGATATGGTGGCTTGCAGTAATACTTTTGATTTTGATTATAATTCTTGTTCAAGTAAGAATCAGGGTCAAGAAATATGGTAAAGCTCCTACTGCTTCAAGTAATTTTGATCTTAAAACTCCATTAAAGACTGATTTTGTTGTAGATAATAAGCCTAATAATGGATTGTTTAACAAGCCTAAATCAATGGACACAGGGTTTAGCAAACCTTCTGAAAAGAAACTTGGCTTATCTTTCTTAAGTTCTAAGAAAACTGATACTTCAGTTGGTTTTTCAGATCAAAAGAAAGTTTCTCCTTCTGATTTGTTTGGTACTCAAGATAAAGGAATAAGAGAAAAGGCAGTCGCTATGTCTTTATATGTAAGCAGCAGTTCTCCTGCCGTTAATGAAACCATGGATAGGTCTTTATCTTTGGCTCAAGAAACTGGTGCTAAGGTCTATGTTGATGGAGATTACAAAGTCATTTTATTCTCTCCAAGACTTACTCATGTTCAAGATAATGAACTTGCAGCTGTAAACCTTGGAAGAAGAATACAAGCGTTATTCTTAGAGCATATGAAAGATCACAATGATAGTGCTAGATTTGGTATTGGAATAAGTGATGGCGAGATAATAAGTGAAATGGATGAAGGTAAATTCCACTTTACAAGCACAGGTAATTTGGTAAGTTATTCGAAGAGACTTGCTTATGCTTCCAATTCAAAGCTTTTAGTTTCAGATTCTATTAGGAGAAAAGTTGTAAGTACCGTTAAGACTGAAAAGACTCAATATGCAGGAACTTGGGAAGTAGTTAAGGTTATAGATCATTCCAAGAGTAGAGATTTTATTAAAAAGTTCTCTGAAAGAAATAAAAAATGAGCTCTTTATTTAGGAGGGTTACTTCAGATAAGGAGTACCCGGAAATAAAAATGGTTGTTTTTGATTTTGATGGTACTCTTGTTGATACTAGAAAACTTCTTCTTAATATAGTTAAAAAGCATTTGCTAAAATTTGAAATCTCCCTCACTAAAGATCTCTTGAAATTCTTTGGGAATACGCCGTTAAAACATTATCTTACTCTTGCAGGATTGTCTTCAGATATGGTAAATGCAGTTTTTAATGGAATAACCAAAGATTTTATTAGTGAATGCAAGAAAGTTAAACCTTGTAAGAACTTTTATTCTTTAAAAAAAATAGATGCCCGAAAAATTATTCTTTCAAATAATGTTACTCATTTTATATTAAAATGTTTAAAAATTTTAAACTCCAATTTCTTTGATGAAGTCTATGGATCTGATAAATTTAAGAATAATAAATCGTTTCAGATAAAAAAATTAATTAAAAAATATAAATTGGATCCTTCTCAAGTTATTTATGTAGGCGATAAAGATATTGATGCAGATGTAGCAAAAGGTGCTGGATGTTATGGGGTTGTAGTTGCGAATAAGAGCTCTTGGTCAAGTAGAAAAGATATCTCTAAGAAAAATCCGGATTATATAATTAAAGACTTAAGTAAATTAATCAACATAATTAGAGAGCTCAACTCTGAACAAATTTCCTTGGTCTAAGAAGTATCCTCTATACCCTATGTTTGATTTAAACATATTAGATAGGTAAGGAATTATCCTGTTTAATCCCATTTTTTGAGCTGTTTTTATCATGAATGCTTTTAGGCAATTTGGGGAAACTCGACCACATTCAGGTATTAGATTTCTCTCTATGAATTTTTCAGTCTCTGCTTTCAAGATTACTGGTAGATTTGATCTTCTTATTACTCTAACGCAGCTCTGCCTGCTAGCTAGATTGATCAAATTTCCATTACGTGATTTGTTAATAGTGCCGCTCATTTTGTGATATTGTTTTAGAAGAAGAAGAGGGCACTAATTTGAAGTGCGAAACTTAATCTTAATAGACTTGCAGTTAGAATAATTCCAAGAACTACTCATTGCTCCTCTATTCATATAAATTACTAAGAGATTATCTTTATAAAATTTTCTATATTCTATTTACATATATTAATGAGAACTTTATGATTACATCCTTTCTAGCTTTCTAATTCTATCGTCGATATCTGGATGTGTTGAAAATATGTTTTGAAATTTCTTTTTAAAGGGGTCTGAGATAAATAATGGTGCTACTGCTTTTGGAAACTTTCTTTTCTCTGAATTATTTGAATAATCTGTCTTTATTTTTTTTAATGCTGAAGCCAATCCTGGGGGATATCTTGTTAATTTAACTCCAGTTGCATCTGCAGCATATTCTCTGCGCCTTGATATTGCTAATGAAACTAAATTAGCTAGAATTGGCGCTAATATAGATAATGCTATTCCTATTACGATTAGTATAATTTGTGCTCTTCCATCTCTTTCCCTATCGTTTCTATTTGAGAACCATAAACTTCTTAGGAAAAGTTCTGCAATAATTGAGATCATTCCTATTGCTACTGCTGCAAAGGTCATGAATCTAACATCATAGTTTGCTATGTGGGACATTTCATGTCCTATGACTCCTTCTAACTCTTGTTTATTCAATTTATTCAAGGCTCCAGTTGTAACGCATATTACTGCGTTTTTTGGATCTCTTCCTGAAGCAAACGCATTTATCTGTTCTGAATTCATCACATATAGCTTTGGTAATGGAAGTCCAGATGCTAAGGCCATGTTTTCTGCAGCTTCTATGAAGTTTCTATGATGTATGCTTGATGCAGGTTTTGCATTAACTGATGCAATAGCTATTTTATCCGAATTATAATAACTAATTAATGTATAGGATATAGAGATTATTATAGATAAAATCATTATGAAAAAAAAGTAAGAAGGATCAAATACAAATGAGATTACATATCCTAATAATATTAGTATTAACATTACAAAAAACATTAAAATAACAGACCTTATTTTGTTTTTTCTTATTTCTTCGTGAAATGATATTCTTTCTACCATATTTATTTAGACTATCGAAGATATATAAGTTTTTAGAAAACTAGCCTAATGCAGATAAGGCATTATCTATTTCGTTAAATACTTGATCGTTAGAATTTATGTTTCCGCTTTCTGTGATCTCTTGAGGTCCAGTATTTTGATTTTCTGTATTGCTTGTGCTGCTTTGGCTTGAATCAGATGACATAAACCAAGCTAAGCCCCCTATTACTACTATTGCAACTATTGCCCAAATTATTATTTTCATTATTATGCTCCTCCAAATGTGTTTTTGAATTCTTTTCTGAATTCATTTATTTTTACAACTATATTTGCTCTTGTATCTCCAGCTATAGTCATTTTCTTTATTTCGACTATTTTAGCTATAAGGCTTGCTGCTTGATCAGAGGTTATTTTTCCTGTTTGTTGAGCATTTTCGATTCTTTCTTGAAGTTCATATAATAGTAAAACAACATAATTTCTTTTTGACTCTTCAGGGGCTGCTCTAAATGTTCCACCTTTATTGAAATTTATTCCTGATTCTTGTAAAAGGCACCTTCTTTTAGTATCATTGTTTGATTCTTGATAACATCTTGCAGATCTTTGGTAAAGTGCTTCACAAGCTCTTTTTGTAGCGTTTGAACCTGATCTACAAGCTTCTTCTACAGAATTATTCTTTTCTTCTCTTGCTAATTCTCTGTTTTCAAGTCTGCACTTAATTCTTCCCTCTACTGTTTCTATATCTTCACATGTTGATACTGTGCCCACTTGAGAAGCAGTAACTCTTGCAGGAGCATTGTTATTTCCTGATCCAGTAGAACTTCCCGCAGCAATTACTAATGAAGCTAGAATGATGAAAGATAATGATAGTATTGTAAATGTCTTTTTTATCATCTTTTTGTTAAAGTTCAAAGGGTATTTAAAATTTTTGTAAACTATATATAGTAATTTTGTTTTATTTATTTATGAAAAAACATATTTTTTTAATTTTTATAGCAATTATTTTCACATTTTTAGGATTTACAAGTGGACCTATGGCTTTTCTTGCACCTTTAGCTATAGTTACCTATTTTTTTAAAGATAAAATTTTTCTTTTTCTGAATCGATTTTCTCCATTAGCAGCCTTTGTAATTTCTGGAGTTATTTTCGGTTTAATTACAGAGTTACTCGCAATAATTGAGAATTTAGATATCTCTGCAGATCAAAGAGTATTGTTGAGTGCAAGTCCTGTTAAAGATATTCTTTTTGGTTTTGTATATTATTCGCTGGTTATGTTTGCATGGTACTTTTTGTTAAAGCGTTATAAATATTCAAAGAAAGAGGTATTTTTAATTACTGGAATATATGGCGTTTTTGTTGAACGTTCTGGTCAGGTTTTAATTGGTATATTTAACTCTCCAATCATAGGTTCACTTTATGCTCTGATTATAATTTTTGTTTACGGGCTATTTCCTTCTCTTGCTTTAATGGTTACAGAGGGAAGATTTAGAGGAAATAAAGCATCTTATCTTAAGAAGTATGCCTTTGGGCTCATAGCATTATTTATTCAATGGGTTGTTTTTGGAATTATCTTTCTTCCTGTATTAAAATTAGCTTTTGGATCTTGATCTTTGTCATAAGAAAACTTTATATACTCATATTTTTACCCACATATGCCAATGACTTAAGGAGGCATCTTCTTTTGTTTGGCTCACGAAAAAATGGATTACTACAACATAATAGAAAAGGCAAGAAAAACTGGAAAAGTTGACAAAGGTACTAACGAAGTTACTAAGGCTATAGAAAGAGGAGTTGCTAAAGCTGTATTTTATGCTGCAGATGTTTCTCCTAAAGAAATTGTTTCACATTTATCCGTTATTGCTAAAGAGAAGGGCATTCCTTCTTTTGAAGTTGACTCAAAACAAAAGCTTGGTGTTGCTGTTGGAATTCCTGTTTCTACTAGTGCTGTTGCTATAATTGATGCAGGTGAAGCAGATAAAGAAATACAAGCATTAAAGACAAGAGGTAAGTGATAATGGGTGGAGGTAAACAAAGACCTGCTAAGGATAATAGTTCTCAATCGACAACTTCTAGTTCTCCTACTAAACTTTCTAACGAACAACCTGCTAAAGCAGTAGTTCAAAAATTAATATTAAGAACTGGTGCTAGGGGAGAAATTACTCAGGTCGAATGTAAGATTCTAGAAGGTAAAAATGAAGGAAAAGAAATGCGTAGAAATGTTAAAGGCCCTGTTAGAATAGGAGATCTTATCACATTGAGAGAAACTGAAATTGAAGCTCGCCGTGTTAAGGGAGCTACAAAGGGAGCACATTCATAATGATCTCTAAATGTAATTTTTGTGGGAGAGAACAAGAAGATTTCAAGGGTACTTATTTGTTAAAGAATGATGGAAGTACAAGTTATTTTTGTAGTTCAAAATGTATGAAAAGTACATTGAAACTTAAAAGAGATAGAAAAAGAGTTGCTTGGACTGAAGCTTACAAAAATGTACACAGCAAGTTAAAAAAAGATAAGAAGAATTAATTGTTTTGTCCGTTTTGTAATCTCCTTACTGATTGTAGAACTCTTATGTCTGGAGATAATATATACACGTGATCTTCTTTTGATCTAACTGCTCTATATATTCTTTGAAGGAATTCTCTATATGCTTTATCTCTATAAAATTCCCAGAAATTATCTGGGTGTGTTTTTTGAAGTATTTTCCAGAATGTATCTGAAATATTTGGATTAGGATATTTTGTGAATATTACTGAATTGCACATATTTCCTGGGAAATCTATTCCCCTAGTACATTTTGTTGAAAATAACTTATTGTTTAGGCCTTGTTTGAATAGTGAAATGACTCTTCCAGTTTTATCTTCTTTTTGAAGACTTATCAGATTTTCTTGACTCGTTAATTCCTTAAGATTATATTTTACTTTTTCTTGATCTGTTGGAAGATCTTGAAACGCATTTACATGGATTAAAGTTGGTCTTTTTGCTCTTTCTACAGAGAGATTTAGTGCTTCCAGATATTCTTTTCTAGTATAACCTCCATCTTTGAAATTGGAATATTTACAGTCTCTTTCTTTTCCAGTCATTACTATCTCTATAGATCCTTGATTTAGGGTTTCTGCTTGTATTATTTTGAATTTTTTTAATGAAAATATATTTTTTAATACATTTTCAGAATGAAGAGTTCCTGACATAAATAAGAGTACTTTGCTTTTGTCTAATAGTTCTGATATTTTTTGAGATAGATTTGTACTTACAAGTTTTATTATCAGATTTTCGTCTTCTTTTCTGTAAGTTAGATATACTTCTTCAGTCATTTCTTCTAAATTCCGTGCTATTTCAAGTGCCTTGTTAGAATAATTGTTTTCATCTACAAGTATCTCAGATTCAAGTTCTTTATCTTTAGTGATTAGTTTGAATATTTTTTTGACTCTAGTTTCATCCAGATTATGTATCTCATTTTCATCTACTCCTAATGCTCTTTTGTTTTGTTCTTCTAATCCTATTATTGAAAGAATTTCTTTTATTGTCTCTTTTGATTCTAAGCTTTCTGGAACTATGGTTGATAGATTATTTCCTAGTCTTGTTAAATTTATTTCATCTTGTTGGAATAAGCTGTCTAGAAATTCATCTGCTTCATCTATTATTTCTATTTCTGTTGAGGGTTTTCTTCCAAGCGCTAATTCTGCTTTGTATTTGGCTCCATTAAATATTATTACATCTGCATCTTTGTAAGCTAAATATTGATCATAATAAGAGCATCCAGGCCTTCTATGATAGAAAGTATACTCTCTTCCATCGCATCCTTCATATTTTATTTTTTTTGCATCTTTTAATTGGTTTAAGTCATAACTTGAAGGAACTATTGGACTCCAATAAGGATTTGCAGGAGCTATCGATAATCTTCTTATGTGTTTGTAATCTGGAAGATCTTGTCCTGAAACAAAAGGATTATTTCTAAAATGATCTGCTAATTTTGAATAATTTTTTTCAGATATTTTGATGTTTTCAGGTAATTCCGGATCTGCACATGAAACCCCAGGGTTTACTATTGAATCATGGTTTTCTCTTCCAGTAAGTACGGCTATTTTCATTTTTTTACCATCTGGTTTGTACAAAAACTTTCTTTCAGCATAATCATCTTCATACTGTCTTTGAAGAGTTTTTACTGGAACAATTATTGAACTCTTTCCTAATTTGCGAGCTACGTTTAATGCTATTGCAGATTTTCCTGTACCGCATGCACCGTGTAAGAAAATTATTTTCTCTCCAGATTTTATAGATTCTAATATTTCGCTTACTATATCCTCTTGAGTTTTACCATTTGAAAATTTTAAAGGGGTTATTTTACCATTTTTATCATTTAGATCCCAGTTTACTTGAGAAAAGATATTTTCTGTTTTTTTCTCCTCATCTTTTAAGAATGAAAGAGAATCTGCAGTTTTAAGAGTTCCTTGAATTAATTCTTCAAAGTCATCTGGTAAAATAACTGTCTCTTTTGGTTTCCACGAACTAACGTGATTCGACTGTAGGCTTTGAAGCCTAGATTGCTCTTTTTTTGTCATGCTAGGTTTTGTATGATAGATGTTATAAAAGTGTTTTGAATTTAGTAAGCCTTAAAAGCTGTTATTATTTGACAGATACGTGCGGGGGTGCCAGAGCGGTCAAATGGGTCACGTTAAGGCCGTGATGCTTAGTGCTTACCTAGGTTCGAATCCTAGCTCCCGCATTACTTTTAAGGATTCGAACGTACGATTACGAACAAGTTTAGCTGTAAATATTTTTCCTATGTCCAATTCTAATAACGACTATCTTATTGCCTGATACTATTACATCCAAAATTGCTCTAAAGTCAGATATTCTTAACCTCCATAATTTTTCTCCCTGTAATCTTTTCAGAAATCTAAATGGATTTTCTCTTATTTCATATATTTTTTTTAATATCAATTCTGCATCTTTTTTCTCTAATTTTTTTAAGAATTTCTCAGCAGTAGCAGTAAATTCAATAGAATACATTTTAACCTAAATATATTCCCAATTCTTTAGCAATATCTTCTATATGTCTTAACTTTCCTTTTTTAATATCTTCAAGACCTAGTTTAATTTCTTCTATTTCTTCATTACTCAGAATTTCTTCATCTCTATTATCTATTAAACTATTGAGTATGTCATCATAAGACTGCTTCTCAACAATCTTAAGCATCTTCAATCTTTCAAGAGTTTTATTGCTTATCTGAATAGTTGTTTTTTCCATGTTATATTGTGGCTATAGTGGGTATATAAATATTCCCTTTGGCCTTAAGCAGTATTCACTTCTATTTTATTGTTGTTTTCAAATAGTTCAGATATTTGATTATTATAATCTATAATAAATTCTATTTTCTTTGCACCTATAGGTATTTTTAGATTTTCTACATTAACTATTTTCTTTGCACCTATGGAGATTGAGTTTAGATCAAATGATTGTACAAATTTGTTGTCTGCATAAACTCCTACTTGTATGTTGTTTGCAGAATCTAATCCTTGATTTACTACATTCATATTAAAGTCTAGATATCTTCCTTTTTTTGTTACATTTAAAGAATCAAATGCAAGATCTGGAAGAGAATCTGCTTCATATAATTCATCAATGCTATCTATTATCTCTTGGTCTATTGTTTGATCGCAATTTAATGTTGGGTAAAGTATGCTTTTTGGATTATTATTATGATCAAAACCTAATGTGTGCAATAGTTCATGAATTGCAACATTTGAGTTTTTACATGAGCTTTCTCTGTATAATGCTATTTTTCCTTCTAATATAATGGAGTATAAAGTTGAATTTATTATCTTTGATGGTCCTCCTTCTCCGGCTACAAAATGTCCTCTTTCTTCTGTTGTTGGAGATACGTCAGAACACAATACACTTATTTCAGCATTTTCTTTAGATGTTTGACTAAATGAAAGTATGGTTTTTGAATCAATTTCTTGAAATGCTTTTACCATGTAATCATATTTAGTTTTGGGACATGACTCAGAAATATAATAGCTTATTTTTCTATCAGGATATCTCATTCTGTCATAAAATTGTTTGCTAGGTATGCTATTATTTACCAATGGCTGTTTTGTAATTAATGTTTTAAGATTTATTGGATCTCCAGGCATATTTTGGTATAAGTAATATGCTGAAAATCCTATGACTCCCAATAAAAGTATGATGATAATTGTATTTATCGCACTCGCTCTTTTATTCATTAGTACTTTAAATTTTTAAGATATATAAGTTTACTTAGTTACAATGTTTTTATTGTTTTATCTTTTGATAATCTTACTTTAGCATAATCTGCATAACTATCTTCAGAGGATCTATGGCCTAATGCACATAGGGCAACAGTTGTTAACCCTTGATCATCTAGTCCTAATATCTTATTCACTTCTTGAGGATTGAAACCTTCCATTGGACATGCATCTATTTTTTTCATAGCAGCTGTTTGCAATAACATTCCTAATGCAATATAGCTTTGTCTTTTAGACCAATCTTCTGTTTGTTCTTTAGTAAGACTTTTTCTGAAGTTGACCATCATGTCCTTGTAGCTGTTTAATGATTCAACAGGTATTTTTCTTTTATCTGCTGTATTTTGTACAAATTCCTTTATGTATTCTTCAGAAACATCTTTCTTTGCACATATTGCAATAAGATGAGATGCATCAGTTATTTGTGATTGGTGCCAAGCATGTTCCTTGATTTTTGATCTTAATTCGTGATTGTTTATAACTACAAATTTATATGGCTGAAGACCAAATGAGGATGGAGCTAACATCAATACTTCTAACAATTCATTTAGATCTTCATTAGATATTTTTTTGGATGCATCAAACTTTTTTGTTGCATATCTCCAGTTTAGAGCTTTTAATATATCGGACATGCTATATCTGAATTTGTTAGCTATTTAAACATTTGTATCTGTTTTGATTTTTTACTTATTTTTTCTTTTTAAAATCTAAAGAACATGAATTTATGCAAAATCTCTTTCCTGTTTTTTCTCTTGGACCATCATTAAATATGTGGCCTAAATGTCCCCCGCATTTTGCACAAACTACTTCAGTTCTGCTCATTCCTAAGCTATTGTCTTCTACAAACTTGACTGCTCCTGGTTTTGCATCATAGAAACTTGGCCAACCAGTTCCAGAGTCAAATTTTACATCTGAATCAAAAAGTTCTGTTCCACATGCAGCACAAACATACATTCCATTTTCTTTATTATCGTAAAATTTTCCGGTAAAAGGTCTTTCAGTTCCCTTTTCTCTCAATACATGATATTGTTCTTTAGTTAATTTTTTCTTCCAATCTACTTCTTTCATGTTTACTTATGACATTTACAATTTATATTTGTAACTAGTTTTTTACTAATGCTAAGATTTAAATAATTAAACGAACCTTCATTTTTATGAAAAGCAACAGAATTTTACTTTCAATTTTACTAGCTTTCCTTTTAGTTTCTAGTGTATCTGCTTATGGATATAACACTTATACTTATACAGATAAAGATAGTTTTGCTTATAATGAAAATGTAAATGGTCAGGATAGAGGTTTCAAGATATCATTTACAGATACAGATACTAGATACTCTTATCCAAATAGAGGTTATTCTTATTGTGATGGTTATTACAATTGGAGATACAAAGGATGTGGTAGTTATTATGACAATAGGCCTTATTACCAAGATGCTTATCAATCATTAGATCATGATGCAGTCCTAAAAGAAGCTTTCAAGACTTATCAACAGAGTTCTAGGCAAGAATATCAACTTGAAGCTAAGAGAATTGCTTTAGAACAAAGAAACAGATATTCATATGGGTATGGTTATTCAAGTCATAGATATTACAGCTATGGCTGGTAATAATTAAAAACTCTTTTTAGCTTTTTAATTCATGAAATTTGTTAACAAATTTAGATTTATACTTGGCATTTTAATTTTAGCAGTTTTATTTTTGAGTTACTTTGTAAGATACAATTCAGAATATGGTAACAATTATGTTGTTGAAGATAGCTTATTTGGGACTTTGATATTTCATAATGCTTACATATTAGCATTATATTTAACAATTTCAATAATTCTAATCTTGACAGGTATTAAGAAGGTGAAATTTATATGAAATTTATTCAAGGAATTAAAAGAGTTTTTTCTAAACCTTCATATATATTTCTTTTTTTATTTGGTGCTTTATTTTTTTATGTTTTGGATTTAACTATATCTCACTTTAGTGGATTTAGATTGATTCTTCAGACTCAAGGTTTTGCAAAATTAATTAGCACAATGTACTCTTATCTTTTTCCACTTCCTGGAATTAGTTCTCGCGTTTCATGGATTGGAATGATTTTAATCTCAATTCTTTTTGGATCTTATATTGCTCTTAGTGTCTTTTTAACAAAGAAATTGAAGAGTGTTAAATCTACTTCTTTGTTTGGAACTATTGCAGTATTCTTAGGGATAATTGCCCCTGGGTGTTTTGTTGGAGGAGTTTGCGGAATTGGAATAGCTTCTCTTCTTGGAATAAGTGGATTTCTTATCGCATTGCCATTTCAAGGATTAGAAGTCTCATTTTTAGCGATAATTTTGTTGGGTTATGCAAACTGGAGCATATCTAATAAAATAGGTAAGCTTTTGATATGACTAGAAACATACGATAAAGTTTAAATATACACTTTTAGATTGATTTTTATGGTAAATGTTTATTCTATATCTGGAGTTTTTGATAAAATTCTTTTTCCTGAAAGTGACTTTTATAATATGGAGGGTAAAATTCATTGGTCTACTAGCGCTACAAGAATGGCAATAACTGGTACTTTGAATGGTCAATTTTATGGGGCTTCTTTTAATGATCCAACCACTTTTCCTTTATTTTTGAGGAGTCTTGGAGTTTCTAATCCGAGAGATTTAGTTGGAAGAGTTGTAAATGGAATATTTAGTCGTCAAACTAGCGATTTAGTAGGCATTGTAGCTTAATCTTAGCTATAAATGAACTTATCAAAACCTTTATTAAACCTGAATCGTAATTTTTAATCATGGAAAATAAGCAAATGAAAGGGGGTTTAGATATGGAAACACAAAAAAGTGATACAATTACAATAAGGAAAGACACTCTTTGGAAATATTCAACATTCGCTTTGTTGGGTGTTGTTATTTTATTAGTTGTGTTAATGGTTTTACCTGGTAAAAGTCCAACTGGAAATGTTGTTAATCAACAAGGTCAGACTTTGCAACCTACACAGAGAGCTCAAATAGATATAGGAAATGCTCCAGTTATTGGAGATAAAAATGCTCCCGTTACAATTGTAGAATTTTCAGACTTCTCATGTCCATTTTGTGCTGCTGCTTCTGGAGATAATGAAGAATTAGTTTCTTATATGAAGCAGAGAAGTTCATCTTGGGAGCCTATAGTAACTAATGTTATGAAGGATTATGTTCAAACAGGAAAAGTAAAAATTGCTGTTAAATACATGATGGGTCACAGTGGGGGACATCCTGCACAACTTGTTGCATGGTGTTTGAATGATCAGAGTTCTGATTTATACTGGAAATTCTATCCTAAGGCTTTTGAAAATCAAGCTGATGTTGAGGACCTTGCAAAAATGACTGCTTTAGCTAAGACTGTTGGAGCGGATATGAGTAAGCTTCAAAGTTGTCTTGATTCAAAGAGATATGATTCAAGATTTGATGATGAGCAAAATGAAGGCATAGCTGCTGGAGCTCAAGGAACACCTTCGTTCTTTGTTAACGGCCAACTTGTTAGCGGTGCAGTACCTTATTCACAAATTAAAGCTTTGATAGAATCAGAGCTTAGTAACTAATTATTTTTTATTTTATTTTATTTTTTTAGGCTATTGCTGATTATTGCTTCAGCTTCTCTTATGATTATATCCTCTACTGCTTCTTTTCTTGATTTTTTTGCAGGAATTCTAAATCTTCCTAATGGATGATTATTAGAATCTATTACCGTTGCAGTCATTTCTCCCGCATATAAAGTAATTCTTTGAATTCCTTCTCTTTCTCTTCTATCTGTTATAACTGCTTGATGTCTATTATCTAAGGGAAAATAACTCATATTATTTTCTTAAAAATTTGATTTAAATTACTTTTCTTTTTTATAAAAGCATTTTATTAGAATGGATCTGGTTACAAATATTACTATTATTAATGCTGCAAACCATTCTATTGGGTAAAATATTCCTAAGTCGAAGTTTGCACAGTTATGGTATATGCAGTTTACATTTTCATCATATGTTGTTGCTAGTCTTGTAATAACAAAGAGTATTGCTATTTCTATTATACTTATTCTCCAGAAATCTTTTCTTTTCAGACCTATTAGGTAAATTGCATATAGGCTTAACGGAATGTTAAATACGTGCTGTAATGGGATTATTTTACTAATTAGAGGACCTTGCGTGAAAAAGTAATCTGTAATTCCCCATAGGCTTTTTTGAGTAAATAAATTGTAGAAAAAATCTATGTTCCACAAAACATAAGGGATTCCTATAATTGCTATTTGACTTGCTATGAGGCTAGAATCTCTTCTTAAGATTCCTATTCCTGTGACTAATAAGGCTACATAACTAAGCCATAGAATTGATGCTGCACCCCATCTAGCTTCTATAACTCCATCTATTATTGAGGCTATCCCCCATACAATAAATAATATCCCTAAGAAATTTGTTATTTTCTTATTTGTTGTTTTTTTCATCTCTTTTTTATGGACCTTCTATGTTTTACTATATGGAATACACCATATAATCCGATGAAAAACCATGCTACATTAGTCCAAAATGATGGGAATGCCCCTTTTTCATATGTGCTAATTGCCAATAGTAATGCTCCTAAAACATTTAGTCCTTGATATCTTTTTGATCTACTCGTTAAATTTTTATGAACTAATAGAAAATAAGCTAATAACAATAGAAATGCACCAATCCATCCTAGAATATCTGCAACAGTCATGTATTTTATTTGTTTTTTAAGTTAATAAATCTTATTTGCCAAATAGTTTTTTGAAGTTGCTTTCTATCTCTTTTTCTACTTCTTTAATTTTTATTCCTTTAATCTCTGCTATTTTTTTGTAACTGTATATTACATTTGCAGGTTCATTTGGCCATTCTTTTAATGGATGCAAATAAGGAGTATCTGTTTCACATAATAGATTTTGAATTGGGATTCTTTTTATTACATCTTGGAATTGTTGGTTGTAATGCGAGTTTGCAGGGATGCTTAGGTACCAAGAGTTTTTTGCAATTCTTTCTACTAAAGACATTTTTCCTGAGAAACAATGCATTATAACTTTTTTTACGTTTAATTTTTCCAATAATTCTATTGTATGCAATTCAGCTTTTCTTGAATGGATTATTATAGGTTTATCTAATTTTATAGCTAATTCTATGAATTTAGTTAAATTGTTTTTTTGTTTGTCTAGTGTTTTATGCAATTCTTCTTCTTTTAGATCAAGGCCAACTTCTCCTATTGCCATTACTTTTTCTTTATTTTCTAAAATGAATTTTATTTCGTTGTCTATTTCTTTATCAGATAGCTTTAGAGCATCTAGGGGATAAATCCCTAATGCTGGTTTTACTTCAGGATGTTTTTTTGCTAAATCTAGAATTATTTTATTTTGTTCAGGATTTGTGCCATTCACAATCATAACTTCTACGCCATTCTTATGAGCATTTTTTATCGCTTTATCAGCGGAAATACCCTCTTCTATGAGTTTGTCTAAGTGGCAATGAACATCAATTAACATGTTTGTTTAATGCGATTTGTGTTTAAAAATGTCTCTTGACTAATGGTAAACCATTACAGTTCAAGTTTAGGTGGGGGGTTGTTTATGCCTTTTAAAATTAATATTTTGATAACTTTGAATATTTTTTGGTTAAATTCTTTGCTTTTTTTATCAAAAGAGTTTGCTATATCTTCTAATTCCATTTCTTTGTATTTTTTATCTTCTGCTTCAATATAATATCTATCATGTTTATTGAATTGCAATTTTTCAGATTCGTAATTTATTGGAACATGAGCAAATAGATTTCTCATTAATCTTATTTCATCTAGATCATTTAATAGTTCTTCTTTAAAGATTCCTTCCTCAATATGTTCATTTATTATTTCTTTTACTTTTTTAGTTTTATCACCAAATCTTAAACTAATGACTTCATCTTTAGTAAGAGGTGTAAAAAAAGGAAGAAAGTTGTTGTAAGCGTGTTCAATCACTATTGATGCTTCCAGTGCTGCACCTCTTTTTAATTGCATTTTTTTAATGTTTTTTTTAAGAAAAGGTAATTCTTGTCTAACTCTTGCTCTAGCGACATCCATTATAATATCTAGAACTTCCTCTGAGGCTTCACCAAATATATCTGTTATCTTTTCTTTAGACTTCTTAGTTTCTTCTGGAGAGTCGAACATCTATTGTTAAATAATTATCGAATATAAACTTTATTATACTAAACGGCAAGGTTCTATCTCTTGATTAAGAGAAGTATTTTTAGTTCGCTATCTTTGGGATTTAAGATTTTTTATTAATACTCTTATTTCTTTTTTAATCATAATATTACGTCTAAAAGATATAATCTAAGTTACAGATAATATTTATATATTGAATAAACTACTTTTGACTGTGAGTTTAAACACTAGTAATTCTAAATTCAAGGGAAAATTCCTAGAGTTTACTAAATGGTTCTTAGTCTCTTTTATAGCCTTATTAATAGGCAGTTATCTTGTTAACAAATTAGCAATAGGAAATAGTTTTGCAGTAAATTTTCTCACGGCTTTGTTTATTTCAATAGTAGTGCAAGCATTTAGAAGTCATAATCATGAAGATTTTAGTCTTAGATGGTTTATTTTTTATTTATTAGTATATTCTACTATTATTTGGGTGGTTAATAGCTATATATTTACGGAGACTGTTATCCAAAAAAGTATCTTTTTATCTTTTATTACTAGCCTCTTTATTGGGGGAACAATAATGTTGATTGAAAAAGCTAAGCTAAGATATAAAACTTTACCTTGGATCTCTTTTGTTCTTTTATTATTGCTTGTAATAGGTAATTTGGGAAATCTAGGACAGATTACTAAAATAACCCTATCTTATCAAAATCAAAATAATCCTACAATAATCTCAGAGGATAAACTTTCATGTCCTAGCACTACAGAATCCCTACCATTAAGAGAACTTTCCACATTAGCACTCAATACCTTAATAAGTACTGATGTGTGGAGGATAGAGAAGAATTTTGATAATTGTTATTCTGGAAAATACAAAGGACAATATCCGGAGAGGCTTTATTGTGACAATATGATAGTTTCTCGTTGGGATAAAAGCGTTTCGGGATCTATAAATTATAGATGGTATACTGCGGTAACTACAGAATGGTCCGTTGAATCTTCTCAAGGTAGGCCAATTTATGTTTTGAATGGCATGTCTTGCGAGAATGGAAAAAAAGTAACAGTAGATAAAGAAACTAGAAATTATTATGTCTATGTTGCAAGAGATGGAAGCGAGATTAAGATAGAATATTAATATAAATTATTTTGCTTGTTAAATGCATTTTGTTCTATTATTTGCTATTTTTCAAATAATGTTTAATATAAATCCAATAAAAGCTAGACTAATTGCGATAAATACGGCTAAAATAAAAAACAATATTGAAGTTAATATAATTGAAATAAAAATTCTTACTAAAAAATTTAATAGATAATGTAAATTTTTTGTTGGTTTCTTAACTGGAAAAATTATCTTCATTGAATTTAGCTTCCCTTCGACCTTTTCTACAATTATGGCAAATAATATTGGTATTATTAGCTTAGCAGGGTCTTTTAAAAAATTAAACGTTGTGCTCCAAAATATATTTAATATTTCTTCTATGGGATTAACAAATACTTTATCCATCTCTAATTTAATCACTTTAAGGGATTTATCCCCCCACCAAGAATCGAACTTGGCTACCGCGGGTTCTACATACCTTGATTTCTAACGAAACCATGCTGATTGCGCTTCACTCTAATTTCCAAGGAAGGAAAATGTCTGCGCTATCCTACAGCCGCGTGCTTTACCACTAAGCTATGAGGGGATATAGATACTTAAAAATCTTGATTTTTAAATATGATGTCCTTTCCATTTTAACTTCTTTCTTGGATAATAAAATTTTGGATCTTTATATATCTCAAGATATAATCTATTTAAATCAGATTTAGTATTATTCCTTAAATCCCAAACATTTCCTCTATTATCTTTATTTATCCTAAATTTATTGAACCCCTCATTGATGAATATTTTATGTAATCCTTCTAAAAACTTTATTGAACCAGAACTAATCTTAAATAATTGGTTGTTTCCGCTATGTATTATTGACCCATCTCCGTCAAAAACACCTCTTATATAATCCCATAGATATTTTCTTTCATTGATAAATATTTTAGGGAATTCTATTATAGTTGATTTTGCTCCAATAGGAATTCCCAAACTATTAACAAACATTACGACGTTCTTTGAGGAGATATAAATTTCATAATTTAGTCTGCTGTTTTTAAAACCTGTCTTTCTTAATTTAACTGATGCTTTATAATTAAATAATCTTAAAATAAGTTTTACTATTAGATCTACCTCTTCTTTTTCGCTAGTGTATATCATTAGTCTATAATTCTCGCTTTTTTTTACAACTTGAATGTGTCCATCAGTTGAAACTAAACCTAGAAAATATCCTAATTCACCAGACATCTCTTCAGGAATAATAGGTTTTTGAAAATCTCTACATATATAGTCAGCTTTAGACAACATTTTATTCCAAGTTCCAAAATATTTTCTTGACAAAGAATAAAGGCTACTATTATCTCTTTTTACAGGTCTTCTTCCAAATTTAATTTCTAACTCTTTTAACTTATTTATTGTTTCCTGTTGATTTAAATTCACAGAGGTTAATATCTCCAAAGTTATTATATTTTACTATACTAAAGCTAATTCACTTTCTTGAAGACTTGATCTTTTTTGAACTGAATAATGTATTTGATCCTACAAATACTGAAGTTGCAATTACCAATAACATTACTACATAGAATGATATGTTTCCGTAATATTGTTTGATTAATAGCAATGCATTTCCTCTAGAGAATAATAAGAATGAAATAATATCGAGTACGAAGGCTACAAGTACAAATGTTAATCCTAAGAAAAATCCTTCTTTAGTTGTTCTTTGAGCTTTACTGAAATACCAGAAACAAGCTAAGCTAGTTAATAGGACTGTTGTGATTATAGTTATTACCCAATAAAATGTTGGAGATGTACTAAGACTGCTTAATGCGTATATTGCAAGTAATGTTAATAATATTCCAACTACTAGCGTTGCAAAATATAATGCCACTGAAATTAGAATAGCTCTTTTTACTTTCATGATATATTAAATGATTAAGTATTTAAAAGTCTAACTACTGTACTAGTTATGGCCAAAAAACTTTGGTTTAGAGCCAAAAGATACGGTTATGGTTGGTATCCTTCTTCTTGGGAGGGATGGTTAGTTCTTGTTATTTATCTTGGTCTTGTTTTATTTACATTTAGAATGGTTGATATAAAATCTCATTCAGTTAGCGATACTTTGATAGGAGTTTTTGTTCCATTTATTGTGTTAACTATTATTTTGATTTTTGTTTGTTGTAGGAAAGGTGAAAGGGCAAGATGGAGATGGGGCTAGATTTCTGTTGTAAAACTTAAAAGCTCTAATTTTCTAATTTTTTAATGCCCGGATGGCACAATGGCACTGCGACAGTCTCGAAAACTGTTTTCCTTACGGATCTCCAGGTTCGATTCCTGGTCCGGGCGTACTTCTTTATAATAAATCAAATTATAAACTCAAAAACATAATCAATATCATGCCGAAGAAAGAATTTATGCATAAAATGCCATCAGATTTACAAAAGGCTCTAAAATCAAATACAAAATTTATTGAAAAATGGAAAGATCTTACTCCTCTAGCAAAAAATGAGTGGATATGTTGGACAACTAGCGTTAAAAAAGAAGAAACAAGAAAAGAACATGTAAAGAGAACGTGTGAAGATCTTTTGAATGGAAAACGCAGACCATGTTGTTGGGCAGGATGTAAACACAGATAATAGTAAAGATATAAAAAGGAAATTAACACATTAAACAACATGAGTAAAAAATCTGTAAAAATCTGGTATTGGATTACTACAATTTTGTTCGCTGCATTTATGTTGTTTAGCGGATTTTCAGAATTATCTGGAAATGAAGCAGGAAATCAAATTTTAATTCAGTTAGGTTACCCATTATACCTAAATTTAATTTTAGGAGTAGCTAAAGTTCTAGGTGGTGTAGCCATAATTCAAACAAAATGGAGAACAATAAAAGAATGGGCTTATGCTGGATTTACAATAGATATAATTGGAGCGTCGTTATCTTTTGGATTCATAGGAGAATCAATATCTAACATATTGATGCCATTAGTATTCCTAGCTGTAATGTTTGTATCATACGGATTGTGGAAAAAATCATCCAGATCTACTTTTTAATAAATTAATTAACTGATCTATTCTTTTCTGTCTTGTTTCAACAAGTTTTGACTTTATTATATAACGCAAATGCATTTTTCTCGCAGATTTAGATAATTTTCTAAATTGATTTAATAATCCTAAATTATCAAGTTGAATTCTAATGTCTGAAGGAAGATTAGGATTTTTAGGAATTCCATGATCGTGCGTAGGCTTGCTTAAGCCCTCATTATATCTTTTCAAACCTTCAGGAGACATTCTCTTTTCAATCAAAAGTTCCCTAGCATATCTTAGAGTGTTTTCACTCCATTTGCTTTTATCAGTTCTTCTTCTAAAATACCTAACATATCTATCCTCATCAATTCTTTTTAATGTTGTATCTATCCAACCAAAACAAATAGCTTCTTTCATAGAATCTAAATGCGAGATAGTCCCTTTTCCTGTATGCTTTTTATTTACAATAATTCCAACACTAGACTCTTTCAAATGATTTTCAACAAGCCAATCGTGCCAATCTTTTAGACTATTACAGTTAATTGTAATGATATTTTTAGTCATCTGCATGGATCTTCAGTTCATCAGATTTAAATAGCTTATTTTTTATTTTAATTCATGAAAAAGATTTACATAGGACTTTTACTTACCATACTGGCTATAGGAATTTTTTCATTTATTAGATTATCATCAATTTCATATGAAGCTCCGGGCTCTGTAACAAGCACTACAAAAAATGCAACAACTCAAACAGGAGCAACATCAAATTCCATAAGCTTAGAAGCATTATCAAAACATAATTCAATGAATGATTGTTGGGTAGCATATAATGGAAAAGTATATGATATTTCATCGTTCCTTCCAGTGCATCCAGGATCAGCTGGAGCGATAGTACCATATTGCGGAACATCAGATGAATTTACTCAAGCATTCACTGCACAGCATGGAAAATCACAAGTTAGCAGATTAATGAGAGTTGGACTCTTAATTGGAGATTTCCAAGTTAAAGGAGGATTATAATGCACTCAAAAGAAGCAGCACCATTATTACTAAGAATTTCAATGTCTTTAGTATTCTTTTACTTTTCATTTAGTCAGTTAAAGGATCCAAGTACATGGGCAGGATATGTCCCAAAGTTCCTCATAATTGGAGGAATTTCAGCAAATAACTTAGTAGTAATTAACGGATTTGTAGAATTATTATTTGGATTATTTTTAATAACAGGATTATACACAAAGATTTCCTCTCTTATTTTAGGATTACATCTATTTGGAATTGCACTCTCCATAGGATTTTCACCAGTAGGAATTAGAGACTTCGGACTTGCTTTAGCCACACTAACAATATTCCTATTTGGTCCAGATAGATATACATTAGATAGCAAATTTGAAAAAAAGAAAGAAAATATCAATTAGAAAGTTTTTCTAATTTCTCAACAAGTTCAGGTTGTATATAGTGGTGTATTGTAACGGTATAGCTATTCTTCCAATCATTTGACTTTTTATCAAATCTTTTATGGCCCAATTTCTCAGCAATTTCTAAAAAAAGATTTTTTACTTCTTGTTTGTTTACTTTATTATGATGAAGTTTTAGAAAATCTTGAACTCTTTTAGTAGCATAATAGGATCTTATTATATGAGGGTAAAATTTATACCCGCAATAATTTTCAAAAGCCTTCATAAATTCAGTATCTTTTAATGGTTGGTTTCTACCATTAGCAAAAACAAAATCATTATTTTTTATTTCCTTAAGTCTATTTTTTAATCTTTTTATATAATCTAAAGGAAATTCCTCTTCAATATTTAGAGGTACCCCAGATTTAGCAATATAATCAAAACTAACTACCCTATCATTTATTTTAATATCAGATTTTTTTAATGTAGTCAGTCCTTTATGCCCTGTTTCTTTGTAATGAGTTTCATTACCGACCCTCATACAAGTTTTTAACATAGTATACAAAGGCAAAGCATAGATATCCTTATCATTACTTAGATTTTGTACGACAGTTTTCTGCAGTTTATTATAAACCCTGGAAAATAATTCAACTTTCTTATACTTATTTTTCAAAGAGTTATTTTTCTTCTTAAGAGTATACAAATAAGCATATTTACCATTTGGATTTCTATATATTACATCCCAATGATCATGGGAACTCTCATCATGGATTGTTAAATCTTCTGCAAATAAAGAATAAGCCTTGTCTAAAACCTCTCCAGTAGGCAATACATTTATTCTAGCTCCCTGAACTTTCTTCTTAAAAATCTGCCCTTTTAGAAATTTATTATTCTTATTATCTAAAAGAAAATCAAAATTATTGTGAGCCTTAAACAGAGAAACAATCTTCAAAGCATTAGGAAATTCTTTGCCTGAAACCTTCCAATTTCCATTCTTGCTCTCATAAACTCTAAGGTCTTTACCAATTCTAACAACCCCATCCTCAATTTTATTTAACATCCTAATCTGCTAAAAACAAAGACACTTGCCTTTAAAAAGGGTTGTTTGCTCTGCTTAATATGAACGAATTCGATAAACTTGGATTAAGCGCAGGTCTAGTCAAGGCACTTTCAGATAATGGAATTACTAGCCCAACACACATTCAAGAAAAGGCTATACCTTTAGTCCTTCAAGGAAAAGATGTTTTAGGTAGCTCTGCAACTGGATCTGGAAAAACAATAGCATTTGGTGCAGGAATAATAGAAAAAATATCTGCAAAACAAGGAATTCAAGCATTAATATTAACTCCAACAAGAGAACTTGCAGAACAAATAGGTAAAAATTTAGAAAAATACTCAAGACAAGCTAATCTTAAAATAGTTCAAATATATGGGGGAGTGTCGATAGAGCCTCAAAAACATGCATTAAGAATAGCAGATATAGTTGTAGGAACTCCTGGAAGAGTCCTAGACCATTTAAGAAATGCTTCTTTAGATTTAAGCAAACTAAAATTCTTAGTTCTTGATGAAGCTGATAGAATGCTTGACATGGGATTCATAGATGATGTAGTTACTATAATCAATCAATGTCCAAAACAAAGACAAACATTACTATTTTCAGCAACAATTTCATCAGATATATCAAGAATAGCTAAACATTATATGAATGAACCAGTATTAGTAGAATCTGAAAATCAAGTAGATCCTACAAAGCTCTATCAAATATATTATGATACTCCTTCAAATCTTAAGTTCTCACTTTTAGTCCATTTACTTAAATCTGAACAAAAGGGATTAGTAATGGTCTTTTGCAATACAAGAAGAAATGCTGACTATGTAGTCCACAATTTGCAAAGAAACAAAATAGATGCAATAGCAATTCATGGAGGTCTAGCACAAAATAAGAGAAGCAGAATAATGGAACAATTCCATTCATCACATGCATTAATCTTAGTATGTACTGACGTCGCAGCTAGAGGATTAGACATAAAGAATGTATCTCATGTATACAACTACGATGTGCCTAAGACAAGCACTGAATATATACACAGAATAGGTAGAACTGCAAGGGCAGGTAAAGAAGGAATAGCAATAACAATAGTCTCTCAAAGAGATTATGATAGTTTTAGAAGAGTTCTAGAAAACCCAGATATTAAAATAAAACCAGAAAGTATACCCCAAGACATTCAAACAATAGCAGTAAGATTTAGAGAAAGAGATGGAGATAGAGATAATAGGGGAAGACTCACATTCGGTGGAAGGAATAGAGGTTTTGGAGGTAGAAGAGATCATGGAAGATCTAGTGGTGGTTACTCAAGAGATAGGTATGGCGGAGGAAATAACAGAAGATCTGACAATAGAAGAGAAGATCGAAGAAACGATAGAAGAGACAATGGAAGAGGATCTGGAAGACACTCACACAGAATGCAAAGAAGATATGGTTAAAACGAACTTATAATTATTTAAAGCCATAATTTAACAAATTTCTATGCCAAAAGCTCCAAATAAATGCTTATCATACAGCAGAAACATTTTCGGAGATGATTCAGAGAAAATGCTTTCAAGGCTTTTCATGATGAGAAGGCACCCTAGAAATAAGAGAAGACCTGATTTAATTTCTGAAAGAGAAATGGATGGTTACAGACTAACCCTTGAGGTAAAAACAGGAAAAAGAGAAGGCGGGGCAAAAGGAGTAATGGTAGATTCTCAATTACACTATGCAATAAGCTCATCACAAGATTACGAATTCTTAGAAGAAAGAATAGTAGATAGAACAAAACAAAGATTACTTTTTGAAATTGAAGATTTTAGAGCAACAGAAGATAGAAATGTAGCTTATTATTATGATGTAGTAATTAGAGAAGATGATCTAAGAGCAAGTGATCTAAAAAAACCATATTCTTCAATTGGACTAAACTGGGGAGATCAACACATCGTCCCCAATGATCTTGCTTTCTGGATGTTTGCATTAGAAAGATCAAGAAGAACTGGAGAAAAAATTGAAGATAGCGTTAGACATTTATACGGATTAATGAAAGAAGATTTCCTAAATGGAACAAGACAGAGTAGATCGAGAAAATTAGATGAAAACTCATGGCAAAACCTGTGTTCAAAAGACATAAGAGCAATATTTGAAGATGATGAATCTTTAACAACAAGACTAGGAAGAGAAAGAATTAAGGTTCTTGGAGATAATTATGATTTACAATGTCTAAAACGTATATGTATTGATGGCCCAAATAAAACAAAGATATATGTTTTAACTAAGGAAGAACATGTAGGTTTATTCAAGGAGTTATCAAAAGTAGTTGAAAAAAGAAAAGATACAATAGAAAAAGTATCTGAAGAAAGATCAGAAGCACGCGAATTATTAGAAAAAATAAAACAACGAACATACGTTCAAGGAGTTATAGATGAAGGATCTCCTAAAACAAGAGTGAGATTTAACTTAAAGAGATTAACAAGATTTGAAATAGAAACATTACAACGACTAGAAAATTGGCTAACTAAAGAAGAAGCAGCCTAAAGACATTAGACTTAAATATATCCAAAAAGTCTCATAATCATGTTTGACATTAAATTTCTAAGAGAAAATCCAGAAGCAGTTAAAGAAAACATTAAAAAAAAGTTCAAAAATGACAGATTAAAATTAGTAGATGAAGCATTAACCAAAGATAAAAAGTGGCGTGAATTGAAAGGTCAAGTAGATTCATTAAGAGCTGATAGAAACAAAATATCGAAGAGTATATCCGATGCAAAAAAAGCTGGAAAAGATACTAAGAAATTGTTAAAAGAAGCCTCATTAATTCCTGAAAAAATAAGTTCTTTAGAAAACAATATGAATTCCCTTGAAGAAGAATTGAATTCAATATTATCAAAAATACCTAATATGATGCATGAATCAGTTGCTGTAGGTAAAAACGATTCTGAAAACGTACAAATGCGCAGAATCGGAAAACCTAAAGAATTTGATTTCGAAATAAAAAATCACGCAGAAATTGCAGAATCTTTAGGAGTAGCAGACTTTGATGCATCTGCAAGAACAAGTGGAAATGGATTCTATTATTTACAAGGAGACTTAGCATTACTAAATCAAGCATTAATCAGATTTACAATAGATAAATTAACAAAAAAAGGATTTACTTATGTAGAAACTCCTTTGATGCTTAGAGGAGAAGTAATACAAAACGTAACAGATCTGAATGACATGAAAAATCAAATTTACAAAATAGATGATGAAAATCTATATTTAATAGGAACTAGTGAACATTCATTGATAGGTAGATTTTTAGATACCATTCTTATGGAAAAACAGCTTCCAATAAAATTCACCTCATATTCTATGTGTTTTAGAAAGGAGATAGGATCTCACGGAATAGATGAAAAAGGATTATTTAGAAGTCACCAATTCAATAAAGTTGAAATGGTAGTTATATGTAAACCCCAAGAATCTATGACATTCTTTGAAGAATTGCAATCTACAACTGTAGAAATATTCAAAGATCTAGAGATACCAATAAGAATTCTAGGAATATGTTCTGGAGACTTAGGAGATTTGAAACATATCCAAGTAGACATAGAAGCATGGTCTCCAAGAAAAAAAGCATATTTTGAAGTCGGATCATGTTCAAATTTAACTGATGCACAAGCCAGAAAGCTAAAGATTAGAGTAGATCCAGGAAATAAAGAAAAATATATTCCTCATACATTGAATAATACCGCGATAGCAACATCTCGTGCAATGGTTGCAATACTAGAAAACTACCAACAAAAAGATGGAAGTATAAAAATCCCTGAAGTTCTTCAGCCATATATGCAAGGTAAGAAAATAATCTCAAAAAAACACACCTAAACTTAAAAACCGTTAGTTCAATACTCTTTCAAAATAGGGTGTGTATGGCAATAATAATAGACGAATCGTTTTCTGATGATGACTTAGAAGTCCTTGAAAAAGTAGAACAAAAGAAATTCGGATCATTAGATACAGCAAAACTTAAGATAGACGCATTAACTCTTGAAAAAAATACTGAATTGAACGGCTTAGTATCTTATGATTTAATAAAAGATAACTTAACTCATAAATTAAAATATCAAACAGATGGTGCACTCCATATATTGAGAGAAATGAATGGATCAGCCCTATTGGCTGATGAAGTTGGATTGGGAAAAACAATAACCACTGGAATGGTAATAAAAGAATGTCTTGTAAGAGGTTTTGCATCAAAAATTCTTGTATTAACTCCCCCTTCATTAGTAGATCAATGGGTCGCAGAACTAAACGAAAAATTCAATCTGAATTTCCACATAATAGAATCAGAAGAAGATTGGGATAAATCTGATTTAGTTATAGCCTCAATAGATAAAGTAAAAATATTTGATAAAGAACTTGGAAAATTTAGGCATCAAAAAGCGCATAATATTCCATGGGACCTACTAATAGTAGATGAAGCCCATAAATTAAAACAAAGAAATACTACAAGATGGAGATTTGTAGATAGGATGCAAAAAAAGAGATTTCTACTATTAACTGCAACTCCATTTCAAAACGACCTTTTAGAATTATACAATCTACTTCACTTGTTAAAAAGAGGCCATCTAGGAACAATACAAGAATTTAGACAAAAATTCCTTTTCAGGGGAAATAAAAGAAAACCATTAAATCCATTAGAATTGAGGAGAAGACTACAAGAGGTAATGCTTAGAAGAAGAAGAGAAGAAACAGGAATAGCCTATAAAAAAAGAATCCCTAAAATAGAAGTAGTAAATCTAACATCTGAAGAAAAAAGAATATATGATTCAATATGTGACTTGCTAAAAACAAAATATTTTGCTGCAAACGGAGATGAGTTAAGAGGAAAACTAATAATCTATGCCATCCTTCCAAAAGTAACAAGTTCTTCAAGATCTGCTATAGAGTCCTTATCTAAAATAACTGAAAGCGAGAAGTATCATCCAGAAACAAAACAAATTGCACAAGAGATAATAGATGCATACAAAAAAATAACAAAAGACTCTAAAATAGAAAAACTAATAGAAATAATAGATAAAGTTCTAAAAAACGATAAAAATTCAAAGATCCTGCTTTATACCAAACATCCTACTACTCTAAAATATATAATAGAAAAGCTAGAGCCTTATAACCTTAAAATAGTTGAGTTTACAGGAGGCTTAACTAGAGAAGAAAAAACTCGCAAAATTGAAGAGTTCAAAAAAGAAGCCCAAATAATGATAAGTACTGAAACTGGAGCTGAAGGTCTTAACTTTCAATTTTGTAATGTTTTGATAAACTATGATCTGCCTTGGAATCCTATGTCTGTTGAACAAAGAATAGGTAGATTAGATAGAATAGGCCAAACTAAAGATATGTACATTTACAGCTTAGCAACAAAAGATACAATGGAAGAGCATGTAGTTGACCTGATAATAAACAAAATGTGCTGTATTGGCCTAGTAATAGGAGAATTACCTACAATATTGTTTAACTTGGGCCTTGATAGCCCTGGCAAACTAGGACTTGCAAAAATAGAAGAGATGCTTATGGATTCATTCATAGACTCAAAAAATAACCTAGATCTATTTGCCAAAGATGTAACTGAAATAAGTCAAATGATACAGAAAGGAATAGATGATTATAATGATGCCAAAAAAGCCACTTCGGAGGCCTTAGATGGAAACCCAACTTAAGGAATTTAGCATAAAATTCTTCAAAGAATTAGGTGCAAATGTTTCAGATTCCGGAGATTCCTTAGAAATAACTGGGGTACCTCAAAAATTTCAAAAATTTTATGGCAAAAACGAACCATACAAATTAGTTTTCGACAAAAATCTTTCCACTCAAGGAACCGAACTAATAACTTCTGAGAGTTATTTGCTAAAAATGATGAGGTCTTATTTAGACAATTCAGGAGAAGCAGTTTTACTTTCTTTAAACTATAAATTACATATGGACTCATTTATTAAAGAAAATCTAAAATTGATTAATTGTTCACTTGTAAAAGCAAATAATAATGCATTGCATAATTTCTTATTCAAATTTACATTTCAAACAACATACAAGTATCTAAACGAAGAAGAGAAGCTAATTAATGAAGTATATGTAGATGAAGGAGTAATAATAAATCCAGATCTAGAAAGGTTTACGACAAGTAATTTAAACAAAAAAGACATTGAATTGACAGAATTAAGAGATTATTACCTCTTAGCTAAAGAAAGCATTAAAGATTCTATAAACAATAAAACCTCGATTATAGCAAATACTCTTGAAAGTAGTCTGTCTAAAGAGATATCTAGAATAAATGCATATTATGAACAACAAGTAAAAGAAATAGATGAGCAAATATCTAAAATAAATAACTCCCAAAATCAAAATAGGTCTAAAGATCCGGCAGAGCTAGAAAAACAAAAAGAACAATTTAGTACAGAAAAAGCGCTATTTATAGAAAATGAACAAAAAAAGCATGCCCTAAGACTAAATACGAAACTAATAACTACTACAATAATAGATTATCCAATCTATTCCATAGAAGCGTTCTTCAAATCAAAAGATGTAACTAGATTGGCAACAATGAGCTTTGATCCTCTAAAAAATAAAATAGAATTTCCATTGTGCGATCTTTGTAAAAATAATCTATCTGAAATAATAATCTGTAATGGTAGCCACTTAGTTTGTAGAAATTGTGGAGAACGATGTGAAGATTGTAATGAAATATCTTGCAATTTATGCTTAAAGCAATTATGTAGCATAACGAAAAGAAAAACATGCAAGCAATGTGGAAAAGTATGTATCAAATGTAAAGCATTCAAAAATAAAAGATTTATGATCCCTGATTCAACAGGAAGAAATTTTGTATGCAAAAACTGTAACCCTTAAAATTCATTCTTAGTTTTCAAATAATTAATCAGCTTATCGCTTATTCTAGGTTTTCCATCGACTAAAGGATAATAGTATGGCAGTTCTATAGACTCTATTTCATTTATCTTTAATACAAGTTTGTTCTGGAACTTTATATCTTTAAGTTCTTTTCCTTCAATTATTTCTTTAAGCACATAAACCGCATTATCCGTACTAAACTGTTTTTTGCCCAAGTTCCTTGATTCAGCACCATTCATCTTTAAAGTCAATTCAGCTTTTGTCCTTTTCCTAGGGGGGTAGTCTCCAAGAATGCCCCCTATTATGAAATAATCAAAATTTTTAGCATCTTTAGAGTTCAATAATTTAGGAGCATCTGGATCGAGAATGCAAACATTCTTTATGTCTAAATCTAAAACAGACCTATCAATCACCTTTCCAAACTTAGATAATTTACGATCTCTGACATTAGTAAACCATAAATTGTCCTTAGGTATAATCTTTGAGATATTTTCATATTCTATGATACACCAAGGCCATACTTTTGATTCTAAATGCTCTATTACAATAGTTTGTTTCATCTAATTGCAAATCAATATTACTATTAAAACATGATCACAGCAAGTTTTATATACAAAGTTTATGTAAATGTATAAACAAAAGATGGCTGAAAAAGACGTAATCATAAAAGAGAAAATTAAGTACTCTGGATATGGTAATTTTAAGGACACTTATTCATATGCGTATGATTGGGTCAGACAAGAAGGTTATTCTGTAGTTGAAGAACAATACACTGAAAAAGTTAAAGGAAATTCTAAAGATGTAGAAGTAGTCTGGAAAGCATCAAAACAGATAACTGATTATTTTAAGATAGAAATTGACTTCAGATGGAGAATATTAGGTTTAGAGGACGTTGAGGTAGAAATAGATGGTAAAAAGAAAAAAATGAACAAATTTATAGAGCTAGGCATTGAAATGAAGGGTGCCCTTGTTAGAGATTATAAAAATGAATGGAATCAATCCGCAACAACTAAGTTCTTCAAAGAGATATATAACAAATTTATCATCCCAGATAGAACCGAAAGTATGAAAGCTAAGGTTGAAGAAATGGTTCAGAACTTCAAAGAGGAAATGAAAGCACTCCTAGAATTAACTGGAAAGAGATGATTAACTTGCAATAATCTTTAAATAGAAAAACCCATCACCGATACAATGGACATTAAACATTTTCTACTAATTTTAGCAATATTGCTATTGCCAATAGCAACGGCAGCAGATTTGGATGTAAAATTAATACAAAAAGACAATATCCTAGTAACCGAACTTCAACAAAAAAACGCTACTTTTAAGCTAGAAATCACAAACAATGACGAATCTGATGAATTCCAAATATATTCATTGGTAAGTGTAGCAATGTATCCTAAAGAATTCTTCAAAATAAATCATGGAGAAACTATAACTCTTGATGTGACTGCAGTACCATTTAGAGAGATTCTAAGCGAAAAGAAAGGAATATATGCATTTGAATATCAAATTAAAGGTAAGAAGACTGGATTTTTCAAAGATAACCTTGCATTAAGAATATTTGATGTAAAGGACATAATAAGCACAAACATCAAAGATATCCCATTAAATTCAACTAAAGTGGAAATGACAATTAGGAATAGAGAGAATATAACTATAAACAATCTAAAAATAACTGCTAAATCAAATTTCTTTGAATTTGCAGACACATTTGATATAAAAAACAATGAAGATAAGACAATCCAAATTCCAATAACTTTAGATAGAAAAATATCTGCAGGAGATTATGAAGCAGAAATTAATTATGAACTAAATGGAGTTAAATCATCTACAACTCTTCCAATAAGATATTTAGAATCAAGTGGAATTTCTTCATATGAATCTTCAAGCGGGTTTATAATAAAAAGAACAAATATAACAAGATCAAACGAAGGAAACGTTCCAGCAGTATCTGTAATAAACATCAGAAAAAATATACTAAGCAGATTATTCACAGTATATTCTGAAAAACCTACGACTAGCAGCCGTAGCGGAATATTTGTAGATTATTCCTGGGAAAAAGAAATAGGTGTTGGAGAAGTTTATTCACTTTATGTGACTACGAATTACACAATTCCGTTCATAATACTTCTTCTAATAATTGTAGTAGGTCTGCTTACAAGATTTGTAACTCTTGGAAAATTATCAGTTCATAAAGGAGTTTCTTTAGTAAAAACTAGAGGAGGAGAACTAGCATTAAAAGTAAATCTTAGAATAAAAGCTAAAAGCGATGTAAAAAATGTAACTCTAGCAGATAGAATACCCGGGCATGCAAAATTGTTCAACAAGTTCGGAATCCAACCTCATAGAATTAATGAAGCTTCTAGAAAAATAGAATGGGACATACCTCAATTGAATGCAGGAGAAGAAAGATTATTCTCGTATATAATCTATTCAAAAATAAACATAGTAGGTAGCTTTGAACTTCCTGCAGCAAATGCTTCATTTGATTCAGAAGGAAAGAGATTAAATGCATTATCTAACAAAACACATTTCGCAGCAGAAACAACAGAAAATTAAAAAAACAATAAAATCAATTTCTTTTGAAGATCTTCTTTAACACAAATAATATCAAGATAAATATTGCCAAAGCAATCAAAACTATAAACAAAGATTTTGTTTTAGACCCGGCAAAATCTTTAGATTCAGATCCTTGATCAGAGTTTTGTTTTATAGGATTTTCAAGATTATCAGAGAATATTGCTAGAGAAATATTCGCAATAAGAGGCTTACCTTTCTCATTTATTATCTTATTAAGAGTAGCAGTAATTCCAGAATCATTGGTCAAATAAAATTTCTCAGTAGAATTTTCTAAAAGATCCTTAACTTGAGGTTCAGACTGAACTTTTATTGTAGCAGTAGAAGCATTAAGTTTGAATAACTGTATTGTATGTCCTTCCTGTTCAAAGTTAAATCCGGCCATCCAACCATTATAAACTGCTGAATTATAGCCCTGTTTCAATTGAATATAGGATATATTCACCTGCTTATACCCAGAAGAACCCCCAGAACCGCCAGATTCATCATCTGAAGTGGAATTACTAGTGCTATTAGTAGAATTATTATCGCTACCAGCTCCAGAGATTATAGGACAAGAATAGGTCCAGTTTTCGATTGCAGGATCATATGAACAATCATTTGAACAAGTAACATAAGTCTCCTTATTATTGCAAACAAAATCATTATTACAATAAGAAGAAGCTAACAAAACAGATCTATAAGGCTCAACAGACAATGCACAAGATTTTTCCGTACCTTCAAGAGTAGTATAATTCATCGTCAAATTAAATGTCTTAGTAACTCCTTCTGTATTATAGACTAAAAGAAAATCATCTGAAGGATTATTATAATCTGTACCATTAACTTCCGATATAAAGACATCATCTAAATATAAGTGGGTTCCATTTGTAGACAGTTCTATATCAAATCTTCCAGTCGCAGTAATATTAGCAACAAAAACAGAAGAATAATTTCTAACTTCATTTGCAACCAAACCAAAGTTCTGAATATCAAAACCGAGACTTTCAAATGCACCAGAAGAACGCCTTACTATGGGCCTTATGAGAACAGATATATTACTTAGAACCTTAAATCTTACTTCGTAAGCATTTCCTTGAACCACTGAAAAAGATGGAGAAATTATCAAATGAGTATTGGTAGCACTATCATTCTTTATAGCAGAATAACACCCATTATTGTTAATAGGACAAACTCCTTGCCAAGTTCTATTATAAGTTGGAAAACCTGACCAACCAGTAATACTACTATTAAATTGAGTGTTTGCAAAAATAGATTGATTTACATAATTTGTAGAATTTATCCTATATCTATTAATTTTATATCCATCTTCTATTATAACTGAATCATTATCAAATCCAGTAGTTCTCCAAGTAGTATTTGAATAATAAATTGTAGAAGGTTCTTTTCTAATTATAGGAAACTCAAAAGAAGGATGCCCATAATAATTATAATTGATAGTACCAAAGTTAACGCTTCCCAATAATCCATAATATAATCCTGGAGGAGTGTCTGAACTTGCAGTATGGAATATATTTCCCAAGACACTTATCCCATAAACTTGACCAACAACGTTAACAAAGGTATCTTCTTTTATCCACATAGAACCATTACGTGCATTGTAAACAGTATTATTTTGAATTGTATGGTTAAATGAGTTGTGAGCATAAATTCCAATTTCAGTGTTAAAAATAGTATTATTAATTACAGTAAAGTTATATGTCCATTTATCAAGGTAAATTCCTTGAGCTTGGTTCACAATTCCTCTTTTTTGCATTGGTGGATTACCTATCGCATTTGAAAGAATATTATTTGTGATAACATTTCTATATCCAGTATCATTTCTCTGTCCTTCTTGCCAAGAATAAATTAAACCGCAGTCATCTAATCTAACACAAGTATTATTTATAAAATTCTTGTTTACTATATAACCCCAAGCTTCAATTCTTACTCCAATATATGCAGTATTGAAAATATGATTACCTTCAAAAAGAGTATTACTATATTCAGAAGCATTATCTGAATAAAGTTTAGCTCCAGCTAAAACTGTAACAGGTCTTCCAACAAGACCCGTATTCTCATAAGTGCTATTAAGAAAACTCATATTAGTATTATCGCTAGCAATCAATCCACTTTTTCGACTATTGGTAACTGTAACATTAAGTATTGTACAATTATCTGACCCGTGGACATATATCCCCCTGTTTCCAACATCAGAAATTCTTAGATTAGAAATTTTAGAGTTATTTATGTTATCTAAATAAATTGAATCATCTTTAGTCTTTTCAATGTTTAAATCTGAAATCTGAAAATACTTTTTAGCATTAGAAAAAATACCATAATTCCCATTAGAAACTTGAACATCATGAGTTGAAGGATCCTCATTTCCCACAACTTGAATATAAAGTTGATTAGAGGTAGAATTATACCACCACTCACCTCCTGTGTTTAACATCCATAATTTATCCTCTAAATAATATCCATAACCAAGAGTAATATTGTAATCGGTAGCAGTAGACCAATTAAAAGTCTTAGTGGAGTTGTTAAAATTCTCTATGACTCTCTCTTCAACAAACCAATTAGAAGTCATAACTTTTACAGTCGCATTAATTATATCTGAAGAATTCAAAGTAAGGTTGGAATCTGTAAGCTGATAATTATTAGTATTTGCAGTTGCATTTAAAAAATAGTTGTCTGGATAGCTAGATCTATTATAAAAAATCCCATCAACAAAAACCTGAGTAACATTCAAAGAAACATTTGCGACATAAATATTTCCCGAATAAAGAGTCCATCCAGTAACATTAATAGTTGGCCTTATAGTGGGATTATTACCAGACCCATAAGCTCCAAAAGAAATTAAATTTCCTGCAGAACCAGAGCTACTGACATTAAGAGTTTGATTGAAAAATGAGTCTCTTTTAAAATAAATATTATCTCCTGGACTAAAACTCTGAGAATTTACCATACCTATAGTTTTCCATGGAACTGAAGAAGAAGTTCCAGCATTAGAATCGCTCCCAGAAATACTATCTACATAATAAGATGCAGCGGAAACAACGTTACAAGAAATAAAAAAAGCAACAAAAAATACTAAAAATGTTTTCTTATCACCCCTCATAATATATACTTAACAAAACAATATATAAATTTGATGAAAAATGGACCCATCGAGAATCGAACTCGAATCTCACCCATGCCATGGGCGTATAATACCACTATAATATGGGCCCCAACAAAAATAGAATTTTAGAGTTATATAAATGCTTAGTTAACTAAGAGAACATCCTGTAAATGAACTCAATTGTTGCAATGAAAGTTCTCCAGATATAGACTTTCCATCACCAAAAATCCAAGTTGGATATCCTTTTATCCCAGCATCATTACAAACCTGATTCTGCTGATTACTTCCAGGAGTTGCACACTCAACATAATCTACTTTATCCCAGCTACTTCCAAAAAGTTTTTTCTGGGCCTGACAATGAGGGCACCAATAAGCCCCATACATTTTAGTCCCCTTATCAGTAAGACATTGAGCAAAATTATCATATTGACTAGAACCAGAAGAAGAAACTAAAATTATAGCTAAAATAATTACTGCAATAACTGCTAGCCCAATCCAAAACGTCCTTTTCATTATAAAATAAACAACCTTTTATTATTTAAGTCTAACCCCAAAGATACAAAACACCATCTCTCTCTATTCTCAAACGAGCATTATCTTCATAATTAGATAATACATTTTTAACCTCCCCGGATAAGGAAGGAAATTCTGAGCGTACCATCATTGAGAAACGAATAACTTCTAAGGGATTATCAATATCATCCATACAAAAACCCACAGACTCCAATAAACTAATAGTTTCCCTTATATCCCTAATTCTAAATATTTCGGCCATCTAACAAGATACCACAACAATCTTTAAAATATTAGCTTTTTGAAGTTTTCTATGGCAGATAAACAACCAGTCTATATTTTACCTGAAAACGTCTCAAGAACTCTTGGAAAAGACGCTCAAAGAAACAACATACTTGCAGCAAGAATAATAGCAGATATTGTAAAAACAACCTTAGGTCCAAAAGGAATGGATAAAATGCTTGTTGATTCAACAGGAAATATAATTGTAACAAATGATGGAGTTACAATACTAGAAGAAGTTCAATTAGATCACCCAGCAGCAAAAATGATTGCGGAAATAGCTAAAACCCAAGAAAATGAAGTAGGAGATGGAACTACAACTGTTGTAATGTTAGCAGGAAAGCTTTTAGAAAATGCTGAAAAGCTTTTAGATAAAAAAATACATCCAACAGTGATAATAAAAGGTTACAAATTAGCAGCAGATAAAGCCAAATCAATTTTACAACAGGAAATATCCATACCTGTAGATAATAAAGAAATCTTAAAACAAATAGCAATGACTGCAATGACTGGAAAAGGTGCAGAAAGCAACAGAGAACAACTTGCAAACATGATTGTTTCAAGTATAGATCAAGTGGCCTCAGGAAAAGACATAGACATGGATTCGATAAAAATAATCAAACAAAAAGGACATTCAATAGAAGACAGCGAATTAGTAAATGGAATAGTCCTAGATAAAGAAGCGGCAAATGAATTTATGCCTCGCAAAATAGAAAACGCACAAATACTTATGGTAGATTTTCCAATAGAAATAAGAAATCCAGAAACTGAGGCAAAAATATCGGTATCAACCCCAGAACAACTTCAACAATTCATAGTCTCAGAAGAATTTGCATTAAAAGAAATGACTTCAAGAATAATAAATTCAGGAGCAAAAGTAGTATTCTGTCAAAAGGGAATTGATGATGTAGCCCAATATTTCTTTTCTAAAGCCGGAGTAATGGCATATAGAAGAGTAGCAAAATCAGATATGGAAAAAATGGCTAGAGCTACTTCTGGAAAAATAATATCTAGTTTACAAGAAATACGCAAAGAAGATCTAGGATTTGCAGCTGTTGTTGAACAAATCAAAAATAGCGAAGACACTATGACTTATGTAAGAGGTTGTAAAAATCCTAAATCTGTAACTATCTTGTTAAGAGGAAGCACAGACCATGTATTGGATGAAGTAGAAAGAGCAGTAAAAGACGGCTTAGGAGACGTATCTGCAGCTTTCAAAGATGGAAAGGTAGTTTCTGGAGGAGGAGCAGTTGAAATGGAGTTAGCAAAAAGATTAAGAAAATTTGCAAAAACTCTTGAAGGAAGAGAACAATTAGCAGTAGAAGAATTTGCATCAGCACTAGAATATGTTCCAGAAACACTTGCAGAAAACGCAGGACTTGATCCAGTAAATATAATGACGGAATTAAAGCAAAAGCATGAACTCGGCCAAGCAAGAGACGGAATTAACTTATTTGTAAATAAAGTTGAAGATTGCCTAGCAGCAGGAATTGTAGAACCAGTAAGAGTAAAATTACAAGCAGTCGCCTCATCATCTGAAGTAGCAACAATGATATTAAGAATAGACGACGTCTTAGCATCTAATGGATCAAGAATAAGTGTTTCTAAACCGAATCCTTACGAAAGCTTAGATTAAAATCAAGCAGTAAAGTGTTTCTGAATAGCTTTCTTATTTATCCACCAAAGTATTAATGCTGGTATAATAAACAACCAATCCCAAAAAGCTAGGACAACAAAAATAAGAGCTATCAAAGCCGTAGCAACTATCTTCGGATTAGACCTCTTTTTTTGTTTCAGCCTAGACTTAGACTGCTTTTTCATATAGCTATAAGAAAAATGGCATTTATATATCCATTGGATTTTAAATTTCAATGTTTGAATATATAATTGCATTACTAGCATTACTTAGAACCTTAACAGGGATTAGATTTTTCCTCATTAAAAGAAAAGTAAAAGGTCCCGTATCCATAATTCCAGAAGCACAACCATTCTTCAAGAAAGTACCTGGAAATAAAATAGCATTATTTATACACGGGTTCACTGCAAGCCCAAAAGAATTCAAAGATTTGTCAGAATATTTAGCAAAGAAAGGAATTAGTTCATACGCATTATTGCTTCCAGGACACGGAACTTCTCCAGAAAGATTAGCATTAATCAAATATTATCAATGGATTGAAGCAGTACAAGAAAATATAGATATAATCTCAAAAGATTACAAGGAAATTTACCTAGTTGGAAACTCATTTGGAGGAAATCTTGCACTAATATGTGCAAACCACTCTGAAAAAATAAAGGGGATAATCACACTTGGAACTCCTATAGTTTTCAGAAGACACAAAATAAACAGATACTTCTTATTACCAATACTCAAAAGAATAAAATTATTCCAAAAAAAATCCAAAAGATCTCTTGAATTTATAAAAAATAGAGGTTGCTCATATAATACAGTCCCATTGAGAAGTGCAAATGAAATGCTTAAAGCGGTAGAATTATCCAAAAAAGAATTGAAAAAAATAAAGAAACCGATATTAGTAATGCATGTCAAGAATGATCCAGTCGTATCTGAAGAAAGCCATAAATATATTTTAGAAAAAATATCTTCTCAGAAAAAAGTTGATTTTGAAGTTCCAGAATCATATCATGTATTCATTTTAGATAAATATGCCCCTTTAGTAAATGAGAAAATAGGAAACTTTATATTGAAAAAATCTAAATAACTACTATCTTATTTTTCCCACTTCTTTTTGCCTGATAAACTGCTTTATCTGCTCTTTCTTTCATTTTCTTTAAGGTATCTTTATCTTTGTAAGAAGTAAGTCCTCCAGAGATAGTCATATGATATTTTTTCATTAAAGGATCTTTTTCAACTTTTGATCTTATTCTATTACACACAATTTTAGCCCTATTAGCCGCTGTATTTGGTAGAAGTAAAACAAACTCTTCCCCTCCAAATCTAGATATTATATCATATTTTCTAGTATTAATCTTAAGAATTTTTCCAAGTCTTGCAAGAACCTCATCTCCAGTATAATGGCCGTAAGTATCATTAAGTTTTTTGAAGTTGTCTAAATCAATCATCAAAATACTTAATTTACCCATTCCCCTTTTAGCCTTATCAAATTCCATCTCTGAAACGGTAGAAAAAAACTTATTATTGTAAACTCCGGTCTTTTCATCTATCGTAGCAAGATCATACAAATGGCCAATATTCTCCTCTATTTCTTTCATTAATTTAGAGAGGTTATTCTTTATTGAAGGGTTAAGAAACTTCATCTTTTCATTTATTTCCATACTTAAAAAAGGTCAATTTCTTATTTAAACCTGATCATTCAAAAGGCTTAAATACTGTTACTTAAGAGTTGGAATATGGCAGAATATTCAGAAAATGAAGACACTGAAAAAACAAAAGCAATGTTTTTTGATAAATATAATCAACCTTGGGATCCGGATAGATTTTCACTAAATGATGAAACTACCGATTCTATCCCCCTTGAAGGTAATACTATTGTTTTTTACTTTTCATGCGAGGATCCCAGGATGCAAGGATTTCGAGTTTTACCATTGAAAGATAATCCCATTCAAATAGGCCCACATATAGACTCAGGCCTAATTTATATTGGCCCAGAATCTGCTAGAGATGCTGCAAAACATTATACTACAGCTTGGGAAATTAGACCCAGAGATTATAATCCTAGAATTGACTAATTTATTGTTGCATAGATTAGATAAAAAATGGCCCATGGAGGAATCGAACCTCCGCCTCCTCGGTGTAAACGAGATGTTCTACCATTAGACTAATGGGCCAACCTAATATCCATAAATCAATGGTTTTAAAATCTAATCATTTTAGCTTTTTAGTGTTTACCCATCAAATAGGTATATAAAAAGCAAAATCTTCTGTAAAATATGAAAAATAAGATCTATGATAAACCAAACTTTCATCATGGTCAAACAATAGGCGAAAGAGCTGCTGATAAATTAACAAGATATGCTGGAAGCTGGCACTTCATCCTATTTTTTCTCGCATTTCTTTGTGTATGGATGGCAATAAATATAATTGCATGGATAAGAGTTTGGGACCCTTACCCATTCATACTTCTAAATCTAGTGTTGTCTTGTCTAGCAGCAATACAAGCTCCAATAATCCTAATGAGTCAAAATAGACAATCACAAAAAGATAGAATAAAAGCAGAATATGATTACAAAGTTAATAGAAAGGCCGAAAAAGGAGTCGAAGATATCCTTAGAAGAATAGCAAATTTAGAAGAAGCAATACTAAAAAGAATAAAGTAAAATTTTCAAAAATAAACCTTTATAAAACCATTCTGTCCATAAGAATTAAGCGCGGGTAGTATAGTGGTTAGTATACGACATTGCCAATGTTGTGGCCCGGGTTCAATTCCCGGCCCGCGCATGATACACTTTAGTCTAATTCGATGCGCAACCAATTGTAGAATAGAATGATATTGGATTACCGGCCAAAAAAGTAATGGCTTCCTAAAATAAGTAAGCCCAAAATTACTAATGCGGATATTATCCAAAATACTCATTTGTTTTTAATTTTCTCTTTTCTAGTAGAAATATATCCTATTAATCCTCCAAGAATGGTCCAAAAAATTAAAGTTAATATAATTAAAATGTAATTCATTAAAGGAGAAGAGCCAAAATTAAGAAGAGTAGTAGAAAATTTTGCAAAAAATGCAAATACCCCTATTATTCCAAAAAAACTAAATGCAACTGGCCAAAATGGTGGAAGGATTAGAATAATTCCAGGTCCAACCTCTCCAGAACTCTTACCAAAAGCCATAACGCTCATTGGTATGAATGCATAAATAAACCCTATAATTGCCCAAATCCAAATCTTTTTATTTTTCATAATTTAACATAGAATTAAGGCTTAAGAATGTTGCTTTTACTCAAAAGTAAGATGACTCTAAGTCAGTTGTAGTTCTTTTCATAAAATAGCTTTCCCCTATCATCAGATATTCCTTTCATTGCTCCTGCTAAACTCCAACTTTGGCAAGGAGGACTTCCAATAATCCCGTCACCTTCTGGAATTTCGTCAGATTTTACTTTTACAATTGACCTTAAGTCCAAATCATGATTATGATTTCCCTCAAAAGTTTCCAAGTTGTTAAACAACCCCGCACTCATAACAACAGGCCTCGGATTATTAGAAGTCTCTTTTTCATTTATTTATTAGGTTTGGTATAATTATAAATTTTCAGCATCACGCGAAAAGGACTGAAGAGCCATGAGTGCGGTCCGGGTTCCAGTACATCATGGCACAATGATGTGAACCACTAAATTGAATCATTTACTTTTAATATAATTCTCATATTCTTCAATTATAAGATAGCCTATTTGTGAAAATATGTTTAGTGAAATCCTATAATATTCTTTTTTTGTAAGAGATTTATGATTTATCTCATCTGAAATAAAACTATAGAAAGAATCTAATAGTCTCTTTTCTTTATCACTAATAATCCCTTTTTTCTCTAAAAATTCTCTGTATTCAGCATCTTCTCTACTAGAATTGGATATAACTAATTCCTGGTCGCTATTTACTTTTTTAGTAATATCTTTTATCATATCCATCATAACATTTCTTATTTGCTGAGCAGAAGCAGTTAAATCAAAATCATCGGTTTTTTCATAAAAGTTGGATTTTAACTTTAAAACAGAATTTGCTAAATCTCCCCTTAAATCACTTTGTTTTAATTTTTCACTAAGATTTTTTATATCATCGGTCAACAACTCACCAGAATACTTTTCTTTAACAATTTCAAGTCTTTTATCATCTATTACTTTAACGGTTTTGGTTACAACATCTAATCTAATATCTTCATCAGTGTATCCAATAGCTCTTACTCTAACCGACTTAGCCCTATCAGGCAAATTAATTACACCATTTCTAATCATATTTAATTGTTGTAAGTTAAATTTCTTATTTCTTAATTGATATTGTAATCTTAACAAGCAATAATGATAATGATCATAATATAATGAATCATTCTTTAATCTAAGGTTTTCTAAATAATTGTGTAACTCTTGCATACCTTTAGATATAAGGTCATTAGTAATAAAAAACTCGAAAGCTAAATAAGGGCACATAATAAAATGGCATTCTACTATTTTTATAAGATAATCAACTTTTTCTAGTTTTGTATTCTTTAGAATCCTATTTAATGTTTCCAAATTAGTTAGTACATCATTTTCTCCTAAATTTCCAGCATAATCATTATTGAAACTAGCGTCAAAAACTATTCTAACTTCATCATTTAACTCCATAAAAAAGCGATTTATTCAAGGTTTAAATAGCTTATCTGAAGGGTAAATCTTCTTACACTCAACACATAATTTCTCTTTCTTCTGAGACAATATTCTAAGAATTTCCTCAAGCATCAGTATAACATGTTCGGGATTTGACTTATCTAAATCATGCTGTTCCATTATCTACCTCCAAGAGTCTATTTTTAGCGATTTCAATAAATTTAGGATCAAGTTCTATACCTAACCAATTTCTATTATTGATTTTAGCAGAGACACAAGTAGAGCCACTTCCACAGAATGGATCAAACACCAAATCTCCTTCTTTAGAACTGTGTTTAATCATTTTAGTAATCAAATCCAAAGGTTTCTGATGTGGGTGTATTGATTTTCCAGAAATAAAGCTAGATTCTTGTACATTTGAAAAATTAGTAAGATAATATTTAGGATTCTCTTTTTCCAGAACTAAAATTAATTCATATTGGTGTCTAAAAGCATAACCCATTCCGAAGTTAGGCTTTTTCCAAACTATTACATGTCTTATTTTGAACTTGGTATACTTGGATATAAATTCTGTAAGAAAAGGCAAATGTTTCCAATTTGTAAAATTATACATTGTTTTGTTTTTTCTTAAAACTCTGTAACACTCAACTAAAGCTATACAATTTAACAAGGGGTTCTCATTATTTTCTATAGTTTTATTTCCATAATAAGCAATGTTGTCTCCATAAGGGGGATCTGTAATAATTAGGTCTATTGAGTTTGAAGGCATCTTTTTCATTACTTCTAAGCATTCTCCTAAGATCAACTTATTTTGTTCCATAAGCAGAACTTTCTCTTTTAATTTTATAAAAAATCGGAGACAAAATAGACGTCAATTTAGTCTACTAATTAGTCTTCCATTTAGTCGACTAAATGGTCTCCGATTGCCTATAAAGGTTTTAGATCACGGCAAATGCATGAAAAAAACATGCACCATCTGCGAAACAGAAATTGACGAAGAAAAAGACTTTTGCAAAAATTGTCTTAAATTCATTAAATGGAAGTATAAGAAAGATGCCAGAGGTAAACTGGCTAGATTTCGAAAGGCAAGAGCCTACCTTGACGAGTGGAGAGAGCAATCAACTGAAAAGGAGGTGAAAGAATGAAGGTACAAAAAATTGTTAGCATCTTGCTTATTGCGTATATCTTTGCAATGCAATTTGTTAGCGCCCAATTTAATCAGACCTTGTCAGAAGAAGATAAGCGCACATTTGATACAATATTAGAACCTGTGTTAAGAATATATAACTTAATCAAATATGCGGCAACATTTGTTGCGGTTATAATGCTTGTAATGGCAGGAATTAGTTATATTACAAGCGGTTCTGATCCTAGAAAGCGAGAAAGTTCGAAGAATACAATAATGTACGTATTTATAGGTCTTGCAATAATCTGGGCGGCACCATGGTTTGTGCAATTTATGATCTAATATGAATAAAGTGCTAATAAAAAGGATAGCAGTAGCTCTTGCAACAGGGATTTTTATTAAATTGTTGCTGTTGCAAATAGCTTCTGCATGCCCATCAAATCTGAAATGTTCTAATTTTACCGAATCAAGTAAAAAGAATGACTGTAATTATATTTGGTCGCAAATATCGGGATCTGAGAGACAAGAAGCAATATGCATATTATGGGATCAAGGATATGAATTTCCAAGATACAATAACCCAAATTATCCCAGAGCACAGGCAAACTTTAAGTTCTCTATAAAAGATATTGAAACAAGTAGGTTTATACTATTTTCTAAGATTGTTCTATTTATTTTGTTTAATTATATCTTGTTTTCATTTCTCACTAAGACTTCATTCATGAGAAGATGCCTAGCTGTGGATTAGTTAATCTAGGATCATGTCTTCCAGAGGTCTTCTTTAATTTCTTATTTGATCTGATTAATGCTCCAGTCCAGCCATTCTTACAATTGGTTCTAAATTTATTATCTGCTGAAGTCCAAACAGAGATCTTCATTAGATTATGGGCAATAATAGTCTACATGCTATCAATATTTTATGCTCTTTTACTTGTTGGTGCAGGAATAAGTTTTCTAATATCTGGTTATGACTCTGAAAAAAGGGATTCTGCCAAGGAATGGTTAAGAAATATAATAATAATGATTGTTCTAGTTCAGTCTTCATTCTTTCTATACCGCTTAGTATTAGACTTGGCTTCCACAATGACTTCCGCAACTTTGAGCATAGTAGATAGTAACTTTTTTAGTTTACAAGTAAATAGTACAATTGGTTTAGGATTAGCCCTTGCATTACTAATAGGTTATTTATTGGTACTAATAATAACTATATTCGTTCTAACCTTAAGATATACGATAGTTGCTGTTGGTATAGTCTTCTTCCCGATAGGTATTTTCTTCTATTTTATTCCAAAATTAAGAGATATTGGTTCATTAATATTAAATATTCTAGGGGTTTCTATATTCATTACATTTTTTGATGCAGTATTATTGATAGGATTCTCTTCTTTAATGGATGTAGGAGTCTTTAGTAACTTTCAGATCATTTTATTGATCTCAGCTTTTCTTTTAATAGATATCCTTATGGCAATTCTACTGCTTTTTGCAATAACTAGAGCTACATTTAGTGTTCGTAGCAAATTTAGGAGTTAACAATGGCTTACGAAATACCTCAACAGCTAGAGTACAAGGAAAAAATAATGTTTGGTCTTAATTTTAAACAATTAGCCTATTTGTTTATATTTGCACCAATAGTTATATTCATTGCTTTTAAAACAAATCTAAATATTGCAATAAAAATACCATTTATAACAATGTTTAGTGGATTAGCAATAGGTTTTATCTTCTTAGATCTTGATAAGCATATAAAAAATTGGAAATACTGGTACAAATCAAAGAAAATTGAAAATTATAATAGTTTGATAAGATTTATACCTATTAAAGAAATAAAAGAGGACTTAATTTTAACTACAGATAAAAGAAAGATAGCTATTTTGAGGATTAATCCAATAAATTTCTCAATTAAACCAGAAGAGTCTAAACAAGCAATAGCAATAGCATTTCAGAAATTTCTCAATAGTATTGATTTTACAATACAAATTATTATGAGCACGGAACAATTAAATTTAGAAGAATATTTTAGAGATTTTGAATCAAAAATAAGAGATAATAATAAGTTTAAGATATTATTTGAAGGATATAAAAAGCATTTGGAGTCGTTAACTAAAGAAAGCGAAGTCATGAACAGAGTATTTTATATAGTCATTCCAGAAAAAAACGATTTAAATATTCAACTTAAAATATGCCAAGATAAGCTTACAAATATAGGTCTAAAAAATAATAGGTTGAAGGATAATGACTTAGATCTATTTCTTAAGAGGTTCTTTATTTCTAGAAATGGAGGGGTGAGTGAAATTTAATAAAAAGAGCACAAGTAAAGAATTAACTGACTTCTTACCAAATAAGATAGAAAATACTCCGAACCATATTAAAATATCAAACAATGATAAAAGCATTTTAAATAGAACAATATATGCTCACGGTTATCCAAGAAATGTAGAAACTGGATTTTTAGATAAAATTATTAGTACAATGGGTAATTTTGATATCTCAATTTATATTGAACCTTATGATATTGAGACAATGATGATCTTTCTTAATAAAGAATTACAAAAACAGAGAGCCGATTTGTATTCTGCCAAGAACAGGAATATACTAAACCCAAGTCTACAAATAAAATATAAAGATACAAAATCAGTATTAGCCAATCTTCAAAAAGGAAGAGACAAGTTGTTCAATGTAAGTTTATATTTTAACTGTAGATCTAAAACAAAAGAAGAATTAGATACTTTAACTAAAAGGATACAAGCGGAACTTAATTCACTTCTAATAATTCCGAGAAACCCGAATTTTAGAATGGCACAAGGATTTCAATCATGCTCTCCTTTAGCAATGAACAAACTTAAACAAGTTAGAAGTATACCAACTGAAGCATTATCTGCATTTTTTCCATTTACTTCTTCTTTTTTACAAGCAGACAAGACAGGAATTTGGCTGGGTCAGAACAAGAATAATATCCCCATAATTAAGGATATATTCAATCTAACCAACCCTAATGGTCTTTGTTTAGCAAGTTCAGGATCTGGCAAGAGCTATATGGCCAAATTAATGATCTCTAGATATTTACTTAGTGGGACTGATGTAATGGTTATAGATCCTCAGGGAGAGTATAAAGCTCTTGTAAAGAGATTTGATGGGCAGTTAATAGAGTTAAGTCCAGTCTCAAAAACTATAATCAATCCATTGGATTTAATGGGTCATGATTATCCTGAAAAGAGACTAGCATTATTAGATTTAATGTCTTTAATGTTAGGAGAATTATCAGATCCTCAGAAAGCTATACTTGAAAGAGCACTTACAGATACATATGAAGAAAGGGGAATTTATAGTGATGATGTTTCTACGTGGAAAAACAGTCCGCCAATTTTAGAAGATTTATATAATGTTCTTAAAAAAATAGAAAAAAAAGCTATTCTTTCCGAAAAGCAGACTATAAGAAGTCTAATAAGTCGGTTAGAGTGGTATGTAAATGGTGTATTCTCTTTCTTAAATCAAGAAACTGAAATAAATTTCAATAATCAATTTGTATGCTTCGATATAGGAAATCTACCAAAGCAAGTAAAACCAGTTATGATGTTTCTTATCCTAGATCACATATATATGAAGATGAAAAAGGATCTTAAAAGAAAACTTTTAGTTATTGATGAATCTTGGTCTTTATTAAAACAAGCGAAAGATGCTTCATATATATTTGAAATAGTAAAGACATGTAGAAAGTTTAATTTAGCATTATTCCTTATTAATCAAGAAGTAGAAGGAATGCTTGACTCGGAAGCTGGAAAGTCAGCATTAGCTAATAGCTCATATACTTTGTTAATGAGGCAGAAACCAGCTGTAATAAACAACATAAAGAGAACATTTTTCTTAAGCGAAACTGAAGCAAACCATCTTCTTACAGCAGGAACCGGAGAGGGGATCTTAGTAATGGACGATGATCACTCTGAAATAAAGATCGTAGCATCTCCCGAAGAACATAAAATAATAACAACAAGACCTGATGAGTTAATAGAATCAAGTAAAAAGATTAGCAATGAAAAGAGATTAGCCAAAATACAGAAGAGTATAGATGAACAAAAAGAAAAAAGGGCACAAAGAGCAAATTCCAAGATAAACGTAACCAAACATGAATTGTGTATTAAAATTAAAGATCTAAATGAAAAGGAGATTGCATATCTTCAGAAGCAAGGTTACAAAAAGTATTTTATGAAAAGCATAACTAGTTTTTCAAAAGAAGAATACTTAATCAAAAGAAGAAAAACTGAAAGTCCTCAACATATTTTTATGATAAAAGACATAGTAAGTTACTTGAATAATTTCACTGACAAAATATCCACATATGAAACAGTTAAACCAGATATTGTTTTTGAAATAAATAAAAAAGAATATGCAATTGAGGTTGAAACTGGCAAGATACTTTCAAAAAATAAAAAACAATTAATGCAAAAAGTAGATAGTTTAAACGATAATTATGAAAATAGATGGTTTTTTGTTGTAACTGATAAAAATTTGACTGCACAATATAACAAATTTGGCAAGACCTATGATAAAAGATATTTAGCTTCAGTAATTAACCGCTTAGTTAATAAAAAGCCAGTAGTTCAGCCAACTGGCTCCTAATAGCCAGTGCAAATTTCTGATAAAATGTATGTTTTTAACATTCTGTCGTCGCAATATTATCCAGTCATCGTAAAAAAGCCAGTCTATGAATTCTCTCTTTCTTTCTCTGGCTCTCCAAATTATATGAAATTACAGAATTGTAAGGACAATAGGAAAGCTTATTTATCAAAATATTAATATCATTAGATGAGTGAATTAATAATCTTGCTAAT
>CAZRMJ010000001.1:0-9232 GCA_964601175.1 Candidatus Woesearchaeota archaeon | reverse complement strand
ATTATTTTTTTAATGTTTATTTTTGGATTTTTCTATCCTCCATCTAAGGAACAAGCATTTTTAGGAGAAAACATAAATTACATAACACCCTCTCAACAGGACAACACATTGCAGAATACAGGACATGTGATTTTTTGGGCAGGCATTTTACTTTTTATTGTAGTTTCAGCTTTATTAGATAAAGACCGAAGAAAATATGTTATAATATCTGGAATTATTGGAATCTTTCTATCTCCAATAATCTTTGGCCTCCTAATGATTTTTGGAAATAACTTTATTGGAAGATTAATCTTTTTATGGCTATTTAATTCCTCTCAACACATAGGGGAAGGTGGAATTATCTTATTCTATATTCTTCCGTTATATGGTTTCATCGCTGGATCTCTTTTAGGATTCATTATAGGCTCGTTTAAAGACAAAGGAAGATTTTACAAGAAAGCAGGGTTTTATCTTACAATAGTATTGCTTATTATAATGTTTGTATCTGCTTCTCAACCAATACCAAGTCACATTACTTCGTCTAACAAATATGACTTAGTGTATCAAAAAGCTATATGTGAAGAAGTAGAGGGCTGTGATTATTTGGATGAATATAAGTTATGCGAAAATTCTGACAGAGAGTATCCTAGAATAAATATAAGTATGATGCCAAAAGAAGTGCTGTACACATGTAATTCTTTTGATATTAACTCAAAAGCCCTAACTAAAGACGAGTTGATTGATGGAAAGTGTCCAAACCTAATTAACGGAGAGATTGTATATACAGAACCATTAGTTCACCCATACTATGGAGGTTATTACTTTAAAGAGGGTAAGATTTATGTAGAAGGAGAATTATGTGGAGAACCAGGAAAGATAAGATATGTGGCAAGATGTAGTTGTTGATATATCCCTAACTAAGGAACTCTAATTTCTAATTAATAACAAATGAAACTGGATCAGATATAGAAACAATTTTACCGGTCGAATCATGTGTAACAAATCCTGCATATAATCTAGTTCCATTTAATGGAACATTGGGAATATTAAATGTAATCACAGCACTTGAGTTTTGATTCAATCTACCAACTGAATTAATTAAGCCTATTGCCATCGGAGAATACAAAGAAGCTCTAAGAAATGGATCATCTTTTAGTGGAACTCTTCTTCCATCAGATAAGTTAAGCTCTGGATATGTTCCCCCAGAAAATCCAAATGTATAATTCCCATTAACATTGTAAATATCGTTTACTATGAACTGAATTTGAGAGCCCGGCCTAGCAATTCCAACTATCCTAAGAGTTGCAGGATTAAGAGATTTACGATAGTTTATGCTTGCAGAATTATATGGACCATTATACCAAACCAAATGCATTGCTCCTCGTCTATCTAAGGCAACTTTAGGTGAGAAATAATCTCCTACTCCAATAATCCTAGGAGTAACTACAATGTTTCCAACAGAATCAAGTTGAGTAAACCAGTGATCTTTTCCAAAAATATTTATATTTCCTAAGAAATCTATAATGAGATTAGAAGAGTGAATTGAAGATGAAACAAGCATCTTATCAATGACAAAAGACCCATTACTAGATATTTTAGATAGATACAGTTTACTTGAACCATTAACCATGGAATCCCAAGATATAAAGAGATTGTCATTTCTATCAATAGAAATAGCAGGATTGTAAGATTGATTTACTGCTCCATCCAACTGAAGATTATTTACTATTAAATTACCATTGCCAGTTATTTTTGCATATTTGATATGGGCATCAGGATTTATAGGCCTTTGAACTCTTTCTTCCATCCAAACAATATTAGCATTATCATTGCTATCAACAACCATTTTAACAGATAAGGGGTCCCATTCGCTTGTATTTCCCAAAGAAATAGCAGATCCAATAGGATTTCCCGAACTATCATATTTCTGATAATAGCTTCTCCAAGCAATTAGAATATTTCCCCTACTATCTATTCCTATTTGTGGATCTTCTGTTGATGAGTTGGGCAACAATATTCCATCTACAATTACATTTCCATTTGCATCAAGACGAGTATAACGAGTTCCATGAGTTAAAGAACCAACTTCATCATAAGCCCACGCAATGTGAAGATTGTCAAACTTATCAACTACAATTGAAGAAGCAAATCCGTGGATTCCAGAAAAATTACTCAATTGTCTATTACTTACGATCGTATTTCCAAATCGATCCAATTTAGTGTAGAATATCTTTCCATAGTAAAGGGGAAAACCTTGATCCCATACAATATGAATATTTCCAATGGAATCTGTGGCTATAGAAGGAGAGGAAGCGCTAAAATTTGATGATGAAATTTGAGAAACATTGCTAAACAACAGCTCAGGCACAGTTGACTGACTAGATGAAAGATTAGAAATTAAAATTAATGATATAAAAGCAAAAAACAAAATAAATTTTAACTTTTTATCCATAATCTTACCTAGGGAGACTATTTTTAAATCTTTCATTTTATAAATTAGGGCAACGTAAAGAATCCTCTTCCGTCAACATCTAGATCTCCAAATGGATCAGGATAGAAAGACAATCTTTTAGCTTCCACTTGAGCATTTATATCGCTTTCAATATACGGGCCAACATTAGAAGTTCTAGCTATCTGCCCTCTAAACTCCCTTTCACACTTACCGGCAGTTAGTATTGCAATATAATTTGTATATCCTTCTTCTGAATGAATCTTATAAGCATAATCAATATCCACAACTCCATTAGAATTACATCTTGGGCTTATCCTATTTCCTACATTTTGAGCTCTTGCAAATACAATAAATCCAATTAAAATAATCAACCCTCCGATCATATAAAATACTTTTTTATCTATTTTCATAGTGGACATGCAGCTCCTGTCCCAAGCCATTGAAGCCCTCCATCAGGACAATAATGAAGTGTCTGTGATGCAATTGGACTTTGATTTAATGACTCCCACCTAGAATGGTTAGCATTATAATATATAATACTATTGTTCTTAACTAGACCTTCAATGTAAACTTGAATAGTTTTATTTAAGCAATTACCTCCAGAAACACATATTTCCTTGGTAGAATTAATAACTCCCGTACTGATTAAATTATTATTAAGATATGCAGAAGTCTTATTTACTGAAAAAGTAGAGTCTGAAAAATTATAACCTATTCTAACTTCTGCACTGGTAGCAGTGCCATAAGTACCATAAAGACTCAATATTGCACCCTGACCATTTCCTCCCCTTACTTGAGGAGTATTAATTTGTTGAGTCATAAAAAGTGGACCAGTTATATTAGCAGAACCACCAACATTTAATGCATAAGTGCTACTACTTGTATTTATCATCACTCCTGGAGCAAATCCAGTCAATCCAGTAACATTCAGTCTAGACATTACAGTATCTCCAGGTACAAGAAAGATTCCGGAATGTGTTGACTGCAATGACAGAGTACCAAGAGTCTGATTGGTAAATAAATACCACATCTTGGCAAGATTGCTTCCAGACAAAAATAATCCTGCATCTTCTCCAAATCCCCTTATCCACAAACTGTGATTTATAGTCAATTGATTCCTAGTTCCATTGGCTTCCAATGAGTTTATTATATTACTTCCAACAGCATCAGCCATATGATAAACTTCTATTTTTGTCTGATCAATATTATTTATTTCTAATCTCTTCGACTTTAATGTATCATTTGTTTCCAGATTATTTACATTATAAGTTCCACTATTATTTATTACAAATATAGGGTATGAGTTTCTAGAATCAAAAATATAAAATTCTCTTTTTCCATTTCCATTTATATCATTTCCAAAACTCCACTGTTCTGTACCATTAGACCTTAAAGAAATTTGATTTTTACTATTTCCCGAACCATAAAGGTTATCTAAAATTAGATCATTTAAACAAACAGCACCAGTGCATTGAGGATTTCTTTGTATCACAACTTTATTAAATGTAACATTATCAGTAGTATTTAGATTCTGATTAAATGGATTGCCACCTATTCCATTTAAGTTTGTTAACGCTGAACCATCTCCAACAAACTTCTCATCTGTACTTACATTGCCAGAAGATATAATTTTTCCGTTTCTAAAAATAACATCTCCTGCATAAACAGAAGAAGTCGCAAAGAATAAAAACAAAAGAGTAAAGATCAATCCTCTTTTAATCATCATGTAATCAGTAATGTTTCCTTTATATATTTGACGCCTACAATGGAACATTTTGATATAATCCCCCTGTTAAACAAAGATTGCCGTTAAAGTCAATATAGCTCATATTATATGCAGTAGTGTTTTGTATTAAGAAAGAATCTCTAGATGGATTACAAGAGCCAAACATATCAGAACAACTTCCAGATTCCAAACAAAGATTCCCATCTAAGTCCAAGTAACCAGTTGAATTATCTGTCGCATTCGAGAATATTAATGATCCTGATGGCGCAGTACAATTACTGGAAATAGAACAAGCTCCCTTAAGCACCATATTTCCCAAATCTCCAATCCAGGCAACTGTATAACCACTAGAGTTTTGGACTAAAAACTTGTTAGTATCATTTATTGAATTATAAATCTTCAAACTCATTGGAGGACTATAATAATCAGTATAAGTATTACTTCCAGACAAATCTATCGCTCTGCAACGAATGCCAACATTAGATTGCCCGTTTATAGAACTTATGTTCCATAAAAGAAATGAATTTTCTGTATGATTTCCTATACTGCTCCAAGAACCATCATAAAATGCATCTAAAAAGTAAGTTATTTCATCATTATCATCATCTACCGATCCAAAGCAAGTTACATTTACTGAATCAAAAAAAGTGTTATTAGAAAAGCAATAGTCATAGTTGCAACCTAAGACATTAGGTATTGAAGGAACTCTATTTATTAGGTTCACATTAACGCTCCAATTACTAGCTGCAAAAGAAGAATGGGAAGAATTATCAGTTGTCATACAATTCCACATAAAATTAGTACCATTTACAAGATTATTCAAGGTAAATACAGTAGAATTTGATGTGCCCGTAACAACATTGGTCTGATTCGCATGCCAAACTCCAGTTGCATTGTGATACAAAGTAATATTTGATAATTGGTTATTATCTTCTGAATAACAAGTAAAGTTAGAATCTTTTTTAATTAGTGTAGAACCATCCAAGGGTGCAATCAAATATGTAGAGGGCGGGGAATCACAAGAATATTTACATCCAGTAGACCCAGCATCATTCCAACCAGCCGGATTATCACAGGTATTATAATTTCCTGATAGACCAGTTCCAGTATTCCAGATGTCTTTGGTAGGATTTAGTGGACAGAAAACATTGCTTTCAAATGTATTAGAGTTAGCATTTTGATTATAAAATCCTATATCATTACTATATATTGTATTGTTCTCAATGATCCCTGAGGTTATTGTATTATGCCCGTTAAAATCTATACCATAATCTCCAGAATCATCACTACCATTAATTGTGTTACCAATTATTTCAGTATTAAGTGTTTTATCGAGCCATATTCCTATTACTGCTGAATCTAAGATCTTATTATATTTTACCTGATTAAGTAGTGGTCCCTGCGTACTGCTACGTATAGTATCAAATTGAATTCCATAATCTTGGCTTACTACAATACTATTATTAATTATTTTATTTGTATCTGAATCGTCATCTATATATATTGAAGTTCCAACATTGATGAAACTGAGATTTTCTAGACGAGCATTTGTTGTTCGGTTTAACCATATTCCTGTCCCAAAGTTCTTTATAGTACAACCCTTTATGTAAATATCGTCTACTGTACTTGGATTCACGACAAAAATTCCTGTTCCACTATTGCTAGAAATGTTTGCGCCTCCAGAACACTCAAGCCACTCGGCATCTCCAGAATCAATTGTCAGATGTTCAGCATAATTACGATTATCAGTTACATTTATGTGATCTCCAGGGTTTGAGTTATCTATTGCTGACTGAATTGTAGTGTAGTCACAACCAGAAGAACAAACAGTTATTAAAGTACTGCCTCCAAGACAACTGACATCAGGGACACATTGTGTTTCAGCACTACATGCTGAAGGGGTACAAGTTCTAGTGTACTGCCTCTCATTAGCTCCACAACTTCCCGCACTGCAGCTTCCAGCACTCCAACCAGTACATGAACAACTAGAGGTACTATTGACAGCATTAACCCAAATAGGGTTAGAAATAACTCTATAAACATTCGATCCAATGGTTAGAGAACACTCTGCTCTAAAATAAGAATTGGCAATTATAGTGTTCTGAATAGAAAATGACCCACTACCAAAAACACTTAAATTGAGACCTGAAGACTCTAAATTTATTGATGGTTGACCCTTCAATAAATTTAAAGCGCAACCGTTGTCAAGATCATATGAAACAGTAACGTTAACAAGATCATTATTTGTAACATTTAATGTTTCGCCCATATGATACGTTTGCCCACCATAAGCCACTTCTATATGCATTTCACCATTATTAGAGACTGTAACATAGCCTGACTCCAATGCTTGCTTAAGATTAGTATCATTTAAAGGACCATCCAGATATGCAATATCATAATTAACTGTAGACACATCGTTATGAGAGTCTGTGCCTCCGTAAGCAAAAACTTTATTTCCTCCTAGCAAAATAGTTTTCCAATCGGCGACTGCTTTTGTGTCATCTGGATTAAAATCTGCGTTGAATAATTCAATTCCGCGATATCCTTCCATTGCAAATAGCGAATCGAAATCTAAAAAGTTAATACTTGCAAAAGTCAGATTAGGGTGATTTAAAATTGAAAGTCCTTGTTGGCTGTTTATAGAATCTATCCCTGATTGAGCTTGGGGACTAATAGGGCAGTGCATGGCTGGAGAAGACTGATTTAAAAAAGAGGTCAAGCCATATCCTCCGATATGTGCCTCACCTTTGTCAGGATTTTGGCAGTAAAGTAGAAAGAGTGGTTCATTATCTCCAGATTGATCCGATACACTCAATTCCTCACCCATTAGGCACGTGAATGTACTGTTTCTACTACTCTCACAATCGTTTTTTACAACATCAAACTCCGTGGAGTTAGTGCAATAAGAATGATCTGAAAATCCCAACCATGACAAATTAGCACTTCCTACCTGATTTGCTAGTTGGCCAACTGTCTTTCCTGAAGATGCAAATTCTAGTAGATTAGGTTCACAATTATCCCCTGTAGTATTTGCCAGACCATCATACCCGGACCAAGTACTATATCCAGTATGTTGATGCAGGCTTCCTTTGTAAGGGGTAGCAGCTAAAGATAGTCCTGTTTTCAAAAACAAGAGTAAGGAAAAAACAATAAAGATAGTCAAAGCTTTTTTTCCAGAGATCTTAGCAACTCTTAGATAAATCTTAACGATCAATGATCCGATAAGATACCAAATGGCAAAAGTAAGTATTGGGAATATTAGTTTCTCTACAAGAATTGAGTTTGAAATGTTAATTCCATCATTGGATAACCCAAGAAAGTAAAATACTGCAGCTATAAGATACGTAGAAAAATAAATTGGTGCAAATATTGGTTTATGTAAAATGGGGGACATTTTATCATAAAGAGATCCACCCATAGAGATAAAAATTCCTTTTATTGTATACCCTTCCTCCAAAAAAGCAACCATAACTGATAAGAAAAAGAACGAAACATATACTATCCCAACCAATCCTCCAATCAAAACAACATTCCTCTTTTTTTTATTTTTAGGCTTTAATTGCAAATGAAGTGTTTTACCCATAAAGATTATCCTCGCTAATTGTCCTGGAAGTAACTTCTATTTGATGAGATATCACCTTTTCATAAGGAATTCCCTGATAAGTGTAATCTAAGACCATTTCAATATTAGCTTTTTTTCCAACTCTGAAGTCACTATTAAATATCTCATCCGGCACAATTTTGATATCCTTAAAGTATAAAATTTTAGGAGTTCCAAGAGAATCAAATTCGAAATGCTGTGCTTTAGACATATCCTCCTTGTAATATATTAATCCATCTGGTTTCTTTATCACTAATTCACCAAGTATAACTGAATTGTTCAAATACCCACTAAATGAGATATACACAGATCTATCTGTTTCAACATTGTTTACCATAAATTTGGGAATTGTATGTTCTAAACTAACATCAACATTTACATCAATTGGCTGTTTTTCACCAATAGTTTCATTCCCATTATCATCTTTGGCTGAACAAGTCCAAGAATATTCCCCATTTGAAACATCTGTAAGATTGAATAAAGCACTGGAATCAATGGAGTCAATATTTTTAGTTTCCTCTAATTTCCATTCTCCGCTTGTATCTGAATAAAGAGATATCTCTTTAATAGCATAATCATCAGTGACATTACATTGAAGGAAAAGATATCCATCGTCATCTAATGTATCATTTATGACACCAAGAGCCTTCAATGATTCAAATCTGGGTGGTGTATCTCCTTGCTCCGATACTATAATATGAATCTGATTACTTTCCGTCTCTAATCCAAACTTATTAGAAGCAGCAAACTTTAGATCAGATTCTCCAAACCAATTCTTTTGTGGTTCGATTAAGGTCAATCCAGTTACAGGATCTATCTTAATTTTGATATCTTTAGAGTTAATTAGGCTCTTGTATTTCAGATCAGAGTCCTTTGGGTCTGAAAAATAAGAACTAAGATTCAGAACAAAGACCCCATCTTCCCCAACTTCAATATATGGGATGTCGAGTGATTTTGGAGGAAGTTTCTTAACAACAAATGTATGTACAATTGGGGACTTGCTTCTAAATAGCCTATCTTCGCAAACTATACTCCACTGGTATTTTCCATTATCAATGTTTTCTAAATTAAAAGTAACAGGGTAATCTAGTTGTACAAATGTATTTATTTGTTTTTTATCTGGTCCAAAAGGTTGATTAATATTATCATAAAGAGTACAACTCCTAATCAATTGATCATCGCGTACAGTGAAAGTTATGTCTACATTCCCATCGTTATTTTTAGAGTTATCCTCTATAGATTGAGACAGGTCAATATTAGGACCACCATCCACCGAGGATTGCTTAATTTGTTCAGCAGATTCTTGATTTACGTAGTCTTCAAGAGAAAAAACAAAATTGGCTCTAAATAGTAGGAGAAAAATAAACAACAAAAACAATAATATCGTGGTTACAACATAAAATCCCCTTTTCATCAGCACCCTCCACCACCAATAGTAATCGAAGCCCTATCACCATATGAATTGAAAGAG